>NZ_JAPSLH010000045.1 GCF_031180965.1 Chelativorans sp.
GCCGCTTGGCCCGATCGATCAGCAGGTGGCGATTGGCGCGCACTGTGTAGCTGTCGCCGGCATGCGGACACAGATCGATGATCCCGTGCTCCTCGCTCTCGGCGATCAGCATCCGGTCGAGACGGGTGAGCCGCTCCGCCTCCACCTCGGCGCTGAGCTTGCGGATAAGATCGGCCTCGGTCTGGGGACCCAGCTCCAGCGTCACCAACTCGCTCGCGCGGTGGCGGATGCCGTGGGCGATGTAGTCGCCCGCAATGCTGAGCACCCTCCCCTCCTCTGTGACGCCGCGCACCAGGATGTGCGTGTGTGGATGGCCTGTGTTGTGATGATCGATAGCGATCCAATCCAACCGGGTGCCGAGATCGACTTCCATCTGCCGCATGAGATCACGCGTGAAGGATCGTAGGTCGCTTATCTCGACGGTATCCTCCGGCGCGACGATGAAGCGAAACTGGTGCCGGTCGTTCCGCCCGCGATCGAGGAAAGCCTTGCCATCTGCCTCGCCCTCGACGGCGGAATAGACCCTTCCCTTTTCGCCATCGCGCGTCACGCCGCCCCGTTCAAGATAGCGCAGGTGGGCATCGACCGCGCCGCGGCTGGCGGCGAACTTTAGACCGCGCCCACGGCACTGTTGATGAAGCTTCACCACCCGGGCCTTCACCACCACCCGGCGCGACCGGGTGCCGCTTTCGTTTCGGCTCCAGCCACCACACTCGCGTGGCAAGCCGGCCATGATCTTCGCGCCCCGGCCACGAGCATTGAACCGGCCACTCCGCCCTCCCGAGCCAGCGATTCCGTCCGGGTTGCCACCTGCCTTCTGCACCGCGATCTTTACCTGGGTGACGAACGGCAGTGAGCGAGTGTTGACCCGCGTGCCACGGCTACGCACCCGGCCCGGCCTGACACGGAAATTCTCGGCATCGCGATCCGCCATGGCGGCAAGATCGAAAGCCGATTCTGCCTTGGCAAGAGGCCTTTGCTGTCGATCAGGCTACAGCGTAGTAAAACCTGTCTCGGCGTCCACAATGCGGAGCGCACATCGCACCAACGCTGAAAGCACGAATATCCGTCAATGAGATAGCTGAAGCACTGCCCCAACCGCACCTCGCGCGACCTGAGCGCAGGGGCGTTTTCGCGCGGCGAAAACAATGTGCAGACAATCACTTGGCGGGCAACGCCCGCCGCGAGCGCAAGCTCGCTTTATCTTGCCGTCGTAATTGGGCGACTGTTTCGCTTCCTCGTCGCCACCTTCGCTCTCCTTTTCGATTGCTTGATAATACTGCGCCATGGTTCGCTGCTCCACCCCTTCGTGCGATGAAGTCAGATGGTCCGTGCAGTCGTTCGTGCTCTCTCCCGCAAACTCGGCGGGCGCACATATCCGCGTCGGATTCACGGGGCCACAAAACCACTCCAGGCGCGATCGGCGCGCCCGGAGGCGTGCTGTCGCCGGCAAGATAGCGTGCTCTCCGTATCCGCTTCGATCCATCCTTCTTCCCCGCCCGAACGGCGGAGCCCGTGTCGGCATGACGCCGTAAATCTGTCGTTCCTTCTGTCCTCAGCCCGCGTTCATGCCGCCGTCACGCCGACGCCAGCGCGACGGTCGAACCGCCACCATGCTGCTCGCCGGACGTCTCGTCCTTCGCCGAGAATCGGAAGCGCGAGCCGTCGATCCACATGCGGTGCATGATGGTGGCGAGCTTGCGCGCCACAGCCACGACGGCACGCTTATGGCCGCGCTTGCCCGCCAGTTTCATGCCCCACGCCTTGAGCGTGCTGTGCGTCTTCGAGCGCGTCAGCATGGCGCTCGCCGCCTCATAGAGCGCGCAGCGGACCTCCCTGTCGCCGCGCCGCGAGATATGCCCGTCATAGTCCACCGACGTGCCGGACTGCTCGCGTTTCGGCGTCAACCCGAAATGCGCGCCGAGCGTCTTCGACTTGGCGAAGCGGCGCGGATCATCCACCGCCGACAGGAAGGTGACCGCCGTTACCGGGCCGACGCCGGGTATCTCGCACCAGCGCCGGCACAGCTCTTCCCGGCCGGCAAGCTGGACGAGCAGCTTGTGAAGGTTGCGATACTCGTCCCCAGCACCTGCCAGCATTTGAGCAGGCTTTCGGTCGCCAGCGACAACAGCGGATCGCTCGCCACCAGCTCGCGCACACGCTGCGGGAACGTTGCGCGCTGCACGCGGCGGCCCGCCATCAGGCCGAACATCTTCAGCGACTGCCGGATTTCGTTCTCGATGTCCATCAGCTTGCGCTTCAGCACCCGCCGATGCGCCAGGAGCAACTTCATCCGGTTGGCATCCTCGCTCTTGGCATGCACCGGCTTGAACCAGCCAGATCGCACGAGCTGTGCAAGGCCACGAGCATCGTTCCTGTCAGTCTTGTTGCACTGCGCCTCCAGCATCCGCGCCGAGTGATGCGTTTCCAGCAGCACCATCGGCACCCCGCGCGCCTCCAACTCGCGGTGCAGCCAGGCCGACCAGCCCGTCGCCTCGTGCCCGACCAGATGCAGGCGCGGCGCATAGGGCTTCAGCACTTGGAAGATCGCATCCGGATCGGTCGGAACCGACGTTTCCAGCACGATCGTCGCGTCGTGACGATCGACTATGCAGATCGCTGTCGTCGTTGCAGACGTATCAAGTCCAACATCAAAGCTCATCGGTGGTCTCCCTCTTCTTCGCGGTGGCGGTGAACCGCCATCCTGCAAGAGGTTCTTTTCTTTCACGAGCACCACAGGCTCGGCACCTGGCCCAATTACGCGGTCAGTCCTAATCGGCTGTGCGTGCGATAGATTGTCTATGACCGAAACGCATTCGCCATTACGCCCAAATTCAGGTCTGAGCTGCCCCACAGTGCGACTATTTGCTCTTGTCTACGATATGCGTTCCGATGACGCTCCGAATGTCAGGAAACGGGCAGGGAGAACGCAGAAGCTCTGCAGAACGGTGGCACAATCGCGGCCATTCGGGGTCATCGCGATTTGCTTGCCGCACGCTATTCCAGGACAGCTCAGATGAAGCGCGTTCGCGAGCGGGGCGCAGCATTCTCGATCACAAGTCTGGCTTGATCCTCTCCATCGTTCGGGCCGGACGGGACGCGCCGGACGCAAGGGCGTCTGCGTGCTCATCGTTCCCGAGAACAGGCGTGGCGCGGCACAGCGCGCGCTGGCACTTGCCAAACTAACGGCGACCCGGCGCGCCGCGCCCGGCATCGCCGAGATCGAGGCGCGCTATCGCAAACAGATCCTCGACATGGCGCTTGCCGCCGCCGAACCGGACGAGGCGGAGAGGGCCTTCGTTGCCGAACTGCTCGGCCAGGTCCCGCCCGAGCGGATCGCCGCGGCGTTTGTGCGCGAGCAATTCTCCGCCCGGCCCGTGCCTGAGGATCTGTCGCCGCTGCCCGTCGGCGAGATGAGCGCCGGCAAGGGAAAGCGCGACAAGCGATTCGACGACGCGCGCGGCCCGATGCCTGCGCGCGAGCCGCGCGGCCCGGATATGGAGGGCGGCGTCTGGTTCACGATCTCGCTCGGTCGCAAGCAGCGCGCCGACCCGAAATGGCTGCTGCCGATGATCTGCAAGGCGGGCGGCGTATCGAAGCGCGAATGTCGGCTCGATCAGGATCGACGACACCGAGACCCGCTTCGAGATTGCCGGCGACAAGGCGGCGGGTTTCGCCAACCGGATCAGGCAGCCGGGCGGCACCGAGCGAGGCATCGTCATCGCGTTGGCCGGCGAGGCAGGCGAGAGGCAGGCGAAACCGGCGTTCAGGCACAGCCGCAAGTCCGGCCAAAAGCCGTTCAAGAAACCGCACCGCAAGGGCAAGCCGGCGGGACATGGCCCAGCAGGCAAGCACCCAGCAGGCAAGCCTGGAGGCAAGAAGCCGAAGCGCCAGACCTGACGCGGGCGCTAGCGCGCCTCTCAGCTGCGCAAGCCTGGCGCTTCCTGGCCGGTGCGCTCGACATATCCGGTATAGCCGCCGCCATAGCTGCGCAGCCCGTCCGGCGTCAGTTCCAGCACGCGGTTCGACAGAGCCGCGAGAAAATGCCGGTCTTGGCTCAGCAGAATGCAAGCGCGCTGATCGGCCCGACGGCTCGATTCAGTCTCCGAACCGCTGTGAATTTGGCCCCTGGTACTGAAAAAGGGCATCGTTGCGAAGCCGCCACGCTTCATCCGCCAGCCATTCGTATTCCTGGTCCGGCATCAGTGGGACGGCTTTCGCTTCGGCCTCCGTGATCTGGAGGAAAAAGCTGTCCCGCTCCTGATCTACCTTGAGATGGCGGAGCGGCACCACAATGCTATCCTTGCCGGGTATGAAGAATCCTCCTGATGCAACGATTGCGTAGTCTCGGCGATCCATCGTTCCGATGACCACATTCCTGACCTCGCCAATGATCTTGTCATCGGAACTGCGGACTTCAGCGCCGAGTATCTCGTCGGCTCGCAGGCCAGGCCCGAGTTCGTTGATATCGATGAGCGGCCGGGCGCCTTCGCCATCGCGATTTCCAAGGACTTGGCCGCCGTCGTGCAGCATCGGCTCTCCCGCGGCAAGTTGCTGATCTGCTTCATCCTCGTCATTGGCAACCAGGTCCCGCATGGATGGTGACGCAACGAGTTCGCGAATGTTACCGAGGATGCGCTCGCAATCATCATGAAGTCCGTAGTTCCAAAGAATGAATGCGGCGTCCCTCAAGGCCCGCAGATCGCGCACGACCTGCCGATTTGCTCCGTCGCGCAATTCAGGTTTCTGGAGGATCGCCTCCTCCAGTCGGGCATCCGAGACGTTGCATTGAGCTGCTGCCTCGCTGACCCCGAACCAGAAGATGAGCGCGAGCGCTCCCAAAACGGCTGCATGGTTCATTTCCGCTGACTCCATCCTGGGGTGTGGCCGGCGCAGACGAGGATGCGTTCCAGCGAGTACTTCGCCCATGCATGGCACAGAGCGCCCTGCACTGGACATCGGGTATGGCCATTCATTGCGAGCCTTTGCCAACCGGCAGTGGATATCGCTGCTGGCGCGCCACCTGATTTGATGAATGTGCACAAGAGTCCCGCCTCCTTGGCGGGCAATGGAAACAGGGTCCTCGTCGCAGGCTTTTGCGGGCGCAGGGAAATTTTTCGAATATCTCAAGTGCTACATTAAAACACCGGCGAAGTCACCGGCCATTTTTCTCGCAAGAATTTTCGTACACAGACAATATTACTTATTGCTCCTGTTATCCGTCGGGAAAAAACATATATAAAATTGCGGCCCTATAATCGTGGGCCAGAAAACCTCAGCTTCCAACCCGGCAGATCGCGAGTACCCCTCGCGCCGAGGCAATCGGTTCTGAGGAGTGCCTGAATCAGCCCGTTGAAGACGACAGGCATCACCATTCAATGACAATGGGAGGAATAGACATGGCAATGCAGAACAACAGCAGGACATCCGTGGCGCACCGCTGGAACGAATATCAGCCATCCAAATCCACACTTGTATGGGCCTGCGCCGCAACAGCAGTCGCAACGATGGTCGTAGGGTTCACCTGGGGCGGTTGGGTCACCGGCGGCACGTCGCGCACCCTTGCATCGACGGCAGGCGATTCCGCGCGAGGAGACCTGGCTTCGCTCATTTGCGTAGAGAGGTTCAATGCGGCGCCGAATTCCGGTGCGCGCCTGGTCGAGTTCAAGGCGCTGGCCGACAACTACAAGAAGCGGCAGTTCATCGAAGCTGGCGGCTGGGCGACGATGCCCGGCGACACCTCGCCGAACCGGCGGGCGGCAGAAGGCTGCGCGGTTGCGCTTGCGGCCTGACTGGTTTTCGCGAAGGCGCAGAACCCGCCGGCAAATTATCACGCGTGCGTCACGCCCTGTGACCAGCCGCATTCCGATAGGAGACATCAGATGCAAAGCCTGACAGCCCACCGCTTCGCCATTGGGCAAGCCGTCCGCCTGAACAGCAGGTTCAGCCTCTCGCCCATCATGCCGGAAACCTACCACGTTACCGCGCTGTTGCCGGCGAGGGAGGACAATCTGGCGCAATACCGGATCCGCAACGACGAGGAGCGCCATGAGCGCGTGACCACGGAAGACAGCCTCGAAGCGATATCAGCGCCATCCGGTCCGGGCGGCGCAGAACTACAAGGAGCCTGACATGGCAAAAGGACAGAAACGCAGCAGCCGCGAAGTAAGGAAGCCGAAACAGGAGAAAGGTGCTGCGAAGGTGGACGCGCCGTTTGGTTCCCAGGTCAAAAAGGCGAGCAACAGCAATGATGCACGCGACAAGGCAAAGAGCCGAACGTGAACTAGAATAAGACGCGGACGCGTCTAGACTCCCCTTGGCGCCCTCTGATGGGTGTCAGCCACCATGCCAGTATGGATGATACGCCATCATGTCCCTTACGTTCCCCAATCGAAGCCGCAGCTATGACAAGGCTGGGCAGCGTGTTCGCTTTGTCGGCCATGACGGCATGTTCGAAGTGCCCTTCTACGTTGAAACTGATGCGCTCCGCACCTCAGCAATCGGCGAAATAGAGTTTCTGGCTGCGTTCGATGCCGCCCGCGCCACGATCCATGACGTCGCGCGAGAAACCTACGCGAATGGGCGCAGAACCTTTTATGTGTTGACGGCGGCTGACTTTCGCTGATCCGGAAAAGCCGCAAGGGCGACCGAGCGGGAGCGTGAAAGATCTGCGCTGACGGTGCGCAACACGATTCCGAGGTCGCGTTCACCGGTCCAGCCGGAACCTCAAAAGGACAATCTAATGCAGTATCTAGGTGGAATTCGCGGGACGGGGGTCGTGAAATGCAACGACAAAATACTTGGGCGCGCAGACTATGATTTCGACGGGTTTCTCAAGAGACCCGGGGAAGTGACCGGCAGCGGGGAGATTCGGATGCAGCCCGAAGCGCTCCGGCAGGTGTTCGGACGCGGGGACTTGCAACTCCTGACAGACAATGGCCGGCTCCTCACCCTCCGCTTTTCGGAAAAGCGCCTGACCGAGGACAGCGACGTCGCTCATGTCGATGTCGCCGGCGAACTGCCGCCGCAGTCGGAGTGGCATCATTGACGGTCCGATCCCGGCTGCCGTGATCCGCGGTCAAGACAGCCAGAACTGCTCCTCGTGGGAAGCCCCGCGGGATTCATAATTCCAATAGATCAGCCGATTGGCGCAGCTTTTCCGCCAAGCTGGAAAGGCACTCATTGAAATCGATCCTCGGTCTCCTCCATCGTCACTCCTCATCGCCGCCATGGAACGATGGAGCGCCGGTAAGGGAGGAGCTCTTCAGCGTGGAGCGCCTTGAGCAGCACGCTGAAAGCCTTGCAGCCGCGCAGAAGGTAACCAGCAGGCCGCCATCCGTTCGATCCCTGCATGCAAGACTGAACGACAATGCAGCTGTCCTCCTCGCCGCATACCGGGCGAGCGCCGCAGAAGTGGAAAGCGGCAAAGGAGTGGTTCCAGCGGCTGAATGGCTGCTCGACAATTATCACCTGGTCGAAGAGCAGATCCGCGAGGTCAGGGATGACCTTCCCCACGGCTACTATCGCCAATTGCCGAAACTGAGTGATGGACCTTTTGCAGGCTATCCGAGGGTTCTCGGGCTTGCCTGGGCCTTTGTCGCGCACACGGACAGCCTGTTCGACCGCGAGAAACTGCGGCGATACCTGGTCGCCTATCAGCGGGTGCAGCCCCTGACCATCGGCGAGCTGTGGGCAGTTGCGATCACCCTGCGCATTGTTCTCATCGAGAACCTGCGCCGGCTGGCCGATCAGATGACTGCGGGCCGGGCGGCCCGCGCGGATGCGGCGGCTCTGGCCGGGCGCTTGCTCTCGCCCGGCTCTGGCAGGACCGCGCTTGAGGCCGATATCGCCTCGCGCTCGCCGGAGCCCTTGTCTGAGGTCTTTGCCGCGCATCTTGCAAAGCAGCTGAGGAACCAGGATCCCGCAACAACGCCCGCGCTCGGTTGGCTCGAGGAGCGTCTTGCGCTGCAGGGCGTGTCCGTCGACACCGTCGTGCAGCATGCGCAGCAGAGGCAGGGCGCCTCCAATGTCACCGTGCGCAACATCGTCACCAGCATGCGGCTGATTTCCGACATCGACTGGGCGGAGCTGTTCGAAAGTGTGAGCCTGGTCGATGAGCGGTTGCGGGCCCGTAGCGCTTTTGCCGACATGGATTTCCCAACCCGCGACGCCTACAGGAAGGCGATCGAACAGCTGGCCCGCGGCTCGTCTTACACGGAAGTGGAGATCGCGGAACAGGCACTCGATGCGGCGCTGGAAGCAGCGAGCGAGGAGGAAGCTGCAGGCAGCGCGCAGCGCGCATGCGATCCGGGCTATCACCTTATTGCCCAAGGCCGGCATGCGCTGGAGCGCGCGATCGGGTTTCGGCCGCCGCCACGGCTACGGATCAGCCGCTTCAACACGCGTCTGGGCATTGGCGGCTATATTGGGTCGATCCTGCTTGTCACAGCGCTGTTGCTCGCCGTCGCGCTGTGGGCGCTTTCGCGCTCCGGTATTGGCGCGGGTTGGCTGGCATTGTTCGCAATGACTGGATTTTTGCCCGCGACCGAGGTGGCGACCGCACTTGTGAACCGGCTACTCACCTGGAGTTTTGGCGCGACGATCCTGCCCGGCCTCGCCCTCAAGGAGGGCGTGCCGCCATCGCTGCGAACGCTGGTCGCGGTGCCGACGCTCCTTACAAGCGAGGGCGACCTTCTGGAGCAAGTGGAACGGCTCGAGGTCCACCACCTATCCGGTGTCGGAGGCGACCTTGTCTTTGCCCTTCTCACGGACGGGATGGATGCCGAACAGGAGGTTTTGGAGACGGATGCTGCGCTGCTCGAAACAGCCGCAGATGCGATCGCCCGATTGAACCAGCGTCACGAGCCGGTCGCTGGCGGCAGCCGCTTCCTCCTCTTGCATCGCCGCCGCGTCTTCAATGCGGGGGAAGGCAAGTGGATGGGGTGGGAACGCAAACGTGGAAAGCTGCACGAGCTGAACCGGCTCCTGCGCGGCGCCGACGACACCACCTTCATACCCACAGCGGGGCGCCCGCCGGAGGTGCCGGCCGACGTGCGCTACGTCATCACGCTGGACGCCGACACGCGGCTGCCCCGCGATGCCGCGCATCGTCTGATCGGCAAGATGGCGCATCCGCTCAACCGGCCGCGCTTCAGCGATGCCGAGCAGCGCGTCGTCGACGGCTACGGCATCCTGCAGCCACGCGTCACACCCTCACTGCCGGTAGGCCGCGAAGGGTCCTTCTATCAGCGCGTCTTCTCAGCGCCCGGTGGCATCGATCCGTACGCGTCTGCCGCCTCGGACGTGTATCAGGACCTCTTTGGCGAGGGCACCTATACCGGCAAGGGCATCTATGATGTGGATGTCTTCGAGGCCTCGCTTGCCGGCCGCGTGCCGGAAAACACCATGCTCAGCCACGACCTCTTCGAGGGCGTGTTTGCCCGGGCTGGCCTCGCTTCCGATATTGAGGTGATCGAAGAGTTCCCGTCCCGATACGACGTTGCCGCCAAGCGCCAGCATCGCTGGACGCGCGGCGACTGGCAATTGCTTCCCTGGGTGGCGCGGCTGCGCAGGGGACATCATGCGCTTCCCTCCGTCGGTCGTGGGAAGATGCTGGACAATCTGAGGCGGTCCCTGGCAGCTCCGTCCACGTTCGTGGCTCTGGGCCTGACCTGGCTGATGCCGCTGCCATCGGCGATCCTAGGGACCGCCCTCCTCATCGCCACGGTGGCAATCCCGCCATTCCTGCCGATTTTCTTCACCCTCGTGCCGCACCGTGCCGGCATTCGTCCGCGCAGCCACTTTACGGCACTCGCTGCAGACCTGCGGCTTGCAGCTGTCCAGAGCGTCCTTTCCATCGCTTTCCTGCCCGACCACGCGTGGCGAATGGGTGATGCGATTGTGCGAACGCTGGTGCGGCTGTTCGGGTCTCGCCGTCATCTCCTGGAATGGACCACCGCCGCGCAATCAAAAGGAAGCCCGCGACTGAACCTCGCGGGCTTCTACCGCCGCATGGCGTCAGGCACGCTGCTTGGGCTTCTGATGGCGGCAGGCGCGGTTGCGCTTTCACCTTCGTCATGGCCTCTCGCCCTGCCCTTCGCGCTATTTTGGCTGGCGGCACCGGCGCTCGCTTTGTGGACAAGCCGGTCACCAACAGCCGGACCGCGCCTGACGATTTCAGATGCGGACGCAACCGAATTGCGTCTCATTGCGCGCCGCACCTGGCGCTTCTTCGAGACCTTCGTGACCCCCGAAAACAACATGCTGCCACCGGACAATTTCCAGGAGGATCCAAGACCCGTCATCGCGCACAGGACGTCGCCGACCAATATGGGGCTCTACCTCATTTCTGCGGCGGCTGCCCGCGACTTCGGCTGGGCCGGCACGGTCGAGACCGTGGAGCGGCTTGAAGCCACGCTAGAAACCATGCGCAAGCTTTCGCGTCATAACGGCCATTTCTTCAACTGGTATGAGACCCGGGATCTGCGCGTCCTCGAACCTGCCTACATCTCGTCGGTCGACAGCGGAAACCTTGCCGGGCATCTGATCGCGCTCGCCAACGCATGCGAGGCATGGGCGAATAAAGGCTTCGGAGAAAATGTACGGCTCGGCATGAGCGACAATCTCCAACTTGCGCGTCAAGCGCTCGATGCACCGTCTGTTGCGCGCGAGCACAGGGGAACACAGATCGCTCTGGTGTTTGAAGACATTCAGACTCAGCTGAATGGACCGCAGACACTCGATGCGCTCTCGCCGGTGCTGGCCCGGCTGGCTGACAAGGCCGCCGCCTCGGCGCGCGAAATGGACCCGGCGGATGTCGGAGACAGCACCGCCGATCTCCTCTTCTGGATCGAGGCCTTCAAGAAATCAGTGGCCGAACACGGGCGCGACCGGTCAGCAAACGGCGCTCTGGGGGCCAGGCTACAGGCGATTGCGGCGGGTGCGCGCGAGATGGCGCTGGCGATGGACTTCGCCTTCCTTCTCGTACCCGAACGCAAGCTGTTGTCGATCGGCTATTCCGTTGCCGACCACAGGCTCGACCCGAGCTGCTACGATCTGCTCGCTTCGGAAGCCCGTCTGGCGAGCCTTTTTGCGATTGCCAAAGGCGATATCGAGACCCGGCACTGGTTCCGCCTGGGGCGTGCCGCAACACCGCTCGCCAACGCATCGGCGCTGATCTCCTGGTCAGGCTCCATGTTTGAATATCTGATGCCCTCGCTCGTCATGCGCGCTCCCGCCGGGAGTCTGCTCGAACAGACCAATCGCTTGATTGTGGAGCGCCAGCAGTCTTACGCGCGCTCGCTCGGCATTCCCTGGGGAATCTCCGAATCCGCCTACAACGCCCGCGACATGGAGCTTACGTATCAATATTCGAATTTCGGCGTTCCTGGTCTTGGGCTCAAGCGTGGCCTCGCGGAGAACGCGGTGATCGCACCCTACGCGACCGGGCTTGCGACGATGGTCGACCCGCAGGCGGCGCGGGAAAACTACGCCCACCTAGCGAAAATGGGCGCCACGGGCCGCTTTGGCTTTTTCGAGGCACTCGACTTCACCCGATCGCGGCTCCCTGAGAAGGAGAGTTTCGCCATTGTCCGCACCTTCATGGCCCATCATCAGGGCATGACCATCGTCGCAATCGCCAACACGCTTCATGATGGCGAGATGCGCGCCCGTTTCCACCGTGAGCCGATGATCCAGGCGTGCGAACTCCTGCTGCAGGAACGCATGCCGCGCAACGTTGCCACCGGCTATCCAAGGGCCGAAGAGGTGAAGGCTTCCCCAGCCACGGCGGAGACAGAAATCTCCACCTCCCGCCGGGTCGCCGCCACGACAGACGGTGCTCCAGTGACCCATCTTCTGTCGAATGGCCGCTACGCGGTGATGCTGACCGCTGCAGGAGCGGGATACAGCCGCTGGCGCGACTTGGCCGTCACGCGCTGGCGCGAAGACCCAACCCGTGACGACTGGGGCTCCTTTATCTTCTTGCGCGATGTCCAAAGCGGGGATGTTTGGTCCGCTGGCGCTCAACCCCTCGGCAATATGGGGGAGAATCGTGAGGTCGTCTTCGACGAGGATCGCGCCCGCTTCGTCCACCGCGAGGGCAATTTGACGACCACCATGGAAGTGCTGGTCTCCGGCGAGGACGATTGCGAGGTGCGCCGCGTGTCCTTGAGCAACGGAGGGCGCCGGTCGCGGGACATCGAGGTCACGTCCTATGCGGAGATCGTCCTGGCGTCGCCGGCCTCCGATATGGCGCATCCGGCTTTCTCCAAGCTGTTCGTACAGACCGAGCACCTCGCCGGATTTGGCGCGCTCATTGCGACGCGGCGCCCTCGCTCCCAGGCCGAGCCGCAGGTGTGGGCTGCACATCTCGCCGTGGTCGAAGGCGAGATCGTCTCCGATCCCCAATACGAGACCGATCGCGCCCGGTTCATCGGCCGCGGGCGCTGCATACGCACGGCAGCGGCAGTGGATGCGGCACTTACGAACACCGTGGGGACTGTTCTCGATCCAATCTTTTCGCTGCGGCGGCGCGTGAGAATCGCACCCGGCAAGGTGGCGCGCATCACCTACTGGACCATCGTCGCGTCATCGCGCGCAGAACTAATGGATCTGGTCGACAAGCACCATGACCGAAGTGCCTTCGAGCGCGCCAGGACCCTGGCGTGGACGCAAGGCCAGGTCCAGCTTCGCCATCTCGATGTCAACGCCGCAGAGGCCGCGGATTTTCAGCGTCTGGCCGCGCCCATCCTCTATGCCGACCGACGCTACAGGGCGCCGTCTAAGAAGATCATCCGCGGCGCTGGCCCGCAATCGGGCCTGTGGCACCTCTCCATCTCCGGCGACCTGCCGATCGTCCTGGTGGGCATAGACGATCCCGAGGACATGGCCCAGATACGCCAGCTGCTGCGCGCTCACGAATATTGGCGTATGAAAAGCCTCGCCGTCGATCTGGTGATCGTCAACGAGCGTGCATCCTCCTACACGCAGGACCTGCAGATCGCCATCGAGACGGCGGTGCGCAGCAGCCAATCGCGACCGCGTTTCGGACTGGAGCTGGCGCAAGGCGCCGTCTTTACGCTGCGCGCGGATCTGATGAGCGCCGAGGCGCGCGCCCAGCTCCATTCTATTGCCCGTGTTACCTGCTCGGCACGTCACGGATCGATAGAAGCGCAGCTCGATCGTCTGCAGAGCCCATCCGCCGAGAATCGCTCAGCTTCCCTCCCTCCAAGGCCTGTTCGGCAGCCTTCCAAGCCATCTTCGCCGCAAGCGCCGGCGCTCGAGTTTTTCAATGGTCTTGGCGGCTTCGACAAGGACGGGCGGGAATATGTAACAATCCTCGATGGCACCGCCGTCACGCCCGCGCCATGGATCAACGTGATCGCCAATCCCGGATTCGGCTTTCAGGTTTCGGCGGGGGGAAGCGGTTACACCTGGGCTGAAAACAGCCGCGAGAACCAACTCACGCCGTGGTCAAACGATCCCGTCGTCGATCCAAGCGGCGAGACAATCTACATCCGCGACGAAGAAACCCACGATCTTTGGAGCCCCACAGCCCAGCCGATCCGCAACGGCGGCACCTATGTTGCGCGCCACGGCTTCGGCTACAGCCGTTTCGAGCACCAGGCGAACGGCATAGCGCTCGACCTATTGCAATACGTCCCCGTGGCCGACCCCATCAAGATCTCGCGCCTGACCCTTCGCAACCTTTCCGGTCGCCCGCGCCGCCTGTCGGTCACGAGCTATGCCGAGCTGGTGCTTGCCACCTCGCGCAGTGCCACGGCACCGTTCCTGGTAACGGAGATCGACGAGGCCACCGGCGCGATGCTGGTGCGCAATCCCTGGAGCATCAATTCCTCTGGTCGCGTCGCCTTTGCCGACCTCTGCGGACGGCAGTCCACCTGGACCGCCGACCGGACGGAATTCCTCGGCCAGTACGGCCACCCATCGGCGCCTCGTGCGCTTGCCGGCCACATGCCGCTGTCCGGCACCACCGGCGCCGGGCTCGACCCCTGCGCGGTCCTGCAGCAGACGATCGAGTTCGGCGCGGGCGAGACAGTAGAGATCGTTTCGTTTCTCGGGCAGTGCGGATCGCAGGAGGAAGCCCAGGCGCTCGTCACGCGCTATCGCGCGGCCGATCTCGATATCGCCCTCCAGGAGGTGACGGACCACTGGGCCGGTCTTTTGCAGACGGTCCAGGTCAAGACGCCCGACCGTGCGATGGATATCATGCTCAATGGCTGGCTGCTCTACCAGACGCTAGCCTGCCGCATCTGGGCGCGCTCGGCTTTCTATCAGGCGAGCGGTGCCTACGGTTTTCGTGACCAGCTTCAGGACGGAATGGCCCTGACGCTGGCAAGGCCCGAAGAGACGCGGCGCCATCTCCTGCGCGCAGCCGGCCGGCAGTTTGTCGACGGCGATGTCCAGCATTGGTGGCTGCCGCAATCGGGGCAAGGCGTGCGAACACAGATTTCCGACGACCGCGTCTGGCTCGCCTTCGCGGCTGCTACCTATGTGAACAGTTCGGGCGATTTCGCGGTCATGGATGAGATCGTCCCATTCCTTGCCGGGCCGCCGCTTGGTCCCGGCGAGCACGATTCTTTTTTCCATCCCACAGATTCGGGCGAGTCCGCCTCCCTCTTCGAGCACTGCGCCCGTGGCCTCGATCAATGCCTGGAATTGACCGGCAAGCTCGGCTTGCCCCTGATGGGCACCGGAGACTGGAACGACGGCATGAACCGCGTTGGCGAAGGCGGCAAGGGCGAAAGCGTCTGGCTGGGCTGGCTGCTCACGCGCACCATCGAGCTGTTCGCGCCGCTGGCGGAAGGCCGTGACGCCAGTCGCACGGAGCGCTGGCGGGCTCACGCAGCCTCGCTGCGCGAGGCGCTCGAAAAGCATGCCTGGGACGGCGAATGGTACCGCCGGGCGACTTTCGACGACGGCACATGGCTGGGCTCGAAGGACAGCGATGAATGCCGGATCGATTCCATCGCCCAGTCCTGGGCTGTGCTCTCCGGTGCGGCCGACCCGGTACGGGCCGCAACGGCGATGACATCGCTGGAGGAGCATCTCATCCGCCGCGAGGAAGGCATTGCGCTTCTGTTCACGCCGCCCTTCGACAAGACGCCTCACAATCCGGGCTACATCAAGGGCTATCCGCCGGGCCTGCGCGAGAATGGCGGCCAGTACAGCCATGCGGCCATGTGGGCGATCCTGGCCTTTGCGAAGCTGAGTGCGGGTGACAAGGCGCACGATCTTTTCTCGCTGCTCAACCCGATCAACCACGCGCTGTCGCCCCAAGAGACCAACCGCTACAAGGTCGAACCCTATGTGGTTGCAGCCGACGTCTATTCCGTCGCGCCGCATGTCGGCCGAGGAGGATGGACCTGGTACACCGGCTCCGCCGCCTGGATGTATCGTTCAGGCATTGAAGGGATCCTGGGCATTCGGCGCGAGGGAGAATTTCTCATTGTCGACCCATGTGTCCCGTCAACCTGGCCAGGGTTCGCAGCCGTTGTGCGGATTGGCACTACCCACTACGATATCCGCATAGACAATTCGATGGGTCGCCAATCGGGTGAGTGGTCCGCTGTCCTGGACGACACACCTCTGCAGTGTTCAACCACACGCGTGCGCGTGCCGCTGGACGGACGCAAACACAGCCTATCCCTCACGTTTGCTTGACAGACCAGCAGGTCACGCGGCTACCATCCTGCTCGGGCCACCCGGCGGAAAGCAACAAGCCACCCTGCCAGGAGCACTTCCCATGCTCCGGTGGGCTCGGGGAGGAGATCGGCCTTGCTACGAGCTCAATTCGGGCGCAGAGTTTAAGCTGCTGATTTGGCCGACCTTGGCCTTCGCGGTGTCAGAGATCCCGACCCGCCATCTCTCCAAATCCTCGTCTTCGAAGGCATGTTGCCAGAACAGAACGGTTGAGCCGATCAATCACTGTGGGTGATGGTGGCTCGAATCCAGGAGCGCACAATGTGTGACAATGCATGGGTTATCACAGGTCTCAAGAGCACCGAGTCCGTCTACAAACATCGGATACCGGTTGATTCACTTTCTGAAGCAGAAGTCGTATTGCTGCTGCAACGGCTGGCGTCGCGGCATCTCACGCCTGACGAAGTTGTCAGTTCATCGTTGCGGGAGGACACGCCGGGATACACCCCGCTCCTGAAGCCAACGGATGACCGTGGCGGAAAATATATCCTGCGCGTGGGAACCGACCACTGCTACACGGCAACCATCGAAGGGGTCTGAGGCACCGTGTTGACAGCCTCCTGAACTTGTTCGGGGAGGCAATCCGGATTATGTCGGCTGCGTGTGCGCTAGCATGACAGATATCTGTCGACGGGCCGCTCGGTAAGAACGCAAACCGGTATCCACTTTGTACTAGGGCGGGGGTGGCTGCGATTTCGCTGCGTTGCCCGACGCGGACCGACTGCGGTCAAGGCGCTTCATGGTCGGAGTGACGGCGATGCCGTGTATGACGATCGAAACGAGCACCACGCAGCAGACCGTCACCCAGATCACCTGCGTACCCTCGAACTTGGCCTGACCCAGGGCGTACGCAACGTAGTAGAACGAGCCGAGGCCGCGGATGCCAAAGAACGAGATCACCAGCTTCTCGTGAGCGGGTGCGGGGTGACCGGCAAGGCTGATCCAGCCGGAAAGGGGTCGCAGGACAAACATGATCAGCACCGCGACAAGAACAACCGGCCAGCTCAAGGCATTGAATACCGTACCCTCAGCAATCGCGGCACCGAAGCACACCAGGAGCACCATCATCACCAGGCGTTCGATCTGCTCTGCAAAGCTATGCAGGTTGCGATGATAGCGGTGGCGCCGCTCTACCGAACGAAAAGCCGCCGCGGCGACGAACACGGCGAGGAATCCGTAGCCATTTGCCAGCTCGGTCGTGCCGTAGGCCAAGCAGGTGATGCCAAGTGCGGCGAAACCGTCATTGGACCTGGCAAGTGCCGCCCGGTTCGGCAGGCGGAATGTGAGATGCCCCATCACCAGGCCGCCCCCCCAACCGATAGCCACGCCTGCGCCAACTTTCCAGATGACATCGACGAGCAGCCAGTCGGCCAAGAATGGCTCGCCGGAAGCCTGCGAAAGCGCGACCGCGATCGCCAGGTAGACGAAGGGAAAGGCCGCGCCGTCGTTGAGCCCCGCTTCCGAGGTGAGCGCAAAGCGCACCTCATCCTCCTCACCGGAATGAGGAGGGCCAACTTGTACGTCGCTCGCCAGGACCGGATCGGTCGGGGCAAGGGCGGCGCCGAGAAGAAGGGAGGCGGCGAGGCCCAGGCCGAGCACGCCCCAACCGAGCAGTGCCACCCCCGCGATGGTGACCGGCATGGCAATCAAGAGGAGACGCCACGTCAAGCCCCAGCTGCGCCAACCGACCGGCCGGTCCAGTTTCAGCCCTGCTCCCATCAGGGAGACGATGACAGCAAACTCCGTCATCCGTTCCGTCAGCTGTCGATTCTCGAGGGGGTTCGCCCAGTCAATCGGCAAAAGCGGTGACCAGGTCAGCAGCACACCCATGCCGATGCAGACCATAGGCAGGGACAACGGCATTTCCTTCAGCAGAAGGGGCAGCCAGGCAGTCAGAAGAACGACGGCGCCAAAAATGGCCAGGAAGACGGCATACCAATCCACTCTTGTCCTCTCCGTCGCCGTCCGGGTCCTTTAGCCGGTGTCCTGCCTTCCCTTCAGGCTGTCAAGCTTCGAGGAGTAGGCCGAGGCCAGAAAGAGCGTCAGCCTTCCTGCAGCTCGCAGGCACCGGTATCAGGAGCCAACGTTCTTCGAGGAGGCACATACGGCATTTCTGCTTCCCCGGCCTCGCTATCCAGAAGCAGCCAGCTCTTCGGGCCTCGGCTCTTCGCCAACAATGATGGTCACGGGTGTGGCGAACGCAATCTCCCACTCCTTCTCTTTCAAGCAGGGTAGAGAGAAGGGATAGTCTGTCGGGCGATCCTCATAGTGACCATCGGGTCAGAGATGAGATCAATTGCAACACTGAAAGGGCGGAAGCCCTCCTAGGCTACCCTTCTGAGATAGCAGAAGATCGCATCTTCAATAGTGGGTCTCGCGATGTAGCGCTCCTCCGCTACCACCAATACAGTCCTTGGAAACTCTCCGGGCCTGCGGCTTGGCAGGTTGAGAAGCTCGGCCAAGGCTCCCTGAACCCTTAGCTCCAGTTGCCCTCGGCCATCCAGAGGCACGACCTCGATCCCATTGACGAGCGAGCGGATGATGTTCGCCGCCTCGCGCCGTTCTTTCTCGTCGGAACGCAGCGCATGCTGAAGCTCCGTGACTTTCCGGCGGTAGGCCTCGACCGCCGCCGGATGGAACTCCACGACATTGGCCGCGGCGGCGATCGCTTCCAGCTCCTTGGCCAGAACCTCTTTCTCGCGTTCAAGCTCCAGTAGTCGTGATTTCATGCTCGCCGTCGCCACCCCTTCCGCGATGGCGTCGATGATATTGGCAATCTGCCGATCTATGCCGGCCAGCCGCCTTTCGGCCTCTGCACGCCTTTGCCTGTTCAAGGCATTCAGCCGTTTCTGTTCGGAATGGTATTCGGCCAGGAAGCGGCCAATGGCATCGGGTGCGAGCAGCCGCTTCTGGATGCCGTCGAAGACGCGCTTTTCGAGCTCCACAACGCGAATGGTCCTGCTGTTGTCGCAGGTCCCCTTCTCGCGATGCGCGGCGCAAGCGAGCTGATCCTTGCTCTTCACCGTGTAGGAAGCGCCGCAGCACCCGCAGCGCACAAGGCCCGAGAACATGTGCTTCGGCCGACGGCGAATGTGGAGCCGCGTGCCGCCGTAGAGCTTCTTGCGCGCCTGCACCGCATCCCATAGCTCATCCTCGATGATGCGCAGGTGCGGCACTTCCACCACCTGCCATTTCTCAGGAGGGTTCGGCCGCGAGATGCGCTTGCCGGTTTCCGGGTCCTTGACCATCTGGATGCGGTTGAAGACGAGCAGCCCGATATAGGCCTCGTTGTAGAGAAAGCCGCTGCGCCGCTTGAGATTGCCGTTGATGGTCGATGCGGCCCAGGTCTTCCCGAATGGCGAGGGAACACCGTCCCGGTTCAGGCCGGCGGCAATCGTGCGCGCCGAGCGGCCGGATGCAAATTCCCGGAAAATTCGCCGGACGATTACGGCCTGTTCCTCGTCAACGTCGCGCAATCCGCGGATCGGCTCGCCCTGGTCGTCGACCTTCTTGACCACACGATACCCGTAGGACAGGCCGCCTGCGGCATAGCCGTTCAATATGCGTCCGCTTTGACCGCGTCTGATCTTGGCGGCGAGATCGCGCAAAAAGAGCGCGTTCATGGTGCCCTTGAGGCCAACGTGAAGCTCGTCGACTGTGCCTTCGGAGAGGGTGACGATCCCGACGCCGGAAAAGCGCAGCCGCTTGAAGAGGCCAGCAACGTCTTCCTGATCGCGCGAGAGGCGATCAAGGGCTTCGGCCAGCACGATCTTGAACCGGCCACGCTGGGCATCGGCCAGCAACTGCTGGATGCCTGGGCGGCGGATGATGCTTGCGCCGGAAATCGCGGCGTCGGAATAGGTCTGAACCACCGTCCATCCTTCGCGGGCCGCGTATTCCCGGCAGAGCCTCAGCTGATCCTCGATCGAGGCTTCCCGCTGGTTGTCGGACGAA
>NZ_JAPSLH010000015.1 GCF_031180965.1 Chelativorans sp.
CCGGCACCGCCGGCCTGTCGCGGGCCCTCATCATGCCTCCAGGTACCGATCCCTGGAGGGGGAGGTTGCCGCCGCTCTCCCGAACACCCGGTGCGCATCCGGTTCCCGCAAGAGCGATGGGAGGGATTGTAAGAGGGCTGCCGGGGGTGGGGATAAAATCTCAGGCGAAAAAATGCGGAAATCGTGCAGGAGCCTGTTTTTGCTGCAGATTAATTTTGCGCAGCCGGGCGGCGGGGCCGATTTGATCACCCTGCTCGGCGGGCGGGCGGAGGGGGGAAGGATCGTCCCTAAGGGGTCCCTTCACTTGCGACTACCTTCGGCCGGACGTTTTCCTGCCGGGGACCCCGCTGCCTCCAGCAGCTCCCCGGCATTCGAAGCCTTTCGCCGTGCCACTGGCACGACGAATTGGCTGCGCCAACCGGCTTTCTGCCCTCCGCTAGGGCTCCGGGCGTTCGAAACTCAAAAAGCCAAATCGTTGGCTTTTTGCCGGCCTTTCAGCCGGACGTTTCTCACCCCTGTGGCTGGGGTTCGAGTCCGGCGTCGGGCTCTTCGCCCTTCTTGCCTTCCTTGCGCGCGCCGGCCTTCGGCACGGCCGAGCCGCGCGAGGGAGGCGTGTCGTCGCCAAGGTCGCGGGCCGGCTTCTCGCCGCGTATCAAGGCGCGGATCTCGTCGCCAGACAAGGTCTCGTATTCCAGCAGGCCTTCGGCAACGGCGATCCACGCATTCCGCTGCTCGGTCAGGATTTCGCGAGCCTTGGTATAGGCCTCGTCGATGAGACGGCGGACTTCCTCGTCGATCTTCTGCTGGGTCTCCTGCGACATGTTCTGATGGCGCGCCACGGAATGCCCAAGGAAGACTTCTTCCTGGTTCTCGCCATAGGCGACCTGACCCAGCTTGTCGGAGAAGCCCCACTGGGTGACCATGGCGCGGGCAAGCTTCGTCGCCTGCTCGATGTCGGAAGCGGCACCGGAGGTGATGTTCTCCTTGCCGAATTTCAGCTCCTCGGCGACGCGGCCGCCCATCATGATGGCAAGCCGCGAGACCATGTATTTGTAGCTCATGGAATAGCGGTCGCCCTCGGGCAGCTGCATGACCATGCCCAGCGCGCGGCCGCGCGGGATGATGGTCGCCTTGTGCACGGGGTCCGACGAGGGCACGTTGAGCGCCACGACGGCGTGGCCCGCCTCGTGATAGGCGGTCAGCTCCTTCTCCGCCTGAGTCATGGCGGTGGAGCGGCGCTCCGCACCCATCATGACCTTGTCCTTGGCGTCCTCGAATTCCTGCATGGTGACGAGGCGCTTGTTGCGCCGCGCGGCCATCAGCGCCGCCTCGTTCACGAGATTGGCGAGGTCGGCGCCGGAGAAGCCCGGGGTGCCGCGCGCCACCACTTTCAGGTCGACATTGGGCGCCAGCGGCACGTTGCGCACATGCACCTTGAGGATCTTCTCCCGCCCGACAATGTCGGGATTGGGCACGACCACCTGACGGTCGAAACGGCCGGGGCGCAGCAGCGCCGGGTCGAGCACGTCGGGCCGGTTGGTGGCGGCGATCAAGATGATGCCTTCGTTCGCCTCGAAGCCATCCATCTCGACGAGCAGCTGGTTCAGGGTCTGCTCGCGCTCGTCATTGCCGCCGCCAAGCCCCGCGCCGCGATGACGGCCGACCGCGTCGATCTCGTCGATGAAGATGATGCAGGGCGCGTTCTTCTTGGCCTGCTCGAACATGTCGCGCACGCGGCTGGCGCCGACGCCCACGAACATTTCGACGAAGTCCGAACCGGAGATGGTGAAGAAGGGCACGTTCGCCTCGCCCGCGACGGAGCGGGCAAGCAGCGTCTTGCCGGTTCCCGGAGGGCCGACGAGCAGCACGCCGCGCGGGATCTTGCCGCCGAGGCGCTGGAATTTCTGCGGGTCGCGCAGGAACTCGACGATTTCCTCCAGGTCCTGCTTGGCCTCGTCGACGCCCGCCACGTCCTGGAATGTGACGCGGCCATGCGCCTCAGTGAGGAGCTTGGCCTTGGATTTGCCGAAGCCCATGGCGCGGCCGGAGCCGGACTGCATCTGCCGCATGAAGAAGATCCAGACCGCCAGGATCAGGATCATCGGCAGCCAGGAAATGAAATAGCCGAGAATTGAGTTGGAGCCGTCGCTCTCGGGGCGCGCATTGATGGTGACGCCGTGCTCTTCCAGCCGCTGGACCAGGCTCGGATCACCGGGGGAATAGGTCTGGAAGGGCGTCCGGTTGTCGACATAGGTGCCGGAAATCCGGTCGCCGGTGATCGTCACGCTTTCGACCCGGCCGTCGCTGAGCTCCTGAAGGAACTGCGAATAGGCGATGTCCCGCGTGGCGCCGCGCTGCTGGGGCGCCTGAAACAGGTTGAACAACGCTATGAGGAGGACCGCGATGATCGCCCACAGCGCAAAATTTCGATAATTTGGATTCATCTGAGTTCCGTAGGTACGCCGAGGCCGGCATCATCGCCGCTAACATAGGGAGCAAGCGCAGGCTTGCCAAGCAGCCCGCCCTGGGGGAAGCCTGTTTCTGCGACACATGGTTATCCCATCGCTCGTTTGTGGCCTTCCCATGGCGACGGCGGAATCTCCCGCGCGCCGAGAAGGGCGGCGACGGCGCCGGCCGGAGCAAGGTCGAAGGACGGAAGAAGCCGCGCCCACGGCCCGGGCACCGGTTCGATGGAAACCTGCGGCAGCGAAGCGGCCAGCCCGACGAGGGGGCCGCCGGCATGAAGAGCGGGCTCGGCGGCCAGGGCGGCGCGGACCAGGCCGCGCGGGGCGTCCGTCGCGGGAAGCTCCGCCGTGCGCGCGTTCTCGGCGCCGAAAGCGGCAAGGGTGCCCTCCGGCAAGCTTTCTCTGACCGCGATGCGGTAGCGGCCGTCCCACAGCGTGCCGTCCGCCGCCGGAGAGGCGGGCAGGTTGCGCCGCTCGCGGTGGAAATAGACATCGCCGCGCCGGGCCGTGACCGCCGCACCGGACAGGGTGGCGCGGAAGCCCTGCTCTCCCGCTCGGCCGAGGAGCGCGGCGGCACGGTTAAGGTCAGGCAGATGCTCGGCGCCGCCCACGACGGCAAGCAGGATGCGGAAGGCGTAAAGGCCGGCCTCGCTGCCGGCGAGCGCTTCCAGCGGCACGCGGAGGAGGCCCGGAGCTGCTCTCTCAGCCGCAGCCTCGATGAGCCCGGCGGCCTCCAGCCCGAGCCGCTCCCGCGCCTCAGCAGCCGTGCGGGCGGCGGCGAGCAGTTCCCCGATCGCCGTCTCGTCGAGCGCGGCGCGGATGCGCGCTCGCTCGAAGCGCGGGTCGTGGTTGCTCGGGTCCTCCATCCAGGAGATGCCGCGCTCCCGCAGAAAGGCGCGGAGCGTCGCGCGCCGGGTGCCGAGGAGGGGCCGCAGAAACCACACGCCGCCATCGACAAGCGTGGCGGGGGCGATGCCGGCCGCCCCCCGGCCGCCGCCGCGCGCAAGGCGCATGGCCAGCGTCTCGGCCTGGTCGTCCGCCGTGTGGCCGGTGAAGACCAGCCCGGCGCCCGCCTCCCGCGCGGCCCGCGCCAGGAGCGCAAGCCGCGCCTCGCGCGCCGCCGCGGAAAGGCCGCTCGCCGGCTTGCCGCCCTCCCAGTTGAGCACGCGGTGGGCAATGCCGTGCGCCGCCGCTAGTCGGCCGACTTCACGCGCCTCGCCGGCCGAGCCGGCACGCAGGCCATGGTCGACCGTGACCGCGAGCAGCGAGGGGCCGCTGGCGATGGTCCTCAGATGTTCGTGAAGGAGGAAGAGGAGGGCGAGCGAGTCGCCGCCGCCGGAGACCGCCGCGAGAACCGTCCTGTGGCGGGCGAAGTCAATGCCGGAAAAGAGCGCGCCAGGAGCGCGCACGCTCAGCAGCCCGCGAGCGCCTGCTCCTGCCTTATGCGCTCCTTGAGCGCTGAGGAGACGTCAGGGTAGCGATGGCCGATCTCCTGATAGGTGGCGCAGGCGACATCGCGCTGGTTCATCGCCGTGAGCGACACGCCGAGCTTCAGGAGCATCTCCGGCGCTTTCTTCGCATCGGGGAAATTGCGGTTCGCCTGGAGAAAGACCTCGGCGGCCTCGCGGTGGCGGTCCTGGCCGAGCATCGCCTCACCGAGCCAGAAATGGGCGTCGGCGGCATGTTCGCCCTCGGGGAACCTGTCGAGATACTGGCGGAAGCCCGCCTCGGCGGTGCGGTAGTCGCCGGACAGGATGAACTGATATGCGTTCTGGTAGATCTCGTTCGGATCGCCGGAGGGCGGCAGCGCCGCGACGACGGAACCGTCCGTGCCGGCAGCGGGCGTGCCCTGGAGCAGGTCGATCGGCTGGCTCGCGCCGCTCGCGACCACATTGCCGTTCTGGTCGAAGGTGATCGTGCCGAGCGCGCGCGGGGGGTCGCCCGGCGCGGGCGCGGCTCCCGCCGGCGGGACGGCGGGTTGCGCATTTGCCGCGGGCGGAACGGTGGCAACGGCGACACCCGGGAGGGGATCGGCGACCGCCGGGGCCGCCTGCTGTTGGCCGGGGGCGGGCGGCGCCAGCCGCTCGCTGCGCTGCTGCGGGGTCGTGCTGCCGCCGGCGGTGCCGCCTTCGAGCTCCTGGAAGCGGAACTCGGTATCCTCCTGCATGCGGCGAAGCTGATCCTGCATCTGCAGGATCTGGAAATTGAGCTCCTCGACGGTGCCCTTGAGACTGCGCACCTCTTCCTCCAGCGCCATCACGCGGGGATCGGTCACCTGGGCGGGGATGAGCTCGGCGCCCGGTTGCGCCGGCGGTGCACCGGGCAACTGGAAGGCGGCGGCAGGTCCGGCCGTCGTCAGGGCAAGGACGGCCAGCGCGGCAAGACCGCTTACAAAGATTCGGGACAGCATTCTATCTCGCTCTCGACAAGGAAAGGATCGGGCGGGAGGCCCCCACCCGCCGTTACCTTTACCAAGCGCCGAGACTTCGGCCAAATTTTGATTTGGGCGATAGCAGAGGCGAACAGGGGCCCGAAGGGGATGCTTCCCCTATTCGCACCTCTTCGCTCTTTGCCGCCGCTCAGCTGCCGGCGCCGCTCAGCACCGTCACGGCGCGGCGGTTCTGCGACCAGCAGGAGATGTCGTCGCATACGGCGACGGGGCGCTCCTTGCCATAGGATATGGTGCGGATGCGGGAAGCATTGACACCCTGGGAGGCCAGGAAATCGCGCGCGGCGGCGGCGCGGCGGGCGCCGAGCGCCAGGTTGTATTCGCGTGTGCCGCGTTCGTCGGCATGGCCCTCGATGGTGATGGAATAGGACGGATACTGATTGAGCCATTGCGCCTGGCGCGCCAGCGTCGCCTGGGCATCGGCGCGGATGACGGAGGAATCCGTGTCGAAGAAGATGCGGTCGCCGATGGCCACCGTGAATTCCTGGCGCGAGCCCGGCGCCCCGGCCGCGCCGCCCAGACCGCCGGCGCCGCCCACGCCCGCCCCCGCGCCGAGGCCGAGGTCGGCGGCTGAATTGGGGACCTGCTGTTTCGAGCGGCACCCGGCCACGGCCAGGGCGGCAACCAGTGCGATGGCGACGGGATTTCTCGTCAGGGCTGCAATGCGGCGCATGCCGTCACTCCTTGGCATTCGAAGGTTTTTCTTCAGCGAGCAGTAACCATGCGACGGTTAATCTTCCGTTTCCGTCTGGCGCCCGGTCCGGGAATTGCTGCGATTCGGACGGTAGCGGAAATTGCGGCTGAAAGCGGGCCGCCGCCTTATTTCAGAAGCGGCGACCAGGCAGGATCCGAGGCGAAATTGGGCGTCGGTATCTGCTGCTCGTTGCGGCCGGTCAGATCGATCGAATAGAGCTTCGGCCCGGCGGAGCCCGCCTCCTGGCGGAAGAACATGATCACGCGGCCATTGGGCGACCAGGTCGGGCCTTCCTGCAGGAAACCGCTCGACAGGATGCGCTCGCCCGAGCCGTCGGTGCGCATGACGCCGATCTGGAACTCGTTGCCGCTCTGCTTGGTAAAGGCGATGAGGTCGCCGCGCGGCGACCAGACGGGGGTGGAATAGGTGCCGTCGCCGAAGGAGATGCGGCGCGGATTGGACCCGTCGGCGCCCATCGCATAGATCTGCGCGCGCCCGCCGCGGTCGGAGGTGAAGACGACCTGGCTGCCGTCCGGCGAATAGGAGGGCGAGGTGTCGATGGCGTTGGTGTCGGTCAGCCGCTGCGTGGTGCGCGTCCGCAGATCCATGGCGAAGATGTTGGAATTTCCGTCCTCGCGCAGAAGGCTCATGATGATCTTGTCGCCGGTCGGGTTGAAGCGCGGCGCGAAGGTCATGCCGGGGAAGTTGCCAACCAGCTCGCGCTGCCCGGTCTCGATCTGCAGGAGATAGACCTGCGGCTGGCCGCTCTCGTAGGACATATAGGTGATTTCCTGGCGCTCGGGCGAGAAGCGGGGCGTGAGCACGATGGCGCGCCCGTCGGTCAGGTATTTCGGATTGGCGCCGTCCTGGTCCATGAGGGCGAGCCGCTTCACGCGGTTGTCGCGCGGGCCGGACTCATCCACATAGACGATGCGGCTGTCGAAATAGCCCTTCTCGCCGGTGAACTGCTCATAGATCCGGTCGGCGATGATATGGGCGATGCGACGCCAGTTCCTCTCCTCGGCGAAGAACTGCTCGCCGACGAGCTGTGTGCCGGCATAGGTGTCCCAGAGGCGGAATTCGGTCTTGAGGCGGCCGCCGGGTTCCTGCGTCACACGGCCCGTCACGATCGCCTGGGCGTTGATGACCTTCCAGTCCTCGAACCGCGGCGCGGCATCGGGATTGGAGATCTTCTCGATGAAGGCCGCCTGGTCGATGGGCGCGAACAGGCCGGAACGCCGCAGGTCGGCGGCGATGACGGAGGAGATCTGCGCGCCGTGGGCGCCGCCGGACAAAAAGTCGGTGATGGCGATCGGCACCGGCTCGACGACGCCGCGGTTGACGTCGATCTCCACCAGCGCGCGTGCCGGCGCCAGGGTCAGCGCGACCAGCCCCACGGCGAGGCTCGCAATGGCCAAGGTCGCTCGGAGGAAGTTCTGCATCAGCTCATGCCTCTTGATGTTCCTTCGTGTTCGATGACCCGCCTCCAGGCGGGTCAGAACATCTCGGTTGGATCGAAATTGACGACGACCTCGTCCCAGCCGCCGCTGTATTTTTCCGCCGGCAGATTGTAGGGGGCGCATTGCAGGACGGCGCGGCGGGCGGATTCGGCCGCAGCACGCGCCACGCTCGAGCCGCCGGCCTGGATGATCTCCGGCCGTCCTTCGACGGCGCCGCTCGGATCGAGGCGGAACTTGACCGACACTTTCAGGTTGTCGGCGTCGAGCGCGCCGGCCGGCACGTTCCAGCAGCGCTCGATCTGCGCCCTCAGCGCATCCATCTCGCTCTGCGTCAGTTTCTGCCCGCCGGTGGTCTCCCTGGCGCCCAGCGCCGCCTCCTGGGTCGAACGCTGCGCGCCGCCGCCGGAAGCTTTCTCCTTGTTGAGAAGGGCAGCCACCTGGTCGAGCAGTTCCTCGTCCTTCTTCTCGCTCCTGGCTTGCTGCTGCGCCGCCGGCTTGTCGGCCTCCTTGCGCTCGGGCGCCTTGGCGATCTGCGGCTTGGGCGGCTGCGGGCGAGCCTGCGGCACGGGCGCGGTAGTCGGCAGCTTCACGCTTTCCGCTTCCGCATTCTCGGCCACCATCGGCTCGGGCGCGGGATCCGGCTTTGCTTCCTGGCGCGGCTGCGGTTCGGGCTCGCGCTCGGCGGCGGGCACAGGAACATCCTGCGCCTCGGCCTCCAGCGTCTCCTTGACCGGATCTTCGGCGGGCTTGGGCTGCGGCTTCGGCGCGGGCGGCGGCTCGGAAGCCTGTTCGACGGGCTTCGGCTTTGCTTCGGGGGTGGGCGGCGGCTTCAGGTCAGTATCCGCCTCGCCCACCTTCTGCGCGTTCTCGACCGGGTCCGGCCGGCGGGTCGGCTTGGGCGCCGGCTTCGGAGCGGGCGGCGCTTCCTTTTCGCCCTGCTGGACCTGCGAGATGTCACCCACCGGGATGATGTCCACCGGCAGCGCCTCGACATCCGCCACTTCGAAGGCGCTCGGCGCAGAGAGCGAGAAAAGCCCAAAGCCGAGGAGCACCACGTGCAAGGTGACCGATGTGGCGAGACCGGTCTTCATGGCATCAGCCGTCCTGTTCCTGCAGGGTCACTAGGCCGAGATTGCGGAAGCCGGCGGCCGAGATGCGCGCCATCACGCGCATGACCGTACCGTAATCAGCCGCGCGATCGCCGCGCACATAGATGCGCTCCTCATAGCCCGCCTGGGCAATGGCCTGCAGCTTGGGCACGACTTCCTCGAGCGGAACCTCCGTCTCCTGAAGGTAGATCTGGCCCTCGCTGTTGACCGATACCGTGATCGGCTGCGTCTCCGAGTTCAGCGCCCTTGCCTGCGTCTCCGGCAGATCGATGGGCACGCCGACGGTGAGCAGCGGCGCCGCGACCATGAAGATGATCAGCAGAACGAGCATCACGTCCACGAAAGGCGTGACATTGATTTCCGACATCAGGGCATGGCGCCGTCCGCGCCGCCGCCCGTTTCCGCCATTCCTCGGGGAGGCCACGGACATGCCCATCAGGCATACTCCTCGACGCGTGCCTTGGGAGCGACCTTCTCGTCGATCTGGCGCGACAGGATGGCGGAGAACTCGTCGGCAAAACCTTCCATGCGGGCGGCAAGCTTGCCGGCATCCGAGGACAGCTTGTTATAGGCAATGACGGCGGGAATGGCGGCCAGGAGGCCCATGGCGGTGGCGAGCAGGGCCTCGGCGATGCCGGGGGCCACCACTGCCAGATTGGTGGATTTCGAGCCGGCGATCGCCTGGAAGGAGGTCATGATGCCGACAACCGTGCCGAAAAGGCCGATAAAGGGAGCCGAAGAGCCGATGGAGGCGAGGAAGCCGAGCTTGCCTTCAAGCCGCTCCATTTCCCGGGCGAGGGCGAGGTCCATGGCCTTGTCGATGCGCGTCTGCAGCCCGAGCGGAGAGCGCGCGCCCTTCTCGAAGCTCTTCTTCCACTCGCGCATGGCCGCCACGAAGATGGCTCCCATGCCGGTTGTCTTGCGCTCCGAGAGCGAGCGGTAGAGCTCTTCCAGCGATTGGCCGGACCAGAACACCTGCTCGAAGCGGTTGAAGGCCATGCGCATGCGCGCATAGGCCAAAAGCTTGTCCACGATGATCGCCCAGGTCCAGATCGAGGCGCCGAGGAGCCCAAGCATGACCAGCTTGACGACCCATCCGGCTTGCCAGAACAACGCCCAGATGGAGAGATCTCCACCCGGCGCGGCGAGCTCTACAGTTTCCATGCCTTACAGTCCTCGTAAATCCGGGCGGCATTCATGCCGCTCCGTCCCCGTGCAGCGCCTTGCCTCACCCAACGAAGCCGCGGCGCCCCCCGAAATGCTTCAGCCGCGCCTTCTTCCGGTAAATTTTGGTCAAAGGAAGGCGCTAAAGCTCCGGGAAGGCCCTCCGAGATATGGCGGAGTATGGTTAACGCCGTATTACGACGGACCAGTATTTGCGGAGGAGACTTCGCCCGACGTGCTCCCGGCTTGTTCCGGCCGCCTCAGGAAGACCGGGATCCACTCCTTCGGGAAGCGACGCGGCCTTCCGGATGCGCCGATAATGGCGGCCTCGACGCGCGCCGCGACCAGGATGTCCGCGCCGCGCAGGAGCCGCTGCCGCATGAAGATGCGCGCGCCGGAGATATCCTCGACTTCCGTCTCGACGGTGATGATGTCGTCGATGCGGGCAGGCTTGCGGAAGTCGATCTCCATGCGGCGGACGACCCAGGAGATGCGCTCGCCATGCCTTCCTTCGGCCAGCTCGGTGTGATGCACGCCGGATAGGCGCAGGAAGTCCGAACGCCCGCGCTCGAGGAACTCCAGATAGCGCGCGTGATATACGACGCCGGTGAAATCCGTATCGGCGAAATAGACGCGCGCCATCAGCCGGTGGCCGGCGTCGGTGAGCTCGCCGCTGATGCCGGCGGCCAGCGGATCGGTGACGGCGTCAGCCATGCTTCATTGCCGTTGAGACCACCTGCGCTTATTCCTCCTCCTGGAAAAGGCTGATCTGCGCCTGAGAGAGCTCCTTCGGCGGGTTGAGACCGAGATGCTTCCACGCCTTGGCGGCAAGCACCCGGCCGCGCGGCGTGCGCTGGATGAAGCCCTGCTGGATAAGATAGGGCTCGATGATGTCCTCGATGGCGTCGCGCGGCTCGGAAAGGGCCGCGGCGATGGTCTCGATTCCGACAGGCCCGCCGCCGAAATTTTCCACGATCATGCTGAGGTAGCGCCGGTCGAGCTGGTCGAGGCCGAGCGCATCCACTTCCAGTCGCAGGAGCGCGGCATCAGCGATTTCGCGTGTCACCTTCTCGGCGCCGGCCACCGACGCAAAATCGCGCACGCGGCGCAAGAGACGGCCGGCGATGCGCGGCGTCCCGCGCGCTCTCCGCGCGATCTCTTCCGCCCCGTCCTCGGTCAGCGGCAGGCCGAGAATGCGCGCGCCGCGCGTGACGATCGCCTTCAGCTCCTCGACCGTATAGAACTCGAGCCGGATCGGGATTCCGAAGCGGTCGCGCAGCGGCGTGGTCAAGAGCCCAAGGCGGGTGGTAGCGGCGACCAGCGTGAATTTAGCGAGATCGATCTTCACCGAGCGGGCCGCCGGCCCCTCGCCGATGATGAGATCGAGCTGATAGTCCTCCATGGCGGGGTAGAGGATCTCCTCAACGGCCGGATTGAGCCGGTGGATCTCGTCGATGAAGAGCACGTCGCGCTCTTCCAGATTGGTGAGGAGGGCGGCGAGGTCGCCCGCTTTCGCGATGACCGGACCGGAGGTGGAGCGGAAATTGACGCCGAGCTCGCGCGCCATGATCTGCGCCAGCGTCGTCTTGCCGAGCCCGGGCGGGCCGACGAAGAGCACGTGGTCCAGCGCCTCGCCGCGCGCACGGGCGGCCTCGACGAAAACCTTCAGATTGGCGCGCGCGGTCTTCTGGCCGACGAACTCGTCCAGCGACTGCGGCCGCATCGTGGCATCGACATCCTCGCCGCGCTGGGCGGGGGAGATGATGCGGTCCGGATCGCTCATGCGAGGAGCTCCATGCCGGGGACGCGAGAGGCCGCACGGCGATCAAAAGTGACAGTACGGGTGCAGCCCGCCGCATTGGACGAACAGGAGATCAGGTGGTCGGCAATGTCCGAGGACGATGGGTCGCCTGTCGCCAGGATTTGTTCCAGCCGCTCGCCGTGCTCGAATTGGAACTCCGCGCTTGCCACCAGCTGTCGTAAGGCGTCGAGAATCGTGGACCGTGAATATCCGAAACGCCGCCGTAGAACCCAGAGCGTCTCAAGCAGCGCAACCGTGCTCACATAGGCTGGATCGTCGGAGTTTCGTTGAGCAAAGAAGCGGCGAACGGCATCAGTCTGGCCAGCATTGTCAGCAACGAGTAACCTGACCAGCACATTGGTGTCGATGCCGATCACTCGATCCCCTCGCGCCACTCGCGTATGATCCGTTCGTCCTCTTCCGCGGCTTGCTCCTCCGCAGCGTCTTGTATCGCGCGCTCCAATTCCTCGTCGCTCAAGCTGATGCCATTCGGCGGGGGACCGAGAATGCCGAACAGGTCGACCGCCCTGCGATTGCGTGGCCGCACCCAGGTCTTTCCGTTTTCCTCGACGAACTCGATGCGATCGCCAGGTTTCAATCCGTGCCGGTCACGGACCTCCTTGGGCACGGTGATCTGCCCCTTGGCAGTGATTTTCGCGAGCGCGCCCATTTCCTTACCCTTTGGTCATTCCTTACCTACAGGTAAAGTAAGGACTTGCTTACTTCAAGCCGCGAACTACCGCGCCAGTTCCCTAAGCCCTAGGCGGATCAGCGTGCCGGCGTCGGCTCCTTCGCCCGCGGATTTCAGCGCCGCCGCCACGGCATTCGCCGCCACGTCGCGCGAATAGCCGAGATTGGCGAGAGCGGAGACGGCGTCGGCGACGGGCGCCGGCGCGACCCCCTCGCCAAGCTCCTGCTTGAGCCCGATCGTGCCGGTCGCTTCGCCGGCGAAGGCCGGCGCTTTGCTCTTCAATTCGGTGACGATGCGCTCGGCCACCTTCCTGCCGACGCCCGGCGCGCGCGCCACCATTGCGATGTCGCGAAGCGCGATGGCGTTCGCCAGTTCCGCCGGCGTGAGCGTGGAGAGCACGGCGAGCGCCACCTTGGCGCCCACGCCCTGCACATTGTTCTGCAGGAGCCGGAACCACTCGCGTTCGAGCGCGCTCTGAAAGCCATAGAGGCGGATCATGTCCTCGCGCACATAGGTCTCGATGAAGAGCGTGACCGGGCTCCCCACACTGCCGAGGGAGGAGAGCGTGCGCGAGGAGCAGTGGGCGACATATCCGACGCCGCCGATATCGATGATGCAGTGATCCTCGCCCACCTCGTCGAGGATGCCTTTCAGCTTGCCGATCATGCGCGCGCTTCCAGGGCAAGGCGGGCGGTTACCGACTGCCGGTGGTGGGCGTGGCAGATGGCCACGGCGATCGCGTCGGCGGCATCGTCGCTGTCGAAGCGTGCCTTCGGCATCAGCACCTTCACCATCATGTGGATCTGCCGCTTCTCGCCATGGCCGACGCCGATGACCGCCTTCTTCACCGCGTTCGGAGCGTATTCGGCGACAGGAAGCCCCGCGCGCGCCGGCACGAGCATCGCGATGCCGCGCGCCTGGCCGAGCTTGAGGGTGGCGACGGCGTCCTTGTTGACGAAGGTGGCCTCGACGGCCGCCTCGTGAGGCATGTGCTGGTGCAGGATATCGGAAAGGCCGTCGTGGAGCTGGCACAGGCGCGAGGCGAGATCGGCCTTCTCGTCGGACCGGACCGTGCCGGCGCCGACGAAACGCAGGGAATTGCCGAGCGAATCGAGGACGGCCCAACCGGTGCGCCTCAGCCCCGGGTCGATGCCGATGATGCGAATCGCGCCTGTCATGGCCCCACCATAGCCCGCGCGAGGTCTATTGCCATCCGGCAAGTCAGAGCGGAGGAAGACAGTGCCGGACAGCGGACGCGTGCGCCGCAAGCGAAAGGACACTGCTGCGCGCCTTTTGGAGGGACCGCGGGTGATGCTCGGCATCGCCGCAGCGCCTGCGTATTTCGTGGGGTTGCTTGCCGGATCGGCGCTCTACGGCATCTCAAGCGATACGGTCTACCGCCGCATTACCTTCATGCTCGTCATCGCCTCGGCGATCATCGCCCTGCCGGTGACCGGCGATGCCATAGTCACATTCCTTGCGGCTGCCGAACGCTGAGCTCAGCCGCGCCCGAACGCCGTCTGCAGAAGCGTGATCTGATCGGAAACCGGATTGGTGAGGAACGGCTCGGCCGGCTGGGCCTTGGGCGAGCCGTAAATCTCCTCGTCCATACGGCGCACCAGGGCTTCGAGCCGCAAAGAGCGGCGGACCAGGCTGCGGAAGGCCTCCGGCAGCTCGCTCCAGCCGGGCGCCTCCTCCTGGAGCGAGGCGGTGTCGAGCCGCACCTTGGCCTTTTCGGAGGCGACCTGCTCGCGCGTCATCTCGCCGGAATTTGCAGCCCGCTGCAGCAGCAGCCAGGAGGCAAGCTGCATCAGCCGGGTGGTGAGCCGCATGGATTCGGCCGCGTAGAGGCCGGCAGCGGTGCGCGACAGGGTCTTGGCGGTGGCGCGGCCCTCGCCGTCCAGATATTCGGCCGCCTCCTCGACAAGGCCCATGCCTTCGTCATAGAGGGGCTTGAAAGATTGGGAGAAAACCCGTCTTTCCGCCAGCTTGATCATGTTCGCGCCGCCCATACTGCCGGTGATCATTCCTGTCCGCCCCAATATACTTACACGGCGCCAGCCAGCGGCGCCCGCTTCCCAATGACTTTTGCCGTGGAAAATGCTTCGGGCCGGGGCCAAACGCAAGCCCCTGCTTAATGAAGAGTTAACAGGAAAATTCAGGCCAAAAAAAGAGCCGCGGGTCGGCGGCTCTCAGGAGTTAACAGGGAGGCGTCAAACAGAATGGCCCAGCCACTCAGTCAGAATCCAGATCACTGGATGCCGAAAGTAAACGCCCGTAAGGCTTAATGACTGGTTAACGGTTTGCACAATCTTCGCAAAAAATTTCCCTAAAATGCATTTTCCCTAGAGCGTGCGCGCGATCTCCCGCAGCCGGAACTTCTGGATCTTGCCGGTGGACGTCTTGGGGATTTCGACGAAGACGACGTGCCGCGGACACTTGAAGGCGGCAAGGAGCCGGCGGCAGTGAGCGATCATCTCCTCCGCCGTCGCCTGCGTCCCCGGCTTCAGCTCCACGAAGGCGACCGGCGTCTCGCCCCACTTCTCATCGGGGCGGGCGACGACGCCGCAGAAGGCCACCGCCGGGTGCTTGTAGAGCGCCTCCTCCACCTCAATGGAGGAAATGTTCTCGCCGCCGGAGATGATGATGTCCTTGGAGCGGTCCTTGAGTTGGATGTAACCATCGGGATGGAGCACGCCGAGGTCGCCCGAGTGGAACCAGCCCCCGGCGAAGGCTTCCTCCGTCGCGTGCTTGTTCTTCAGATAGCCCTTCATGACGATGTTGCCGCGGAACATGACTTCGCCCAGCGTCTCGCCGTCGGCGGGAACGGGCCGCATCGTCTTTGGGTCCATCACGGTCAGCCCTTCGAGCGTGGCGTAGCGCACGCCCTGCCGCGCCTTCCGCGCCGCCCGGCCGGCGCCGTCGAAGCGGTCCCATTCCATCTTCCATTCGTTCACAACGGCCGGACCGTAGGTTTCGGTGAGGCCGTAAAGGTGGGTGACGGCGAACCCCGCCTCAGCCATGGCGGAAAGCACCGATTCGGGCGGGGGCGCAGCGGCGGTGCTGAAATTCACCGTCTGCGGGAACGAGCGCTTCTGGTCCGCGGCGGCGGAGAGCAGGGTCGACATGACGATGGGCGCGCCGCACAGATGCGTCACGCCATGATCGGCGATCGCATCATACATGGCCTTTGCCCGCACCCAGCGCAGGCATACATGCGTGCCTGCTTGCAGCGCCAGCGTCCAGGGAAAGCACCAGCCGTTGCAGTGGAACATCGGCAAGGTCCACAGATAGACCGGGTGCCGGCCCATACCGGCGTGGACCGTGTTGGCGTAAGCCATCAGCGCCGCGCCGCGGTGATGGCAGACCACGCCTTTCGGATTGCCCGTGGTGCCGGACGTATAGTTGAGCGAGATCGCATCCCATTCGTCGTCGGGCACCGCCCAGGCGAAGCTTGGATCGCCGGAGGCGACGAACTCCTCATAGTCGATCACGCCGATGCGCTCGCCCTTTGCATAGGGCGCGTCCTCGGGATATTCCGCATCGTCGAAATCGACGACCAGCGGCTTCACTTTCGCTCGGGCAAGCGCATCCTTCATCACGCCTGAAAATTCGCGGTCGACAATGACGAGCTTGCTGTCGGCGTGGTCGAGCTGAAAGGCGATCACCGCCGCATCGAGCCGCGTGTTGAGCGAGTGGAGCACGGCCTTCACCATCGGCACGCCGTGATGGGCCTCCAGCATCGGGGGCGTGTTGGAGAGCATCACGGAAACCGTGTCGCCCTTGCCGATGCCGTGCCTGGCCAGCGCCGAGGCGAGCCGGACTGAACGGTCCCAGAACTCGCGATAGCTGCGCCTCAGCCCGCCATGGATGATGGCCGTGTGATCGGGAAAGACCTTCGCGGCGCGCTCGAGCAGCGTCAGCGGCGTCAGCGGCTGGTAATTGGCCGGGTTCTTATCGAGGTTCTGCTCGTAGGGATTGTCGCTCACCGGTTCACCTCCAACCTTCCCGAAAGTCTAGCCAGAAGCGGTTTTTCTCACCAGCCCCACAGGCCCGCTGCGCCGTCGTGAATGAGCTTGATCGAGATTATCAGGATCATGCCATACATCAGCGGGTAGAAGATCTCCGCCTTCATGCGCCGCACGATCCAGGCGCCGGCAAGCGTCGCCAGGGGCGCGACGGGCACCAGGAGCAGGGAGGCGGTCAGGTTGGTCGCGTCGAACTGGCCGAGGGCGAAATAGGGGACGAGCTTCACGGCGTTGACGACGGCGAAGAAGATCACGCTGGTGCCGGTATATAGCTTCGGGTCGTGCTTGAGGGGCAGGGCATAGACCTGGTAGGGCGGACCGCCCGCATGGGCCACGAAGCTGGTAAAGCCCGCGACGGTGCCCCAGAACACGCCCTTCGCTGGACTGTGGCCGGCGACCCGCTCGCTCTTTCTCAACTTGTCGGCCACCCAGCGCAGGAAGAAGAGCAAGGTGACGACGCCTACGATGAGCCGCACGTGATCGGCCGTCACCACCGCCGCCGTCAGCCAGCCGATGCCGATGCCGAGCATTGCGCCCGGCAGCATGATGGCCAAGAGCCGCCGATCGTAGAAACCGCGCCAGGCCCAGAGCGAGACGATGTCCATGACGATCAGGATCGGCAGGAGGATCGCGGCGGCCTGCACCGGCGGGACGACCAGCGCCATCAGCGGGACGCCAATCAGCGCCATGGCGCCGCCGAGCCCGCCCTTCGACAGGCCGACCAGGATGACCGCCGGTATCGCGGCAAGATAGAAGACGGGGTCGGAGAGAATGGGTGCCATGGCGGGGAAATCGATTGTCCCTGCGGCATAAACTGTTTGGCACGACTTTGCGAGAGGCGGTTTCGAAACCCCTTGTGAGAAGAGCTTGCCATCGTCTATGCCGAAGGGACGCATTGAGATCGAGGCAGCAGGCCGCAAGCGGCGCAACAGGTTTCGCCCGTCCCGGTCCAAATCTCGACGCATCCTGATGTGAGACGAATTCAGCACGCTTCCCCAGCAGAATGCCATGAGCCAAGAGAAGAGCCGATGCCGCCTCGTCCTGATCGCGCCGCCTCCCGCGGCGGGCGAGGAGGCGCGCATTGAAGCGGCGCTTGCGGGCGGAGACGTCGCCTCGCTCCTCATCCCCGCCTATGGCGCGGACGAAGGCGCTTTCCAGGCTTGGGCCGAGAAGCTCGCCCACGTGGCGCAGGCGCGCGGGATAGCCGCGGTGGTGGCGGGCGAGCCGCGCATCGCCGCCCGAATCCAGGCGGACGGCGTTCACGTGGAAGGCTCCAAGGCGGAACTGGCGGAAATCATAACAAAGCACCAGAGCCGCATGATGGTCGGCTGCGGCGGCGCGAAAAGCCGCGACGATGCGCTGGAGCTCGGCGAGACCCAGCCCGATTATATCTTCTTCGGCCGCTTCGGCTACGACACTAAGCCGGAACCCCATCCGCGCAACCTTTCGCTCGGCGGATGGTGGGCGGAGATGATCGAGGTCCCCTGCATCGTCCTCGCGGGCTCCGACATCGCCTCAGTGGTGGAAGTGGCAAGGACGGGGGTGGAGTTCGTGGCGGTCGGCAGCGCCGTCTTCGCAGCGGAGAACCCGGCGGGCAAGGTCGCGGAGGCCAATGCGCTGCTCGACGAGCATGCGCCCCGATTTGAGGATGCGAAATGATGCTGCGCCTCCTCATTTTCCTCGCGGCCGCGATCACGCTCGGGCTGTCCGGCATGCCGGCGGCCTTGGGGCAGGAGCCCGCGGAGCGCGCGGTCGAGCAGCCGGCGCAAGCGCCGGCAGCGGGCGCCAAGGCCGGGCGACTGGAGCGGGCGGGAGAGGATGCTCCCGGGGCGAAGTCGCCTGCGGTCGATACACAACGTTTCGGCAAGGTGGTCGACGAGGCCTTCGGCGCCTATCAGCGCGGCCAGTACCTGACTGCGCTCGAACTTGCGCGCCCGCGCGCCGAGGTGGGGGACGCGGCCGCGCAGACGCTGATCGCCGAAATCTATGCCCGGGGGCTGGGTGTTCGCCGCGACGGCAAGGAGGCGGCGAAATGGTACGCCAGGGCCGCCGAGAAGGGCGATCCTGAAGCGCAGATGCAGTATGCCCTGATGCTGATCGACGGACAGTTTGCCGAGAAGGATCTCGAGCGGGCCTTTGCGTTGATGCGCAGCGCGGCGGAGGCCGGCAAGACGCAGGCGCAATTCAACCTAGCACAGATGCTGACCGAACACGGATCAGCGCAGGAGGCGGTCGCCTGGTATGAGCGGGCGGCCCAGGCGGGACTCCCCGACGCGCAATACGCGCTGGCGCAGGTCTATGCCAGCGGCATCGGCGGCAAGACGAAGGACGAAGCCGAAGCGCGCCGCTGGCTGCTGCGCGCCGCCAACCAGAATTTCGATACGGCCCAGCTCGACCTCGGCACCTGGCTGGTGGAGGGCCGCGGCGGCGAGAGGGATGCACGGCAAGGCTTTGCCTGGCTGAAGCGCGCCGCCGAGAGCGGCAATGTGGCGGCCCAGAACCGGATCGCCAAGCTCTACAGCGCCGGGATCGGCACGGAGCCCGATCCGATCCTCGCCGCCTCCTGGTACATCCTGGCGCGCCGCGCGGGGCTCACGGATCTCGACATGGAGGACTTCCTGGCAGGCCTCACCGACGAGCAGATCGAGCAGGCAACGGAGCGGGCCAACCGGCTGCGGTGACGTTAGGGGAGTAAGGCAGTAGGGGAGTAGGGGAATGAGCTGCTCGCCTCCGTTCCACAGCCCGCTTCACCGCTCTGCTGACCTGCCTCCCGGTTAGCTTCTAATGGTTAAGACTTGTCAGCGGCTCGATGCGGCGGTGAAAACCGCCAGCTGGGCGTCGAAGGCACGCTTGTAGGCGGGCCGTGCCTGGCCGCGGGCGACATAGGCGGAAAGGTTGGGATATTCTTCCACTATGCCTGATCCCTCCAACCTGCGCAGCACCGTCACCATCAGAAGGTCGCCGGCGCTGAACTCCCCATCGAGCCAATCTGCATCGCCAAGGCGGCTGGAAAGCTGGTCCAGCCGGCGGCGGACGCGTCCGTCGAGGAGAGGGCGGCGCGCCTCGTGCCACGGCTTGTCACCCTCCGCATACCGGGTCTGCTCGCGCTCGACGATCGGCGGCTCCACCGTGTTCAAGGCGGCGAAGATCCATGCGGTGGCGCGCGCCCGGGCATTCGCATCCTGTGGCAGCAGGCCCGTGTGGCGCTGAGCGATATGGAGGATGATCGCACCCGTCTCGAACAGGGCGAGGTCGCCTTCCTCATAGGTGGGGATCTGCCCGAAAGGGTGAAGCGCAAGGTGCGGCGGTTCCTTCATCTCGCGGAAAGAAACAAAACGGACCTCGTAGGGCTGGCCGACTTCCTCGAGCGCCCAGCGAACGCGCATGTCCCGCGCCAGGCCCCGACCGCGGTCGGGCGAACTTTCAAATGCTGTGATGGTGGGGGTCATCGGGATTCCGCTCCAGTTTGCTGTTCGCCCAGAGGACGAATGGGGGTGGCCTTTATCGACAGGCCACCTCGTCTTTTTTCGGCCGGCGCGTTGAGGCGTCGTTTTGCTCCCCACGCCCTGCTCGCCTACCAGCGCGTCTTGCTTCCATGCCCGTTTTGTGGTCTTGAAGCGCCGGCCAGCCAGCGGCTCATCTCAGGACAGTCATAATGAAAATCAATGGCAACGAAATTCGTCCCGGCAACGTCATCGAGCACAATGGCGGCTTGTGGGTCGCCGTGAAGACGAATGCCGTGAAGCCGGGCAAGGGCGGCGCCTACAACCAGGTCGAGCTCAAGAACCTGATCGACGGCACCAAGCTGAACGAGCGCTTCCGTTCCGCCGAGACGGTGGAGAAGGTGCGGCTGGAGCAGAAGGATTTCACCTTCCTCTACGAGCAGGGCGATGCGCTGGTCTTCATGGATTCGGAAAGCTACGAACAGCTCGAATTGCAAAAGGAATTCGTCGGCGACCGCGCGGCCTTCCTGCAGGATGGCATGACCGTGACGGTGGAGCTTTACGAGGAAAAGCCGATCGGCATCTCGCTGCCGCCGCAGGTGACGCTCACCGTCGCCGAGGCCGACCCGGTGGTGAAGGGCCAGACGGCCGCCTCCTCCTACAAGCCCGCCGTTCTCGAAAACGGCATCCGCATCCTCGTTCCGCCTTTCGTCTCGGCCGGCGAGCGCATTGTCGTCGACACGGACGAGATCACTTATCTGCGCCGCGCCGACTGACGGCGCTCCGCCTTTCCGGGAAGTTCCATGCCGCGTTCGGCCATCATCAATGTCATGGTCCAGGCCGCCATGAAGGCCGGGCGGTCGCTCGCGCGCGATTTCGGCGAGGTGCAGAACCTGCAGGTCTCGCTCAAGGGGCCGGGCGATTATGTGAGCCAGGCCGACCGCCGCGCCGAGGAGATCGTGCATGCCGAGCTTTCGCGTGCCCGGCCCGGCTATTCCTTCCTGATGGAGGAAGGGGGCGTCGTGGAGGGAGACGATCCCCAGCACCGCTGGCTGGTGGACCCGCTCGACGGCACGACAAACTTCCTGCACGGCATCCCGATCTTCGCCGTGTCGATCGCGCTTGAACGGCAGGGCACGCTGGTGGCCGGCGTGATCTACAATCCGGCCATGGACGAACTCTACACGGCCGAGCGCGGCGGCGGCGCCTTCCTCAACGACCGGCGCATGCGGGTGGCGGCGCGCCGCGAGCTTTCCGATGCGGTGATCGGCACGGGCATTCCGCATCTGGGGCGCGGCCATCACGGGCGCGCGCTGATCGACCTGCGCAATGCGATGGGCGAGGCGGCCGGCATCCGCCGGCTAGGCTCGGCGGCCCTCGATCTCGCCTATGTGGCGGCCGGGCGCATGGACGGCTTCTGGGAAGACGCGCTCAGCCCGTGGGACATGGCGGCGGGCATCCTGATGGTTCGCGAGGCTGGCGGATTCGTCACCGACCGGAGCGGTGGACAGGACATGTTCGACACCGGCTCCGTGGTGGCGGGGAACGAGGCGATCCACCGCGCGCTTTTGAAGACGCTGCAGAAGCCCGCTCCCTGACTGCGGCGCCTTCGCGCCGGCGGCAGGATGGGAGAATGCCTCGCCTCGCCGACGGGTCGCCCGGCCCTATCTCTCCTGCGGGAGCGGTGGGGGAGTTGATCCATATTTCAATTTCGTCACATTTCCGTTTAGAGTCTGCGCCAATTTGGGGCTGAACCGGATCGAGGAATAGATGGCCTTGCTGAAGTCGCTGGGGGCGGACCGGCTTGTCGCGGACGAGAAATATGATCCGCGCCGCCTCTCGAGCCCGCAGGTTTTCCTCTACTCTATGATCATCTTCCTGGTGATCTCGGGTTTCGTCGCCGCCATCCTCTACCGCCAGATATCGAGCGCCTTCCAGAGCAATCCCGGCCTCAACGGGCTCATCCTCGGCGTGCTCGCGGTGGGCATCCTGCTCGTCCTGGGGCAGGTGGTGCGGCTCTTCCGCGAGGTGCGGTGGGTCAACTCATTCCTCGCCGGGACCGAATCCACCGAGCCGGTGCTGCTTGCGCCTATGAAGGCGCTGCTTAGCCGCTCCTCGACCATGGCGCTGTCCACCACCTCGATGCGCTCGATCCTCGATTCTATCGCAACGCGCCTTGACGAAAGCAGGGATATATCGCGCTATCTGATCGGGCTCCTGGTGTTCCTCGGCCTGCTCGGCACGTTCTGGGGCCTCCTGCAGACGATAGGATCGATCGGCGACACGATCCAGTCGCTCGACCCGGCATCGGGGAACGCCAACGACCTCCTCGCCTCGCTGAAGGAGGGCCTGTCCGCGCCTTTGAACGGCATGGGCACTGCCTTCTCCTCATCGCTCTTTGGCCTTTCCGGCTCGCTGATCCTCGGTTTCCTCGACCTGCAGGCCGGCCGCGCGCAGACCCGCTTCTATACCGAGTTGGAGAACTGGCTCTCGACGGTGACGGATCTGGGGTCCGATCTTGGCGAGGGGGCGAGGAACGGCACGTCGGAGGAGGTCCGGGCGCTGGCCGAGAAGCTGCGCACGATCCAGGAGTCGGGCGGCAGCAACCCGCGCACCGCCGCCGCCATGGCCTCGCTCGCTGAAGGCATTTCCGGCCTGGTCAAGAATATGCGCCAGGAGCAGCAGATGATGCGCGACTGGGTGGAGGCGCAGGCCGCCGACCAGAAGGCCCTGCGCGAGACGCTGGAAAAGATCGCGGTGGCCCTCAAGGCCCGGGAAAACAGCTGATGCCGCTCGCACGCGCACGCCGGCGGGAGCGGACCGTCGACTACTGGCCGGGCTTCGTCGACGCCCTGTCGACGCTCCTGCTCGCCATCATGTTCCTCCTGTCGGTATTCGTGCTGGCGCAGTATTTCCTGAGCCAGGAGATCACCAGCCGCGATGAGGTGCTCGACCGCCTCAACGCCCAGGTAAACGAGCTGACCCAGCTTCTCGCCCTGGAACAGGCCAGTTCGCAGGATGCGGAGGACGAGCTTGCCAATCTGCGCGCCTCGCTGGAGGCCGCCGAGGCGGAGCAGTCGCGCCTCCAGCAGCTGCTTGCGAGCGGAGCGGGAACGAGCGAGGCGGCCAACGAGCGCATCGGCCAGCTCACGGGAGAGCTGGACCAGGAGCGGCAGATCAGCCAGCGCGCGCTCTCGCAGGTGGAACTTCTGAACCAGCAGATCTCGGCGCTGCGGCAGCAGATCGCCGCGCTTGAGGACGCGCTCGAGGTTTCCGAGCAACGCGACCGGGAATCCAATACCAAGATCGCCGATCTCGGCCGGCGCCTGAACGTGGCCCTTGCCCAGCGCGTGCAGGAATTGAACCGCTATCGTTCCGACTTCTTCGGCCGGCTGCGCGAGATCCTGTCGGACCGCCAGGATATCCGCATCGTCGGCGACCGCTTCGTCTTCCAGTCGGAGGTGCTGTTCCCGTCCGGCGCCACCGAGATCAACCCGTCGGGGCAGGACGAGATGCGCAAGCTTGCGGGCGCCATTCTCGAGCTGCAGCGGGAAATCCCGCCCGAGATCAACTGGGTGCTGCGCGTTGACGGGCATACGGACAACATCCCGCTTTCCGGCGCCGGACGCTTCCGTGACAACTGGGAGCTTTCCACCGCGCGCGCAGTGGCGGTGGTGAAGTTCCTGATCGAGCAGGGCGTTCCGGCGAACCGGCTGGTGGCGGCCGGCTTTGGCGAGTTCCAGCCCCTCGACCCGGCCGAGACGCCCGAGGCACGCTCGCGCAACCGCCGCATAGAGCTGAAGCTGACGGAAAGGTGAGGCTCTCGCGCCGGGGGCGGGGCAGGAGCGCGGCTCACTCCGCCGCGCCGCGGAACACATCCGCCCCCGTGTCGAACTGCAGGCTGGCGAGCCGCGCATAGACGCCGCCGCGCGCCACCAGCTCGGCGTGGCCGCCTTCCTCAATCACGCGGCCGTCCGCCATGACCAGGATGCGGTCGGCCTTCAGTATCGTGGCGAGGCGGTGGGCGATGACGATGGTGGTGCGGCCCCGCATCAGCCGCTCCAGTGCCGTTTGCACGAGCGTCTCGCTCTCGGCATCCAGCGCCGAGGTCGCCTCGTCGAGGAGCAGGATCGGCGCATCGCGCAGTATGGCGCGCGCGATCGCCAGCCGCTGGCGCTGGCCGCCGGAAAGCGTCACGCCGCGCTCGCCCACATTGGTCTCATAGCCCTTCTCCAGCGCCATGACGAAATCGTGCGCGAGCGCGGCGCGGGCCGCGGCCTCCACCTCCTCGCGCGTCGCGCCCGGCCGGCCGAAGGCGATGTTCTCGGCAACCGTGGCGGCAAAGACGGTCACATCCTGCGGCACGATCGCGATCCGCTCGCGGAGCGCCACCGGGTCCGCCTGGCGGATATCGACGCCGTCGACAATGACCGAGCCCTCCTCCGGGTCGTAGTAGCGCAGGAGCAGGGAGAAGATCGTGCTCTTGCCGGCCCCGGACGGGCCGACGATCGCCACCGTCTCGCCCGGCGCCACGTCGAAGGAGAGGCCATGGAGGGCGGAAGCTTTCGGCCGTGCCGGATAGGAGAAGGTCACGTTGCGGAACGAGACGGCCCCGCACGGCGGGAGGGGAAAAGCGAGCGGCCTTTCGGGCGCGACGATAGCCGGCTGCTCCGCCAAGAGCTCGGCCATGCGTTCGGCCGCGCCCGCCGCCTGGGCAAGCTCGCCCCAGACTTCGGAAAGGGCGCCGAGGGCGCCTGCCGCAAGCACCGCATAGAGCAGGAACTGGCCGAGCGTCCCTGCCGTCATCGTGCCGCTCAGCACGTCGTGGGAGCCGACCCAGAGCACCGCGACGACTGAGGCGGAGACGGTGAAGATGGCGAAGAAGGTGAGAACGGAGCGGGCGAGAACGGAGCGGCGCGCCGCCTCGAACGCGCCTTCCACCGCAGCGGCGAACCGGCTCGCCACGCCCGCCTCGTTGGTGAAGGCCTGGAGCACGCGCACCGAGCTTATCTGCTCCGCAGCGAAGGCGGACGCCTCCGCCAGCGTATCCTGGGCGCGGCGCGCGCGGCGGCGGACGGAGCGGCCGAATGCCACCAGCGGCAGGACGATCACGGGGATGGCGATGACGACGAGCAGGGAGAGCCGCGGACTGGTCACCACCATCATCGCGACGGCGCCCGAGCCCATGATGATGTTGCGCAGCGCGACGGAAGCCGTGGAGCCGACGGCGGCTTTGACCTGCGTCGCGTCCGCGGTGAGCCGGGAGACGATCTCGCCCGACTGGGACCGGTCGAAAAAGGCAGGGGAAAGCCGCGTCACATGGGCAAAGACGTCGCGCCGCAGATCGGCCACCACGCGCTCGCCGAGGGTGACGACGAAATAATAGCGGCAGGCCGATGCGACCGCGAGCACCGCCGCCACGATGGTGAGCATGGAGAAATAGCTGGCGATGAAGGTGCTGTCCGACTCCGAGAAGCCATGGTCGATCATCCGCCGGACGGCGAGCGGCAGAGCGAGCGTGGCGAGCGCCGCGAGCACCAGGAAGAAGACGGCAGCGAGCACGCGCCCGCGATAGCGGCCCATATAGGGGAGAAGCCCGCGCAAGGGCTTGAGCGAGCGCCGCGCCTTTTCGTCCTGCACGGCAGGAGACGATGCCATCAGATATCCTTCCGCAGGTCCTCCGAGAATCCGGGCCGCCGGCCTTGTATCCTGGGGGCGCGTGATGTATAGGCACGCCGAACCTTTTCGAAGCCGTAGCCGCCAATGGCCGCGGCTTCAAGTTTTCAGCAGGGGCGAGTTGCCGCAGCATGCGCATCGCCCCGAACAGATTCAGGACAGATCGATGAAAGACGGCATTCATCCCGACTACCACATGATCAAGGTCGTCATGACGGACGGCACCGAGTACGAGACGCGCTCGACCTGGGGCAAGGAAGGCGACACGCTGAACCTCGACATTGACTCCACGTCGCATCCGGCCTGGACCGGCGGCCAGCAGACCCTGCTCGACCGCGGCGGCCGCCTTTCCAAGTTCAAGAAGCGCTACGAGGGGCTCGGCATCTAAGCCGCCCGCACAACCGCATCGGCAAAAGCCCGCCATTTCGGCGGGCTTTTGTCTATTCGTATAGACCACTAGACCAATCCGCTGGTAGATGCCGGGCATGATCCCCGGAGCAAACTAAGGGATGCGGACCCCGATGGTCAGCGCCGCGATTTTGCGCGCCGGCGACGGCAGATGCTTATTCCGCCGTCTTCCGCTCCACATGACCAAGGGCGCGTTCCGGCGCGATGATGTCGCGCACGCGGCGCTTAAGTTCGGCCGCTTCCGGAAAGCCGCCGTCGCGCTTGCGCTCCCAGATGAGCTCGCCATTGCACTCCACCTCGAAGATGCCGCCGGTGCTAGGCCGCAGCGTCACTTCGTCAAGCTCTTCGGAGAAGGTCGAAAGCAGTTCCTGCGCCATCCAGCCGGCGCGCAGGAGCCACTGGCACTGGCGGCAATAGGTGATCGTCACGCGGTCGGGCATGACGCGCCTCAGGCCGCGCTGAGCTTTGCCATTGTGGCGTCGTCGACCTCGAAATTGGCATAGACGTTCTGGACGTCGTCGTCGTCCTCGAGCACCGCGATCAGCTTCAGGATCGACTGCGCGCGCTCCTCATCCACCGGCGTGAGCGTCTGCGGCCGCCAGATCGTCTTGACCGTCTCTGCCTCGCCAAGGGTTTTTTCGAGCGCCGCGGTCACCTCGCCGATGCTCTCGAAGGCGCAGATGATGACATGACCCTCCTCGTCCGACTGCACGTCGTCGGCGCCGGCCTCGATCGCCGCCTCCATCACCTTGTCAGCATCGCCCGCGCTCGGCGGATAGACGATCTCGCCGACGCGATCGAACATGAAGGACACCGAACCCGTCTCCCCCAACGCTCCACCGGCCTTGGTGAAGGCCGCGCGCACGTTGGAAGCGGTGCGGTTGCGGTTGTCCGTCAGCGCCTCGACGATCACCGCCACGCCGCCCGGGGCATAGCCCTCATAGCGGATCTCCTCATAGGTCTCCGCATCGTTGCCCTGTGCCTTCCTGATGGCGCGCTCGATATTGTCCTTGGGCATGGATTGCGCCCTGGCGTTCTGCACGGCGAGGCGCAGGCGCGGGTTCATCGCCGGATCGGGCAGGCCGGCCTTGGCGGCGACCGTGATCTCGCGCGCCAGCTTGGAGAACATCTTCGACTTGACCGCATCCTGGCGGCCCTTGCGGTGCATGATGTTCTTGAATTGGGAATGGCCGGCCATGGCGCTCCTTCTCGAAATACCTGAATTTCGTGGATTTGCGCGCTTATAGTGAAAATGGCCGGCAACGTCCAGAAGGCGCCGCCTTCCGCGAAGCCGCCTGCTCACGCAATGGTGAGCGCGCCTTGCGTAGCGCAGGCCCGCCCGCTTCGGTAGGATCGCCGTGCAAACCGGGGAGATGCCGATGTCCGCCTTCCGCCTGATTGCCTCGCTTTTCGCCCTCATCCTCGCGCCAGCCGCCGCCCATGCCCAGGAGCAGCGTCCGAGCACCTGCGTCGCCGTGGCGAACGCGCTTCCCCGTGTCCAGTATGTCAACTTGCAGGACGTGGCCGCACAGGGGGAAGTGGCGATCACCTATGCCGGCCATTCGACCTATATCATCGAGACGCCCGCGGGCGTGACCATCGCGACGGATTTCTCCGGCGTCTATGGCGCCTCTCCCACGCCGCGCATCGCGACCATGAACCGGGCGCACAGCACGCACTACACGCTCAATCCCGATCCGGCGATCGAGCATGTGCTCACCGGCTGGAACCCGGATGGCGGGCCGATAAAGCATTCGCTGCTGGTGGACGACGTCTATATCCGCAACGTGACGACGGATATCCGCGGAGGCAGTGCGGCGGCGAAGGACGGCAATTCCATCTTCATCTTCGAGGTGGCGGGGCTGTGCATCGGCCATCTCGGCCATCTGCATCACGAGCTGGACGATTCCCACTATGCCGCGATCGGCAGGCTCGATGTGGTCATGGTGCCGGTCGATGGGGGACTTACGCTCTCGCTCGAAGGCATGAGCGAGATCGCGCGGCGGCTTTCCTCCTCCATCATCCTGCCGATGCACCGCTTCTCCACCCCCATCAGCGCTTTCGCATCGCGCATGGGCGAGGGTTTCGAGGTCGAGTTCCGTGAAGAACGCACGCTGCTCGTCTCGCTCGGGACGTTGCCGCGGCAGCCGACCATTGTCGTCCTGGAAGGGGTATAATAAAGACCCTCCCGCGGTTCCCCGCGGGAGGGCAGGCGCGTCATGCCGCGAGGCGTGAGCCGATCGTGTCGAGATCCACGTGACCGAGGAAGCCGCCGCTCGACTGGGCCGGCTCGCCGTCCTCGATCGCATGGGCGAAGATCACCCCTTTGTCCGCCTCCAGCCTCTGCTTGTATTCGTAAAGGCGCGGATATTCGGAGTTGAGGTCGAACAGGCCGAGATCCTCGCCCCAGCGCGCGATGCCCACGAAATAGGCGTCGGCGACCGTCTTGGTGTCGCCCATCAACCATTCCTTTCCGGCGATCATCTCCTGCAGGTGGCTGTAGCAGCGCGCGGCCTTGTCACGCGCAAGCTCCCGCAGGACTTCTCGGCGCGGATCGTCCTCGGCCAGCTTGTAGGCGCTCCAGGCCGACGCGAAGGCGGAGTGGAAATCCGTGTGCAGGAACGAGAGCACCCGGTTCAGCCGGTCGAATTCGCGGGTGTCCTGAGCAAAGCCCAGCCTCTTCCCGAGATCGCGCTTGGCGATGTTCTGCAGAATCGCCAGACTCTCCGTCAGCGCCTCGCCGTCCTCCATGAGCAGCGCTGGCGTGGCGCCGAGCGGGCTGATCTTGCTGAAGGCTTCGCTTCGCGAGGGGGAGAGCATGTCAATGCGGCCGAGGCGGTAGGGCTGGCCGAGCCATTCAAGCGCCACGATCGAACCGAACGAGCAGCCATGCGGCACGCCATAGAAAAGCACAGGTTCCAATCTTCGACTCCTTGGAATTGTGGAATTCGAACGGCGACAGCGCATTCGGACAAGCCGACCGCCGCCGTTTCGATTGGGAAAATTGGTCAATACTTGATTTTGCGCAAGTACCTACAATAATGTATGGTACGCACCTGCAGGTAAGTATTGAGGATTCCCATGGGAAAGAAAATTCAGCCGGACAGCTGCGGACTGGGTCCGGCGTTCCAGGTGATCGGCGGGAAGTGGAAAGCGCTGCTTCTATGGCTGGTGCACCAGGAACCCCGCCGCTTCGGCGAGTTGAAGCGGCTCGTGCCCGATGTCAGCGAGAAGATGCTGATCCAGCATCTTAGGGAGATGGAGGCCGATGGGTTGATCCACCGCGAGGTCTTCCACGAGGTGCCGCCGCGGGTTGAATATTCCGCGACGGAGCTCGGTATCTCGCTCGACGAGGCGCTGGAGCCCCTGGCCCACTGGGGCAAGAAGCACGCCGAGGAGATCGCCGCGCGCCGGCGTGAGGCCGCAGAATAGCGCCGCTATCCCGAGCCTGCGGTCCTCAATGTGTGTGCCCGTCCGATCGGCCCTGCCGGGCGCGCTTGCGCCGGGCCAGCATGTTGAGCACCTCGACCAGCGCCGAGAAGGCCATGGCGACGTAGATATAGCCCTTCGGCACGTGGAAGCCGAAGCCGTCGGCGATCAGCGTGGTGCCGATCATCAGCAGGAAGCCCAGCGCCAGCATCACCACGGTCGGGTTGGCGGCGATGAAGCGCGACAGCGGCTCGGCGGCAACCAGCATCACCGTCACCGCCGCGATCACCGCGATGAACATGATGGCGATGTGATCGGTCATGCCGACGGCGGTGATGATGGAGTCGATGGAGAAGACCAGATCGAGCAGCAGGATCTGGGTGATGGCCGATCCCATGGTGATGGTCGCCGCCTTGCCCATCATATTCTCCTTGGGGTCCTCGGGGTCGACCGAGTGATGGATCTCCTTGGTTGCCTTCCATACCAGAAAGAGGCCGCCCGCGATCAGGATGAGGTCGCGCCAGGAAAAGCCGTGCCCGAAGACCGTGAAGAGCGGCTGCGTGAGCTGCACGATGATGGAGATGGTGCCGAGCAGCGCGAGGCGCAGGATGAGCGCGGCGGCGATGCCCAGCCGGCGGGCGCGGGCCTGCATCTCCTGCGGCAGCTTGTTGGTCAGGATGGAGATGAAGATCAGGTTGTCGATGCCGAGGACGATTTCGAGGGTCACCAGCGTGACCAGCGCCACCCAGGCTTCCGGACTGGACACGAAATCGAAGTGCGACAGCAGCCATTCCATCGGGAGGTCCTGTGTTGAGGAGGGTAAAATTTCCGCAGAGTTAGGGGCGAGCGCGGGCCGCGTCAACGCCAGAAGGCGGGAACGGTCTCTTCCAGCCGGGGCCCGAGCCGGAGCGGGGCGATCTTTTCCGCAAGCCCGGTGCGATCGGAAATGTCGATCCCGACGCCGCAGATGGTGGCGGGGCCTTCCGCGGCCTCGAAGCGGCCCTTCGGCACCTTGGTGGTGAAGCGGTTGAGCGGCTCCTCCTTGTCCATGCCGAGCGAGGAATCGTAGTCGCCGCACATGCCCGCATCCGACATATAGGCGGTGCCGCCGTTGAGGATCTGGTGATCGGCCGTCGGCTGGTGCGTATGCGTGCCGATGACGGCGCTCGCCCGGCCGTCCACGAAATGACCGAAGCAGACCTTTTCCGACGTCGCCTCGGCATGGAAGTCGATGAACACCGCATCGGCCTGCTCGCCAAGGGGGCAGGCGGCAAGCTCCGCCTCCACCGTGCGGAAGGGATCGTCAAGGTCAGGGTTCATGAAGACGCGGCCCATGATATTGGCCGCCAGCACGCGCGCGCCGTTCCTGGCGACGTAGAGGCCGGAGCCCTTGCCCGGCGTGCCCTTCGGGAAATTCGCCGGGCGCAGGAAGCGTTCCTCGCGCGGCGCGAAGCTCAGCGCCTCGCGCTGGTCCCAGACATGGTTGCCTGTGGTCACGACGTCGGCACCGGCCCGCAGGGTGTTGTGAAAGATCTCTTCCGTGATGCCGAAGCCGCCGGCGGCGTTTTCACCGTTCACGACGACGAAATCGAGCCTGAGATCGGAGATCAGCCCCGGCAGCCGCTCCCAAACGGCGGTGCGGCCCGAGCGGCCGACCATGTCTCCCAAGAACAACAGACGCATCGGCTGCTCTTACAAGCGCTCGGGGAAGCGGCGCAAGCCGCTTTCGGTGAGGATCTCGGACAGGGCGACATCATGCGGCTGGTCGGGGACCTCCGGCACCTCCTGGCAATCGAAGGCGATGCCGATGAGACGCGGCGCGCGGCCTTTCTCGCGCAGGCGGTCGATGGCGCGGTCGTAATAGCCGGCGCCGTAGCCGATGCGGTGGCCCCGCGCGTCGAAAGCGGCGAGCGGCACGAGCATCAGGTCAGGATCAAGCTCGGCCGCGCTCTCGTCCGGGCCGTGCGTGCCGAAACCCATATCGACGAGCGGCGCGCCGCGCGTGAGCTCGCGGAAGACGATGGTGGTCTTGTCGAGGATGGCGGGCAGGCAGAGCCGCGCACCGCGCTCGCGCAGCGCCGACATCAGCGGGCGCACATCGACTTCGGAGCGCATGGGCCAGAAGGCGGAGACGACCGAACCGGGCGGCGGAGCGATGTCGTCCGCCACCGCGGCGAAGCGCAGGGAAGCCTCGATGCGCCACTGCGGGTCGAGCGCGTCGCGGCGGGCAAGCGCCTCCTGCCTCAGCCGTTTCTTCAGTTCGCGGGGAGTTAGGGTCATGGCCGGCCTTCTCGAACGATGCGCCTTTTCGGCGTGAACCGGCATGGTGGCAAATGGAGGTGGCCAGGGAAAGAGCGGCGATCCACGACAACCGATGGAATTGCGATCCCGGGAACCTACAAAGTAGGTGGGCGCCGTGTGGCCAAGCCCACAGGCAAGGCCAGGGACAGCTCCCTTCAGGATCGTTAAGGCCCCGGGGAAAATGATTCCTGTCGCGAGGCGCAGATCGCCTCCACCAATATAGGCGCGCGCCGCCCTTTGCGCCAGAGCATTCGAGCTGCCCGCCATGGAAAAACCTGTGGCGGGCGAGGCGCAATACGAAGCCGCCGCTGGCCCTTTGCCGCGCTGCGTCGTCCCGCGAAGCTGAGACTGCAGCAGGAGAAGCCCCCTATGTCCGCCATCACGATCCGCCCGCTCCAGGCTTCCGACCACGCCGATTGGCGCAGGCTCTGGACAGCCTATCTCATCTTTTATGAAGTGAGCCTGCCGGAGGAGGTCTATCGCTCCACCTGGGAGCGCCTGTTCGCCCAAGGAGAATACGAGCCGAGGGGGCTCGTCGCGGTGGTGGACGAAAGGGCGGTCGGCCTCGTCCATTATATCTTCTACCGCACCTGCTGGGCGGTCGGTAACAACTGTTATCTGCAGGACCTCTATGCGGATCCCGAGCTGCGCGGGAAAGGCGTCGGCCGCGCGCTGATCGAGGCGGTCTATCGCGAGGCGGACAAAGCGGGCGCGGCGAATGTCTACTGGCTGACGCAGGAATTCAATCAGACGGCGCGCCAGCTCTACGATCGCGTAGGCAAGCTCACGCCCTTCATAAAATACCAGCGGCGCTGAAGGGGAGGGTCGCGCCGGGTCAGGCCAGGCCGCGCCGGCCGACCTTGCGCTGCCCGGGCGGCATCTGCGGTTCGGCCTCGGCGCCCGCCGAAAGTTTGACGTCCCTGCCGCCGCCGAAGACGATGTCCAGGAAATCCACGAGCCATTGCTTGAGGTGGGTGTCCCAGATGAGGCGGCCGCCCAGATGATCGCGCCCCGGCTGGGCGCCCGGCAGCACGAAACGATGCGCTCCGCGCACCACCCAGCGCTGCATCATGGCGCGCGTCAGCTCGGCGTGGAACTGGATGCCCCAGGCGCTCTTGCCGTAGCGGAACGCCTGGTTGGGATAATGTTCGGCTGTCGCGAGAAGGGTTGCGCCCGAGGGAAGCGAAAAGCCCTCGCGGTGGAACTGGTAGACCATTTCCGGCCAGTGCAGAAGCTTGCGCCCCTCCTCGGTGGGCCGGATCGGATACCAGCCCACTTCCACGAGCCCATGGTCATGGCTCTTAACCACGCCGCCCAGATGGTTCACCAGCATCTGGGCGCCGAGGCAGATGCCGAGGAAGGGCTTTTCCTCCCTGAGAGGAACGGCTAGCCACTCGGTCTCGCGGCGGACGAACTCGTCGCGGTCGTTGGCGCTCATCGGGCCGCCGAAGACAACCGCGCCATGATGCTCGGAAAGCGTCTCCGGCAGCGGGTCGCCCAGCGGCGGGCGGCGGATGTCGAGGGTAAAGCCGGTCTTTTCCAGAAGCTGCCCGACCCGCCCAGGACTCGACATCTCCTGGTGCAGCACGACCAGAATCCTTTTCCCGCTCCCCTCAGCCATCCGCGCGGCTATACGCCCCCGTCCGTGCCTTCCGTACGCTGCACACGCTGACGCATGGTGACGCGCGTGCGCGCATCGACGCCGATGAGCTCGGCGACGCGCCAGATGAGATTGTCCTCCAATTCATGCACCTGGCCATCGGCGAAAACGATTTCCCACATGGTTTTTATGAAATGTGCCCGCGCCTCCTCGCCCAGATGGCGCTTCAAGACGCTGGTGAAGACATAAAGATCGACGGCGCTGGCCTCCGCCTCCTCCGCTGCCTGCATCAGCGCCTTCAACTCCGAGCCGCCGATGCTGTAGGCGCGGGCCAGAGCCTCCTTGAGGCGGGCGCGCTCATCATCGCTGCAAACGCCGTCGGCGGCCATCACATGGATCAGGAGCGCGGCCGCGGCGACGCGGGGGTCGTCCTCGCCGAGCTGTCCTGCGACCCGCCCGCCGGCAGGCAGGTCTTTGAGGAAGGATAAAATGCGCTCGAACATCGGTTAAACCTGTGGATCACCCCGATCATGAAGGCCGGCCGCAGGCGGCACAATGGCTTTTTGCACCTGCGAAGGGGTGCTCAATGGAAAGTGAAAGCACCGCGTATCGTTCCGCGCATGATCGCGCCGGTCAGAAAAGGCGGAACCTGCGCGAGGCGCTATCGTCGGGCTCTTCGTCCGGCTCCACTCCCGGATCGTCGGGGATGGGCGGGCGGATATCGTCGGGCCGTTTCTCTTCCGCCTCGCGGTCTTCCGCCGAGCCGTTCGGAGAAGGCGGACTTTCCGCTAGAGCGGGAGCCGCTTCCTCCTGCGGTGCCGGCGCTTCGGCCTCCAGCTCCGGCGTGGCCGCCGTTTCGAGCGATTCATCCGATGTGGCCGGCGTTTGGAGCGATGCATCCTGCACGCGCGCCTCGCCAGGGGGCACAGTCTCCGACTCCTCACGCGGTGCGGCGATGGCCGGAACGGCCAAGGCGTCGTCGGCCTCGATTACCTGGCCGAGCCGCTCCATGGGCGCCCGCCATTCGAAGGCGTCGAGCTGGCCCGTGAGCGGCGAGGCAGGCGCCCAATGCTCCGACACATAGCCGTCTGCCACCCAGGCGGGGTCGCGCGGCGCACGCACCGCCCTCGCAAGCCAGTGCCTCACGCGGCCCTGATCGCCCGTTTCGGCCTCCTCGATATCGGCGAGCAGCAGGAACGCACCTTCGCGCGGCTCCAGGCGGACGGCGGCTTCGGCCGCAGCCCGCGCTTCCTTGTATTCGCCGGCGGCGAGGGCGGCGCGGGCGACGGCGAGCTCCGATTCCACATTATTGGGCTTCAGCCGGCGCAGCTTTCGCGCCCGGGCGAGGCGGTCATGGGTGGAATCGCCTGCCCGCGCATGGACATAGACATCTGCCACCTCGGGATGCGGCGAGACGGCCCATGCGGCTTCGAGCACCTTGGCGCCGCGCCGCAGATCGTTCTGGCGGAAAAGGGCGCGCGCCGCGGTAACCGCCGCCGGCACGAAATCCGGCTGTAGTCGATGCGCCTCCAGCGCCGCGGTTTTCGCGGCGGCCGGGTCCCTGTCGAGCTGCTCCATGGCCTGGGCGGTCAGCAGCACGGCGCGCCGGCGCGCCAGCCGGTCGCGCTCCTCCTTCATGGCCGGCTTCTGCGCGTCGAGGAGCGCCAGTGCACCCTGCCAGTCATGCGCCTCTGTCCGGGCTTCCAGCGTGGCGTTGACCGCCCAGCCGAGCTGCGGCGCGACCTGCACGGCCTGGGCGGCATAGTGGCGCGCCGCTTCCCTCTCGCCCAGGCGCTCGGCTTCCACATAGAGCCCGCGCAGGCCGAGAAGGCGCGTTTCCGGATCCTCCGCCATGGCGCCGAATTTCTGCCGCGCCCCATCGTGATCGCCTTCTAGCATTGCCGCCTGCGCATCCAGGAGGTGGATCAGCGGCTCCCGGTCGGAGGATAGGAGCTTTGCGGCCTGCTTGCCCATGCGTCGGGCAAGACCGCCGTCGCCAGCGCCTGCCGCGATCAGGCCGGTGGAGAGCGCCTGATAGCCCCGGTCCCGCCGGCGGACGCGGAAATACCGTGCCACGGCATAAGGACTGTTCCAGATGCCGCGGATGAGCCACCACAGGATCATGAGAGCCGCGACCGCTCCCACCACGAGCACGGCGGCAACCATCAGCGTCACCTCGTAGCGGTATCCGCCGAAGGTGATGGCAAGCTCGCCCGGCCGCTCCGCAAGCCAGGCGAAACCCAGCCCGAGCAGAAGCACAAGAAGGAGGAAGAAAAGGATGCGGAACATCGGCGCCGTCCTTACGCGGGCTTCAATGCGCCCGAAAGCGCCTTTTCCAGAACCTGGTCGGCCGCCTGCCGTGCGCGCAGCTTTTCGCCGAAATCCTGCGCCGTCTGCTTGGCGTCAGCCGGCAGGGACTCGAACTCGGCGAGCGCTTGGGCGTAGTCGCTGCGCTGAACCGCCGCTTCCATCCGCGCGGCGATCGCGCCGGGCGTGTCGCCCTCCGCCTCACCGACGGGACGCACCGTCACGGCCGAGCGCGCGCTCGCCATCAGCCGCTCGAAAAACCCGGCGTCGGGCGGCACGTCGGACTGGGTCGCGGCAATCTGAGAGGCGACCTGCGGTGCCTCGCTGACCAGCTCAGCCTCGGTCGGAATGCCGGTCTGGGCATAGGGGCGAAGCGGTTCCAGCTCCGCCGCGTTCGGGGCGAGCGCGGCATAGGTTTCAAGCTCGCTTGCAAAGGGCGCGCCGCGCTCGACAGCCGACCGCAGCGCCGAGGCGGCGACGACAAGGGCGAGCTGCGGCTGCTGGTCCTGCTGCGCCACCTGCTCGCCGAGCTGGGTGACCTGGCGCACGATCTCGTCCAGCCGCTGGGCAGTGGCGGCGGCGGTTTCCTGGGCGGCGGTCGCCGCCTGCACCGCGCTGTCGACGCGGCCCTGAAGCTCCTCGATGCGCTGCGCTGCCTCACCGCCGCCAGCCGCTTCCGCGGCTTGCGGCGTCGCCGCGACACGCTGCTCGAGTTCGGCCAGCTGCTGGCTCAGCGTTTGCAGTTCGGGGCCGGCCTGCCCCGGAGGGGCGGATTGAAGCGCGGCGACCGTGTCGCGCAATTCCGCGATCTGCTGCCTGGGTTCGGCGAGTGCCTGCTCCAACGCCTCGGCCGATGTGCCGGCGGAACCCGTCTCTCTTACCTGCGCGAGTTCGCTTTGCAGGGCGGCGACCTGCTGCTGGAGCTCGCCGACGGCCGGATCAGGGGCTGCTTCCCTGCCGACTGGAACCATTTCGGCCCAGATCAGGGCTGCACCAATCGCAAGCGCGATGAGGGCGCCCGCAACACCAGCCAACAGCGCACTTCCGACGCCGCTGCGCGACCTGGCATCGCCCTGCCATGACGAAGCCGGCTGGGCGGGCTCCTCCGGAATGCTTCCCGGCCCATCCGCGCCCGGTTCGCCGGCGGAAGGAGATGTTGGCTCCGCTGCCTCATAAGGCGCGCCCGAGGTGGCGCGCTGGGAGAGCTCGGCCTCGCTCAAGGCGGAGTCTCCGCCGGCTGCCCTGTCGGGGTCGTCGGCCTGCGCATCCGCATAGGCAGGCGCGGGCTCGGGCACTGGGTCCCGCGCGGCATCCCCGGCAGGGCTCGCCGGCCCTTCGGCCGAATCCTCGCGCCTGACAGGCTCGGCATCGAGATCGATCGTCACCGGCTCCCGGCTCATGTTCGAGTGGCGCGTCCTCGGTGTCTTGACCATCCGGCAGCTCCGCTTCCAAACCGCGCGCCTTTGCGGCGCAGCATTCCCTATCACAGGCACCTTGTCCTAAAAAGGCGACGCTATCCGCGTCCCTCGAGCATCGAAAGCACCGCCTCTTCGGTTGGTTCCCGCGCTATGTGCGCACGGCCGGCGATCGCCTTGGGAAGAACGCGCGCGACACGCTCGGAGATGACGAAATAATTCGCGCTCTCCAGCAGGGGCGCTACCGGGCCGCGCGTCGCTAGGTTGGCGAAAAGCTCGGCGGCGACGGCGGAATAAAGAAGCACGGCGTCAATCGGAGCCCCGGACACGGCATCGTGCAACTCGCCTTCCGCCAGCGGGACTTTCACCGTGTCGTAAGTCTCCAGCGGCACGACGCCGAAGCCGGCCCCGGCGAGGTCCTGTTCCAGCCTGTCGCGGCGAAGACGGCCGCAAAGCAGGAGAATGCGCGTGCCCGGCGCCGCAGCCTCGGCGATACGTTGTGCCAGATGCTCCGCATCGCCCGCTTGGGAAACCGCGACTCTCAGCCCTGCTTTGCGGGCCACCTCGCCGGTCGTCTCGCCTACGGCATAGACGGGAAGATGCGCGAGCTCCTTCAGAAGGCCGGCAGGCGCGTGGCGGATGGCATTGGCGCTGGTGACTGCCGCCGCGCCGAAAGTTCTGGGCGGCGGCCATTCCGTGAGCGGGAGGGCGACAATGCGCGTCAGCGGCAGGACCACTGGCTCGAAGCCGAGCTGCAAAAGCTTCGCGGCGGTGATGGAGGCGCCGGGTTCCGGTCGCGTGACGAGGACGCGCCGCAAAGATCAGCCCCAGCTCCGGAAGAACCTGCTGCCCGCCTTTTCGCGGATGCGCGCGCCTGCATCCGCTCCAATCCTTGCCGCATCCGCCGCACTCCCCTCGCCGCTGATATCATGTGCCTCGCTCCCGTCCGGCATGAGGATCATCCCGGAGAAGCTGATCCGGTCTCCATCCACTTTCGCGTGGCCGGCCATGGGCGTGCGGCAGGAACCGTCGAGCGCGGCGAGAAAGGCGCGTTCGCAGGCGAGCGCGATCCCCGTCGGACGGTGGTGGATGGCCTCGACCAGAGCGGAAATCCGCGTGTCGCCCTGGCGGCTTTCGATGCAGATCGCCCCTTGCCCGAGCGCCGGCGGAAAGGCTTCCAGATCCATGATCTCGGTGGCGGCATGCTCCAGCTTCAGCCGCTTCAGCCCGGCAAGGGCGAGCAGAGTGCCGTCGGCCTCGCCCGAATCCAGCTTGCGCAGCCGTGTCTGCACATTGCCGCGGAACATGCCGACCTGGAGGTCCGGGCGGAGCCGCAGCGCAAGCGCCTGGCGCCTCAGGGATGAGGTGCCGAGGTGGGCGCCGGGCGGGAGCTCGGTCAGGCGCATGGCCGCGCGGCCGATGAAGACGTCGCGCACATCCTCGCGCTCCAGGAATGCCGAAAGCTCAAGCCCCTCGGGGAGGAAGGTCGGCATGTCCTTGGAAGAATGGACGGCAAGGTCGATGCGGCCCGCAAGCAGCGCTTCCTCGATCTCCTTGGTGAAAAGCCCCTTTCCGCCGGCCTCGGAGAGCGGCCGATCTTGGATGCGATCGCCGGTCGTGCGGATGACCACGATCTCGAAAACTTCCTCGGAAAGCCCGTGCGCCGCCATCAGGCGCGCCCGGGTCTCCGCCGCCTGGGCCAGCGCCAGGGCGCTGCCGCGCGTTCCGATTCTCACCACATCAGTTTGCATGCCGTCATGTCCGTGCTAACCGGCATACCTATCGGGGATCAGCCCCTTCGGCAACCAAACCGGACCACCGGATGACGCGCGTGCTGGGCATAGAGACGAGCTGCGACGAGACCGCCGCCGCCGTCGTCGCGCGCGGGGAGAACGGCGCGCCAGTGATCCTTTCCAATATCGTCTTCAGCCAGATCGAGGAGCATGCCGCTTTCGGCGGCGTGGTGCCCGAAATCGCTGCGCGCGCGCATGTGGAGGCGCTGGACGGTGTGATCGAGGCGGCGCTGGCCGAAGCGGGCACAAGTCTGGAGGAGATCGATGGCATCGCCGCGACGGCCGGGCCGGGCCTCATCGGCGGGCTGATCGTCGGCCTTACCACGGCGAAGGCCATCGCCGCTGCGCTGGGAAAGCCGATCCTGCCGATCAACCATCTGGAGGGCCACGCCCTCACCGCCCGGCTGACCGACCGGCTGGAATTCCCCTATCTGCTCCTGCTCGTCTCGGGCGGGCACACGCAGATCGTGCATGTGGCCGGCATCGGCCGCTACGAGCGCTGGGCGAGCACGATCGACGACGCGCTGGGCGAGGCTTTCGACAAGACGGCCAAGCTGCTCAGCCTGCCCTATCCCGGCGGTCCAAGCGTGGAGAAGGCCGCCGAGAAGGGCGATCCTGCCCGATTTGCCTTTCCGCGTCCCCTCAAGGGCGAGGCGCGGCCGGACTTTTCCTTCTCCGGCCTGAAGACGGCCGTGCGCCGCGCCGCCACGGAGCTTGCGCCCCTGGCGGAAAAGGACGTCGCCGATATCTGCGCCTCCTTCCAGGCCGCCGTAACGGAAACGCTTGCCGACCGCGTGGCGCTGAGCCTGAAGCGGTTCCGCGCGGTTTATCCGAAGCTTGCCGAACCCACACTCGTCGTCGCGGGCGGGGTGGCGGCAAACGCCGCCATCCGCGCGACGCTCGAGGATCTGTCCCGGCGCGAAGGCTTTTTTCTCGTCGCGCCGCCGCTTAATCTTTGCGGCGACAACGCCGCCATGATCGCATGGGCCGGGCTGGAGCGGCTGGAGAAGGGGCTTGTCGACGGCGGCGCAATGGCTTTTGCTCCCCGCCCGCGCTGGCCGCTGGACGAGACATCCGCGCCCCTCATAGGGGCGGGCAAGCGGGGCGTAAAGGCATGAGCAAGCCTTGGTTGTTAGCCGTCCTGGGCGCCGGTGCGTGGGGCTCGGCGCTGGCGCTCACCATGCGCCGGGGCGGACATTCGGTTAGGCTCTGGGCCCGCGATGACGATCTTGTTCGGGAGATCAACACGCATAGCGAGAACAGCCGGTACCTGCCGGGGGTGATGCTTGACGCAGGCGTTGACGCGACCTCCGATATCGCCGAGGCGCTGGGAGGAGCCGATTGCGTGCTCGCCGCCGTTCCGGCGCAAAGTCTGCGCGCTGTCCTGACCGCCGCCCGCGGAGCAGTGGAGCGGCACGTACCGGTCGTGCTTTGCGCCAAGGGGATCGAGCGCGAGACCGGACGGCTCATGTCCGAAGCCGCACGGGAGATCTTGCCGGAAAACCCGCTCGCCGCGCTGTCGGGGCCCAGCTTTGCGGCCGATCTGGCGCGGGGCCTGCCGACGGCGGTCACTGTCGCGGCGCAGGACCGTGCGCTTGCGGCGGAGCTCGCCAGGCGGGTCTCCGCCCCCAATCTGCGCTGTTATTCGAGCGAGGACATTGTCGGCGTGGAAATCGGCGGCGCGCTCAAGAACGTACTCGCCATCGCCGCCGGCGCGACAAGCGGCGCGGGCCTTGGCGCCAGCGCAGTCGCCGCGATCACCACGCGCGGCTTCGTGGAGCTACGGCGCATCGGCGCGGCCTTTGGCGCCCGGCCGGAGACGCTGATGGGGCTTTCGGGCCTCGGCGACCTGATCCTCACCTGCAGTTCCGCCCAGTCGCGCAACTTTGCCTATGGGCTGGCGCTTGGGCGCGGCGACAGGCTCGACAATCTGCCTCTTGCGGAGGGGGTTTTCACCGCCGGCATCGCCGCCCGCATCACGCGGGAGCGCGGGCTGGAGGCTCCCATCATCGAGGCCGTGACAGGCATGCTCGAAGGCAGCCTTACGGTGGAAGCAGCGATGCAGGCGCTGCTTGCCCGGCCGCTGAAGAGCGAGGCCGAATAGTCTTCAAGGAGGGACCGCATGATTTTTGTCATTCTTTGCCGCGACAAGCCTGATCATCTCGACCTGCGCATGGAGGTGCGGCCGAAGCATGTCGCCTATCTCGATACGCTGAATGCCGAGGGCACGCTGCGCTTTGCCGGGCCTTTCCTCGACGAGGCAGGCAAGCCATGCGGCAGCATGGTGGCGGTCGAGGCGGCAAGCCGGTCCGATGCCGAGGCGCTCGCCAAAGCAGATCCCTATGCGGATGCCGGTCTCTTCGAATCCGTCGACATTCGCCCGTGGAACTGGGTCTTCAACAAACCGGAGAACGCGTGATGGCCTATTGGCTGTTCAAATCCGAACCCGACAGCTGGTCGTGGGAGATGCAGAAGAAGAAGGGCGACAACGGCCAGGAATGGGATGGCGTGCGCAACTTCCAGGCGCGCAACAATATGCGGCAGATGGAGGTCGGCGACCTCGGCTTCTTCTATCATTCCGGCAAGGAGACGGCCGTTGTCGGCATCGTGGAGGTGATTGCCCCCGCGCATCCGGATTCCACAGCTGACGACCCAGCCTGGGAATGCGTGGATGTCCGCGCCGTCCGGGACATGCCCAATCCCGTAACGCTCGCAGCGGTCAAGGCGAACCCGCAGCTGAAGGACATGGTGCTGGTGAACAATTCGCGCCTTTCCGTCCAGCCGGTGAGCGAGGCGGAATGGAAGGAGATCTGCCGCATGGGCGGGCTCGACGAGGCGCCGTGAGCGGGCGCCTTTCGCCCGAAGACGCAGAGGAGTTCATCCGCACCAACACGCGCCTCGCTTCCCCGCCGCATGTGCCGGAGATTCAGCTGCACCTTGCCGACGAGGCGCACGAGCTCTGGCAGCGCACCGAGGAGGAACTGCAGCAGATCGGGCTTCCGCCGCCCTTCTGGGCCTTTGCCTGGGCGGGAGGACAGGGGTTGGCGCGCTATGTGCTCGACCACCCGGAGAGCGTGCGCGGCAAGCGCGTTCTCGACTTTGCCACCGGTTCCGGCCTGGTGGCGATTGCAGCCTGCAGGGCCGGCGCTGGGCAGGTGAGGGCAGCGGATACCGACCCGTTCTCCGCAACAGCCTGCCGCCTCAATATGAAGGCCAATGGCGTGAGCTTCGAATGCACGTGCGCCGATCTCGTTGGGACTTACGTGGATTGCGAGGTGCTGCTGGCCGGAGACGTCTTTTACGACCGCGCGCTTGCCGCCCGCGTTGAGCCGTGGTTCGCGAAGCTGGCGGCGCAGGGCGTGACCGTCCTCGTCGGCGATCCCGGCCGCGCCTATCTGCCGAAGGCGCGGATGGATGAACTTGCCGTCTATTCCGTGCCCGTCACCCGCGCGCTGGAGGATGCGGAGATCAGGCGCACGACCGTCTGGCGCTTCTCTTGACGCGGCGGGGGAGGCGGAATTCAATCCGCCCACTCTACATCAAGGAGGCGGGGCGATGGATTTCGGAGGAATGAATTACCTGGCCATACTGGCCGCGGCGGTTGCCGCTTTCCTCTTCGGCGCCGCCTATTACACGGCGCTGAGCAAGCCCTCGATCCGGGCTTCCCGCCTGAAGCCGGAAGAGATGAAGCCGGGCGCGGCGCCCTTCATCACCTCCTTCGTCGCCGAACTGGTGATGGCCTGGGTGCTGGCGGGCGTGATCGGCCACCTCGGCCCGGGACAGGTGACGCTGTGGAACGGCATCGTTTCCGGCGCCTTCGTCTGGCTGGGCTTCATGGCCACAGTAATGGCCGTCAATCACCGCTACCAGGGCTTCGGCTGGGATCTCACGCTGATCGATGCCGGGCACTGGCTCGGCGTCGCGCTCATCATGGGCGCGGTTATCGGCTGGTTCGGGGTGTAAGGGAAAGGCAAGAAGGCAATAGGGTGGAAGAAGCGAAGCCCTCCTGCTCCCCTATCTCGTTGTCCTCTCATCCTGCGAATGCCGCATGATCAGCGGCATCTGGCTCATGGTGAAAAGGATGGTGATGGGCATGATGCCCCACACCTTGAACGCCACCCAGGCGTCGGTGGAGAAGGAGCGCCAGACCACCTCGTTCACCAGGGCGAGGAAGAGGAAGAACAGTCCCCAGCGCAGGGTCAGCTTGCGCCAGCCTTCCGCATCGAGCTTGAAGGCGGAGTCGAAGACATAGCCCAGAAGCGATTTGCCGAAGAAGAGCCCGCCCAGGAGCACGGCGCCAAACAGTGTGTTGACGATGGTGGGCTTCATCTTGATGAAGGTGTCGTTGTGCAGATAGAGCGTCAGCGCGCCGAAGACCAACACCACCACCCCCGACACGAGAGGCATGATGGGCAGGGTGCGCGTCAGCGCCCAGGAGACGGCGAGAGCGATCGCTGTTGCCGCCATGAAGAGTGCCGTGGCTATGAAGAGCGGGCCGCCGAGGGCGCCAAGCGCCGGGATACGTTCGGCCAGCATCTCCCCGCGCGCATTGGCGAAGAAGAAGATGAGCAGCGGCCCCAGCTCCAGCGCCAGTTTCAGGATCGGATTGAGTTCCTTGCGCTGCGGGTCGGAAGGATCGCGCTCGAAAATCTTGTCGGTCACTCACGCAACTCCTGCGATTGCCCTGGCAAAGTCGCTTGCCGAGAAGGGCTCCAGATCGTCGATGCCCTCGCCGACCCCGATGAAATAAACGGGCAGCTTGTACTTGGCGGCAATGGCCACCAGGATTCCGCCCCGCGCCGTGCCGTCGAGCTTGGTCATGACCAGCCCCGACACGCCCGCCACATTACGGAAGATTTCGACCTGATTAAGGGCATTCTGCCCAGTGGTCGCATCCAGCGTCTGCAAAACCGTGTGCGGCGCCTCCGGATCGTGCTTGCCGAGCACGCGCACGATCTTTTCCAGCTCCGCCATCAGCTCGGCCTTGTTCTGCAGCCTGCCGGCAGTGTCGATGATCAGCACGTCGCTGCCGGCGGCCTTGGCCTTTTCATAGGCCTCATAGGCGAGGCCTGCCGCATCGGCCCCAAGCTTCGACGAGACCACCGGAGCACCGGTGCGTTCGCCCCAGATCTTCAACTGCTCGATGGCCGCGGCACGGAAAGTGTCGCCCGCGGCCAGCATCACCTTGAGGCCGCCGCGCGTGAGCTTCGCCGCCAATTTGCCGATGGTGGTCGTCTTGCCGGTTCCGTTGACGCCCACGACAAGGATCACATGCGGTTTGACGGAAAGATCGAGTTCCAGTGGAAGTGCGACGGGGCGCAGCACCTTTTCGATCTCCTCGGCCATCACGGCCTGCACTTCCGCGCCGGAAATGTCCTTGCCGTAGCGGCCGACGGAAAGCGCATCGGTAATGCGCATGGCCGTCTCCATGCCGAGGTCCGCGCGCAGAAGGACGTCTTCCAGATCCTGGAGCGTGTTCTCGTCGAGTTTGCGCTTGAGGAAGATGCCGGCAATGTTGTCGCGCAATTCGCGCGAAGAGCGCGACAGGCCCTCGCTCAGACGCTGGAACCAGGATTTTTTCGGCTCCTCCGCGGGGCCAGGGGCGGGCTCCTCCACCTTGCGCTCGACGGCCTTGGAGACGGTGACGCGCCCCGCACCCTCCCCTTTGAGGGCCGGGGCAGGAGTGAGAGAAAGGGTGCTCTCCCCCGTAGCATCACCCTGACCGGCTTGGCCGATCGACGCTTCGCTGGAGGTGGAGAGTGGGCCGGTTGAGCCGTCTCGCTCTTCCTCTTCTGCCCGAGGCTGCTCTGGGGCGGGCGCGGACACTTGGGGCGGCACCGAAGGCTGCGACGGCGGGACGGGCTGCGTGATCTCCGGCCCGGGCGGCGGCGGTTGCTCCGGAACGGGCTGTGGAATTTCCTGCGGCAGCTCGGGCACCTCGACCGGAGCCGGCTCGGGGATTTCCGGCTGTGGAACGACCGGTCCGTCCGGCGCGGGAGATGGGGCCGGCTCCGGCGGTTGCGGGATTTCCGGTGCAGGGGAAGGCTCGGCCGGTTCCGGCTCTTGCGGCGCAGGCGGCACCTCGGCGGGCTTTTCGGGCTGGGGCTCAGGAGCGGGCTGCGGCGGGCTCTCCGGCTGCGGCTCGGCGGCCAAAGCTGCGGACGCCTCACCCGCCACCGGCCGCTCCTCTGCCTCCTTCTTTCCGAAGGTGAAGACTTTCTTGATGAAGTCGAAGGCCATCGGCTGCCCGCTCCTCACGCCGCCTGCTGGAGGACAGTGGCCGTCAGCCGATCGCCATCATTCCCAGTGACGAAGGCCTCGACGATCTCGCCGGGCGCTCCTGCGTCGGTCGCGGCGAGGGTGAAACCCGCCGTGCGGCCGAGACCCTCGCGCTCGATCAGGATTCGCTGGCGCGTTCCCCTGAGGGAGGCGAGGTGTCTTTGATAGGCAGCATCGCCCGCCCTGCGCAGCCGTGCCGCACGCTCCTTCACCACGTCGCGGGGCAATTGCGGCATGCGCGCCGCCGGGGTTCCCTTGCGTGGGCTGAAAGGGAAGACGTGGAGATGCGTCAGCCCGCATTCCTCGACGATGGCGAGGGAATTCTTGAACATCTCCTCCGTCTCGGTCGGGAAGCCGGCGATGATGTCGGCGCCAAAAACCACGTCCGGGCGGAGCTTTCGCACCTCCTCGCAGAAGCGGATGGAGTCGGCGCGTAGATGACGCCGCTTCATGCGCTTCAGGATCATGTCGTCGCCCGCCTGGAGGGAAAGATGCAGATGCGGCATCAACCGCTCCTCCTCGGCCAGGGCGGCCAGCAGGTCGGTATCGGCCTCGATCGAGTCGATAGAGGAGAGCCGCAGCCGCTTCAGTTCCGGCACCTGGCGGAGGATGGTGCGGACCAGCCGGCCGAGGCGCGGGCTGCCCGGCAGGTCGGCGCCGAAGCTCGTCAGGTCGACGCCGGTGAGCACCACCTCGGCATAGCCGTTTCCCACCAGCCGCCGCACCTGGTCGACCACCGCGCCCATGGGCACCGAGCGGGAATTGCCGCGGCCATAAGGAATGATGCAGAAGGTGCAGCGGTGGTCGCAGCCGTTCTGCACCTGCACGAAGGCGCGGGCGCGGCCTTCGAGGGCGTCAACCATGTGCGAAGCGGTCTCGCGCACCTCCATGATGTCGTTGACGCGCACCTTTTCGAACTGGTTGACGCCGAAGTCCGGCAGCGCGCGGTAGCTGTGGGCCTTGAGCTTCTCCTCATTGCCGAGGATCAGGTCCACCTCGTCCATAGCGCCGAAGGTGGCGGGCTCGGTCTGCGCGGCGCAGCCGGTGACGATGATGCGTGCCTGCGGGTTCTCGCGACGAGCCTTGCGGATCGCCTGGCGCGCCTGGCGCACAGCTTCAGCCGTCACCGCACATGTGTTGACGATCACCGCGCCGCCTTCCAGACCGCTCAGGCCGGCGGCATCGGCCTGGCGCTTGATAACCTCCGACTCGTACGCGTTGAGTCGGCAGCCGAAGGTGAGCACGTCCACCGCCATCAGGCCACTCCTTCGGCCTCGCGCTCCCACGCGCCTGTAACCGGATCGAAGCGGCCGGAGAACTCCCATTCCGCCGGGCCGGTCATGATGACGTGGTCGTCGTCGCGCCAGAGGATTTCGAGCGGACCGCCGGGCACAAGCACGGTCACGCGTCTTCCCGTGCGGCCGGTTCGCGCGGCCGCCACGGCTGCGGCGCAGGCTGCCGAGCCGCAGGCGAGCGTCAGCCCTGCCCCGCGCTCCCAGGTGCGCATGGTGATCGATTCCTGCGAATCGACGCGTGCGACGGTGATGTTGGCGCGCTCCGGGAAAATCGGGTGGTTCTCGAGCATGGGCCCGAAGCGCTCCAGATCGTAGCCGTATGGATCCTCATCGACCCAAAAGATCGCGTGCGGATTCCCCATCGAGACGACCGAGGGTGAGTGAAGCACCGGGTTGTCGATCGGGCCGACCTGCAATTCGATCTTGCGCGTATCGGCAAACTCTTCCGCCAGCGGAATATCGCGCCAGCCGAAGCGCGGGATTCCCATGTCGACGGAGATCAGTCCGTTCTCGTGCTCCTCGGCTGTGAGCACCCCGGCGATCGTCTCGAAGGTGAAGGCCCGCCGGCCGGTCTCGGCCGCCAGCGCCTGCACTACGCAACGCATGCCGTTGCCGCAGGCCTGCGCCTGGCTGCCGTCGGAATTTATGATCTCGACAAAATTCTCCGTGCCGGCAAGCCGGGCGTCGTGGATCGCCATGATCTGGTCGAAGCGCGTGACCGGATCGGTGTTCAGCGCACGCGCGGCAGCGGGGCTCACGCGGTCGGCGCGGCCGCGCATATCGGCAACGACGATGGCGTTGCCGAGCCCGTTCATCTTCGCGAATGGCGCCAGTCCGGCCATATAGGCTCCAATACAGTCGGGGTTTGGGGCCTATATGGCCGATGGCGGCCGAAAATACCAGTCGCGTGGGTGGCGCTCAGGCGATGGCGAAGATGCCGAGCACGGCAAGCAGGAAGAGAATCAGCACGATGGCGATCAGAATCTTCGCGCCCGTCATGGCCGCTCCGGCCAAGCTATGCATCCCGAGAAGGCCGGCTACGGCCGCGACAATGAGAAGGATGAGAATCCATTTAAGCATGAAAGCGCCTCCGGCTGTTAAACCGGACGATAACGCCCTGTTATCCGGCGGGTTCCTGCCGCGGAGGACTTGCGGAGGCAGTTTTCCCTCTTGAAACCGGTTCTTAACCATGAAGGTATGTGATAGTTTCCAGACGTCGCCACAAATCGGCCTCACGGCGGTGGCGCGGGTACGGCGCGGAACGGAGAAGGTGATGTCACAGTTGAGGACCGGAGTTTTCGCGATTTCGATTCTGGCGCTGGCCGGGTGCCAGTCGGACCGGATCAATCCGCCGCCGACGCGCACGCCGCAGCCCTTGCCGGCGGCGCCGTCAGGCACAGTCACCGGAACCCAGCTTCCCCCTCCCACACAGCCGACCGGTCCGGCGGCCGCTCCGGTGCAGCCGGCGGCGACGACGCCGGCCGTCGATCCCGCCGCGCAGGCCGCCTCCGCGCCTGCCGTCGAGAAGAACAGCCTGTTGGGTTCCTGGAATGTCAGCTCCGGCGGCTCGTCCTGCCAGATGTTCCTCACGCTCACCAAATACGGTAATTCCTCGCGCGGCGGCACGCGCGGCTGCTCCAACGAGCTTGCCAATATGCGCGCCTGGGAGGTGGCCGGAAACCAGGTGGTCGTTTACGACGACAGCGGCAACACGATCGCACGGCTCTATTCAAGCGGGGCCGGGCGGTTCGACGGCCAGACCACCGGCGAGCCGCCGGTTTCCCTCTCCCGCTGAGATAGCGGGCGCCGACGCGCCCGCCTTCGGCAAGCAACAGGCAATCTCCGGCCCTTCATGTCCCTGCGTGACGTAGCAACGCATCCTTCCGTGGCGCGGCGCTACGCGCATATGGCGGAGAGTGGAGCCGTCACCCGCGACGCGGAGCAGGAGAAGGTCGTGGCGGCGCTGGACGGCCTCATCGCCCGCATTGCCGAACACCGCCTGGCGCGCAAGTCGAGCGCGCTCGGCTGGCTCTTCGCAAAGGGACGGAAGGCAAAGGAGCCCGTCCGAGGGCTCTATATCCATGGAGGGGTCGGGCGCGGCAAGACGATGCTCATGGACCTCTTCTTCGAGCTGGTTCCGGTGCGGGGGAAGAGGCGGGCCCACTTCAACGGTTTTATGGCCGACGTGCACGACCGGATCGCCCGCCACCGCGAGGCGTTGAAGAATGGCGAGACGCGCGAGACGGATCCGATCCCGCCTGTGGCGGCCGCCCTGGCCAAGGAGGCCTGGGTGCTCTGCTTCGACGAGTTCTCGGTGACCGATATTGCCGACGCGATGATCCTGTCTCGCCTTTTCTCGGCGCTCTTTTCCGAGGGCGTGGTGCTCGTAGCCACCTCCAATGTGGCGCCTGACGATCTCTACCGGGACGGGCTGAACCGGGGCCTCTTCCTGCCCTTCATCGATATCCTCAAGCGGCACGCCGCCATCATGCGCCTCGATTCCGGGACCGATTACCGGCTGGAGAAGCTCGCGCGCCTGCCCGTCTATGTAACGCCGCTCGGCGCGGCGGCGGATCGCATGATGGACGAGGCATGGGAGACGGCGATCGGCGGCAGGAAAAGCGGCGAGGAAAAGCTGACCATCAAGGGCCGCAGCCTCGTGGTTCCGCGGGCAGCGGGGCGGGCCGCGCGCATCACCTTCGCTGACATTTGCGAGAAGCCCCTCGGCGCGCGCGACTATCTCGCCATCGCCCAGCGCTTCGACACGATCTTCATCGACCATGTGCCGGCGATGGATATTTCCAGGCGAAACGAGGCGAAGCGCTTCATCCTCCTCGTGGACACACTCTACGACAGAAGCAAGCGGCTCTTCCTCTCGGCGGAAACGGAACCCGCAGCGCTCTACACCGCCGCGTCGGGAACGGAGAAATTCGAGTTCGCCCGGACGGCTTCGCGTCTCGTCGAGATGCAGAGCCGCGAGTGGGCGGAGAAGGCAGCCGCAGCTCGGCAAGCCGGCGCGGAGCAGGAACTTTTTTGACCTTTACGTAAATGAAATTCGATTTAACCGTTTGAATTTCCTTGTTGGAAAAGAATCGGTTGAACTTTCGGGGCTGCGGCATTATGCCATGCGGGATTTTTGAGCCGCCCTTCGGCTCCTTATCTCGCAATTCCGGCCGTCCTGTCGGGACAGGCGTCTGAACAGGGGATTAGCACCATATGGCTCGCGACAAAATCGCTCTCATCGGCTCGGGCATGATCGGCGGCACGCTCGCACATCTCGTGGGCCTGAAGGAACTGGGAGACGTCGTTCTCTTCGACATTGCCGAAGGCACACCGCAGGGCAAGAGCCTCGATATCGCCGAGTCCGCGCCGGTCGAAGGTTTCGATGCCAGATATCTCGGGGCCAACGACTATGCGGCGATCGAGGGGGCGGATGTCTGCATCGTTACGGCGGGCGTGCCGCGCAAGCCGGGCATGAGCCGCGACGATCTTCTCGGCATCAATCTGAAGGTGATGGAGCAGGTGGGGGCCGGTATCAAGAAATACGCGCCGAACGCCTTCGTGATCTGCATCACCAACCCGCTCGACGCAATGGTCTGGGCGCTACAGAAATTCTCCGGCCTGCCCAAAACGCATGTGGTGGGCATGGCGGGCGTTCTCGATTCCGCTCGCTTCCGCTATTTCCTCGCGGAAGAATTCAAGGTGTCGGTCGAGGACGTAACCGGCTTCGTGCTCGGCGGACACGGCGACACGATGGTGCCGCTCACGCGCTATTCCACCGTCGCCGGCATTCCCATTCCCGATCTGGTGAAGATGGGCTGGACCAGCAAGGAGAAGATCGACCAGATCGTGCAGCGCACGCGCGACGGCGGCGCGGAGATCGTCGGGCTCCTGAAGACGGGGTCAGCCTACTATGCGCCCGCCTCGGCGGCGATCGCGATGGCGGAGAGCTATCTGAAGGACAAGAAGCGGGTGCTTCCCTGCGCGGCCTATGTTTCAGGCCAATACGGGGTGAAGGATCTTTATGTCGGCGTGCCGGTGGTGATCGGCGCCGGCGGCGTGGAGCGCATCATCGAGATCGACCTGAACAAGGCCGAGCAGAAGATGTTCGAGAACTCGGTGGCTGCCGTCGAGGGCCTTTGCAAGGCCTGCATGGACATCGCTCCGAGCCTGAAGAAATAGGAGTTTTCCGGCCATGAACATCCACGAGTACCAGGCCAAGCAACTCCTCAGTGCTTTTGGCGCGCCCATTGCCGAAGGCGTGCCGGTGTTCAGCCCCGACGAGGCGGAAGCGGCGGCGAAGAAGCTGCCCGGACCTCTCTACGTGGTGAAGAGCCAAATCCATGCCGGCGGCCGCGGCAAGGGCCGTTTCAAGGAACTTGGTCCGGACGCCAAGGGGGGCGTGCGGCTCGCGCGCTCGGTCGACGAGGTGGTCGCCAATGCCACGGAAATGCTTGGCAACACGCTCGTGACCAAGCAGACCGGGCCTGGCGGAAAGCAGGTGAACCGCCTCTATATCGAGGATGGAGCGGATATCGAGCGCGAGCTCTACCTTTCCATCCTCATCGACCGCACCGTCGGCAGGCCTGCCTTCGTCGTCTCCACCGAGGGCGGCATGGATATCGAGGCGGTGGCGGAGGAGACGCCGGAAAAGATCCTTACCCTCGCCATCGATCCGGAAACGGGGGTGACGGCCGATGACCTGGCGAAGCTCAACGCGGCGCTGAAGCTGGAAGGCGAGGCGGCAAAGGATGCCGAGACGCTCTTCCCGACCCTCTACAAGGCCTTCACTGAGAAGGACATGAGCCTTCTCGAGGTCAACCCATTGATCGTCATGAAGAACGGCCGGCTGCGCGTTCTCGATGCGAAAATCTCCTTCGACAACAATGCGCTTTTCCGCCACGACGACATCGTGGCCCTGCGCGACATTTCGGAGGAGAACGAGAAGGAGATCGAGGCCTCCAAATACGATCTGGCCTATGTGGCGCTGGACGGCAATATCGGCTGTATGGTGAACGGCGCCGGCCTTGCCATGGCGACCATGGATATCATCAAGCTCTACGGCGCCGAGCCGGCCAACTTCCTGGATGTGGGCGGCGGCGCGAGCAAGGAGAAGGTGACGGCCGCCTTCAAGATCATCACCGCCGACCCGAATGTGAAGGGCATCCTGGTCAACATCTTCGGCGGCATCATGCGCTGCGACGTGATCGCCGAGGGCGTGCTCGCGGCGGTGCGCGAAGTGGGCCTCGAAGTGCCGCTGGTCGTGCGGCTGGAAGGCACCAATGTCGAACTCGGCAAGAAGATCATCGCCGAGAGCGGCCTCAACGTCATCTCGGCCGATGATCTGGACGACGCAGCCAAGAAGATCGTGGCGGCGGTGAAGGGCTGAGGCTTGAGGAAGTCCACATAATCACACATATTGCGTATGTGGAAATGTGTGGAGCAGACGATGAAGAACGTGACACTTGCCATCGACGAGACGCTGCTGGAGCAGGCACGCGCGCTGGCGGAGCGCCGCAAGACGACGCTCAACGCGATGGTGCGCTCGCTGCTTGCGCAGGAGGTCGAGCAGGAGGATCGGATCGCGTGGGCTAAGGAAGGCATGCGCCGGCTGATGGAGGAGCAGCCTCTCGACTTGGGGCCTGCCTACAAATGGAACCGGGACGAGATTTATGCCGAACGAGAGGATCGAATGCTTTCTCGACTCGAACGTCCTCCTATACGCGGCATCGGAGAGGAAACTTGACCCGCGCCGGCACGATATCTGCCATGATCTCGTTCTCGGGAAGCTGTTCGGCGTTTCAGGTCAGACGCTCGCCGAGTTCGCAAATGTCGCGCGGCGCAAGTCGGTTGCGAATGACTCGATCGTGGACCACTGGCTATCGTTTCTCGGGCAGCTCCCGTTCGTGCCCGTCGACCAAGCCTATGTTGCTGCCGGCCTCCGCATCGCGCGGAGGTATCAGCTCAACTATTACGACGCTGCGCTGCTTGGCGCAGCGGAGCGTCTGGGCGCGCCGATTTTCTACACCGAAGATCTCAACCACAATCAGGTCTATGGCACCGTCCGCGCCGTAAACCCGTTTCTCGAACAGTGACCGCCATGCCGCCGCGCAAGATCAACCTCCTGGAAGCCGCCGACCGGAAGATCGACAAGGTCTTCGACCCCCATATTGCAGGCGACGTCAACGACAGCCAGGTGAAGGTCGCCAAATTCGGCGAGGTCTTCGACTGGCACGCCCACGAGCACGAGGACGAGGCCTTTCTCGTCCTGCGCGGCAGGATCGCTATCGATTTCCGCGACGGCTCCGTGGAACTGGGGGAGGGCGAGTTCATCGTGGTACTAAGGGCCCTTGAGCACCGGCCGCGTTCCTTGAGCAAGGAGCCCGTGGTGCTGATGTTCGAGCCCGCCACAACCCTCAATACAGGCAATGCCGAGAGTGACCTGACCGTCACCGAGCTGAAGCGGCTGTAGGAGAAAGAATGTCCATTCTCGTCGACAAGAACACAAAGGTGCTCGTGCAGGGCCTGACCGGCAAGACCGGCACGTTCCATACCGAGCAGGCGCTTGCCTATTACGGCACCAAGATGGTGGGCGGCATCCATCCGAAGAAGGGCGGGGAGACCTGGCGCAGCGGGCTCGACAGCGCGGCCGAACTGCCGATCTTCGCCTCCGTCGCCGAGGGCAAGGAGAAGACGGGGGCCAATGCCTCCGTCATCTATGTGCCGCCGGCAGGGGCGGCGGCCGCCATCATCGAGGCGATCGAGGCGGAGATTCCGCTCATCGTCTGCATCACCGAGGGCATCCCGGTCATGGACATGGTGCATGTGAAGGCGAAGCTGGACAAATCCAACTCGCGCCTCATCGGACCCAACTGTCCGGGCGTGCTGACGCCGGAGGAATGCAAGATCGGCATCATGCCGGGGAACATCTTCAAGAAGGGATCGGTGGGTGTTGTTTCGCGCTCCGGCACACTTACCTATGAAGCGGTGTTCCAGACCACCAATGAAGGCCTCGGCCAGACGACCGCCGTGGGCATCGGCGGCGATCCAGTGAAGGGCACCGAGTTCATAGACGTGCTCGAGATGTTCCTGGCGGACGACGAAACGAAATCCATCATCATGATCGGCGAAATCGGCGGCTCGGCCGAGGAAGACGCCGCCCAGTTCATCCTGGACGAGGCCAGGCGCGGCCGCAAGAAGCCGATGGCGGGCTTCATCGCCGGGCGCACGGCGCCCAAGGGCCGCACCATGGGCCATGCCGGCGCGGTGATCTCGGGCGGCAAGGGCGGTGCGGAAAGCAAGATCGAGGCCATGGAACGGGCGGGCATCAAAGTATCGCCGTCGCCGGCGCGGCTGGGAAAGACCCTGGTCGAGGCGATCAGGGGCTGAACATTTTGGAGCGCCGGCCGGCAAGATCGGTCGGCATCCGTGGGTGAAGCGTAACCATGGGACGGGAAACCGTCCGCAACGGCCAGGGTTGAGGCCGAATAAAGGAGCCGGAGCAGGAACTCCGGAACAGGCGAAATGGCACGGCAAAACCAGGCCAACGACGACTTTTCCATCACCTCCTTCCTCTATGGCGGCAACGCCGCCTATATCGAGGAGCTCTATGCCGCCTATGAGAGCGATCCGGGTTCGGTGAGCGCCGATTGGCGCGTCTTCTTCAGCCAGCTCAAGGACAATGCGGCGGATGTGAAGAAGAGCGCCGAAGGCGCCTCGTGGAAGAAGAAGGGCTGGCCGCTCACGGCCAATGGCGAGTTGGTCTCGGCGCTCGACGGCAACTGGGCCGCGGTCGAGGGCGAGATCGACCTCAAGCTGCGCAGGAAGGCCGCCGACGGCGGAGTGTCTCTGACCGAAGCGGAGGTGCAGCGCGCTACGCGCGATTCCGTGCGCGCCATCATGATGATCCGCGCTTATCGGATGCGCGGGCACCTGCACGCCAATCTCGACCCCCTCGGGCTCGCCAAGCCGCTCGAGGACTATAACGAGCTCTCGCCCGCCGCTTACGGCTTCACCGAGGCCGATTACGACCGGCCGATCTTCATCGACAACGTGCTGGGGCTCGAGACCGCCACCATCCGCGAGATGCTGGCGATCCTGAAGCGCACCTATTGCTCCACGCTGGGCGTCGAGTTCATGCACATCTCCAACCCCGAGGAGAAGGCGTGGATCCAGGAGCGCATCGAAGGCCCGGACAAGGGTGTCGCCTTCACCGCCAACGGCAAGAAGGCGATCCTCCAGAAGCTGATCGAAGCGGAAGGGTTCGAGCAGTTCATCGACGTCAAGTACAAGGGCACCAAGCGTTTTGGCCTCGATGGCGGCGAGGCGCTCATCCCCGCGCTGGAGCAGATCATCAAGCGCGGCGGGCAGCTGGGCCTGAAGGAGATCGTGCTCGGCATGGCCCATCGCGGCCGCCTCAATGTGCTCTCCCAGGTGATGGGCAAGCCGCATCGCGCCATCTTCCACGAGTTCAAGGGCGGCTCCTTCGCGCCCGACGAGGTGGAGGGCTCCGGCGACGTCAAATACCACCTCGGCGCGTCCTCCGACCGCGAGTTCGACGGCAACAAGGTGCATCTGTCGCTTACCGCGAACCCGTCGCATCTGGAGATCGTCGATCCCGTGGTGATGGGCAAGGCGCGCGCCAAGCAGGACCAGCTCTACGGCCGCAAGCGCGAGGAGATGATCCCGCTCGCAGAGCGGGCCAAGGTCATGCCGCTGCTTCTGCACGGCGATGCGGCCTTCGCCGGCCAGGGCGTCGTGGCGGAGATCCTGGGGCTGTCGGGCCTGCGCGGCCACCGCGTCGCGGGAACCGTCCATTTCATCATCAACAACCAGATCGGCTTTACCACCAACCCGCGCTTCTCGCGCTCCTCGCCCTATCCCTCGGACGTGGCGAAGATGATCGAGGCGCCGATCTTCCACGTGAATGGCGACGACCCGGAGGCGGTGGTCTATGCGGCGAAAGTCGCGACCGAGTTCCGCATGCAGTTCCACAAGCCGGTCGTGGTGGACATGTTCTGCTATCGCCGCTACGGCCACAATGAGGGCGACGAGCCGGCATTCACGCAGCCGATCATGTACCGCACCATCCGCTCGCATCCGACGACGGTGGAGATCTATTCGAGGAAGCTCATCGAGGAAGGGCTCGTCACGAAGGACGACATCGACCAGATGAAGGCCGACTGGCGGGCAAAGCTCGAAGCCGAGTTCGAGGCCGGCCAATCCTACAAGCCCAACAAGGCCGACTGGCTGGACGGCGTCTGGTCGGGGCTGCGCAAGGCCGACAATGAGGACGAGCAGCGCCGCGGCAAAACGGCGGTGCCGGTCAAGACGCTGAAGGAGATCGGCAAGAAGCTGACCGAAGTGCCGGCGGATTTCGAAGTCCACCGCACCATCCGCCGCTTCCTCGACAACCGCAAGCAGATGATCGAGACGGGCGAGGGGATCGACTGGGCCATGGCGGAGGCGCTCGCCTTCGGCTCCATCCTGCTTGAGGGCAATCCCGTGCGTCTGTCCGGCCAGGATTCGGAGCGCGGCACCTTCTCGCAGCGCCATTCGGTGCTTTTCGACCAAGCAACCGAGAACCGCTACATCCCCCTCAACCATCTGGGGCCCCAGCAGGCCAACTACGAAGTCATCAACTCGATGCTGTCGGAAGAGGCCGTGCTCGGCTTCGAATACGGCTATTCACTCGCCGAGCCGCGGGCGCTGACTCTTTGGGAAGCCCAGTTCGGCGATTTCGCCAATGGCGCGCAGGTGGTGTTCGACCAGTTCATCTCCAGCGGCGAGCGCAAATGGCTGCGCATGTCGGGCCTCGTCTGCCTGCTGCCGCATGGCTATGAGGGCCAGGGGCCGGAGCATTCCTCAGCGCGCCTCGAGCGCTTCCTGCAGATGTGCGCCGAGGACAACATGCAGGTGGCGAACTGCACCACGCCGGCCAACTATTTCCATATCCTGCGCCGGCAGTTGAAGCGCGACTTCCGCAAGCCGCTTATCCTGATGACGCCGAAATCGCTCCTGCGCCACAAGCGGGCGGTCTCGACCTTGTCCGAGATGTCGGGCGAAAGCTCCTTCCACCGGCTCCTATGGGACGACGCCCAGTATCTGCCCAACGAGCCGATCAAGCTCGTCAAGGATTCGAAGATCCGCCGCGTCGTGATGTGCTCGGGCAAGGTCTATTACGACCTTTACGAGGAGCGCGAGAAGCGCGGCATCAACGACGTCTATCTCTTGCGCGTCGAGCAGCTCTATCCCTTCCCGGCGAAGGCGCTGATCACCGAGCTGTCACGCTTCCGCAATGCGGAAATGGTGTGGTGCCAGGAGGAGCCCAAGAACATGGGCGCCTGGTCCTTCATCGACCCGTATCTGGAGTGGGTGCTGCAGCATATCGAAGCCAAGAACAAGCGCGTGCGTTATGCGGGACGGCCGGCCTCGGCCTCGCCGGCCACCGGCCTCATGTCCAAGCATCTGGAGCAGCTTGCGCAGCTGCTCGAAGACGCCCTGGGCGGCCAGGCCTGATCGCAACGGATCCGACAGAACCAACGGAAGAGAACAATGGCTACCGAAATCCGCGTTCCCACACTGGGCGAATCCGTTACCGAGGCCACCATCGGCCGCTGGTTCAAGAAGGTCGGCGACCCGATCAGCGCCGACGAGCCGATCGTCGAGCTTGAAACCGACAAGGTGACGGTCGAAGTGCCCGCGCCGGCTTCCGGCACGCTGCAGGAAATTGCCGCCCAGGAAGGCGAGACGGTGGGCCTCAACGCGCTGCTCGGCTCGATCGGCGATGGCGCCGGTGCGGCCGCTCCTGCGAAGCCGGCAGGCGGTGAAAAGAAGGAGGCCGTGGCTCAGGCAGCGGGCAGTTCGGGCGGCTCCACCACCGCGGAGGCGATCGAGAAGACCGCGAATGTGGGCGGGGAGCCTCCCATCGAAGAGCGGAAGAGGCCGCCGGCCCCCTCGGCCGCCAAGCTCCTGGCTGAAAACAAGCTCTCCGTCGATGAGGTTGCTGGTTCCGGTAAGGACGCGCAGGTGCTGAAGGGCGACGTGCTGGCCGCCATCGAGCGCGGCAATCGTGCCGCGTCCAGCCAGCCAGCCGAGACGCCGAAGGTCGCCCGGGCGCCATCGGGGGCGGAAGATGAGGCGCGCGAGGAACGCGTGAAGATGACGCGTCTGCGCCAGACCATCGCCCGCCGGCTGAAGGACGCGCAGAACACGGCCGCCATGCTGACCACCTTCAACGAGGTGGACATGACGGCGGTGATGGACCTGCGCAAGAAGTACAAGGACCTGTTCGAGAAGAAGCACGATGTGAAGCTCGGCTTCATGGGCTTCTTCACCAAGGCGGTCTGCCATGCGCTGAAGGAGATCCCGACCGTCAATGCGGAGATCGACGGCACGGACATCATCTACAAGAACTACTGCCATATCGGCGTTGCCGTCGGCACGGATCGCGGCCTGGTCGTGCCCGTGGTGCGGGACGCGGACCGGATGACCATCGCTGAGGTCGAGAAGGAGATCGGCCGGCTGGGCATGGCCGCCCGCGACGGCAAGCTGTCGATGGCGGAGATGCAGGGCGGCACCTTCACCATCTCCAATGGCGGCGTTTATGGCTCGCTGATGTCGACGCCCATCCTCAACGCGCCGCAATCGGGCATCCTTGGCATGCACAAGATCCAGGAGCGACCGATGGTTGTCGGCGGGCAGATCGTCGTCCGGCCGATGATGTATCTGGCGCTCTCCTACGACCACAGGATCGTCGACGGCAAGGAAGCCGTGACGTTCCTTGTCCGTGTCAAGGAGGTGCTGGAGGATCCCGAGCGCCTGGTGCTCGATCTCTAGACTTCGCCCTTTTCCCCTTTAGAGCAAAGTGAGGGACTTCCATGTCCGACACCTATGACGTCGTCGTGATCGGAACCGGCCCCGGCGGTTATGTCTGCGCCATCAAGGCGGCCCAGCTCGGCCTCAAGACGGCAGTGGTGGAGAAGCGGCCGAACCATGGCGGGACCTGCGTCAATGTCGGCTGCATTCCGTCCAAGGCGCTGCTGCACGCGACCGAGATGTTCGCCGAGGCGGGCCACTCCTTCGCCGATCTTGGCATCGATGTCGGCCGGCCGACATTCGATCTGGCAAAGATGCTCGCCCACAAGGACCGCACGGTCGAGCAGAACGTCAAGGGCCTTGATTTCCTCTTCAAGAAGAACAAGATCGACGTCTTCCGCGGCACGGGCAGGATCGCCGGCGCGGGTAAGGTGGCCGTCACCGGCGACGACGGCAAGGAAGAGACGGTCGAGACGAAGAACATCGTCATCGCCACCGGCTCGGATGTGGCAGGCATCCCCGGCGTCAAAGTCGAGTTCGACGAGAAGGTGATTGTCTCGTCCACCGGCGCGCTGGACCTTGAGAAGGTGCCGGAGCGGCTGGTCGTCGTGGGCGGCGGCGTGATCGGGCTGGAGCTCGGCTCGGTCTGGTCGCGGCTGGGCGCGAAGGTGACGGTGATTGAATATCTCGACACGATACTCGGCGGCATGGACGGCGAGATCGCCAAGCAGTTCCAGCGCATGCTTTCGAAGCAGGGATTCGAGTTCAAGCTCGGAGCCAAGGTCACCGGTGTCTCGAAGGCCACAGCCGGCGCTACCGTCACCTTCGAGCCCGCCAAGGGCGGCGCGGCGGAGACGGTGGAGGCGGATGTCGTCCTGGTCGCCACCGGCCGAAAGCCCTACACGGAGGGCTTGGGTCTTAAGGAAGCGGGCGTGGAGGTGGACGAGCGTGGCCGCGTCAAGACCGACCATCACCTTCGCACGAATGTTCCGGGCATCTACGCGATTGGTGACGTCGTTGCCGGACCGATGCTCGCGCACAAGGCCGAGGATGAAGGCGTGGCGGTGGCGGAAATCATTGCCGGCCAGGCCGGTCACGTGAACTACGATGTGATCCCCGCAGTCGTCTATACCAGCCCGGAAGTCGCCTCGGTCGGCAAGACCGAGGAAGAGCTTAAGAAGGCCGGTATCGAATACAATGCCGGTAAATTCCCCTTCAGCGCCAATGGGCGTGCTCGTTCCATGCTGCACACCGACGGTTTCGTGAAGATCCTGGCCGACAAGAAGACGGACCGCGTCCTGGGCGTACACATCCTCGGCTTCGGCGCGGGAGAAATGATCCACGAGGCGGCGGTGCTGATGGAGTTCGGCGGCTCGTCAGAGGATCTGGCGCGCACCTGCCACGCCCATCCGACCATGTCGGAGGCGGTTCGGGAAGCCGCCCTCGCCACCTTCGCCAAGCCGATCCATAGCTGATAGAGGCGGCTGCGGCCGCACGTCTGCCCGCCGGTCGGCAGACGCAATCAGCTGGTGATCTGTTCCTTCTTGCGATGCTCGCAGCCGCCGGGTCCAGCATCGTCGGAAGGCGGGCTGCTCTGGCTCTGGCCGCTCTGGGCAAGGGCGATACCCGCGGGGACAGTGGCGGCGGCTAGGACGGAGGCGAGGCCGAGAGCGGCGATAAGAAGTGTTCTGCGCATGGTGACACTCCGCTGTTGCAGGCATCAAACTAGCGCGCCCCCCGCCCCGCGGCGAGAGTATTTTTTCGCCTGAAGAATGGCGGGCACATCGGCGCCGCCAGCCGGATCAGAAGTCGAAGATCTCGCCCAGGAGCGATTTCTTCTTGCGGCCGCGATACTGGTCCTCGTAGCGGCCCTGTCCGCGGTACTCGCGATCCTTGTCGTAGCCGCGGTCATAGCCGCTCGGCGGGGGTGGGGCTTCCGGAGCTGTTCGGTCGATGATCTTGTCCAGTTCGCCGCGGTCGAGCCAAACCCCACGGCACTTCGGGCAGTAGTCGATCTCCACCCCGCTGCGGTCGGCCATCACCAGGTCGGTGCGGCAGACGGGGCAAAGCAGTCCAACATGTTCGGCCATTTCTCATCCCTCTGGTGGTTTTCGCAGCCCGTATTTAGGAACCGGAGCTGGACGCTTCCACCCCGCAAGAGGGAAATCAGGGCGGCTACGCCCTGATCTCCTGTCTCTGGAAGGAGACATAGGCGGCGGTGAACAGCACCAGGAGCGCCGCGATCATGCAGGCAAGCTGCGGCCAGATCAGCATCAGGCTCTGCGACGCCGGCAAAGGTGCGCCGATCACCGCCTGGCTGAGCTGATTGGCGAAGACGAGGCCGAGCGACCGCGTCTCCGGATTGAGGATCGCCAGCGTCATCTCGCCGAATAGCGTGTTGGGCGAAATGCGCGCGATCGCCCGCTCCACCTCCACCCGGTCGACCGCCGTCATGGGATCGAACGGGTCGACCGGCGCGATCGCCCCTGCGATGAGCGGCGACAGCATCGGCCAGAAAATGGTGAAGAGCAGCCAGACTGTGAGCGTGGCCAGCGCCGACGTCGCCGGCGACCGGAAGATGGTGGAGAACACCATCGCCACCGCGAGCCACACGCCGGCATAGACGAAGGAGGCGAGCAGGAAGGCGAGCCCGCGCAGGATCTCCTCCGCGCTCGGCGGCAGGCCGACCAGCAGGATGCCGAGCCCGATCACCAGCAGCCAGAGCACGAGCAGGCAGATGGCGATGACGATGAGGCATCCCAGGAATTTGCCGGTCAGCAGAGCATCGCGATAGATCGGCTGCGACAGGATGCGCGACATCGTGCGGCGATTGTATTCGCCGTTGATCGCGTCGAAGCCGAGCGCGATCGCCACCAGCGGCAGAAGGAAGCCGAGAAAAGCGACGAAGGAGGGCAGCGGCTCCTGCGCCGTGGTGAAGAGGCGCAGGAAGAGGAACTGGTCCTCGCTCACCGTCGCCGTGATCTGCCCGATCGCGGCATAGACCGCGCCCACCGCGGTGAGCAGCACAAGGAGCATCACCAGGTGGATGCGCGCGCTCGTCATATGGTCGGCCGCCTCCTTCAAGGCGACCGTCGCAAGCCCGGTAAAGGGCGAACCTTCACGCTGCGGCATGGACCTTCTCCTCCTCGAAGAACCGGACATAGACTTCGTCCAGGGTCGTCTGGCGGATCGACATGGTGCGGAGCGAACCGCCGGCCGCGACCACGCGGCGGGCGATCTCAGGCCGCGCATCGGCATCTGCATCGACGCGCCACAGGCCCGACCGCTGTTCGACCACGCCCGTGACATGCGGCGCGCCGGCAAGCGCCGTCCGCAAATCGACACCGTCCGCCTCAACCTCGACCACATGGGTGCCGCCGAGGACGTCGCTCGTCAGATCCGCCACCTTGCCCATGAGGCCGATGCGGCCGCGGTTAAAGAGGGCCACGCGGCCGCAGATCTCCTGCACCATGGTGAGCAGGTGCGAGGAGAGCACGATGGTGATGCCCTCGCGCGAAAGCTCGCCGATGAGGTCCAGCAGCTCCTGCGTCGATTGCGGATCGAGGCCGGAAGTGGGCTCGTCGAGAATGGCGATCTCGGCGCGCTTGATCAGCACCTCGGCCAGGCCCAGGCGCTGGCGCATGCCGCGCGAGAAGGTGCCGACGCGGCGCTCCGCCGCATGGCTGAGCCGGACGCGCTCGAGCGCGTAGCCGATACGCGCCGAGGCCTCCGCGCCCGGCAGTCCCGACAGGCGCGCGGTGTAAAGAAGGTTCTCGCGCGCCGTCAGATTGTCGTAGAAGCCGATCTGATCCGGCAGGTAGCCCACCCGGCGCTTCACCTCGAGCGGGTTGCGCAGGGGGTCGAGGCCGAGCACGCGGACCGTGCCGGAGGTCGGCTCCGTCAGGCCGAGGAGGAGCAGGATCGTCGTCGTCTTGCCGGAGCCGTTCGGCCCCAGAAGCCCGAAGACCTCCCCCTTCTCGACCGTCAGGTCAAGCCCGTCCACGGCCGCGTGGCGGCCGTAACGCTTGACGAGGTTCCTCGTCTCTATGACCGTGTTCATCGCCTGCCATACCGTGTTACCGCAAAACCAAGGACCATGACTGCAGCGGCGATGACGCCAAGCCCGGTGACGCCCCAGATGGTCGATGTGCGCACGGTGACGCGGAAGCTTTCGTTATCGGAGGCGCCGTCGCCATTGGCGCGCACCGTGACCACATAGTCGCCGGCGATCGCCTGGTCCGAGGGCGTCATGTTGACCGCCACTTCGGCCGACTCCCCGGCGGGGATTTCGGCGATCTCCTCGGGATTGAACTCGACATTCCAGCCGGAGGGCGGGCTTGCGGAGAATTTCACCGCGCGGGCCGGCGCCGTGCCGCGGTTCTCCACGGTGAAGTTGAAGGTGCGCTGCTCGCCGGCGGTCGCATCGCCGGAAAGCCGACCGCCGGGACCGGCAAGGGCGAGTTCCGCCTGGCCGGTAATGTCGAGCACAAGCTGCGTTTCGGCCGCGGCATTGCCGCCCGCCGCCCGCACCATTACCGGATACTGGCCGGCCTGCGCATTCTCGGGCGCTTTCACCGTGACGGACAGGTTCTTCTTCTCGCCGGCGGCGAGCGGAATGCTTGTAAGCTCCTGGGAGCCGTAGCGCTCCTTGAAGGTCACCTGGAAGCCTGGCGCGGCCTCCGCGAGCAGGTTTACCACCGTGTCCTCCTGCCCGTCATTGGCGATCTCCACCTGATAGTCGAAGGTGGAGCGCACCGTGCCGCGCAGCGCCGGCAGCTCCGGCTTCAGCGTCAGCTCGGCCGGTTGTGTCTCGGCGAGAGTGAGCGCAATGGGCAGTTCCAGCGTCTGATTGCCCGACTTGCCGGTGATGGTGAACTGATAGGTGTCGCCAACGGCGCCCTCGGCAGGCGTGAGCTTCAGCGACAGATCGATCGTCTGGTCGGAAGCGGCGATCGCCGCGCCGACGCGTTTGCCATCGCCCTCGATCTCCCACTGCCAGCCCTCCGGCAGGCCGGAGATGGCGAATTCCACCCGCTGCGGCGGCAGCCCCTTGTTGGCGAGCGAAAGGCCGATATCCACTTCCTCGCCCGGCTGGGCGAAGAAGGCCGGATAGGGCGTCGTCAGCCACAGCCCCTGAAGCTCCTGCTCGACGGCAGCGCCGGGCGGCTGTGGCGCCGGGGCGGTCTGGGCAAGGGCCGAGGAGGTGCCCAGCAGCAAGCCGCCCACGACAAAGGTTGCACTCAAGGATTTGATGAGAGTTTTGCGCGCAAAAAAGGCGTGCGCAGGAATCATGTTTCCCTCCCTGCTTCGCGATCAATGCGGAGTTGACCCGGCCTGAAAGGCCGTGGATTCGATATAGGAAAACAGAAGAATTGCTGCAAGTATGGCAGGAGTGGGGCTAGTGATGTGCGGCCAGCGCCGGGGATGCGGCATGGCCGACTTGGTGGTAAGCTGGTAGCGCAAACGGAGGAAGATGGAGTGGCGCGGGAGTGCTGGAAGACGCCATCCGCAGTTCGGCAGGCCCGCCCGAACGGCGGCGGGGAGACATGAACGCACCATTCGGCAGCGGGCTCGCCGAGGCCGACCCCACCCGGCTTCTCGCCGCCCTAGACGTCACGCGCGAGGCCTTCACCTGGTATGATTGCGACGACCGCCTGATCCTCTGCAACAAGGCCACGCTGGACATGTATGCGGCGCTGGCCGACGTGATCCGCCCGGGCGTGTCCTTCCGCACGCTGCTCGAAACCGGGTTGGCGCGCGGGCTGTGGGCCCTTGACGGAGCAGACGGGTCCGAATGGTGTGACAGGCTGGTCGCCCAGCGGCATGAAAATGATGAGCTCGAGAGCATCTTTCCGCTGGCGGACGGCCGCTTCCTTCTGCATCGCGAAAAACGCACCGCCGATGGCAGCGTCGTCTGCCTCTGCTCCGACATAACGGCCATCAAGCGGCGCGAGATCGAACTCGCCGCCGCGCTGGAAAAATCCAGGCTTGCTCAGGCCGTGCTTGACCGCCTGCCCAACCCTGTTTTCGTCAAGGACGCCAATCTCGACTTCGTGCTGGTGAACAGGGCCTTCGCTTCCCTGTTCGGCACGGACCAGGATGCGATGATCGGCAAGAAGGGGGGCGACTATACGCCCGAGGGCGACACCCGGTTGTTCGAGGAGAGCGAGCGGCAGGTGCTCGAGACCGGCGAGGAATATCAGGTCGAGGAGGATTCGGAATTCGCCGGCATCGGCAACAGCCGCATCGTGCGGAAGAACCGGGTCGAAACTGACAGCGGCAAGAAATACGTCGCCTGCACCATCTTCGACATATCCGACCTGAAGCGCCGGGAAATGGACGCTGAAGAAGCGCGCCGCCGCCTTGCGGTCGTCCTGGAGACGCTGCCTGCCGGCGTCATCATCTATGACAAGGACGATCGCTTCGTGCTCGGCAACCGCCAGATCCACGAGGCCCTGCCTGCCCTTACGCCCGCCATGGAGCCCGGCAAGCCGATAAGCGAAGCGCTGCAGATGGCGCACGCGGCCGGCTATTTCCGCGACAGCGGGGATCCCGAGCTCGACCGGCTGTACGACGCCGATCCGGAAGCCTGGCTCGAGCGGTTTTCCAGGCGCTATCACGTGGCCCAGAGCGTCTATGAGCGCCGCAACCCGGATGGCCGCTGGTTCAAGGTTTTCGATACGCGCCGCGAGGACGGCACGTTTGTCGGCGTGCGGGTCGACATCACCGAGCTCAAGCAGCGCGAGCATGAACTCAAGGAGAGCATGCGCGAGAACGAGGTGTTCCGGAACCTTATCGACAATGTTCCGGTGGCGATCTACGCCAAGCGGCCCGACCTGAAGCTCATGTATGTGAACAAGGGCTGGAGCGACCTGGTCGGCATGCCCGCCGAAAAGGCAATCGGCAAAACCGATGCGGAGCTGTTCGGCGCCGAAGGCGACGCCTTCCTCCAGGGCGACCTTGCGGTGCTGCGCACGGGCGAGCGGCAGGTCATCGAGGAGACGCGCACCGCGCCCGGCGGCGAGCTGCGCCATCAGATCGCGCATAAGGACGCGCTCATCGCTTCCGACGGTTCGCTGTACCTCATCGGCTCCACCATGGATGTGACGGAGCTGAAGCGGCGCGAACAGGAGCTGCGCGTCGCCCAGGAAAAGGCGGTGCTGGCCGACCGTGCGAAGTCGGAATTCCTGGCCAATATGAGCCACGAGATCCGCACGCCCATGAACGGCATCTTAGGCATGGCGGAACTTCTGTCCAAGACCGAACTCGCGCCGAAGCAGAAGACCTTCGCCGACATTATCGTCAAGTCCGGCAATGCCCTGCTCACCATCATCAACGACATCCTCGATTTCTCCAAGATCGATGCCGGCCAGCTTGTCCTCGATCCGCAGCCCTTCAACCTGGCGGAAGCGGTGGAGGACGTCGCGACCCTCGTCTCCTCTCGCGCCAAGGAAAAGGACCTCGAACTGATCGTCCGCATCGATCCGGCGCTGCCGGCAATGCTCGTCGGCGATGTCGGCCGGATCCGGCAGATCGTGACGAATCTCGTCGGCAATGCGGTGAAATTCACCGATTCAGGCTATGTGCTCGTGGATATCTCCGGCGAGTCCCTCGGCGGCCAGACGCAGCTGCGCGTTCGCGTCACCGATACTGGAATCGGCATCCCCGAGGAGAAGCTCGCGCTCATCTTCGACAAGTTCAGTCAGGTGGATTCCTCCTCGACACGGCGGCACGAGGGCACCGGGCTCGGCCTTGCGATCACCTCGCGGCTGGTGGCTCTGATGGGCGGGGAGATCGGCGTGGAAAGCGAGGAGGGAACGGGATCCACCTTCTGGTCCACGCTGACCTTGCCAAATGCGGAAGCGGTCGCGCCGGCAAAGTCTCCGCCCTGCGATGTGACCGGCGCGCGCGTGCTCATCGTCGACGACAATGCCATCAACCGCTCGATCCTGACGGAGCAGATGGCCCATTGGGGGTTCGACGCCTGCGCGGCCGCGAACGGAAGGGAAGGATTCATGGTGCTGGAAGCCGCGGCGAAGCTCGGCGTCCGCGTCGATTGCGCCGTGATCGATTACCAGATGCCCGGCATGTCCGGCGTCGACCTCGTGCGTGCCATCCGCGCCGAAGCGGCGTTCGGCGACACCCCGGTCATCCTGCTGAGTTCCGTGGACCAGTCGCTCACCGCTGTGGGCTCGCACGATCTGGCGATCGACATGCAGCTCATAAAGCCCGCGCGCTCGGCAAGCCTGCTTGAAGCTCTGGTGCATACGATCCAGAGATCACGGGCGAGGCGCAGCGAAGCGGGTCCCCTCAGCTCCCCATACGCGCCGCCGGAAAGCGCCGCCAGGACGTCGCCGCCGCTCCCCCTCGTGGAACGCACGGCTTCGGCCTTGCCGGCACGCAAGCCTTTCTCCCAGCTGCATGTGCTCGTCGCCGAGGACAACGAGGTCAACCAGCTCGTCTTCAGTCAGATCCTCGGCGAGAGCGGGGTCCGCTTCACCATCGTGAAGAACGGCAGGGAAGCGGTGGAAGCCTATGAGAGCCTGGCGCCCGACCTCGTGCTCATGGACATTTCGATGCCGGAGATGAATGGGCTGGAGGCGACGTGCGCGATCCGGCGGATCGAGGAGCGCGGCGGACGGCGCGTGCCGATCATCGCGGTCACTGCCCATGCCCTCAAGGGGGATCGCGAGCGCTGTCTGGAAGCAGGCATGGACGACTACCTCGCCAAGCCGGTCAGTCCGCGGGCGCTGTTCGAAAAGATCGAGCGCTGGTCTGCCAGCGCCGTGGAGCAGGGGAAGGCGCGGGCCTGAGGGCTCTGACCTGGGGCGCTATGCGCGGCGGCGGGCTCAAGCTCCGAGAAGAACGCCGGTCGCTTTCGAGGCGTGGTGCCCGTCGGGAGGTATTACGCGGCCGTTTCGCATGCCGGCGTTCTTTACCGGCCCGACACGAAAGTGTCATCGAACTGTTACACAGGAAGTCTATGGGCTCTCTCGGCGCCACCAGAGAGACGGCGTCGGACAAATCCGGACAGGAGCAGGCAATGAAGAAATTCCTCCTTACGGCGTCGGCCGCAGCGCTCGTGACCGCGGCTTCCGCCGGCTACGCCGCCGCGCGCGATCAGATCCAGATCGTCGGCTCGTCGACCGTATTCCCCTTCACCACCGCCGTCGCCGAAAGGCTCGGCCAGACCGGCCAGTTCAAGACGCCGGTCGTCGAATCCACCGGCACCGGCGGCGGCATCAAGCTGTTCTGCTCCGGCGTCGGCGAGAACACGCCGGACTTCACCAACGCCTCGCGCGCCATCAAGGACAGCGAGCTTGAGACCTGCAAGGCCAATGGCGTGACTCCGGTCGAGATCAAGGTCGGCTTTGACGGCATCGTGCTGGCCAACTCCAAGGCGGGCGCGGCGGTCGACCTCACCAAGGAGGTCATTTTCAAGGCGCTCGCCAAGAATGTGGTCGTAGACGGCCAGACCGTTGCCAATCCCTACGTCAACTGGTCCGACATCGACGCCTCGCTGCCCAACACGAAGATAGAGGTGCTCGGACCGCCGCCCACCTCCGGTACCCGCGACGCTTTCGTCGAGCTCGTCATGCTCGAGGCCTGCCAGGAAGAGATCAAGACCGCCAATGAGGACGCCTGCAGCGAGATCCGCGAGGACGGCGCCTATGTGGAAGCCGGCGAGAACGACAATCTGATCGTCCAGAAGCTCGAAGCCAACCCGAACGCCTTCGGCATTTTCGGCTTCTCCTTCCTCGACCAGAATGCCGACAAGCTGCAAGGCCACAAGGTGGACGGCGTCGAGCCCACCTTCGAGAACATCGCCTCGGGTGAGTATGGCGTCTCCCGCTCGCTCTTCGTCTATGCGAAGAAGGAGCATGTGGGCGTCATCCCCGGCATGGAGGAGTTCATCGCCGAATACACCTCCGAGAACGCTTGGGGTCCCGACGGCTATCTGGCCGACAAGGGGCTGATCCCGCTGCCGGACGACGAGCGCGCCCAGCAGGCGGAAGATGCCAAGGCCCTTAAGGAAATGGGTTCCTAATATTCTTGCGGTCCGGCCCGGGTCCTTGTACCCGGGCCGGACCACTCGGCTGCCGGGCCGTCCGGCGCCGTCCCGTTCGCAAGCGTCATAGGGGCCTTCGGTACATGGTCGGCTATCTCCTCCTCGTTCTCGCCGGTCTCTTTGTCGCCGCATATTTCGTGGGCCGGATGCGCGCCGCCTCCGCCGTGAACGGCCAACTTGCGCGGCTCCATTCCCTCCCCAGCCAGCATGGCTTTTATCTCGCGCTGATGACCACGCTGCCGGCGCTGATCGCCGTCCTTCTGTGGGGCATTCTCACGCCCGGCATCGAATCCTCCATCATCCAGGATCGCTTCGCCGCCGAGCTTGCCGGTCAGGGCGTGCCACAGGTCGAGGCCTTCGTGCGCGATGCGCGGGCCATCGCTTTTGGCGGCCTCGTCGGCTTCACAGACGCGACCAAGGAGGCCGCCGCGGAGGTCTACCGCTCGATACACCGGATCAGCGTCTGGACCATCATCGGGGTGGTGGCCGTGCTTGCCGCCGCCGGCTTCCTCCGGGGCTATGGCCGGATCGCGCCGGACTTTCGCGCCCGCCAGGTGGTGGAGCGCGTCGTCCGTTCCTTGTTGGTCGTCTGCTCCGCCGCTGCGGTGCTCACCACGTTCGGCATCGTCTTCTCGCTGATCTTCGAATCGCTGCGCTTCTTCCAGCAGGTGCCGGTGCATAAGTTCCTGTTCGGCTTGCACTGGAGCCCGCAGAGCGCCTTCACCGGGGCGGGAGCGGAAGCCGGCGCCGTCAATCCCGACATCTTCGGCATGGTGCCGCTGTTTGCCGGGACGCTCCTCATCACGCTCATCGCCATGCTGGTGGCCGCGCCGCTCGGGCTCCTGTCGGCGATCTTTCTCTCCGATTATGCCTCGCCGAAGGTGCGCGCGATCGGCAAGCCGGTGCTGGAAATCCTCGCCGGCATCCCCACGGTCGTCTACGGCTTCTTCGCCGCGCTCACCGTCGCGCCTTTCTTCCGCGGCATTGGAGACAGCCTGGGCCTCGGCGTCGCCTCCGAATCGGCACTCGCCGCCGGCGTCGTCATGGGCATCATGATCATTCCATTCGTCTCCTCGCTTTCCGACGACGTCATCAACGCCGTTCCCCAGTCGCTGCGCGACGGCTCGGCGGGCCTCGGCGCCACCAAGTCGGAAACGATCCGCAGAGTGGTTCTGCCTGCCGCTCTGCCGGGCATCGTCTCGGCCATGCTGCTGGCCGTCAGCCGCGCCATCGGCGAGACCATGATCGTCGTGATGGCGGCCGGCCTTGCGGCGAACCTCACCGCCAATCCGCTCGAGGCGGTAACCACGGTGACGGTGCAGATCGTCACGCTGCTGGTCGGCGATCAGGAATTCGACAGCGCCAAGACGCTTGCCGCCTTCGCCCTCGGCCTGGTCCTCTTCTGCATCACGCTCAGCCTCAACATCATCGCCCTTCGCGTCGTCCAGAAATATCGTGAGCAATATGACTGACATCGCCAGCACCACCGGCACACCGGCGCCGTCGAGAAGCCTGCACACGAACGAAGCCGCCAAGGCTAGGCTTCGGGCCCGCTACGCCGCCGAGCGCCGCTTCAAATGGATGGGCGCAGGCGCGCTTGCCGTATCCGGCATCTTCCTGGTGCTGCTGCTTTCGACGATCGTGATGGAGGCCTTGCCCGCCTTGCGCGCGAACTACCTTGTCCTGCCGCTCGATCTCTCGCCGGCCAAGGTCGATCCCGCTGATCCTGCCGCCGCCAACTATGACGACATCGTGCAGGAGGCGCTGCTTGCGAAATTTCCGGGCGTGGAGAGCAGGCAGGACCGGCGCCTCGTGCGCGGACTCATCTCGACCGGCTCGGGCGTCTACCTGCGCCGGCAGGTCGAAAGCGGGGATGTGCCTCTAGGCGGCACCGTCGAACTCGGCGTGCCGCTCGACGATTTCGCCGACCTCTACATGAAGGGTCTGCTTGCCGACACCGGCTCCGTCGCGCCGCTCGAAGCATCCGTCACCCCCTCGGGTACGGAAGGCGACATCGAGCTTGCCTTCGACGACGACCGCCTCGTCCGGCTCGCCCGGGGGCATGGGGCCACGGAGGCGGAGGGAGGCGTGCTGCGCCTCACCGGCGGCGCCGACTCCTTCCTTATCGGCCTCAATGGCGGCACCGTGAAGCTCACGGAGATTGCTCCAGCGCCGAATGGCGGAGCGGCCGGTAGGGGTGTCGTGCTCCAGCCGCTGCAAAGCGCACAGACGGCGGCCGCGGACGCTGCCTCCCTGCGCATCATCGATACCCCGGAAGCGTCACGAAAGATCTCCGACCGGGAGATCGTCTGGCTCGACGCGCTGAAGCAGCAGGGCGCGATTGAGAGCCGGTTCAACACCATCTTCTTCTTCACCGGCGCCAGCCGCGAGCCCGAACTCGCCGGCATCTGGAGCGCCGTGGTGGGCTCCTTCCTCACCATGGTCGTGACGCTCGCCCTGTCCTTCCCGATCGGGGTGGCGGCGGCCATCTATCTGGAGGAATTCGCGCCCAAGAACCGCTGGACGAACCTGATCGAGGTCAACATCAACAACCTGGCCGCGGTGCCGTCGATCGTGTTCGGCCTGCTTGGCCTGGCCGTGTTCCTCAACTGGTTCGGCCTGCCGCGCTCGGCGCCGCTCGTCGGCGGAATGGTGCTGTCGCTCATGACGCTGCCCATCATCATCATCGCCTCGCGCGCGGCGCTGCGGGCGGTTCCGCCCTCGATCCGCGACGCAGCGCTCGGCGTCGGCGCCTCCAAGGTGCAGACCGTGTTCCACCACGTGCTGCCGCTTGCCATGCCCGGCATCATGACCGGTACGATCCTCGGCATGGCACATGCGCTGGGCGAGACCGCGCCTCTGCTGATGATCGGCATGGTGGCGTTCATCGTGGACATCCCGGGCGGCTTCACGGATCCGGCGACCATCCTGCCGGTGCAGATCTTCATGTGGGCGGATTTCCCCGAGCCGGGCTTCCAGCAGAAGACGTCGGCCGCGATCCTCATTCTGCTCGCATTCCTTATAATCATGAACGCCGCGGCAGTGATCTTGCGCAAGCGCTTCGAACGCCGTTGGTAAGGGGTACAAGGACCATGAACATGTTGACGCAGGCAGCCATGGAAGAAGCGATCAAATCGGACAACAAGGGGCCGACCGTGAAGATGTGCGGCAGGAAGGTCTCGGTCTTCTATGGCGAGAAGCAGGCCCTCTACGATGTCGATCTCGACATCCGCGAGCGCCAGGTGACGGCGCTCATCGGGCCGTCGGGCTGCGGAAAGTCGACCTTCCTGCGCTGCCTCAACCGCATGAACGACACGATCGACATCGCCCGCGTGACGGGCGAGATCACGCTCGACGGCGAGGACATCTACGATCCCAGGATCGATGTGGTGGAATTGCGCGCCCGGGTCGGCATGGTCTTCCAGAAGCCCAACCCGTTCCCGAAATCCATCTACGAGAACGTCGCCTACGGCCCGCGCATCCATGGGCTTGCCGCCTCGAAGGGCGAGCTCGACGCCGTCGTCGAAAAGAGCCTGCAGCGGGCCGGCCTGTGGAACGAGGTCAAGGACCGTTTGAACGAGCCCGGGACCGGCCTTTCCGGCGGACAGCAGCAGCGGCTGTGCATCGCCCGCGCCATCGCCGTTTCGCCCGAGGTGATCCTGATGGACGAGCCCTGCTCGGCACTCGACCCCATCGCCACCGCCAAGGTGGAGGAGCTGATCGACGAATTGCGCGAGAACTACACGATCGTCATCGTCACCCATTCCATGCAACAGGCGGCGCGCGTCTCCCAGCGCACCGCCATGTTCCACCTCGGCTATCTGGTCGAGGAAGGGCCGACGGAGAAGATGTTCACCAATCCGGAAGAAAAGCGCACCCAGGACTACATCACCGGCCGGTTCGGCTGATCCGGCGCGGGCTCTCATAAGGAACGGACCCATGGGCCAGCATACCGTCACGTCCTTCGACCAGGAGCTGGAGAATCTCGACCGGCTCATCCGCGACATGGGGGAGATCGCCTCGGAGATGACCCAGACGGCGACGCGGGCGCTGCTCTACTCAAACACGGCGCTGGCGCAGCGCGTCATCTCGGACGATGTCGTCATGGACGCCAAGCAGCGCGAGCTCGACGAGCGCGCCATCACGCTGATCGCCAAGCGCCAGCCGATGGCGCAGGACCTGCGCGCCGTGGTGGGCGCCATCCGTATGGCGGCGGACCTCGAGCGCATCGGCGACCTTGCCAAGAACATCGCCAAGCGGGTGGGCGCCGTCGGCGGCAACGCGCCGCGCGGCCTCACCCAGCCCATCGAGACCATGGCCAATATGGTGCTCGAGCAGGTCAGGCTGGTGGTGGACCGCTATGTGACGCGGCAGGACGAGGCCCTGACGAAGCTGCGCGACGAGGACGAGAAGATCGACATCCAGTATACCTCGGTGTTCCGCGAACTCCTCACCTATATGATGGAGGACCCGCGCAACATCACCGCCTGCACGCATCTCCTCTTCTGCGCCAAGAACCTGGAGCGGATCGGCGACCACGTGACCAATATCGCGGAAAACGCCTACTACGTCCTGACCGGCCTGCAGCTGCCCGTGCAGCGGCCGAAGCAGGACGAGATGACGGTCAGCAGCTAGCTGGAGGCCGTGGATGATCGCACCGAAAATCATGGTGGTCGAGGACGACGAGCCCCTATGCGTTCTCCTGCGCTACAATCTCGAAGCGGAAGGATACCAGGTCGAGGTGATCACGCGCGGCGACGAGGCGGAGGTAAGGCTGCAGGAGAACGTGCCTGACCTCCTCGTCCTCGACTGGATGGTGCCGGCCATTTCCGGCATCGAGCTGTGCCGCCGGCTGAGGATGCGGCCGGAAACGGAACGCCTGCCCATCATCATGCTGACGGCGCGCGGCGAGGAGAGCGACCGCGTGCGCGGCCTGTCGACGGGCGCGGATGATTACCTCGTGAAGCCCTTCTCGACGCCAGAATTTATCGCCCGCGTGCGGGCGCTGCTCCGGCGCGCCAAGCCCGAGGTCCTGTCTACGGTGCTGAAGGTGGGCGATATCGTCCTCGACCGCGAGTCGCACCGCGTCTACCGGCGCAAGAACGAGATCCGCCTCGGTCCCACCGAGTTCCGCCTGCTCGAATTCATGATGCAGCACCCCGGCCGCGTCTTCTCGCGCAGCCAGCTCCTCGACAATGTCTGGGGCGAGACGATCTATATCGACGAGCGCACCGTGGACGTCCATGTGGGCAGGCTGCGCAAGGCGGTGAACCAGGGCCGCATGCCCGACATCATCCGCACCATCCGCGGCGCGGGCTACGCCATACGGGAGAGCTGAGCGCCGGCGCCTTCGGGCATTTGGGGCTGCCCAGCCGCAAATGCCCGCTCCGTCAGCCGGAGTAGGCGCGCTCCAGCGCGGCGATGTCGAACTTCTTCATCTGCAGAAAGGCCTTGGTGACCCGCTGCGACTTCGCCTGGTCGGGATCATTCAGCATCTTCGGCAGCACAGTCGGAATGATCTGCCAGGAGACGCCGAACCGGTCCTTCAGCCAGCCGCAGGGGCCCTCCTCGCCGCCCTCCACGAGGCGGGACCAGTAATAGTCCACCTCTTCCTGCGTCTCGCAAGGCACCTGGAGCGAGATCGCCTCGTTGAACTTGAAATGGGGCCCGCCGTTCAACGCGGTGAAGGGCTGGCCGTTGAGTGTGAAAGCCACGGTCATGACCGCGCCCTCCGGCTTGCCGTGGATCTCTTGGCCCTCCTTGCCGTAGCGGCTGATCGCGCCAATCTCGGAATTCTTGAAGATCGACACGTAGAACCGCGCCGCCTCTTCGCCTTCGCTGTCGAACCACAAGCACGGGGTGATCGTTTCCATTGGGCTGCTCCTGCCTGTCTTGTCATGTCCGGAGGGCGGTTCCTACCTTGCGCCTCCAGTCAAAGGACGGAGGGGGACCCGCCCATCCGACAGCCCACAGGGCAAAAAACGCGCTGCGGTTCAGGCCACGTGCGCGCGCCGCTCGGCCCTGCCGTTCGCCGAGGTCGATAGGCCCGGCGCAAAAGTCTCGCGGTCAAGACTCGTCAGCGCCGTCATGGCCGCGCCGTGCAGGATGAGCGGCACTTCCTTCGGGAGTGTCTGGAAGGAGATCGCCTCTGCGTGCTGCCCACCGGCGGTTTCGGCGAGCGCCCGGCGGATCTCCGGCTCCAGGATGTCGAAGGCGGCCGCGCCCTGGCCGACAACGGCGACGGGGGCCGGGTCGATGAGCGCGAAGAGATTGCCCAGCCCATAGCCGAGCGCACGCCCGGCCTCGCGGAACGCCAGGCGCGCCGGCCCGTCTTCGCGGCGCGCCAGTTCGGCCAGCGCCTCCATCTCGGCGGCTTCGATATCGGCCACCGGCGGCTCCTCGGCGCTCTTGCCGAGCGCCTTCCGCCAGATGGCGTAGTTGCCGGCATAGGCTTCGATGCAGCCCCTCCGCCCGCAGCGGCAGAGCGCGCCGCCCGGCTCGTGCACCATATGGCCGAACTCCCCGGCCGAGGACCGGGTGCCGGTGAACATCTTTCCGTTGAGCACGAGCCCCATGCCGATGCCGTGTGAGAGAAGAACGGCAATGAAATTGTCCCCATAGCGGTCGGGGTTCAGCCAGCGCAGCGCCACCGCCATCATGTTGCAGTCGTTCTGCACGGTGACGGGCAGGCGGAAGGCCGCTTCCAGCGTCGGGCCGATCGGCAGGTTGCTGTGCGGCGTGATGGGCGACCAGAGGAGAAGGCGCTCGGCGGAATCGGCGATGCCCTGCATGGCGCAAGCAATGTGCATGACCCGGCCATGGCCACGCGCGATATCGGCGACGGCGGAGACCACCGCGTCGAGAAGCTCTTGCCGGCTCAGGGCGAGGGTCGTCAGCCGGTGCTTGCGCTGCTCGATGACCTCACCGCGATAGTCGACAAGAACGATGGAAAGGCAGTTGAAGGAGAGGTAGAGGCAGACGACCGCCGCCGCTTCGGGATTGAGCCCGATGGCCACCTGCGGCCGGCCGCGCTTGGCGGGCATGGGTTCCCCCTGGCCCGTTTCCCGCATCGTGCCTTCCTCGATCAGGTCGGCGGCGATGGCCGAAATGGTGGAATGGCTGAGCCCGGTCCGACGCACGATTTCGGTGCGAGAAGGCTGGCCGGCCTGCCGCACGGCCGCAATGACCAGGGCGCGATTGCGCTTGCGCATCTCGTCGTGGCGGATTCCCGCGGTCACTTCCCCTCCCTAGAACTCCCACCCCCTCCTATAGACCTATATTGACACTGACGGAAACCTGCGTCATTCTTTTTTTCGAAGCTCGAAAAAATGGGCTTTGCGGCACCGCCGGAGGCGGAAGGAGCTTCCGGAGAATGCCGGCAATGGTCCGGTGCGGCTCGGCCAGTCCGGCCGCTGCACGGGTCGAGGCAGAACCATCGTCGCGCCGTCCGGCGCCGGGAGGAAATCATGAAAAATACCGCAACCGCCATCCTGGCGGGCCTTACGCTTTCATTGTCGCTCTCCACCGCCGCCCTTGCCGAAGGCAAGGTCATCGGCGTCTCCTGGTCCAACTTCCAGGAAGAGCGTTGGAAGACCGACGAGGCGGCGATCAAGGCGCAGATCGAGGCCGACGGCAACACCTATATCTCGGCCGACGCCCAGTCTTCTGCCGCCAAGCAGCTCACCGATGTGGAATCGCTGATCGCCCAAGGCGCCAACGCGCTCATCATCCTGGCGCAGGACGCTTCCGCCATCGGACCGGCCGTAGAGAAGGCAGTGGCAGAAGGCATTCCCGTGGTCGGTTACGACCGCCTGATCGAGAACCCGGACGTCTTCTATCTGACCTTCGACAACAAGGAAGTCGGCCGCCTGCAGGCACGGGCCGTCCACGAGGCGCAGCCCGAGGGCAATTACGTCTTCATCAAGGGCAATGCGGCCGACCCGAATGCAGACTTCCTCTTCGAAGGGCAGATGGAGGTGCTGAAGGAGGCTATCGACTCCGGCAAGGTGAAGAATGTCGGCGAGGCCTACACGGACGGCTGGCTCCCCGCCAATGCGCAGCGCAACATGGAGCAGTTCCTGACCGCCAACAACAATGAGATCGATGCGGTCGTTGCGTCCAATGACGGCACGGCCGGCGGCGCCATCGCGGCGCTGGAGGCGCAGGGCCTTGCCGGCTCGGTGCCGGTATCGGGCCAGGACGGGGACCACGCAGCGCTGAACCGCATCGCACAGGGCACGCAGACCGTCTCGGTATGGAAGGACGCGCGCGAGCTCGGCAAGGCGGCCGCCGACATCGCCAACCAGCTCGCCGAAGGCACCGCCATGGATGCCGTCGAGGGGGCGACGAAATGGGCCGAAGGCCCCAACAAGGTGGAGATGAACTCGGTCTTCCTGAAGCCTGTGCCGATCACGAAGGACAATCTCAACGTGGTGATCGATGCCGGCTGGGTGACCAAGGACGTGGTCTGCCAGGGCGTGCAGCCGGGCAAGGTCGACGTCTGCGGCTGAGCCATCCTATAATGATAAAGGACGCCGCGGCCCGCGCGACCGCGGCGTTTTCGTAGCCGGGGGCCTGTCCAGTCCGGCACGGGGAGGAGTAAAGATGACCGACGTGACCTCCGGCGCCCAGCCGCAAGGGGCTTCCGCCGTGGAAGGCAGCCTCGCCGCCCGGTTCCTCAAGGCAACCGAGCTCGACACGCGCATGCTCGGCATGGTCGGAGCGCTCGCCGTCATCTGGATCGGCTTTCATCTCATCTCCGGCGGCCTCTTCCTCACGCCGCGCAACCTCTGGAACCTCTCCGTCCAGTCAGCCTCCGTCGCCGTCATGTCGACGGGGATGGTGCTCGTGATCGTCACGCGCAACATCGACCTGTCCGTGGGCTCGGTCCTGGGCTTCGTCGGCATGATGATGGGCGTGACGCAGACGGAGATCCTGCCGCAATTGCTGGGCTTCGGCCACCCGGCAACCTGGCTGCTGGCCCTGGTGGCGGGCCTTCTCCTTGGCGCCCTGATCGGCGCGCTGCATGGCTATATCATCGCCTATATGGCGGTGCCGTCCTTCATCGTCACCCTCGGCGGACTTCTCGTCTGGCGCGGCGCCGCCTGGTGGGTGACGAGCGGGCGGACCGTCGCCCCCATGGATGCGCGGTTCCGCCTGATGGGCGGCGGGCCGGACGGGGCGATCGGCTCGTTCTGGAGCTGGGTGGTGGGGCTCGCCGCCTGCGCCGCGCTCGTGGCACTCCTTGCCTATGGCCGCAAGCAGCGGCGCAAGTTCAAGTTTCCGCTGCGACCCCTCTGGGCCGAAGGGTTCCTGGCGGCACTCGGATGCGCCGTCATCCTCGGCGCCGTTGCGGTCGCCAATTCCTATCCCTGGCCGGCGGCCATCGTGCGGCGCTACGCGGAGGCAAACAACATCGCCGTCCCCGAAGGCGGGCTCTTCATCGCCCACGGCATCGCCATCCCTGTCCTGATCGCGGTGGGCGTGGGCATCGCAATGACCTTCCTCGCCAACCGCACGCGGTTCGGCCGCTATGTCTTTGCAATCGGCGGCAACCCGGAGGCGGCCGTCCTCGCCGGCATCAACACGCGCTGGGTCCTCTTGAAGATCTTCATGCTGATGGGCCTGCTGGCGGGCATCGCCGCGGCGATCTCGACGGCGCGTCTCAACGCGGCGACCAACGCCATGGGCACGCTCGATGAGCTCCTGGTGATCGCCGCCGCCGTCATCGGCGGCACCTCGCTCGGCGGCGGCGTGGGCACCATCGCCGGCGCGATGCTCGGCGCGGTGCTCATGCAGTCCCTTGCCAGCGGAATGATCCTGCTCGGCCTCGACACACCCCTGCAGAACATCGTTGTCGGGATCGTGCTGGTTATCGCGGTCTGGCTCGACACGCTCTACCGCCGGCGAGCCCGATAGGAGGACGTCATGGAAGGTAGAACACCGCTTGTCGAGATGCGGAACATCTCGATCGCCTTCGGCGGCATCCACGCCGTGGAGAATGTCTCGATCGACCTTTTCCCCGGCGAGGTGGTGGCGCTTGTCGGACACAACGGGGCCGGCAAGTCGACGCTGATCAAGATCCTCTCGGGCGCCTACAAGCGCGATTCCGGCGCCATCCTCGTCAATGGCGAGGAGGCGCAGATCAACAATCCACGCGACGCCAAGAAATACGGCATCGAGACGATCTACCAGACGCTGGCGCTGGCCGACAATGTGGACGCCGCGGCCAATCTTTTTCTCGGACGCGAGCTGCTCACTTCCTGGGGCACCCTCGACGATGTCGCGATGGAGGCGGAGGCGCGCAAGGTCATGGGTCGTCTCAATCCGCGCTTCCAGCGCTTCAAGGAGCCGGTGAGCAGCCTGTCCGGCGGGCAGCGTCAGTCCGTCGCCATCGCCCGGGCGATATATTTCAACGCACGCATTCTCATCATGGACGAGCCGACGGCGGCGCTCGGGCCGCAGGAATCGGCGCAGGTTGCGGACCTCGTGCGCCAGCTCAAGGCGGACGGCATCGGCATCTTCCTCATCAGCCATGACATCCACGACGTCTTCGATCTGGCCGACCGGGTGGTGGTGATGAAGAACGGGCAGGTCGTTGGCACGGCCCGCACGACGGAGGTCACCGAGGATGAAGTGCTCGGCATGATCATCCTCGGCAAATGCCCGCCCGGCGCGATGCCCGGGCCTGGAGCCCTTCAGGTGGCCGCTGCCTGACCGCCGCGCCGCCCTAGATACGGCCGGCGTGCTGCTCCGCAACGCCGCCATCCGGAACCGGCTCCACCGACGCGGCAAGGTCGCCCTCCGGTGTTATGCGCCAGACAAGCTCGGCATTCGTCTCCTCGAGTGAAGCGTCAACCGGGAGGCACGTGGCGAGCACCTGCGGGAAGCGGGCCGCGTGGCGGCGCATCTCCGGCTCGAGCTCGGCCTGGCACTCGCTCGCCTCCGCGTAGATTGGCGCGGGCGCAGGAAGCTCGATGCAGCGGTCCAGATGCTCGCTGCAGCCGACGATCAGTAGCAGGAAAGCTGCGGCATCCATGGCTGTTCTCCACTGCCATGGAAACGGCAAGATCAAAGGCGGGTTCCGGGGCCGAGACCCCGGCTGCCCTCACATGATATTGAACAGGAAGAGGACCGCGACCATCCCGGCAAGGATCAGCAGGGCGAGGCGGAAATAACCGAACGGGCCGTAATTGGGGCCCGGCGGCAGTGGATCGTGCTGATCCGTGTTCACCATCGCCACCCGGGCGGCATCCTCGATGTGATTCAACATGTTCATGGGCCCCACCTGCAAATCATCATGCCTCGAAGAATCTAAGGATCACTGAACCGGACGGCTAAAGATCGCACAAGCAGGGTCACCGCGCGCGGCGGAAGAAGCCGAACAGAAGGGACAGTACCAGAAGGGCCAGGAAGATATAGAAGAGGATCTGGGCCATACCGGCCGATGCGCCGGCAATGCCGCCAAATCCGAGGGCGCCAGCGATGATGGCGACCACCAGGAAAACAAGAGCCCAGTACAGCATCCGAGGTCTCCGATCGTTTGGGGGAGACGCCAATGTCTCCCATCTCGTGCCTGGGGCAACGCGAGGGCTTGCCTGTTGGTTCCGCAATGAAAAAGCCGCCCGGAGGCGGCTTTATCCTTGCATTCGCTGCGGGGCCGGTCAGGCGGCCGCCGCGCGTGCCTGGTGGTCGAAGAACAGAGCCTGGCTGATCAGCGCCTTCACCATGTCCGGGTTGAACGGCTTCGTGACCAGGAAGGCCGGCTCCGGCCGCTCGCCGGTCAAGAGACGCTCCGGGAACGCGGTGATGAAGATGACGGGCACGGGCGTCGTGCTCAGAATTTCGTTCACCGCATCGATGCCCGAGCTTCCGTCGGCAAGCTGGATGTCGGCCAGCACCATGCTCGGCCGGGTCTTCTCGAACAGCGCCGTCGCCTCCTGGTGCGTGCGGGCGGTGCCCACCACGCGGTGGCCGAGGCTCTCGACCAGCTCCTCGATATCCATGGCGATCAGCGGCTCGTCCTCGATGATCATGATGTCGGTGGCGACCTGCCGCGAGATTTCGTCGCTCGCTTCCCTCAGGAGCACGCTCAGCCGGTCCTCCGGGACGTCCATGATCTCCGCCGCCTCGGCGGTGTCGAAGCCTTCGACGGCAACGAGCAGGAAGGCCTGCCGCGGCTGCGGCGCGAGCGCGGAGAGGTTGGTAACCGCCCGCTGCTCCCAGGCCGAAGTCGGCCTCACCTCGGGAACGCGTATCTCGAAGGTGCCGAAAAGCTTGGTGAAGAGCTTGAACAGGGCGATGCGGTCGCTCGAAGCGTCGGGGAAGATGGACGTGTCGGCGATCAGGGCTTCCAGGGTTGCCGCCACCAGTGCATCGCCGCTGGTCTGGGAGCCGGAAACGGCCCGCGAGAACCGGCGCAGATACGGCAAGTGGGGGGCAATTCTCGCAGACAAGCTCATTCTTATGTGATCTCCCTCAGAGATGGAAACGGGATTAAGGATAGGATACCGCTCAACGTGGCCGGTCTGAAAAAGTTCCCGATCCATGCGGAACTTTTTTAGCATGGCGGCGTTATCCGACGAATTTGTGATCTGTGGGCGACGATTCGAATGACGAGAATGTACAAGGATGTGGGGCAGGGCACCGGTAATGAGAAGGGCATGACATATCAGAAGATGGAAAAAGGCCGGAACGGCGCGAAGCGTTCCGCTGCCGATCCGCTCGGCCCCAATTCCGAGATAGGTCGCAAGCTCAGGCAATATTACGACGAGTTGATTGCCGACGACATTCCGGACCGCTTCAGCCAACTGCTGAACCAGCTTCAGCAGAAGGAACAGCCTGGATCGGCGGCGAAAGAGGATTGACCATGTCTGCGTCACCGAGTTTTCGCGACGGTCTCCTGGCCGCGGTGCCGACGCTGCGCGCATTTGCGGTTTCGCTCGCAAAAAATTCCGACCGCGCCGACGATCTTGTCCAGGAAACACTGGTGAAGGCCTGGGACAAGCAGGACAGCTTCCAGCCCGGCACCAATCTGAAGGCGTGGCTCTTCACCATCCTGCGCAACGAGTTCTACTCCCAGATGCGCAAGCGCCGCAGGGAAGTCGAGGACAGCGACGGGGCGATCACCGCCAGGCTCTCCATCCACCCCAGCCAGGATGGCACGTCCGACCTCACGGACTTCCGCCGGGCGTTGCAGCTCCTGCCGGAAGACCAGCGCGAGGCCATCATCCTCATCGGCGCTTCCGGCTTCTCCTACGAGGAAGCGGCCGAGATTTGCGGCTGCGCCGTCGGCACCATCAAGAGCCGCGTCAGCCGCGCCCGCAGCCGCCTGCAGGAGATCCTGTCGATTTCGGGGGAGGGCGATTTCGGCCCCGATCCGATCGCCGCGCAGGTTACAAATTCAGCCGCCCTCGCCTGAGCGGGTAAGGGCGACCATCCTCGCCACTGCCTGGGGAAGCTCCAGGCCCGAATAGGGCTTGCCGATCACGGGCACGTCGGGAAATTCGGCGAACAACGGCTCCGTGCCCGGATATCCGGTCGCGAACACGAAGGGAACGCGGCGCTGCTTCAGGCGCCGCGCCAGCTCCAGCGTCCAGTCTCCCCCCACCTTGGCATCGAGAATCGCGGCATCGGCGCCCAGGAGCGCCGTCCGGACCTCCTCCCTCGTATCCAGCGCCTCGGATGTGAGATACGCGTCAGAGCTGATCGTCGCGACCGCTGCGGCCCCAAGATCGTAGCATAGCTGCTCGACATCCATGGCGATCAGCACTTCTTCTTCGACCAGCAGTATTTTCAGCCCCTCAAGCAACCTGTCCAACAGCGCGTCCTTCCAACCCCATGGCGAATCCCAATCCCACCGATCGGGATGGCTGTCATTTAAAAAAGACATGGCCTAGTGTGGGCGTGCACAGGCCAGAAAAACAAAAGCGCTGCAGGGGGTCGAGGTGGGGTCGAACATCGAGTGGCTGCCGACGCAGGTGCCCTGCGGGAGCTGCCCGCTGCGGGTGCGCCAGGAGTTCCGCGATTTCACCGAGGTGGAGCTTGAATTCATCAAGGGATCCAAGCGCGGCGAACTGCATGTGGCAAAGGGCGGCACCATTCTGGAGGAAGGTGCAGCCAACCAGCATCTCTATACGGTGCTTTCCGGATGGGGCTTCCGCTACAAGACGTTGAGCGACGGCCGGCGGCAGATCGTCAACTACGCCATGCCGGGCGATCTCGTCGGTCTGCAGGGCACGGTAATGGGCGAGATGCAGCATTCCGTCGAGGCGCTCTCGCCCATGGTGCTGTGCATCTTCGAGCGGGCCAAGCTCTTCATGTTGTTCGAGGGATTTCCGCAACTCTCCTTCGACGTGACCTGGATCGCTTCGCGCGAGGAGTGCATGCTCGATGAGAACCTGCTCGCGGTGGGCCGGCGCACCGCGGTGGAGAAGGTGGCCTATCTCATGGTTTTCCTGCTCAGCCGCTCCATCAAGACAGGGCTCCTGGGCAGGAGCGGCGTGGACATACCCATCACGCAGCAGCATGTGGCCGACACGCTCGGCCTTTCCGTCGTCCACACGAACCGGACGATCCGCAAGCTGGTCGAGCGGAAGCTGATCAGCTGGACCGACGGCGGCTGCCGCATCCTCGATGCCGAACGCCTCGCTCTGATTGCCAGATGGGAAGATCCGATACCGCGGCCCCGGCCATTCCTCTAGACCGGGTCAGGGAAGCCGCGAATACTGCCGCCGGCGTTCGTCGGAGAGGGCCCATTCGAAACCCGGGAGGATGTTGCGGGCGATGGCGAAAAGGACCAGCAGGGCTGGTATGGCCACGAAGCCGCCGATCGGCCCCCAGATCCACAGCCAGAAGGTGACGGCGAGGAAGACCAGGAACGGGTTGAGGGTCATGCGCCGGCCGATCACCATAGGTGTGACGAACTGCGCCTCGATGCCGTTGATGACGAGATAGAGCAGCATGGGCATCAAGCTGCCCCAGAATGTGTCAAAACTGGCAAGGCCGATGCCGAGCAGGACCACCGCCATAACCGCGGGGCCGATATAGACCACGAAGTTGAGAAGCCCCGCCAGGGCGCCCCAAAGCGGGGCCGAAGGAACCCCGGCCAGCCAGAGCGCCACGCCCACGGCGATGCCGAGTCCTATATTGATGATGGTGATCGCCAGGAGATAGTGCGAGACCAGTTCCTCCACGTCGCGGAAGATATGCGCGACGCGCCAGCGCAGGCGCCGTCCCGAGCAGAGCCGCAGCACCATCATCCGCGTGTCGTTGCGCGTGGCGATGAAGAAATAGAGGCTGGCGAAGAAGACGAGAACCTGCGCCAACAGAGCGGGTGCCAGCACCGCGACGCTCTCCACGGGAGAGCCCTCGTCCACGGACACGGTGACGTTCGCGTCGCCGCCCGTGGCCTCCCGGATCTGCTCGCGGATGCCTTTGATCGTGTCGAGCGGCTCGGACAGGCTCGACAGCTGGAATTGGAGTTCGTTCCAGATCTGCGGCACGCGTCCGGCCCACGAGGTCAGCGGAGCGGCTACCGCCGCAGAGAGGACGCCGACCAGCAGGATGAAGACCAGCACGGCCACTATCGCGGAGACCGCCGGCGCAATGCCCCGGTTTTCCAGCCGCTGCGCGAGTGGGGAGAGCATCAGGCCGACGACGATGGCGAGCGAGACGGGGGCGAGCAGGAACCGGCCGACATAAAGCGCGGCAAAGAAAGCTACGACGCCAAGGCTGATGACCGCGACCTGCGCGCCCCTGGTCAGGGCCGTGTCGTACCCTGATTTCGGCGGCAGGCTTTCAGCAGGAAGCCTTGTCCTCCTAGCCGCTTTGTTCATGGACAACTCCAGGAATCGGAACTGCCTCAACGGCAGGAGGGGAGGATGGTTCCGGAAGCTTGCAACCCCTGCCGGGAACCTAGCCGCCGCTTGCGCGTTCCGGCGTGGTATTTCAGCTATTAAGGAGTGGACCATGGCGACGACTGGCGCGCGCGGACCTAAGGACGAAGCCCAGGGTACCGGCAATGAGGGCACCTCGGCGGAAGGCCGCAATCTAGATTCGGACATTCAGCAGCTGAGGAGCGATATTGCCCGGCTGAGCGAGCATCTCATGCAGCTCGGCAACCGCTCCGTGTCGCAGGCCCGCAGGGCGGCCTTGGAGCAGGCCGACCAGTTGCGCGGCACCGCCGAGGAGTTCCAGGACGACGTTATCGAGGCGGTGCGCGAAAAGCCGATCACGGCGCTTGCGCTGGCCGCGGGGGCCGGCTTCCTCTTCGCCCTGATGATGCGCCGCTAGGTGCGGTGAAGGGATGTTCGCCAGACTCCTAGCGCTGCTCGCGACCGGCGAGGCGGCGGCCGTCAAGCGGCGCCTCAAGACGGCCGTCATGTTCTATGCGGCAGCGGGCCTCGTCGCGCTGCTGGCGCTCGTCTTCCTGCTGGTCGCGCTTTACCTGTGGGCGGCGGCCCACTGGGGTGCAACGGCCACGGCGCTCTGGTTCGGCGTCGGCTTGCTCATCGTCAGCGGCCTCATCTTCATCGCCTATCGGGTGACCGCCCGCGCTCGCCGGCGCGCCGCCATGGGCAAGCGGGCAGAGAGCATGATGGTGGGCGCCTCCGCCCTTGCCATGCTGCCGACCCTCGTCGGCAGGAGAGGGAGCTGGACCACGGCGCTTGTCCTGCTGGCCGGCCTCGCCGGCTACGCCGCTTATAACGAGTATATGCGGCGCATGGGGCAGCGCGACGACTAGGAGCCTGCGAAGAAAGGACACAGAGACGATGGAACAGAAAGTGCCACCGAAGAAGGCGCGCCAGGGGCGTGAAGGTCTGCCCGTGCTCCTGGTCCTGATCGGCGGCTTGGTGCTGGCCGGCCTCGTCTGGGCGGCCGCGGAGATCTATGGGTCGGCAATCGACGAGCAGCAGCCCGTCGAGACGCCGCAATCCAGCGACCAGGTTCCGGTCGACCAGGCCACGGACTAGTCCGCCCGCTTTCGCGGATGCCGGGGCTCTCGCGCCCCGGCATTTTTCATTCGGCGGGAACGAGCACCTGCAGCGACTTCGGCCACAGGCGGACATGGATGTCACGCTCCAGCGGGTAGAGTTCGCCGTCCATCGCGCTTCTGAAATGCCGCTCGGCCGAAAAGATTTTCAGCCGCACTTCCTTGGCCTGATAGATCTCCACCTGCTCGTTCCTGCGCCAGCGGCCGAGCGCCATGTTGAGGAAGAAGAAAAGGAGGTCGAGCCGGCTTTCCGCCCGCGTGATGTAGACGCCGAGAGTTCCTCCGTCCGGCCTGTCGGCATAGGGCAGGTGACCTTCGCCAAAAAGGTTGTTGGTGATGCCGATGCCGGAGGTGACCGTGACCAGCTCTTTTTCTCCGATGGTGATAGCAACCTTGAGGTTGTGAGGATTCCTGAGCGTGGAGATCGCAGCCCGCACTGACGCCAGCAGCTTGCCCAGCCGTCCGTGAAAGGGAATGCGCGAGCGCAGGCGTATGAGCTGCGGGTGCATGCCGATCGAAAACTGGTGCACGAAGGGCTTGTCGTTGACGCAGCCCATGTCGACGCGGCGCACGCGCCCGACGGCAAGCGCGGCGACTGCCGCCGGGGGGTCCAGCGGTATGTTGAGGCTGCGCGCGAAGAGGTTCATCGTTCCGGCGGGCAGAATGGCCAGCACCTTGCTGCTGCCGGCAAGCAGTTCGGCAGCCAGTGAGACCGTGCCGTCGCCGCCGCCGACCAGCACCACGTCGGCTTCCGGATGGCTGCAGGTCTCGCGCAGGGCTGCAACGATCCCGCTCCCGTCCACCACAAGCACCTCGACGCTGTGCCCTGCCGCGGTCAGCGCATCGCTTATTTGCGTCGACAGGGCGTCAAGATCCATGGTGCTGAGCGTGCCGCCGTCGCGGTTCAACACGGCACGAAATCGCATGTGTGAGGTCCTGGCGCGAGTGGAGTTCGTGGCAGCAAGAATGAGCGGCGGCCGTTTCCGTTCCCTCGCTCGGTAAAGCGCGCCGTTCGGGCCGCCTCCGCCGCCCGGCGCGCCGTGGTCCCGCAAGTTCGTGAAGACGCCGATACGCTTGCGCCGGAGCGACTTCGAATCCGCGCTCGCCCGGGCCCAAATCCATATGCGCGCGGCCCGAGGGACGGAACCGATCGGGCACCTCTGCGTTGTGAATTTGTGGTGGCCGCACACCCGATCCTCACTTGCAGGCTCGGTTCGGATGCGCGGCCATGTACAGATAACTGCACATGGAGAGCTTTAACATGATCCGCAATCTTTTGGCGACCACCGCGATTGCCACATTGCTCGCGAGTGGCGCATTTGCCCAAGATACAACTGCTCCTGCGACCACGGCTCCGGCCGCCGGCGCTCCGGCTGCCGGCACGGACGGCGCCGCCGGCGGCGCGGCGGGCGGCCAGACCGAGCAGATGACCATTCCTGCCGAAGGCCACCTCGCCTCGAACCTGATCGGCGAGGCTGTGTATAACGGGACCGGCGAGGATGCTGAGAATATCGGCGACGTGACCGATCTCGTGATCAACCCGGACGGTAGCGTCCAGGCGATCGTCGTCGGTGTGGGCGGCTTCCTCGGCATCGGCCAGAAGGAAGTCGCGCTTGAATATGATCTCGTCGAGTGGTCCGAGCAGCAGGATGGCGAGCGCTGGCTCGTCGTCGAGACCACCGAGGAGGCGCTGAGGGCGCAGGAAGAGTTCCAGCGGGACGCCTATGAGCCTCAGCCTGCCGATGCGCAGGTCTCCGAGACCCAGCCCGCCACGCAGGAGGACCTCGCCTCCGCTCCGACCCAGCAGGAAGGCGAAGGTGCCGAGGGCGACAATGGCGGCACCGCCGGCGGCGCGACCGCCACGGCTCCGGCCACCGATGACGCGAGCGGCGGCACCGCCGGCTCCGATACCGCCATGTCGGACAACAACCAGAACCAGGCTGGCGGCGCGTCCACCGACACGGCAGCCAACCAGACCGGCGGCACGGCCGCAGGCGGCGCTGCCGGAGCGGCCGCGGGTGCAGCAGCTGGCGCCGCGGCAGGCAACGCCACTGCGAACACCGACAACGCTGCGGAAAATCAACAGCAGACGGCGGCGCAGCAGAACCAGGCCGGCGATCAGCAGAACCAGGCCGGCGGCGAGCAGCAGGCTGCCCAGACCAACCAGACGGGTGGCGAAGCGGCGACCGATCAGACCCAGACCGGCGCGATCGACCGCAACTCGCTGCAGGAAGCCCCGCAGGACCAGATCACGGCCGAGAACCTCGTCGGCACCACCGTCTATGGCGCCAATGAGGAGAATATCGGCGAGATCAACGATGTGGTCCTCACGCAGGACGGCCAGGTGGACGCCATCATCGTCGATGTGGGCGGTTTCCTCGGCATGGGTGAGAAGCAGGTCGCGATCGGCATGGACAACCTTGCGTTCATGGCTGACGAGGACGGCGAGCTTTACCTCTTCACCGAGTTCTCGCAGGAGCAGCTCGAGGCCCAGCCCGAGTATGACGAGGCCAATTACGCCCAGAACCGCGATCAGATGCGCCTGCAGGCCCAGTAATAGCGTAGGCGTTGCAAGTGCATGCTGGAAAGGCCCCGCCTCGGCGGGGCCTTTTCTTTCCGGCCCATGCCGGTCTTTCCGGCCCATGCCGGGCTATCTGACGCGGACGGACACTGTCCTCAAAGAGGAGACAGTGCATTTCCGCGCCGATGCCTTCCCGCGCGCCGCGAGCAGCCCCACCTGTGCAGGGATAGAGCGGCGCTGTTGCCGTGCTCGCCCGAAAGGAGGCGACCAATGCTCAACGCGATCGAAGGCATCCACCACATCACCTCCATGGCGCGCGACGCCGCCAGGACCGACGCCTTCCACACCAAGGTACTCGGGCTGCGGCGGGTCAAGAAGACCGTCAATTTCGACGCGCCGGACGTCTACCACCTCTACTACGCCAACGGCAGCGGCCAGCCGGGAACGGTGATGACCTATTTCCCCTTCCCCAACATAATCCGCGGCGTGCGCGGGGCGGGCGAGGTCTCCACAACCGTCTTCTCGGTGCCGGAGGGAAGCCTCGGCTTCTGGGAGAGGCACCTTGCGGACAACGGCGTCACCGGCATCCGCCGGGCCGAGATCCTCGGCGAAAGCCGGCTCTATTTCGACGGCGTCGACGGCGACGGGTTCGCCCTTGCCGAGGCGTCCGGGGATGCGCGCGAACCGTGGACTGGCGCCGCCGTCCCGGCTGAGCATGCCATACGCGGCTTCCGTTCCGCGACGCTGCTGCTCAGGGACAGCGGCGGCGCGCGCGAACTGCTGGCGCTGATGGGCTTTCGGAAGACCGGCAGCGAGGGGAGGCGCCTGCGCCTTGAGCGCGCGGGCGGAAACGGCGCCGACATCGTGGAGATCGAGGCCGACTCGGCCGCGGCCCCGGCCAGGCAGGGTGCGGGCTCGGTGCACCACATCGCCTTTGCCGTGGCAGACGCGGCCGCGCAGCGCAGCGTGCGCGAGGCGCTTGTGCAGGAGGGGTTCCAGATCACGCCGGTGATCGACCGCGACTACTTCCTCTCCGTCTATTTCCGCGCGCCGGGCGGCGTCCTCTTCGAGATCGCCACCGACGAGCCGGGCTTTGCGCGGGACGAGGATCTGCAGCATCTGGGCGAGGCGCTGAAGCTGCCGCGCCAGCATGAGCATCTGCGGCCCTATCTGGAACGTCACCTGCCGGCGATCGGGAGCTGAGCGATGAGCACGGACGCCTATCCGCACTATTCAGCGCCGGCCGGTCCTGGCCGGCCGCTGCTCTTCCTCCTGCACGGTACCGGCGGGGATGAGCGCCAGCTCCTCTCCGTCGGGCACGAGGTCCTGCCCGGCGCCGGCATCGTGGCTCCCCGCGGCGATGTCAGCGAGCAGGGCGCGGCGCGCTTCTTCCGGCGCACGGGCGAAGGCGTCTACGACATGGACGACCTCGCCCGCGCGACGGCGAAGATGCAAGGCTTCATCCGCGCCCATGCGGCGGCGCAGAAGCCAAGCGCGGTTCTCGGACTTGGCTATTCCAACGGGGCGAACATCCTCGCTTCCGTCATCTTCGCCGATCCGTCCCTGCTCGATGCCGCGGTGCTGATGCACCCGCTGATACCGTTCGCGCCGCGCCTTTCTGGCCCGCCGCGGACGCGGCTTCTCATCACTGCGGGCCGGCGCGACCCGATCTGCCCCGCGACCATGACGAGCCGCCTCGCCGCCCAGCTTGAAGGAGCGGGTGCGCAGACGGAGATTGCTTGGCATGAAGGCGGTCACGAGCTTCGCCCGGGCGAGATCGAGGCCGCCAGGACATTTTTCGCCCGCTACGGCGGCACGGCCGATGAGGAGAGATCAATGACCGGACCGAACATCGAATTTCAGGACCTCGGCAACAAGGGCCGCTACGTCCACGCCGTCGACGGCGACGAGGCGGAGCTGACCTTCGTCAGGGTGGGTGAAAGCCAGATCATCATCGACCACACGGAGGTGCCGCAGCGCTTCCGCGGAAAGGGGGTCGGCGAAGCACTGGTGGCGCACGCCGTCGAGCAGGCGCGCAAGGACGGCGTGAAGATCCGGCCGCTCTGCCCCTTCGCCGCCGTCCAGTTCCGCCGCCATCCCGAATGGGCCGACGTCCTTGCCAGGTGAGGGGCGGCCCGCTGCCCGGCATGATTGTTTTCTCGGTTAAAACGCGATTGTGAAGCGCGCCCGCGCAAGTTTGCATCTCCTGCCTCGTCTTTGCCGCCTTTGATGCTATCTTAGCGTTCGGAGCGCCGCTTCGGGCGTCGCCGCACTCTGGAAGGATGATGGCCGAATCGCAAAGCATAGACGGCCTGAGGCCCGGGCCCTTCGCCCGGCTGCGGCGGACCCGTGCGGCCGTGCGCGCGGCGATCCTGGTCGAGCGCCTGTGGCCGCTCCTTCTGCCGCTCGTCGTCGTCGTCAGCCTGTTCCTGAGCTTCGCCTGGTTCGGCCTCTTCCGCATCCTGCCCGATTGGGGGCGGCTCGGCCTTCTGGCGCTGCTCGGGCTTGCCGCCCTTGCAAGTTTCTGGCCGCTTCGGCTCTTCCGCGCCCCGACGGCGGTCGAAGTCGACCGGCGCATCGAGCGGGCCAACCTTCTCGAGCACGCGCCGGTCTCTGTGCAGACCGACCGGCTGGCGGCGGGCGAGGGCGATCCCTTTGCCGCGGTGCTCTGGCGCGAGCACCAGAAGCGGATGGCCGAGCGCCTGTCGCGGCTTTCCGGCGATCTGCCGCAAACCTCCATTCCCGAACGCGACCCCTACGGGCTGCGCGCGCTGGCCGCGCTCCTCTTCGTCACCGCGCTCGCCTATTCGACTGGTCCCTATGGCGGCCGGATTACCGACGCGTTCCAGCCGCCTGCCTTCGCGCGCACCGTTTCCGCGCGCATCGATGCCTGGGTCACGCCGCCGCCCTATACGGGCCGCGCCCCCATTTTCCTCACCGCCGATGCCAATGCCGGGCAGCAGGCCTTCACCGTGCCCGAGAGGAGCACCGTCGCGGTGCGGGTCAGCGGCGGCTCGGGCGAGGAGACGCTGGCTTTCGTCGATGCCGCCGGCGCCGCGCAGCCGATTGCGCCGGAGGAAGGCGCGGCGCAGACCGGGGACCGCTCAGCCGTCGCGGCCGAAGGCGGCGCGGTGCGCTTTGCGCATGTCCTGACGGCGGACGGCGCGGTTGCCCTCCGCAGCGGCGAGAGCGAGCTGCAGAGCTGGCACTTCTCCGTCATTCCCGACCAGCCGCCGCAGATACGCTTTCTCGAAGACCCGAAGCGGGCGCTCAACGGCGCGCTCGAGCTTGCCTATGAGATCGAGGATGATTACGGCGCCGTGGCCGCGCAGTCGCGCTTCGAGCTCGCCGAGCCCGACCCTGGGGCGCGGCCGCTGTTCGAAGCGCCGGAAATGCCGCTCACCGTGCCGCGCGGCGACCGCAAGGACGCCAAGACCTCGCGCGATCTGACCGAGCACCCCTGGGCGGGGTCGGAGGTGAGGCTCACCCTGTCCGCTACCGACGCGGCGGAGCAGGAGGCGCAGAGCGAGGTCAAGACGTTCACGCTTCCGGGGCGCCCCTTCGCCAATCCGCTCGCCCGCGCGCTGATCGAGCAGCGCCGCGTTCTGGCGCTCGATGCCAATCAGCAGCGGCGCGTCCTGGCGCTGATGGATGCCGTGCTGCTCTGGCCGGAAGAGACCTTCGAGGTCAGCACCCATTTTCTCCTCATCTCCGCCGTTCGCTCGCGCCTTGCCATGGCTGAAAGCGATGACGCGCTGCGCCAGGTGGTGAACGATCTGTGGGAAGTCGCCCTCATCATCGAGGACGGCGCCCTGACCGATGCCGAGCGGCGCCTGCGCCAGGCCCAGGAAGCCCTGCGGCAGGCGCTTGAGAACGGCGCTACCGATGAGGAGATCGAGCGGCTGATGGACGAGCTGCGCACGGCGATGCAGGAATTTCTCCGCGAATTCGCCGAGCGCGCTATGCAAAACCAGCAATTCTCGCAGAATCCCAACTCTGAGATGCTGCGCCAGGACGACCTGGAACGCATGCTCGATCAGCTCGAGGACCTCGCCAGATCCGGCGCGCGGGAGGAGGCCCAGGAGCTCCTTTCCCAGCTCGAGAACATGATGAACAACCTGCAGATGGCGCAGCCCCAGCAGGGGCAGGGCGGCGAGCAGTCGGAGATGCGCCAGCAGATGGATCAGCTCGGCGAGATCATCCGCCGCCAGCAGGAGCTGATGAACGAGACCTTCCGCCTCGACCAGCAGCAGCGCGGGCAGCAGGGGCAACAGGGCCAGCAAGGCCAGCAGGGTCAACAAGGACAGCAGGGCCAGCGGGGCCAGGGACAGCAGGGCCAGGGACAGGGGCAGCAACCCGGTCAGGGCCAGGGCATGTCGCCCGGCGAACTGGCCGAGGCGCTGCGCAACCTGCAGGAGGGCCAGGGCGGCCTGCGCGAGCAGCTTGACGCACTGATGGAAGGGCTGCGCGGCCTCGGCATGGAGCCCGGCGAGGGCTTTGGCGAGGCCGGCGAGGCGATGGGCGAGGCGCAGGGCGCTCTCGGCGAAGGACAGGGCGAGCGAGCGGTCGGCGAGCAGGGGCGGGCGCTCGAAGCGCTCCGCCGTGGCGCCCAGGACATGATGAACCAGATGCAGCAGGCCATGCAGGGCGAGCAGGGTCAGGGCGAAGGTCAGGGAACGCGCCGGGGCAATTTCGGACGCGATCCGCTGGGCCGGCCGCGCGCCACGACCGGGCCCGACTTCGGCGACGATGTCACCGTCCCCGACGAGATCGACACCCAGCGCGCGCGGGAGATACTGGATGCCATCCGCCGCCGCCTCGGCAACGCGATGAGCCCCGAACTCGAGCGCGAATATCTGGAGCGCCTGCTCGACATGCGATGAGGCGCCGCCGGCGTCCCCCACCCCGGCCCCTTTTGGCAGGGCTATCACATATGGGGTTCGACCCCCACTCCGATCGGCTTTGCCGACCACCTCTCCCCCGCTCGACGGGGGAGAGGAAACGTCGGCCGCAAGGCTCGGCACCCTTCCTCTACCCCACGAGGTGGGGGAGAGGTGGCCCGCGAAGCGGGACGGAGTGGGGGATAACGCATACGCGATAGCCTGCCGTTGAGAGGTGCGGGTGGTAGCGATTTCGCCGATGAGGGTGTGGATAGAATTTCCCACCCTAAAAAAAGTTCTGCAGCAAAAACAAGGGACCACTCACTTTTTTCGCCCTCTCCGGCTGTTTTTTATCCACCCCTTTCCGGCCTCCCTTATCATCTGCCCATCGCTCTTGCGGGAACCGGATGCGCACCGGGTGTTCGGGAGAGCGGCGGCGACCTCCCCCTCCAGGGTCGGTACCTGGAGGCATGCTGAGGGCCCGCGACAGGCCGGCGGTGCCGGGGTGCTGGGTGACAGACGGCGCTTCGGAAAAACGGATGCTGGGTGAGAGCCGGCATCGCGGAAACCGCGGAGAAGCCGCTAGGGCTTTTCCTTCGGGGCGCGTGGGACGCGCCACATAAACTAACAGAGAGGCACGGATCACGCGCCCCGCTTCCCACCTTCCTCAATGGCCAGACGGCGAAAGCCGGGCGTGGCAGCGATGACGCGCGCCATGAGAAAGGCTCCGTGGACCTTTTTGGCACTCCGCTGCGTTGAGTGCTAATTTTTCTTCCCGCCCCTCTTGAACGGCGAATTTTCTTCGACCAAATTCTGCGCGCGCGGTGCCGTGACGGGCCGCGTGCCGCGCCGGAGGGAAGGCGCGGGAGGTGCTTCGCAATTTGTTTGTCCCAGGAGGAAAACATGAAGTTCCGTCCTTTGCATGACCGCCTGCTTGTCCGCCGCATCGAAGCGGAGGAGAGGACGGCGGGAGGGGTGATCATTCCCGATACCGCGAAGGAAAAGCCGCAGGAAGGCGAGGTGCTGGCCGTCGGCCCCGGCGCCCGCAACGAGAAGGGCGAGCTGGTGCCGCTCGAGGTGAAGGTCGGCGACCGCATCCTCTTTGGAAAATGGTCCGGCACGGAAATCCGCCTCGAGGGCGAAGACCTTCTCATCATGAAGGAAAGTGATGTGCTCGGCATCCTCGCGGCCGAGGCCGAGATCAAGAAGGCCGCCTGAGCGGGGTCTTCTATCAGTCAGATGCTGCCTATGAAGGAGTATTGAAATGGCTGCCAAAGACGTGAAATTCCATTCCGATGCGCGCGAGCGCATGCTGCGCGGCGTCGACATCCTCGCCAATGCCGTCAAGGTCACCCTCGGCCCCAAGGGCCGCAATGTCGTAATCGACAAGTCCTTCGGCGCGCCGCGCATCACCAAGGATGGCGTGACTGTCGCCAAGGAGATCGAGCTCGAAGACAAGTTCGAGAATATGGGCGCCCAGATGGTGCGCGAGGTTGCGTCCAAGACCAATGACGCGGCCGGCGACGGCACCACCACCGCGACCGTGCTCGCCCAGTCCATCGTCAAGGAGGGCGCCAAGGCTGTTGCCTCAGGCATGAACCCGATGGACCTGAAGCGCGGCATCGACAAGGCGGTCGAGGCCGTCGTCGAGGAGCTGAAGAAGAACGCCCGCAAGGTCACCAAGAACGACGAGATCGCCCAGGTCGGCACGATCTCGGCCAATGGCGACCAGGAGATCGGCCGCTTCCTCGCCCAGGCGATGGAAAAGGTGGGCAATGAGGGCGTGATCACGGTCGAGGAAGCCAAGACCGCCGAGACCGAGCTTGAGGTCGTGGAAGGCATGCAGTTCGACCGCGGCTATCTCTCGCCCTACTTCATCACCAATCAGGAGAAGATGCGCGTCGAGCTCGAAGAGCCCTACGTGCTCATCCACGAGAAGAAGCTTTCCAGCTTGCAGCCGCTGCTTCCCGTGCTTGAAGCCGTCGTGCAGTCCGGCCGTCCGCTCCTCATCATCGCCGAGGATGTCGAGGGCGAGGCGCTCGCCACGCTCGTGGTCAACAAGCTGCGCGGCGGCCTGAAGGTTGCCGCGGTCAAGGCGCCGGGCTTCGGCGACCGTCGCAAGGCCATGCTGCAGGATATCGCCATCCTGACCGGCGGCACGGCCATCTCCGAGGATCTCGGCATCAAGCTCGAGAATGTCACGCTCGAGATGCTCGGCCGCGCCAAGAAGGTGGTGATCGACAAGGAGAACACCACCGTCGTCGACGGCGCCGGCTCGAAGGACGAGATCCAGGGCCGCGTCAATCAGATCAAGGCGCAGATCGAGGAGACCACCTCTGACTACGACCGCGAGAAGCTGCAGGAGCGGCTGGCCAAGCTCGCCGGTGGCGTCGCGGTGATCCGCGTCGGTGGCGCGACCGAGGTCGAGGTGAAGGAGCGCAAGGACCGCGTCGACGACGCGATGCATGCGACCCGCGCAGCGGTCGAGGAAGGTCTCCTGCCCGGCGGCGGTGTCGCGCTCCTGCGCGCCTCCAAGGCCCTCGAGAATGTCTCGGTCGAGAACGAGGACCAGAAGGTCGGCGTCAATATCGTGCGCCGCGCCATCGAGGCCCCGATCCGGCAGATCGCCGAAAATGCGGGCGCCGAGGGCTCGATCATCGTCGGCAAGCTGCGTGAGAAGGACGAGTTCGGCTATGGCTGGAACGCGCAGACCGGCGAATATGGCGACCTCTTCCAGATGGGCGTCATCGACCCGGTGAAGGTCGTGCGGACCGCCCTGCAGGATGCGGCTTCCGTGGCCGGCCTCCTCATCACCACCGAGGCGATGGTCGCCGACCGGCCGAAGAAGGAGACCGCTCCGGCCATGCCCGCCGGTGGCGGCATGGACTTCTAAGCGGGTCGATCCATACGGAAATTCAGGCGCGGCCGGTTCCCGGCCGCGCTTTTTTGCTCGGTGGCTGGGTTTTACGCCGCCAGCGCCTTGCCCACCCGGTCGCGGATCTCCGCCAGCGTGAAGGGCTTGTGCACCACGCCCAGAACCGTGCCGTCCAGTTCGGCGGCGCGCTCGCGCTGGTCGGCGAAACCGGTCATCAGCAGAAGCCGCAGGCCCGGAAAGGTCTTCGAGGCCGTCCTCGCCATCTCGATGCCGTCCATGGCCGGCATGCGGATGTCCGACAGGACGAGGTCGAAGGCCCCAGCCGCCTGGCGGATCTTGTCGAGCGCGTCCGCTCCGTCCTCCGCCATCTCGACGGAATGGCCGGCATCGGCAAGCGCACGAGCGGTAAAGGTGCGGACCGAAAGGTCGTCGTCAACGATCAGAAGTCTAGCCATGGGCCGATTGTGGCCGGCAATCGTTACGGTTCGCTGAACGGATGCGGCCTCGCCGGCTTCAGGCGTCGCCCTTCACCACGCCGACGAAGGGCAGCTCGCGGAAGGCATGTGCCACGTCCATGCCGTAGCCCACCACGAAGTAGTCCGGGCATTCGAAGCCGACGAAATCCGCCTCCAGGCTCGCCTGCCGGCGCGAGCGCTTGTCGAGAAGCACGGCGATGGAAACCGACTTGGCGCCGCGCGAAAGCATCAGGTCGCGCGTGAACTTCAGCGTCTTGCCCGATTCCAGGATATCGTCGATGAGCAGGATGTCGCGTCCGCGCACGTCATTGTCGATGTCGCGCAACACCTTGACCTCGCCGCTCGTGGTGCCGGCGCCGTAGCTGGAAATCATGATGAACTCGACCTCCGGCGAAATCCCCGCATCATGCATGGCGCGGATGAGGTCGGCGGCGAAGATGAACGAGCCCTTCAGCACCGAAATCACGAGCAGGTCGTTGTAGTCGCGTGCGGCGACTTCCTTGGCCAGTTCCAGGTTCCGCCGCGCGATGGCGGAGGCGGAGAACAGGACTTCGATTTCCTTGCCGCGGACGACGGGCATTGCTCGGCCTCCCTGAACGCTGCCGTGACGGATTCCGCTCCATCCTTAGGTGCGGCGAGCCGGGCGGAGAAGGCGAACCGTTCAACGCAGCGGCGCGCCGGAGCCTTTGTCCCCAGAAAACATGCAGCGCATGGTCATGCTACCAGATTGCGCTGAGCGCGTGGCCTCCGGAGATCCAGAAGGCTGAAGACGTCAGAAGAATGGCCACCACCCAGAATGCCGCGGAGCCGGTGACGAAACGCCGCTCCCCGGCGCCATCTCGGCGCAGCACGGCAAGTCCCGGGCAAAGCGTGGCCGGCGCGGCCTCCTGATGCGCGTCCGTGGCCGCCCCGCGCCCGGCGAGAATCTCGTATTCGGCATCCACTATGTCGCCGGTTTGGTCCCCGCGCGGCGAACCTGTCTCGGCGGCGCCTGCGTGGCCCGGCATTATTTCGCCCGAGACGGGATATAGAGCGCTTTTTCCCATGCCGGGCAGGAGCCGTGTTTCCCAATGTCGTCCCACTTTAGGATGCGGATGGTTAATGCTTCGCAATTTCCCGGTTTCGGGCGACATTTTAATCAGGCATTAACCATACCGGCCGGAGGGTGGACCCTCGACGACGGGCCCGCCCGCCCCACAAGCGCAGGTCGTTTCAGGTGATACGGTTCGAGAATGTCGGTCTCAGATACGGAATGGGCCCGGAGGTGCTCCGGGACGTCTCGTTCCACCTGCCGGAGCGCTCGTTCCAGTTCCTGAGCGGCCCCTCGGGCACGGGCAAGACGACCCTCCTGCGCCTGCTCTTCCTGTCCCTCAAACCGACGCGCGGGCTCATCACGATCTTCGGCAAGGACCGCTCGCGCATCACGGCCGAGGAACTGCCGCATATCCGCCGGCGCATCGGCGTCGTCTTCCAGGATTTCCGCCTGCTCGACCATCTCACTACCTATGAGAATGTGGCGCTGCCCCTGCGCGTGCGCGGTCGCGAGGAGGCAAGCTACCGCAGCGACGTGACCGAACTGCTCAAATGGGTTGGGCTCGGCGACCGGATGCATGTGCTGCCGCCGGTGCTCTCGGGCGGCGAAAAGCAGCGTGCGGCGATCGCCCGCGCGCTGATCGAGCAGCCGCAGATCCTGCTTGCCGACGAACCCACCGGCAATGTCGACCCCCAGCTTGCCAGACGTCTCCTGCGCCTCCTCATCGAGCTCAACAGACTGGGCACCGCGGTTGTGATCGCCACCCACGACGTCGGGCTCATGGAGCAGGTGGATGCGCGGCGGATGATCCTTTCAGCCGGAAGGCTCGAGATCTATGACTAGCGCCGAGATCAGTGACCAGACGGCCGGGCCGGCGGAGGAGGCCGGCGCTGGCGCCAGGCCGCAAGCGGGCGCGCGCAAGGCGCGCCGGCAGACCCCCATCGTGCCGCCGGACAATGTGGCCGGGCGAGCCATGGTGCTTGTCATCGCGATCATGACCTTCCTCTCCTGCCTGACGCTCGGCGCGGTCACGCTGGTGCGGGACACGGCCGCCGCGTGGCAGACCCAGATCGCGCGCGAGGCGACGATACAGATCAAGCCGGCCGAGGGCCTCGACATCGAGGCGGCGCTGGCCGATGCGCAACGTATCGCCGCTAGTTATGCCGGCGTGCAGAACGCCACGATCGTCGACCGGGAGGCGACGGCGCGGCTGCTGGAGCCATGGCTGGGACCGGGGCTTGACATCGACGAATTGCCCGTGCCGCGCCTCGTCATCGTCACCATAGACCCGGAGCAAAGGCCCGACTTCGCGGCCATGCGCGCCGAGCTTGCCGAGGCCGTCCCGAGCGCCATCGTCGACGACCACCGCACCTGGGTCGACCGGCTGGTGGCGATGGCGCGGACCACCGTGACCATCGGCGTGGGCGTGCTCGCCCTCATGCTCTCGGCCACCGCGCTGACGGTCATCTTCGCCACGCGGGGGGCGATGGCCGGCAACGGCCATGTCATCGAAGTGCTTCATTTCGTCGGCGCGGAGGCGCATTTCATCGCACGCGAATTCCGCCGCCACTTCCTCCTTGCCGGAACGCGGGGCGCGGCCGCGGGAGGCGCAGCCGCGATGATCGTCTTCGTCCTCTTCTCCTGGTGGTCCTCGCGCAACGTGGCCACCCCCGAGGGTGACCAGGCCGCCGCGCTCTTCGGCAATTTCTCGATCGGCATGTCCGGCTATCTCGGCGTGGCGCTGGTGGTGCTGGTTATCGCTGCACTTACCGCCGCCACATCGCACATCACCGTCATCACCTATCTGAGGCGCATGGAAACATGAGCCGGCAATCCTCACGCGCGGCAACGCCTCGTAACCTTTTGTGCTCTCCCAGACATTTCAATGCCTATTCATCGCCGCAATCGAGGGTTAACCTCGCCACGATGACTGGAGTTGCGATTTCAGGACTAGGCGCTGCTACTCGCCGCACCAGCTCAGGCTGGCGAGCCAGCCGGCTTTGTTTCGCGGCAGCCTTCCTCGCCTGCGCCGCCTTCCTTGGCGGATTCGTCTTGTTCGCCGACCATGTGGCGCATCTGGAAACCCCGGCCGAGCTGCCCGAGGCGGACGGCATCGTTGTCCTTACAGGCGGCCAGTCGCGCCTTGATGCCGGTCTCGACCTGCTCAAGGCGGGCAAGGGCAAGCGCCTGCTCATCAGTGGAGTCAATCCCGTGGCGCGGGCCGACGATCTGCGGATCGCGACGGGCGGGGACCGCACATTGTTCAACTGCTGCGTCGACATCGACCGGGTGGCGCTCAACACGATCGGCAATGCGAAGGAAAGCGCCAAGTGGGCGAGCGCCAACACCTATGGCAGCATTATCGTCGTGACCAACAACTATCATATGCCGCGCAGCCTGCTCGAGATGCGGCGCATTCTGCCCATGGCGGACCTCCAGGCCTATCCGGTGGTCAACACACCGCTCCATGACGGTGCGTGGATGAGCAAGCCCGATGCGCTGCGGGTGCTGTTCACCGAGTACACCAAATATGTGGCCGCGCTCGCCCGCGGCCTTCTGCCGGCGGCCGACCCCGAGCCGCAGCTGGCTGATTTCAACGCCGCCCCCCACGTGTAGGGGCAGCGGAATCCCTTCCGCCCTTTGACAAGCCGCCTGCTTGCGGTAACGAACGGTCATCGCGCTTGCTGCGCAAAGTCCGGGACCGCGCATGCTTTTCCTTCGCTCGCTCGCCTTCAACTTCGCCTTCTACGCCAATCTCATCATCCAGATGATCTTCTGGACCCCCATTTATTTCCTGCTGCCGCGCAGGAAGGCATGGTTCGTGCCGAAGTTCTGGGCCGCCTCTTGCCTCTGGCTGCATCGCGCACTGGCGCGCGCGCGCGCCGAAATCACGGGGCTTGAGAACCTGCCCGAGGGGTCGTGCATCATCGCTCCCAAGCATCAGTCCTTCTGGGACACGATCGCCTTCCTGCCCTGGATCCCCGATGCGCTCTACATCCTCAAGCGCGAACTCATGTGGATCCCACTCTTCGGCTGGTATGTGGCCAAGATGCGCATGATCCCCATCGACCGCGGCAGCCGCTCCCGCGCGCTGAAGCAGGCGGTGAGGATCGGCCGCGAGCGGATGAAGGAAGGGCGGCAGCTGATCATCTATCCGGAAGGCACGCGCCGACCGGTGGGAGCGGAGCCCGCCTACAAATACGGCATCGTCGAGCTCTATGCACAGCTGCAGGTGCCGGTGGTCCCGGTGGCGCATGTGGCGGGGCTGTACTGGCCGCGGCGCAGGTTCATGCGCTATCCCGGAGTGATCCGCGCCCGGTTCCTGCCGCCCATCGAGCCCGGCCTTCCGCGCGAGGTGTTTCTGGAGCGGCTTATCCGTGAAACGGAAGCTGCCTGCGACGAGCTGCTTCTGGAGGCTGCGAACGGGCCCAACCCGCCGCCTCTGCCGCCGACGGCCATTGCAAGGATAGACCAGCTGAGACAAGGCGTCGGGCGGCCGGAAAGCCTCGACGGAAAGCTCGCGGGCGGGGAAAAGCAGCCCCTATAGGCTGCCGGCG
>NZ_JAPSLH010000059.1 GCF_031180965.1 Chelativorans sp.
CAAGTGATGCGCCAGTGGGGGCGCTGGTGCCTCACGCCGGATTACCTGTTCGGTGATCCTCGGCTCCGCGCGGCGGAAAGTTTCGCCGCCGTCGCCACTCCCCTCGAAGTGATCCATTTCGACGATGATGCCTATGCGCCTCCCGCGGCCGTGGAGCGGCTGGCCCGGGCCTTCACGGGCGCGCAGGTCCGGCGCGCGTTGATCCCGGCCGCGAGCGTGGAAGGCGGACGCATCGGCCATTTCGGCTTCTTCCGCCGCAGCCGCTGTGAGCGGCACTGGGGCCGGATCGCGAGTTTCCTCGTGGAGCGGAACGCCGCTCCGGCGGAATGAGTCGGAAATGCCTCGTGATATGAGAGGTCAGCGCAGGGGCGGCAAGCGGCGCTTGACGGGCGTTGCCTTGACAATCGACGTGTTGGTCCGCGCCTTCTCGGCGAGCTGGTCGAGCACCTGGTCGAGCTCTTCGATGGAGCGCAGGTGAAGGCGGCAGACGAAACAATCGTCTCCCGTCACCTTGTCGCATTCCACGAATTGCGGCGTCTCCTGGATGAGCCGCTCGACCACATGCAGCATGCCGGGCAAAGGGTTCACGCGGACGATCGCCTGCAATGTGTAGCCCAGGGCGCGCGGACTGACATCCACGGTGAAGCCCTCGATCACGCCCTGCGCCTCCATGCGCCGGATGCGCTCCGATACGCTCGGGGCCGACAGGCCTACCTGGCGGCTGAGGTCGCTGATGGAGATCCGGGCATCTTTCGACAGAATCGTCAGGATCTGCTGATCGACTTGATCCAGCTCGGAATGGATTTGAAAGTGCTTCATCGATTTTGTCTCAAAGATCAAGGCCGAAAGACGGATACGCCTTCGTTTGATTATAGAGAATTCGGAACGAAGGTGCGAGAAATATCGCACTTCAGGGAGGTCGCGATGATCAAGGAAGGTATGGGCCGCGGCGTTGCCGAAATGACGGGCGCCATGGTGATTTCGGGCACGATCGGCCTGCTCGTGGTCCTGTCCGCGCAGCCGGTCTTCAACGTGGTGTTCTTCCGCTGCCTGTTCGGCGCCGTCACCCTGCTCGTCGTCTGCGCCGTCCTCGGCCTCTTGCGCCCCGACGTGATCTCAAAGCGCGCCTTCGCCTTGGCCCTGCTGGGCGGGGCGGCCATCGTCTTCAATTGGGTGCTGCTGTTCGCCTCATTCTCGCGCGCGTCGATCTCCATCGCGACGGCGGTCTACAACACGCAGCCCTTCATGCTCGTGGGCCTCGGCGCTCTTTTCTTGCGCGAGAAGGTGACACTCGCCAAGCTCATGTGGCTCGTCATGGCGTTCGCCGGGATGCTGCTGATCATCCAGTTCGAGCCCTCCGCCCTGTCCCTGCGCGGTGCCTATCTCGTCGGCATTGCGCTGGCCCTCGGCGCGGCCTTCCTCTATGCCGTCGCCGCTCTGGTCGCCAAGCAGCTCAAGGGCACGCCGCCGCACCTGATCGCCCTGATCCAGGTCTCCCTCGGAATCATCCTGCTCGCCCCCTTCGCGGATTTCCAGACTTGGCCGCAGAACGCCTTCCAGTGGGGCAACCTCATCGCGCTCGGCGTCGTGCATACAGGGCTGATGTATGTGCTGCTTTACGGCGCGATCCAGAAGCTGCCGACCATCATCGTCGGTGCGCTCTCCTTCATCTACCCGGTCGTCGCGATCATCGTGGACCGCATCGCCTTCGGCCAGCATCTCGAGCTGCCGCAACTCGCCGGCGCGGTTGTCATCCTGCTCGCCGCCGCGGGCCTGAACCTGGGATGGAAGCTGCCCGAAAGCCTGTCGGGGCTCCTGCCTAAGGGAAAGCCGGCCAAGTCGGAAAGCGTTTAAGAGCGAGCCCGGCGCGGGCGTTTCAGGGAGTGCCTTCGAACATCGTGCGGAAAGGTAGAATCCGGTTTTCCGCACGATGCGCCAATAAAGGGATGGGGCAGCGGAGCTCAAACCGGATAGAGGTCCGTTGCTCCGGATGCTCCTTCAGCCGTTCCGCTCGCGGCGCGCCTGCAGGATCTCCACGCTGCCAGAGACGCCGCCTTCAGCCTCCTCGACCCCGCGCCCTTCGAAATGCGTGGTGAGGACGATATGCGTCGTCACCTCCCTCACGCCGGGAATCTCCTCCACCCGGGCGCGGATGCGGTCGAGCTCGCCGGTTCCGGCCGCATCGACTTCGACCAGCAGGTCGAGATCGCCCGCCACCGAGAAGGCCGAGCGCACCTGGGGAAGCGTCCGCAGGACGGGAATGATCCGGGCGCAGCCGCCCTGCTTGCCGTGGCGAACGATGAGCCAAGCCCTCAGCCGGGACTGGGATCTCCGCGAGCCGAGGCGAACCGTGTAGCCGGCGATCACTCCCTCGCGCTCCAGGCGGCCCAGGCGCTCCTGCGTGGCGCTCCGTGAAAGGCCGATGCGCTGGGCGAGTTCGACGACACTGGCCCGGGCATTCCG
>NZ_JAPSLH010000060.1 GCF_031180965.1 Chelativorans sp.
GCGCAGGCGCTTGAGATAGCCCTTCGGCGGCGGCAGGACGCCCGTGGATCCCGCCATCGGCTCGACGATCACGGCCGCGATGGTCGAGGCGTCGTGGAGCGCCACGATGCGCTCCAGCTCGTCTGCCAGATGCGCGCCCCATTCCGGCTCGCCGCGGGAGAAGGCCTGCTCGGCCCGGTTGTAGGTATGCGGCAGGTGGTCGACGCCCGCGAGCAGCGAGCCGAAGAACTGGCGGTTCTTGACGATGCCGCCCACCGAGATGCCGCCGAAGCCGACCCCGTGATAGCCGCGCTCGCGGCCGATGAGGCGCGTCTTGCTCCCCTGGCCCTTCATGTTCCAATAGGCCAGCGCCACCTTGAGCGCCGTGTCCACCGCCTCGGAGCCGGAGTTGCAGAAGAAGACGTGGTTGAGATCGCCCGGCGCGAGCTGGGCAAGGCGCGACGCGAGGGCGAAGCCGCCCGCATGGCCGAACTGGAAGGCCGGCGAATAGTCGAGCTCCTGCGCCTGGGCCTGGATCGCGGCCGTGATCTCGTCCCGGTTATGGCCGGCATTGCAGCACCAGAGGCCGGCGGCACCGTCGATCACTTCCCGGCCGTCGGGGGTGTAGTAGTACATGCCCTTGGCGCGGGCGATCATCCGGGGACGCTGCTTGAAGGAGCGGTTGGCCGTGAACGGAAGCCACCACGCATCCAAATCGTTGGGTGCGATGAGGTCGTTGGCGGCTCTGGATGTCTGTGCGGTCATCATGGTCCCCGAAGTGTCTGGCACAGAGGAACCTATCAGCCGTTTCCGGACGCCGCAAAAAGAACTTTCGGCAAAGCCACGGGCCGGAGGCGACCCTCGGCTTACCCCGTCATGGCGCGGGCTTCATAGCCGGCCGCGTCCAGGGCGCGCGCCACCTCGACGCTTTGAGCCTGGGTCGTGACGTGCACGCGCCCGTGCTCCAGATCCACCTCCACCCTGGCGCCGGGATCGAGGCGTTGAATCGCCCGAGTGACCGAATTGACACATCCCTGGCAAGTCATGCCGTCGACCTGCATCAGCAGATCCTTGCGGGGTTCTTCCATCGATCGACCTCTTTGAAATTCCATCAGGATTCTGCGCAGGCAACGCGCGACTGCGAAAAAATGTCCATTGCGGTAATGCGAAACTTGCCCCGCGATTCGCGCTGATTCATTGTCTGTTAACACACTGATTCGCGCATATTCGCCGAGCCAGGGGAGCGGGGGCACCCATGGTGACGAACAAGAAAAAAATTCCAGTCCTACGGGACAGGAAGGCGGCTCTTCTCGCCTTCACACCAGCCTTTCTGACGACTGCCGCTGCGGCCTCTGTGCCGATGGAGGCGAGCCTTGTCCTGCCGGTTTTCGGCTTCCTGGTCATGGCCGTCTTCTTCGGCCTCGTCGTCCTGTGGTGGCAGGCCGAGACGGAGCGGCAGAATCTGGCCGTGCAGCTCGCGGGCCTCACGCAGGAAGATCAGGCTCCGGCCGCGCCGCTGGTCCTGCGCACGTCCGTCCGGGCAGGCAGCCCGGCGGCCGTTCTGCGCGAGCTGGCGCTGGCGGCCGGCGCGGAGGCGAGCATGGGAAACAGCGCGGCGCCGCTCGCTCTGGCGCAGACCGTCCGCTTCCCCGAGCCGTCCCTGCTGCCTTCCATGCGCAGCCCCTCGACCGAGGAGACCAGCCGCATGCGGCTGGTCACCCAGGCGTTCGAGGCCGACCGGATCGAGCTGCATCTGCAGCCCGTCGTGTCTCTGCCGCACCGCAAGATCCGTTTCTACGAGACGCTGGCGCGGCTGCGCCCGGCAGACGGCACCCTGCTGAGCCCAGCCGAGTTCCTGCCCATCCTCGAGGCGTCCGGCCGCGCGTCGGATTTCGACCGCCGGGTTCTGATCCGCTCCATGGCCATTGCCCGTCACCTCGTGGCCCGCGGCAGCGAGGCCATCGTAGCGGTGAACCTCACGGCCCATTCCATCGCCGAGCCCGGGTTCCTGTGGTCGCTCGCCAGCCTGATCGACGCCAGCCCCGATCTTCTTGGCAAGATCGTCCTGGAAATGCCCCAGCACAGCTGGCGTCACCTCGATGCGGACCACAGGGCGGGGCTCGCCGCGTTGCGCGAGCGGGGCGTGCCGTTCTCCCTCGACCGCGCTGCCGACCTGCGGTTCGATCCCGAGGCGCTGGCCGATCTCGGCATCCGCTTCATGAAGCTGCCGGCCGATCTCATGATCAAGGCCGCCGAGCAGGCGGATGGCCGCTATGCCGGTCCGGAACCTGATGTGCGCGATTTCGCCTCGGCCCTGCGCCGCCAGGGCATCCGGCTCGTCGCCGAGCGGGTGGACGCGGACGACATGGTCCCGGTGCTCTGCGATCTCGGCGTGCCGCTGGCGCAAGGCTTCGCCTTCGCGGCTCCGCGTCCGGTCAAGCCGGAGATCGCCGGCGAGCAGGCGGC
>NZ_JAPSLH010000046.1 GCF_031180965.1 Chelativorans sp.
ACCTCGTGCCCGGCGGCGGTCCGGCAATGTCTCGCTCTACAACGAGACGCTCGGCCAGGCGATCCCGCCCACCCCCACCATCGCCGGCGTCGGCCTCATCCCGGATTGGTCGAAGATGGCCCGCATCGCCTTTGCGGGCGAGAGCCAGGCCATCCTGCTTGCCGGCGCGCCGGAAGGCTGGGGCACGCATCTCGGCCAGTCCGTCTATCTGCGCGACATCTACGGCCGTGCCGAAGGCAATCCGCCGCCGGTCGATCTGGCGCATGAGAAGCGGGTCGGGGATTTCCTGCGCAATCTGATCCGGTCGGGAAAGGCAGCCGCCGTTCACGATTGCTCCGACGGCGGCCTCGCGGTGGCGCTGGCGGAGATGGCGATGGCATCGGGGATAGGCGCCACGATCGAGGAGCCGGACAACGATCCTGCCGCGGCGTTCTTTGGGGAGGATCAGGGCCGCTATGTTCTGACGGTCGCGCATTCGCCAGAGGACGCGGCAATCGAAGCACTGGTCGAGGACGCGAGAAAGGCGGGGGTATCGCTCGCCTGCATAGGCGCGACCGGCGGGCACGAATTGAAACTCGGCAACACGCGTGCCATATCGGTTTCGGAACTGAGAGCCGCCCATGAGGGCTGGTTCCCACGCTTCATGGAAGGCTAGAGCCGGCCGGGTAGGCGAGCCTGAGGGGAGAGAAGATCATGCCGATGCGTGCCGGTGATATCGAGCGCCTCATCAAGGAGGCCATTCCCGACGCAAAGGTCACGATCCGCGATCTTGCGGGCGACGGCGACCACTATGCGGCCGAGGTGGTGGCGGAAAGCTTTCGCGGCAAGAGCCGCGTGCAGCAGCACCAGATGGTCTATGACGCGCTGAAGGGCAATATGGGGGGCGTGCTCCACGCGCTGGCGCTGCAGACCAGCGTTCCGGACTGATCAGCGCTTCGGCCCGCCGCGTTTCCACTCCTTCCCGCCGATCGGCTCATAGGAGAGGCTCCAGCGGGGGGTGCATAGCCAGCATCTGGCGGGATCGGTCGGACGCTTCCAGACCAGGCTGCGTACGAGCTCCGCGCCCCCGCGGCGGAAAGCCTCCTCCAGCCTTTCCTCTTCCGCCATATCTATCAGCTGTGCGCCGCCTTCGGCGAAGACGAAGAAGGCGCGGCAAAGATATGCCGCCTCGAAGCCGCCTTCCTGCCGCCGGACCACGAAGATGCCGCCGTGGCGCGAAAAGCGCGGGCCGTTCGGCCGCACCGGTTCGCTGGGAACCCCGAGAGGCATCACCAGCCGGCCTCCCGGCGCCAGACGCTCGATCCAGGCATCCTGCGGCGCCATCGAGGCGAAGTTCACGTAGAAGCAGTCCGCCTCTTCCAGCGGCCAATCCGCGGCATCTCCGACGACCACCTCCACATTACCGAGAGGCCGCAGTTCGGCTTCCGCTTCCGCGCCAGGCGCGGATCGATCTCCACCGCGATGACCTTGCCCGTGGGTCCGACCAGATGCGAGAGGATGGCGGAATAGTAGCCTGTGCCCGCGCCAAGATGGACCACCGTCTGCCCCGGTTCCGGCGCCAGAGCAGTGAGCATTCGGGCGTGCAGCGAGGGGCTGCCATTGTTGACGCCGCGCTCTCCGGAAAGCACGATCACCACATCCTGATAGGCATAGACGGGATCGTTTGACGGGAGCGGCCGCCGCCCTTTCTCGAAATCGATGATCGCCCAAGGCTTGGAGCCCAGGAAATCCTCGCGTCTTACCGCGCGAAAAGCCGCTTCGAGCGCAGCGTTTTCCGCCACGCCGGCTACGGCGACCATCTGGCGCGCGAAAGCGGCCCGGATGATCTCAAGTTCCCGTTCCTCCATTGATCCCTTCGTTGCCATGAAAAGGGCCATTAATGCGCAATCCGGATGGGCAGGCAACGGGGTGGAAACAACGCACCGAACGGGATGTGGGCGGCTGCTCCATGCACTCACACGCCCGCGTCGTCGCGGCATGTCAGACGCGGCGCATTCAAAGAATTGATGATGAGCATCACCGCGCACATCGCAAACTGTCGTAAGGTCGTGAAGAGCAGCGTCGAGTTTGCTCCAGAAAAATCAGCCGCTCGTGTCACATCTGCCGCGGCTGTTTTGTCATGCTCCTCGACCGACAGTTCGTAAGGAGATTGACGATGGCCGCTCAAGACACAACCGACGGCCCTGCGCTTGAAAAGCCGCAAGCAAATCGCCCATTGGCGCGTGTCGCGATCGTTTATCATACTGGCTACGGACACACAGGACGCCAAGCCGAGGCAATCAAGGCCGGGGTGGAGGAAATCGATGGGGTGGAAGCTCTGCTTCTGACCGTGGAGGAGGCGCAACGGCGTTGGGATGACCTCAACGCGGCGCAAGCGATCATTTTTGGCGCCCCGACCTATGTGGGCGCGGCCTCCGCATCGTTCAAAGCTTTCCAGGAAGCAAGCTCGAACGCGATCATGGCCCGCGGCTATCTTTGGAAAGACAAGATCGCCGCCGGTTTCACCAATTCCGGGTCGAGATCCGGCGACAAGCTCTCGACGCTGGTTCAGATGGTGCTCTTCGCCGCACAGCACGGGATGCATTGGGTGAACCTCGACCTGCCGCCGGCGAACTGCTCCTCTTCGGGATCGGAAGAAGATCTTAACAGGCTTGGCTTCTGGCTTGGTGCTGGCGCACAGTCGAACATCGACGAGGGGCCGAATCTGGCCCCTCCTACGTCTGATCTCGCGACCGCCCGCCATCTCGGGCGACGCGTGTCGAAGGTTACGCTTCAATTCCTTCGTGGCCGCGAAGCGGGGAACGCAGGGCCCTCATCGGCATGAAAGAGCCTGCAAGCCATGACTGAGACGCACGCTTATCCGGTCCCTTCCGACCTTCGTCGCCGCCTGATCCAGATCGCCTACCGGATGCTGGGATCGGTCGCCGATGCGGAAGACGTGGTTCAGGATGCTTGGTTGCGCTGGCTCGCCGCTGATCGAGAGATGGTGCGTGAGCCGGCCGCCTTCCTGCGGACCATCGTCACGCGGCTTTGTCTAAACGAGTTGAAGTCCGCCCGGCGTCAGCGTGAAACCTATATCGGTCCGTGGCTGCCCGAGCCGATCTTCGATCCAGACGTCCAGGATGCGATCGAGGATATAACGCTGCCCGTGATGATCGCCCTGGAACGGCTGTCGCCTCTGGAGCGGGCAGCATTCCTGCTGCATGACGTATTCGGGATGAGCTTCGATGAGGTCTCGGATGTAATCGGACGGAAAGCAGCCACGTGCCGGAAGCTTGCAAGCCGGGCTCGGGCCCATATCCAGGAAGCCCGCCCCCGCTATACCGCGACCAGGGAGCACGGGCTTAAGCTGGCGACCGCTTTCTTCACTGCATCCAGGAGCGGTGAAATATGTGTCCTACGCGCGCTCTTGGCCGAAGACATCGTCGCCTATGCCGATGGTGGCGGCAAGGTTCCGGCTTCCATCGCGCCGGCGGTCGGAATTGACGATGTGGTCAAGCTCTTCGGTGCTCTTGCCCGGTATTTTGCCAGATCACCATCACGATTGCTGCGCTATGGCATGATTGACGGGCTGCCAGGCTTCATTACGATCGAGGCAGGCAATATCCTGCAGACCACGGCATTGCAGATTGGGAAGGAGAAGATCGTAGCCATCTATGTCACGCGGAATCCGCAGAAGTTGAAACACCTGTCCGAGGTAAGCCTCCATTGAGCATCAACCCGGAGCGGCCGTGCAATGCCGCCGCTCCTTGCCCGATCCGCGTCAGGATAATGGCCCCGCCGCATTGCGCGTCGGCTCATCGTGCAATACATACTGGTCAGCAATGCTTACTTTGCCGGACCTTGACTCCGGGCATGAAAGGAAGACGCGATGAGCGGCATCAATGAATTCATCGACAATGAAGTGAAGACGAACGACGTGGTCCTTTTCATGAAGGGCACGCCGGGCTTCCCGCAATGCGGGTTCTCCGGGCAGGTCGTGCAGATACTCGACTATCTCGGCGTCGACTATAAGGGCATCAACGTCCTCACCTCGGATGAGCTCCGCCAGGGCATCAAGGGCTATTCCAACTGGCCGACCATTCCGCAGCTCTATGTCAAGGGCGAGTTCGTCGGCGGCTGCGACATCGTGCGCGAGATGTTCCAGGCGGGCGAGCTGCAGTCTTTTCTGGAGGAAAAGGGCGTGGCCGCCCGCGGCGCAGCCTGAGCCAGAGGCCGGCGGTGTCCGGCCCAAGGGACCGGACGTAAGATACTGCCTTCCCGCGTCGGCCACTGGCCGACGTATTTTTTCGCTTTGGCCCGATCCGAACCGCTCTTTTGAGGGTTGGGCGCTTTTGTTCGACGCGCTTCCATGCGCCTGTTGCCGGGGATCGATATTATGGACGAGTCCGTCGCGCAGGAGGAAAAAGCCTATAGGCCTGCGCTTTCAATCAGGAAGGGCGAGTTCATCGCGTTGGCGGCCGCCCTCATGGCGCTCAACGCGCTTGCCATCGACGTCATGCTGCCCGCGCTGCAGCAGATCGGCGCCGCGCTGCAAGTGGCCGAAGAAAACGACCGCCAGTTCATCATCACCGCCTATGTGATCGGCTTCGGCGTCGCGCAGCTCTTCTACGGGCCGATAGCCGATCGCTTCGGCCGTCGTGCGCCGCTGCTCATCGGCCTTGCCGTCTATGTCCTCTCGTCGATCGCTGCCGCGCTGGCGCCCAGCTTCGCCGCCCTTCTCCTGTTCCGGTGCCTGCAGGGGATCGGCGCGGCGGCGACGCGGGTGATCGCCGTATCCGCCATCCGCGACACATTCGGCGGCCGCCAGATGGCGGAAGTCATGTCCATGGTGATGATGGTCTTCATGGTCATCCCGGTATTGGCGCCGAGCCTCGGCCAGGTGGCGATGATCTTCGGCGGCTGGCCGGCGATCTTCTTTCTCATGGCCGGACTCGGGCTCGTCGTCACCTTATGGGCGGCGGGCCGCCTTCCAGAAACCCTGGAGCCGGGAATGCGGCGGCCGCTGTCGCCAGCCTCCATCCTCGAAGGGTTCCGGCTGGTGGTCACCAACAGGCTCGCACTATGCTACACGCTTGCCATGACGGCCATTTTCGGCGGGCTGTTCGGCTTCATCAATTCCGCCCAGCAGATCTATGTCGATATCTACGGAATGGGTGACTGGTTTCCGCTGCTGTTCGCCCTGGGCGCTGGCCTGATGGCGATTTCCTCCTTCACCAACTCGCGCCTTGTAGGCCGCTTCGGCATGCGCAGACTGTCGCACGGGGCGATGATCGGCTTCCTCCTGACCAACGCTGTCTGGCTGGGGCTAACCCTCATCGGCCCCATCCCTTTCGCGCTCTTCTTCGTGCTGTTCTCGGTCTCCATGTTCCAGTTCGGCCTGATGGGCGCGAACTTCAACGCCATAGCCATGGAGCCGCTGGGCAAAGTGGCCGGAACGGCGGCGGCGGTCCTCGGCTTCGTGACCACGCTCGGCGGCGGCATCGTCGGGGCACTGATCGGCCAGGCTTTCGACGGGACGCTGACGCCGCTTGCCGGAGGCTATTTCGTGCTGGGCATAGTCGCTCTGGTGCTCGTCCTCATTGCCGAGCGCGGGCGGCTTTTCCGGACGGTCAACCCGCAGGTCTAGTCGGACCAGAGCTCGCGGCGGAGCTCGTTCCAGCTCTCACGGTCAGGCGCCGTCATCAGTCCTCCATCCAGATGGAAGGGCTTATAGGCGTTGCCGTCGAACCGGGCGACATGCCCGCCCGCCTCGGTGTGGATCAGCGCGCCGCCGAGATGGTCCCACGGCATCAGCTTGGCGTAGACGGCGAAATGCGCGTGTCCCTGGGCGACCAGCCGGTACTCGTGGGCGGCACAGCGATAGCCGACCTGCGAGAGGCACTTCGCATGGTTGCGAGCGAGCCGAGAGCGCTCCGGCTCGGCCAGGAACTGCCAGGAGATGGACCCCGTCATCTGCGACACGGCAACGGGGCTGGCCACCCGCACCCTGGTCAGATGACCGTCGGGACGCCGGACATGGCTGCCCGCACCCTTGGCGCCGATCAGCCAGTCACCGCCGACGGGATCATGGATGATCCCGGCCACCGTCTCGCCGCCGGCGACGACGGCAAGCATGACGCCGAAGAGCGGCACGCCCGAGGCGAAATTGAAGGTGCCGTCGATCGGATCAATGACGAAGGCGAGCGGCGCCTCACCGAGGCCGGAAAGGAGCGACGGGTTGTCGGTGCACGCCTCCTCCCCCACCACAAGGGCGTCGGGATAGCGGGCGCGCAGCGCCTCGGTGATGACGCGTTCGGCTGCCACATCGGCTTCGGTCACCAGATCCGCTGCGGAGGTCTTCTGGCGGATTGCGCCTTCTTCCAACCGACGGAAACGGGGCATGATTTCCTTGCCGGCGGTGTCGCGCAAGAGATCGGCGAGCCAGTCGATCTGGCTTTCGTCAAAACGCATCGGGGGAGCTTTCCTGGCCAGTGCCGCTGAGCGCGGCGAAATCGAAGAGTTTCCGGTCTAACAGGTGCGACGGCCGGACATTGGCGAGGGCGCGGATCATCGTCTCCTTGCGGCCGGGCATCCGCGTTTCCATGTCCGCCAGCATCGCCTTCATGGCGTTGCGCTGCAGGCCTTCCTGGCTGCCGCAGAGGTCGCAGGGGATGATGGGAAAACGCATCGCATCGGCGAATTTCGCCAGGTCGGCCTCCGCGCAGTAAGCGAGCGGCCGCAGCACCTGAACGTCCCCCTCATCATTCAGGAGCTTCGGCGGCATGGCGGCAAGCCGCCCGCCGTGGAAAAGGTTCATGAAGAAGGTTTCCAGGATGTCCTCGCGATGGTGGCCGAGCACGAGGGCGGAGCACCCCTCCTCCCGCGCGATGCGGTAGAGGTGACCGCGGCGCAAGCGCGAGCAGAGCGAGCAATAGGTCCTGTTGTCGGGGATCTTTTCCGTCACCACTGAATAGGTGTCCTGGTACTCGATCCGATGGGGGACGCCGAGGCGCGCCAGATAGCCCGGTAATATGTGCTTGGGGAAATTCGGCTGTCCCTGGTCGAGGTTGCAGGCGAGGAGTTCGACCGGCAGCAGGCCGCGCCATTTCAGATCGAGCAGGACCGCGAGCAGCCCGTACGAGTCCTTGCCGCCGGACAGGGCCACCAGCCAGCGTGTGCCGGGGACCACCATGGAAAAGTCCTCCAGCGCCTGCCGGGTCTGGCGCAGGAGGCGTTTCCGCAGTTTGTTGAACTCGACGGAAGACGGCGCATCCGCAAAGAGCGGGTGACCGGCAGGTCCTTCCAGTTCGGCCGCCTCTGGCGTCTGATGGATCGTCATGATGTCTCCTGCCCCTCCATAGCGCCAGCGGGACAAAAGAAAAAGGCCGCTCGCGGCGGCCTTTTTCGGGGCAAAGCCTCTCGCTTATCGCGAGTAGAACTCGATCACGAGGTTCGGCTCCATATGCACCGCATAGGGCACGTCGGCGAGCGACGGCATGCGCACATATTTGGCGACCATCTTGTTGTGGTCGACATCGATATAGTCAGGCACGTCGCGCTCGGCCAGCGCCACGGATTCCAGCACGATGACGAGTTGCTTCGACTTCTCGCGAACCTCGATCACGTCGCCCGGCTTGCAGCGGTAGGACGGGATGTTCACGCGGCGGCCGTTCACCATCACGTGGCCGTGGTTGACGAATTGGCGCGCGGCGAAGGGTGTCGGCACGAATTTGGCGCGGAAGACGATCGCGTCGAGGCGCGATTCCAGAAGCCCGATCAGGTTCTCTGTGGTCTCGCCCTTGCGGCGGTTCGCCTCGTCATAGATGCGGCGGAACTGCTTCTCGGAGAGGTCCCCGTAATAGCCCTTCAGCTTCTGCTTGGCGCGCAGCTGCTGGCCGAAATCGGTCATCTTGCCCTTGCGGCGCTGGCCGTGCTGGCCCGGACCGTATTCGCGGCGGTTGACCGGGGACTTCGGACGGCCCCAGATATTCTCGCCCATACGGCGGTCGAGCTTGTATTTCGCGGATTGGCGTTTGCTCATCGCATTCCCTTGTCAATACGTTAGGCTGGGAACCTCATGTTCCCGGCGAAGGAAACGCGCCCTCCTCTGGCCTCCTTTTTCGAGACCTGACAGGAAGCGCCGCACGCTTGAGGCGACTTCCACGGGACACGTCAAAAAAGCGCGGCAGCGGGTCACCGCCATCGCGCTTGGGGGGCTGACTAAGACAAACCAGCCGGAAAGTCAACGCCCGTCAGACCAGGCCCTTCTTCCGCATCATGGCGTCGGGGCTGGGCAGCCGGCCGCGGAAGGCCGTATAGAGCTCCTCCGGATCGGCGGAGCCGCCGGCCGAATAGATATAGCGGCGCAGCTTCTCGGCCGTTTCGGGATCGAAGGGATCGCCGGCTTCCTCGAAGGCGCGGAACGCGTCGGCGTCCAGCACTTCCGACCAGAGGTAGGAATAATATCCCGCCGAATAGCCCTCGCCGGAGAAGATGTGCAGGAAATGCGGCGTGCGGTGCCGCATCGGAATGGCCGCCGGTTTCTGCAGCCGCTGCAGCGTCTCCGCCTCGAAGCGCAGCGGGTCCTCCGGCGCATCGGGGCGCGCGTGATAGGCCATGTCGACCAGCGCCGAAGCGGTGAACTCGACCGTGGCGAAACCGGAATTGAAGTTGCGCGCCGCGCGCATCTTTTCCAGGAGCTCCGCCGGCATGGGCTCCCCCGTCTCCACATGCCGCGCGTGCTTGGAGAGCACCTGGTGCGTCGTGAACCAATGCTCGTAGAGCTGCGATGGAAGCTCGACGAAATCCCGCGCGACTGAAGTGCCGGCGATCGAAGGCCAGGTGACGTCGGACAGAAGTCCGTGCAGCGCGTGACCGAATTCGTGGAACAGCGTACGCGCGTCGTCGACCGAGAGCAGCGCCGGCTTGCCCTTCGGCGGCTTGGCGAAATTCATCACATTGTAGATGATGGGCTTCTCGCCGCCGCCGAGCCGGTAGCCCGACTGCAGCGCGCTCATCCACGCCCCGGACCGCTTTGAGGGGCGATTGAAGTAATCGGCGAGGAACACGCCGCGCTCGCTGCCGTCCTCATTCTTCACCGTGAAGACACGCACATCCTCGTGCCAGGCAGCGACGCCCTTCTGTTCCTCGAAGGAGAGGCCGAAAAGGCGCCCGGCCACGTCGAAAGCCGCCGCGATGACGTTTTCGAGCGCGAGATAGGGCTCCAGCGCGCCGTCATCGAAGGCGAAGCGCTCGGCGCGCAGCTTTTCGGCATAGTAGCGCCAGTCCCACGCGGCGATCGGGTGGTTGTGGCCTTCCGCCGCGGCGATGCGCTGCAGCTCCTTCTCGTCGGCGGCGGCCTTTTCGCGCGCCTTCGTCCAGACGGGTTCCAGAAGCTGCATGACCGCATCCGGCGTCTTGGCCATGGTGTCGTCGAGCTTGTAGGCCGCGTAGCTGTCGTAGCCGAGCAGCCGCGCCTTCTCGGCGCGCAGCTGCAAGGTCCGACGGACAATCTCGGTGTTGTTGCTGTCGCCCTCGTTCTCGCCGCGCCGGATGAAAGCCTCCAGCACCGTCTCGCGCAGGTCCCGGCGGGCGGAAAAGGAGAGGAACGGCTCGGCGATGGACCGCGACAGGGTGACCGCATAGCGTCCGGGCTGGCCGCGGGATTCGGCCGCCTCGGCCATGGCGTTCTTCAGCGAGGCAGGCAGGCCGGCAAGATCGCCCTCATCGAGGAAGAGCGCCCATTTGCTCTCGTCGGCAAGCACGTTCTGCCCGAAGCGGGCGCCGAGCTCGGCGAGCTGTTCGTTGATTTCGGCAAGCCGCGCCTTGCCTCGCGCGTCGAGCTTTGCACCGCCGCGCACAAAACGTTTCCAGGTCTTTTCGAGGACGCGCGCCGTCTCCTTGTCGAGCTGGAGGGAGCCGCGCTTGGAATAGAGCGTGTCGATGCGCCGGAAGAGCGATTCGTTCATGACGATCCGCGAATAGTGGCGCGCCATGCGCGGCGAGATCTCCCGCTCCAGCTTCTGGATCTCGTCATTGGTGTGGGCCCCCGCCAGGCACCAGAAGATGGAGGAGACGCGGTCGAGCGCATCGCCGGAAAGCTCGAGCGCCGCCAGCGTATTCTCGATCGTCGGCGCGTCCGCCCGGTCCGCTATGGCGGCGATCTCCGCCTCATGCGCGGCAAGCGCCGCGTCGAAAACCGGGGCGAAATCGGCGACCTCGATCCGTCCGAAGTCCGGCAGGCCCAATGGTCCATTCCATGCGGACAGTGGCTGGGAGGAGAGATCGATGGGGCTGGACGGCATGGAAACCTCTGAGGAGGAGAAGCAGAAGGAAAGCACTCTTCGATTTAGGCTTGCATCAACCCGGGCGCAACGAGTTAAGCCGGCCAAAGCCTACAGCGGCCCGGAAACAATCAGCGCGCCTCGATCGCTCCCTCCGAAGCGGCGCCTTCAGCCACATCAATCCCACCCTGCGCCTTACCGGCGGAGAACTCGCCGAGCCTGAAGCCGAACCCGGTCATCAGCCGGCGCAGGCTCGCCGGCGGGTCGTCGGAGGTGAAATAGGCGATGTCCGGCCCGTCCGGCCGGCTCGGCGGCGGCAGGGTCTCGGCCAGCGTCAGCGCCCGGCGGGCGATCGCCTCGGAGGTGTCGATCCAGTCCACCGGCCATGGCGCCGTCTTGCGCATGCGGTTGACCAGGAAGGGGTAATGCGTGCAGGCAAGGACGACGATGTCGGTGCGCCTTCCGTCCTGTTCGATGAAGCAGGGCGCGATCTCCGCCCGCACCGCCTCCTCGTCGACAAAACCTTCGCGCATATATTGCTCCGCCAGCCGGGCGAGGTTTTCGCTCCCCACCAGCCGCACGTGGCATTTGCTGGCATAGGCGCTGATCAGGTCGCGCGTATATTGCCGCTTCACCGTGCCCGGCGTGGCAAGCACCGAGACGAGGCCGGAACGGGTGCGCTCGGCGGCGGGCTTTACCGCCGGCACCGTGCCGACAAAGGGCTGGCCGGGAAAGGCTGCGCGCAGATCGGCAACCGCCAGCGTAGAGGCCGTGTTGCAGGCGATGACGACGAGCGAGGGCGAGAAGCGGGCGATGAGGCCGCGGAAGAGGCCGACCAGCCGCGCCCGCAGCGCCCCCTCCTCCCACGCACCATAGGGGAAAGCCGCGTCATCGGCCACATAGACATATGGATGCTCGGGAAGGAGCACCCGCGCTTCCTTGACGACCGACAGGCCGCCTATGCCGGAGTCGAAGAAAAGGATCGGGTTGCCGTTTGCAGGCACGGTCATTGCAGCGCACCAGCGGAGCTCAACATGGCAATCAATCCACTTCCGGCGCGCCGGATCCGCGCGGCTTCTTCGGCGAAAACCTTTCCAGCGAGACGAGCACGCCGCGCAGAACGGCAAGTTCCTCCACGGTAAACCCGGGGCGGGTAAAGAGGGCCCTAAGATTGTCCATCATCTTCGGCTTCTTGTCCGCGGTGCGGAAGTAGCCGCGCACGGAAAGGACGCGCTCGACATAATCCATGAAACTGTTGAGGTGCTGGCGCGTGGCGGGAGTTTGTGCCGGCGAGACGGGTGCCACGCCCTCGCCGCCGGCCTTCATCCATTCATAGGACATCAGCAGCACCGCCTGCGCGACATTGAGCGAGGCGAAGGCCGGGTTCACCGGAAAGGTCACGATCTCGTCGGCCATCGCCACCTCTTCATTGGTGAGCCCCCAGCGCTCACGGCCGAACAGAATGCCGGACTTCTGGCCGCCATTGTGGCGGGCGCGCAGATCGAGCCCCGCCTCGACGGGTCCGCGCACCGGCTTGAAATTGTCGCGCGGCCGCGCCGTCGTTGCGAAGATGAAATGAAGGTCGGCCACGGCCGCCGCGAGGTCGTCGAACACCTTCACGGCATCGATCACGTGGTCGGCGCGGCTGGCGGCCGCGCGCGCTTTCTCGTTGGGCCAGCCGTCGCGCGGCTTGACGAGGCGCAGTTCGGCGAGGCCGAAATTCGCCATCGCGCGGGCGACCATGCCGATATTCTCGCCCAGTTGCGGCTCGACGAGGATGATGGTCGGTCCTTCGATCAAGAGTTCGCGGTCTTTTTGCGTGCCTGCCATGACCCGCTGTTAGCGCCTTAGGCAGGCCCGGTAAAGCGCGCCGCCGCGCCTTTGCCAAGCGGCGCGGCAATGCTATAGGGGCGCCACTTCCAAACATGTCTGCGGCGCGCGTCCGCTTTTCTGAAGAGAGGTATCAATGGCGAAGATCAAGGTGGACAATCCCGTCGTCGAGCTCGATGGCGACGAGATGACGCGCATCATCTGGCAGCTCATCAAGGAAAAGCTGATCCATCCCTATCTCGACGTCGACCTTCGCTATTTTGATCTGAGCGTCGAGAACCGCGACGCCACTGACGACCAGGTCACGATCGACGCCGCCAACGAGATCAGGAAATACGGCGTCGGCGTCAAATGCGCGACGATCACGCCCGACGAGGGGCGGGTGAAGGAATTCAACCTGAAGAAGATGTGGAAGTCGCCCAACGGCACGATCCGCAACATCCTCGGCGGCGTGATCTTCCGCGAGCCCATCATCTGCGGCAACGTGCCGAGGCTCGTGCCGGGCTGGACGAAGCCCATCATCGTCGGCCGCCACGCCTTCGGCGACCAGTACCGCGCGACGGATTTCAAGTTCCCGGGCAAGGGCAAGCTGAGCATCAAATTCGTCGGCGAGGACGGGCAGGTGATCGAGCACGAGGTGTTCGACGCGCCCGAGGCCGGCGTCGCCATGGCCATGTACAATCTCGACGATTCGATCCGCGACTTCGCCCGCGCCTCCTTCAACTACGGACTGCAGCGCAACTACCCGGTCTATCTCTCCACCAAGAACACGATCCTCAAGGCCTATGACGGCCGATTCAAGGACATTTTCCAGGAGATCTACGACAAGGAATTCGCCGACCAATTCAAGGAAAAGAAGCTCTGGTACGAGCACCGGCTGATCGACGACATGGTGGCGGCGAGCCTGAAATGGGCCGGCGGCTATGTCTGGGCCTGCAAGAATTATGACGGCGACGTGCAGTCCGACATCGTTGCGCAGGGCTTCGGATCGCTCGGCCTGATGACCTCGGTGCTGATGACGCCGGACGGCAAGACGGTGGAAGCGGAAGCCGCCCACGGCACCGTCACCCGGCATTACCGCCAGCATCAGCGCGGCGAGGAAACCTCCACCAACTCGATCGCCTCGATCTTCGCCTGGACCCGGGGCCTTGCCCACCGCGCCAAGCTGGACGGCAATGCGGAACTGAAGAAATTCGCCGACACGCTCGAGCGCGTCTGCGTCGATACCGTGGAAGCGGGCTTCATGACCAAGGACCTGGCGCTGCTCATCGGGCCGGATCAGCCCTGGCTTTCCACCACCGGTTTCCTCGACAAGATTGACGAGAACCTGAAGAAGGCGATGGCCTGAGCGCAACAGATGGGCAAGCCGCGTCTTTTCGGAGCGGACTACAGCGTCTATGTCCGCATCGCGCGGCTTGCCCTCCTGGAGAAGGGCGTCGACCACGATCTGGTGCCGGTCGACGTCTTTTCGGAAGAAGGTCTGCCGACCTGGTATCTCGACTTCCATCCCTTCGGCCGCATTCCTGCCTTTGAACACGGCGATTTCCGCCTGTTCGAGACTTCAGCGATCTGCCGCTACATCGACGAGGCATTCGCAGGCACCGCACTGCAGCCGAGCGATGTCCGGCAACGGGCTCGCATGACCCAGGTCATCGGCCTGCTCGATGCCTATGCCTACCGCACGCTGGTCTGGGACATCTATGTCGAGCGGGTCTCCAATCCGAAAAAGGGCAAGCCTACGGACGAATCCAAGGTGGCCGCCGCGCTTGGCAAAGCGGCAACGTGCCTTGAGACCCTTTCGCGCCTGAAGCCGGGCGGCGCATGGCTGTGCGGCGAGCGACTGACTCTCGCGGACCTGCACGCGGCGCCGATTTTTGCCTATTTCATGAGGACCGAAGAGGGGCAGGTCCTGTTGAACGAACATCCCGACCTGGCCTCCTGGTGGGCGAAGATCGCCGCCCGGCCAAGCTTCGCGGCAACCGAGCCCAAGGATTGATCGCCGAACGCACCGGCATCAGACCAGCGCACCCCCCTGCTCCGCCAGCGCCGCCTTGACCGCCTCGACCGCCGCGGCGGCCTTGGCCGCGTCGGGGCCGCCGGCCTGCGCCATATCGGGGCGGCCGCCGCCGCCCTGCCCGCCGATTGCCGTGGACGCCCGGCGCACGAGATCGACGGCGCTGAAGCGGCCCGTCAGGTCGTCCGTAACGCCGACCACCACACTGGCCTTGCCCTCGTCGGAGGTGCCGACGAAGACGACGACGCCGGAGCCGAGCGACTTCTTGCCCTCGTCGGCGAGCGGCTTCAGGTCCTTGGGTGAGATACCTTCGACGACGCGGCCCATGAAGCCGATGCCGCCCACCTCTTCCTTCTCCGCCCCCTCCTTCGCGCCGGCACCGCCGCCGAGCGCCAGCTTCCTGCGCGCTTCGGCAAGCTCGCGCTCCAGCCTGCGGCGCTCCTCGATGAGGGATTCGACGCGCTGGACGAGTTCGCCCGGCGAGACTTTCAGGACCGAGGCCGCAGCTTTCAGGCGGCGCTCCTGTTCGTCGAGATAGTGGCGGGCCGCCGCGCCCGTCAGCGCCTCGAGGCGGCGAACGCCCGCCGCTACGCCGCCCTCCGACACGACATGCACGAGGCCGATATCACCGGTGGCCGAGACATGCGTTCCGCCGCACAGCTCCAGCGAATAGGTTTTTCCGGCCTTCTCGCCCCGGGCCGCAGTTCCCATCGAGACAACCCGCACCTCGTCGCCATATTTCTCCCCGAAGAGTGCCATCGCACCCTCGGCAATGGCATCGTCGACGGCCATCAGACGGGTCACTACCGGTGCATTCTGCAAGACGATTTCGTTCGCGAGATCCTCGATCTGGGCCAGTTCCTCATCGGCAATCGGTTTCGGATGGGAAAAATCGAAGCGCAGCCGGTCCGGCGCGACAAGCGAGCCTTTTTGGGCGACATGGGTGCCCAGCACCTGGCGCAGCGCCTCGTGCAAAAGATGGGTCGCCGAATGGTTCGCGCGGATCCGGGTGCGGCGCTCGTGATCGACACGAAGCGACACCGCCTCGCCCGACTTGACCGTGCCTTTCGTCACCTTGCCGAAATGCACGAGCAGGCCTTCGCCCTTCTTCTGCGTGTCGTGCACGGCGACGGCAAAATCCTCGCCCTCGATGATGCCGGTATCGCCGACCTGGCCGCCGGACTCGCCATAGAAGGGCGTCTGGTTGGTGACGACCGCCACCTCCTCGCCTTCCGACGCGCTTTCGACCATGGCGCCGTTCCTGACGAGGGCGGTGATCACCCCCTCCGCCTCCTCGGTTTCGTAGCCGAGGAAATCCGTGGCGCCGGCCCTGTCCTTGACGGCGAACCAGACCGTCTCGGTCGCCGCCTCGCCGGAGCCGGCCCAGGCGGCGCGCGCCTCCGCCTTCTGCCGCTCCATCGCGGCGTTGAAGCCGTCCATATCCACCGCGATGCCGCGCTGGCGCAGCGCGTCCTGGGTGAGGTCGAGCGGGAAGCCATAGGTGTCGTAGAGCTTGAAGGCGGTCTCGCCGTCGAGACGGTCGCCGTCGCCCATGCGGTCGGTCGCCTCCGAAAGAAGGGTGAGGCCGCGCGCCAGCGTCTTCCTGAAGCGGGTCTCCTCCAGCCGGAGGGTTTCGGTGATGAGCGGCTCGCCGCGCACGAGCTCCGGATAGGCCTGGCCCATCTCGCGCACGAGCGTCGGAACGAGGCGCCACATCAGCGGCTCCTCGGCACCGAGCAGCTGCGCGTGGCGCATCGCGCGGCGCATGATGCGGCGCAGCACATAGCCGCGGCCCTCATTGGAGGGCAGCACGCCGTCGGCGATCAGGAAGCTCGATGCGCGCAGGTGATCGGCGATGACGCGGTGGCTGGCGCGCCGGTCCCCCTCGGCAGGGACGCCCGTCGCCTCCACGGAGGCATGGATGAGCGCCCGGAACAGGTCGATGTCGTAATTGTCGTGCACGCCCTGGAGGACGGCGGCGATGCGCTCCAGCCCCATGCCCGTGTCGATGGACGGGCGCGGCAGGGGAACCCGCTCCTGCGGGCTCAGCTGCTCGAACTGCATGAAGACGAGATTCCATATCTCGATGAAGCGGTCGCCATCCTCGTCGGGGCTTCCGGGCGGGCCGCCGGGGATGTGCTCGCCGTGATCGTAGAAGATCTCGGAACACGGGCCGCACGGGCCGGTATCGCCCATGGCCCAGAAATTGTCGCTGGTCGGGATGCGGATGATCCGCTCGTCGGGAAGGCCGGCGATCCGGCGCCAGTGGCCCGCCGCCTCGTCGTCCGTGTGGTAGACGGTTACAAGGAGCCGCTTCGGGTCGAGGCCGAATTCCCTGGTGACGAGATGCCAGGCAAGCTCGATGGCGACGTCCTTGAAATAGTCGCCGAAGGAGAAATTGCCCAGCATCTCGAAGAAGGTGTGGTGGCGGGCCGTATAGCCGACATTGTCGAGGTCGTTGTGCTTGCCGCCGGCGCGCACGCATTTCTGCGCGGTGGCGGCGCGGCTGTAGGGGCGCGTCTCAAGGCCCGTGAAGACGTTCTTGAACTGCACCATGCCGGCATTGGTGAACATCAGCGTCGGGTCGTTGCGCGGCACGAGCGGCCCGGAGGAGACGGGCTGGTGGCCGTTCTTCTTGAAGTAGTCGAGGAATGTCGACCGGATGTCGCTGACGCTACTCATGGATTTGCCTTTGCGAGAGCCCGCCCTACGGGCAGGAAAAGATCGCAGCCTTTTAGCGCCCGCGCCCGGACCTGTCCAGAAAGCAGCGCCCGGCGGGGGACCGGGCGGCCTCCAGCGCGGCCGGCCGCAGGGCTCGGCGCCCACCCTCCCCCCGTGCGGAGAATGAAGGCGCGCGCGTCATCGCCGCCACGCCCGGCTTTCGCCGTCTGGCCATTGAAGAAGGTGGGAAGCGGGGCGCGTGATCCGTGCCTCTCTGTTAGTTTAGGTGGCGCGTCTCACGCG
>NZ_JAPSLH010000016.1 GCF_031180965.1 Chelativorans sp.
TCGGGACAGCGGCCGGCGGGGCGCGTGGAACGCGCCACGTAAACTAACAGAGAGGCACGGATCACGCGCCCCGCTTCCCACCTTCTTCAATGGCCAGACGGCGAAAGCCGGGCGTGGCAGCGATGAAACGCGCCTTCACCCTCCCCATAAAGAGCATCGGCCCCACCGCGACGTCAGAGCCAGCCGGAAAGCTCGCGCCGGACAAGCTCCTCGATCACCCGCATCCCGTCCTCGCTGTCGTTGAGGCAGGGGATATGGGTGAAATTCACGCCGCCGGCGGCGCGAAACGTCTTTTCAGCCTCGACCGCGATCTCCTCCAGCGTCTCCAGGCAATCGGAGACGAAGCCGGGGTTGAACACGGCGAGCGATTTCACGCCCTCGCGGGCAAGCCGCTCCACGGTCTGGTCGGTGTAGGGCTGCAGCCATTCCTCCGGGCCGAAGCGGGACTGGAAACAGGTGACCAGCTTCTTCTCGTCCCAGCCGAGCCGTTGGCGCAGCAGCCGCGTGGTGGCAAGGCAGTGCTCGTAATAGGGATCGCCCCGCTCGGAATAACTCTTCGGGATGCCGTGATAGGAGGCGATCACCACCTCCGGCGCGAAATCAAGGCCTGCGAGATGGCGCTCGATGGACCGGGCCAGTGCGTCGATATAGACCGGCTCGCCGGGGTAGGGCGGCACCGTGCGGATTGCCGGCTGGAAGCGCAGCTTCATCAGCGCCTCGAAGAATTTGTCGTTCACGGTCGCGGTCGTGGTCGCCGAATATTGCGGGTAGAGCGGGAAGACCACCACCCGGTCGCAGCCGCGCTCCATCAGGCTGTTGGTCACCGTTTCGATGGAGGGGTTGCCGTAGCGCATCGCCCAGTCGACGATCACATTGTCATGGCCAGCCAGGGCTGCGGCCAGCTTCTCGCCTTGCGCCCGGGTGAAGGTGCGCAGCGGCGACTCGTTGCGCTCGCGGTTCCAGATCTTCGCATAGAGCGCGCCGGACTTCTTCGGCCGGCGGGAGAGCACGATGCCGTAGAGCACCGGGTACCAAACGGCGCGCGGCCACTCGATGACGCGCCGGTCCGACAGGAATTCGCCGAGATAGCGGCGCATGGGCCAGTAGTCCGTGCCATCGGGCGTGCCTAGATTGACGAGCAGCACACCCACCTTGCCGGCCAGCGGCAGCGCCGCAGGCGGGGCCGGGAAGGCGGCGCTTTCCGGTTCTATTCGGCGTGTGGTCTCAATGGTCATTCTTGCGCTTCCGTTTGAAAGCGGAGGTAGCCGATTTCAGCCGGAAGGCAATGCCACTTGTGGCCGCAGGAACAAAATGCCCCGCCGGAGCGGGGCATTGGGAAGTCCGCCGATCGCAGCCTACTCCGCCCGAGGTACCGTGATGGTCGACCCGACGATCAGCCGTCCGGCGCGGAGCTGCGGGTTCGCCTCGGCCAACGTCCGCCACTTGGTCGGATCGCCGTAAAACTCCTCGGCAAGATCCCAATAGGTGTCGCCGGCGGCGATCACATGCGTCGTGACGGGCGAGGCCTGAGCAGGCTCCGTGCCGGCCCGCGGCTCGGCAGCCGCCGTTTCGGTGGAGGTGCCCGCCGCGGGTGTTTGCTCGCCGGTGGTCGCTGCAGGTGCCTCGGCCGTTGTCGCGGTGCCGCTTTGGCCGGCCCCGGTCCCCTCGGCGCCGGCCGCAGGCGCCTGCTCCGCGGTTTGGGCAGCGGGCGTGTCGCTTCCGGCCGCTCCGGCCGTGGCCTCCGCGCCCGCAGTTGCCGTTTCGCCCGCGGGCTGCGTCGCGGGCGGAGCCTGGTCGCCGGTGGTCGCCGCGGGTGTCTCAGCCGTCGCCGTGGTGCCGCTCTGGCCGGTCTGCGCGGCTTCCGTGCCGGCCGCAGGCGCCTGGTTCCCCGTCACGGCCGCTCCGCCGGCCGGCCGCTGCGTGGGGGTCGGGTCCGGTGCCGCCGTGTCGTTGGACGGCCGCTCTGTCGGCGTCGGCGCCTGACCTGCCGACCCTGCCGCGGGCGCTTCGGATATCGCGGCCGGGCCGCCTTCGCCCGCTTCCGTCGCAGCGCTTTCAGTGGCGGCTGCAGGCGCTTGTTCCGTGGTTTGGGCAGCGGGCACGTCCGGCGCGGCGGCTCCGTCCGTAGCCTCAGCGCCGGCAGCTGTTTCAGCGGCAGGTTGCGTCGTCGCCGGAGCCTGCTCGCCTGCCGCCGTCGCGGGTGCGGTGCTGGCAGGCTGCTCTGCCGGAGCGGCGGCTTGCTGCTCTGCCGGGGCCGAAACCTCGGTGATGCGCCCGTCCGTATAGGGCTTGTACGGGTTGTTGGCCGCCAGATAGTCGGCCACGACCTGTTCGAGGCCGGGGCCGAAATCATAGGCGTTCTGGCCGTTTTGGGCGAACAGGGCATAGCCGTCGCCGCCATTGCGCATGAAATTGTTGGTGGCGATGGTGTAGGTGGCGTTGGGGTCGATCGGCTCCCACCCGCCCTCGGCCTGCACCTCGACCTGCTTTATCCGGCCCTGGCCGGCAGCCACGGACTTGTCGAAGGTGTAGCGCAGGCCGGAGACCTGCGGGAAGCGGCCGGCGCCCTCCTCGATCTGGCCGACGCCGCTTTCGAGCGAGGCCACCACGTCCGAGCCCTTGAGCTGGAAGGTGGCGAGCGTGTTCTGGAAGGGCAGGACTTCCAGCACCTCGCCCATGGTCACTTCGCCCTGGTCGATGGAGGCGCGCAGGCCGCCGCCATTGGTGATGGCGAACTGCACGCCCTGGTCCTTGGTGCGCGCCAGCATGGCGTCGGTGACGAGATTGCCCATCTGGCATTCTCCGGCGCGGCAGGTTTCGCGGCTGCCGTCGATGGCCGCGGAGGTCTCGGAGACCACCTGCGCCTTCAGCTCCTCGATCGGGCCGGCGAGCTCCTTCACGCGGGCGGCAACGGTAGCATCCGGCTCTACCTTGGCGTCGATCAGATGCACATCGCCCGTGGCTTCCTTGACCACCCCATTGTCGTCGAAGACGAGCTTCAGGTCGCCGAGATATTTCGAATAGGCGCCGGCCTGGACGACAGGCACCTTGTAGCCCTCGGGATTGTCCACCATGGTCGGGTAGGGGCCCGCGGCGCCCTCGGCCGTGTTGGAAAGCAGCGTGTGGCTGTGGCCGCCCACCACCACGTCGACGCCGGGTATCTTGGCGAGAGCCTCCACGTCGCGCGGGTAGCCGACATGGGTGAGCGCGAGGATCTTGTTGACGCCCTGGTCCTGCACGGCCTTGACGGCGGCGGTGAGCGCCTCGACATCATTGGTGATGGAGACGTTCTCGCCGGGCGAGGCAAGCTCGGCCGTGTCGTTCGCCACCACGCTGACGATGCCGATCTTCTGCCCGCCGACATCGAGGATGACATGGTCCTTCACCCGGTCGCCGAGCCTGGAAGCCTCGGTCGTCTCTACATTCGCCCCGAGCACCGGGAACTGGACCTTGTCGAGGAAGGCGGCAAGGCCCTCCTCGCCGTCGTCGAATTCATGATTGCCGACAGCCATCGCGTCGGGCTTCATCAGGTTCAGGAACTCGGCTTCCGCGTCGCCCTTGTAGGTCGTGTAGAAGAGCGAGCCCTGGAAATTGTCGCCCGCATTGAGGAAGAGCACGTTCTGCCCCTCAAGCGCCGCGCGGCGGTCGCTCAGCGCGGTCACAAGGCGCGCCGCCCCACCAAAACACTCGCCGGCCGTCTCGTCCTCCTCAGAGCAGGTGGAATCGAAGGCGTTGATGGACTGGATACGGCTGTGCCAATCGTTGATGTGGAGGATGTTGAGGGTAAAGTCCGCGAAGGACGGCGCCGCCGAAAGCGCCAGAGCCGATGCGCTCAAGGCAAGGACTGCAAATCTCTTCATGGTCGTGCTCCCTAGGTCCCGTATTCCCGCTCTACCGCCTGATCATGTCGGTTTCGCAACGTTCTTGATTGCCCGGCATGTTGGCACCGGGCTCGGGCGCGATGCAAGGGAAACTTGCCGGCTTGCGGCCTCGGAACGGCGCGGCCGGCGCAGGATGGATCGGGGGTTCGGGAGGACGCGCAGGGCGTGGCGAGAATCCGTGCGGCCACAGGTCCGGCGGAGCCGGCTGCAGCCGGGCAGTCGCCTGCCCGGCCGCCAATCCCTGCCCGCACCGTCAGGCCCGGCGGGTGAGGACGAAGCTTGTGCCCTGCGAATTGGTGCAGTTGAGCTGGTTTCGCGTTTCCATGGTGCAGCTGACATTCATCCGCGTCTGCCGCAGGAGCGAGGTCATGTCGATCTCGACATTGCGGCCGTTGCTGAAGCGGTAGGTGCCCTGCGAGACGCGGTTTCCCGTGTCGCTGGCGACGGTGACGAACTGGCCGCCCGAGAAGGTGGAGACGCCGACCCCCTGCGCGTCCACCCACTGACCCTCGAGCGCGGACTCGGCCGCGCGCGGGATGCCCCCGGCGCAGCCGGAGACAATGAGCGCGCACCCCAACCCCGCCGCTACGGCTGACCTGCGAAATGTGACCATGACTAGCCTCCACTGAAGAATGCCATCATTCGGCGGATTTTTCGCGCGAATGCAAGCCGCAGAGTCGGCCGGAGGAATTACCGCACCAGTATGTTGCGGAATTGCCATGGGTCGCTTTCGTCGATGTCCTCCGGGAAGAGGCCGGGACGGCCCTCGAGCGGCGTCCAGTCCGTATAGTAGCCCTTGACTGGGCCGAGATAGGGCAGTTGGATCTCGAGGCAGCGCCGGTAGTCCATCTCGTCGGCCTCGACGATGCCCGCTTCCGGGTTCTCGAGCGCCCAGACCATGCCGGCAAGCACGGCCGAGCTCACCTGGAGACCGGTCGCGTTCTGATAGGGCGCAAGCTCGCGCGCCTCCTCAAGCGTCAGCTGCGAACCGTACCAATAGGCGTTGCGCGCATGGCCGTAGAGCAGGACGCCCAATTCGTCCATGCCGTCCACCAGCTCGTTCTCGTCGAGCACGTGATGCTCGGGCTGCGGCTTGCCTCCCGCGCCGAACATCTCGTGCAGCGACAGGACGGCGTCGTTGCAGGGGTGGTAGGCATAGTGGCAGGTTGGCCGGTAGACCGGTTCGCCCTTCTCGTCGCGGACGGTGAAGAAGTCGGCGATCGAGATCGATTCGTTGTGGGTCACGAGGAAGCCGTATTGCGGACCCGGCGTCGGGCACCAGCTACGCACGCGCGTGTTGGCGCCCGGCTGCTCCAGATAGATGGCCGCGCGGCAGCCCTTCTCGTGCCCGCGGGCATTTTCCGGCATCCACCTCTCATGCGTACCCCAGCCGAGTTCGGCCGGCTGCATGCCCTCGGAGACGAAGCCCTCGACTGACCAAGTGTTCCAGAACACGTCCATCGGCTTCGGTTTCCTGGAGCGCTGGGTGTCGCGCTCGGCGATGTGGATGCCCTTGACGCCCAGCCGCTGCATGAGCCTGGCCCAGCCCTCCCGGTCGTCTGGACCCGGCTCCTCGATGTCGAGCATCAAGTCCTGCGCCAGATGGATCGCCGCCTGCTTGACGAACCAGGACACCATGCCGGGATTGGCGCCGCAGGTGGAGACCGCGGTCGTGCCGCCCGGATTCCTCCGCTTCTCCTCGCGCACGGTCTCGCGCAGGGCATAGTTGGTGCGCCCGGCGCTGCCCAGGCCGGGATCGAAATAGAAGCCCACCCAGGGCTCCACCACCGTGTCGACATAGAGCACGCCTAATTCGCGGCAGAGCTTGATGAGATCGAGGGAAGAGGTGTCGACGGAGAGATTCACGCAAAAGCCCTGGCCCTGCCCCTCGGTCAGGAGCGGGGTGAGCAGCTCGCGGTAGTTCTCCCGGGTCACATGCTTCTGGATGAAGCGGATGCCGCGCTCGTCGAGCAGCTTGCGATCCGTGTCCACCGGATCGATCACCACCATGCGCGACTTGTCGAAACGGAAGTGGCGCTCGATAAGCGGCAGCGTGCCCCGTCCGATCGAGCCGAAGCCGATCATGACGATTGGGCCGGTGATCGTGCCGTGGATGGGCCACTCTTTCTCTGCCATTTCGGGAGCACTCCTTCTGCATTCCGGAAAGCCGCCTCAAGGGCGGCAGACTGCGTCAAAACACAGATCGCCGTCACAATAAAGGGGAGTAGGGGAGTAGGGGAGTAGGGGAGTAGGGGAGTAGGGGAGTAGGGGAGTAGGGGAGTAGGGGAGTAGGGGAGTAGGGGAGTAGGAGAGCGCCTTCCGAAGCTATTCGCTCATCGCCACGGCAAAGCGCGTCTTGAGCAGCGCCTCGTCGTATTCGTCGCGCGCCCTGGAATCAAAGACGATGCCGCCGCCCACATTGAAGACAGCCTCGCCGCCCGGATAGAGCGAGATGGTGCGGATCGCGACATTGAAACGCATGCGCCCGTCCGGCGCAGCCCAGCCGATCGCGCCGCAATAGACGTCGCGGGGGCCGGCCTCGAGCGAGCGCAGGATCTTCATGGCGCTGATCTTCGGCGCGCCGGTCACCGACCCGCAGGGAAAGAGCGCGGCGAGAATGTCCGTCAGGCTGAGGCCACCAAGCAGCTTGCCGCGGACCCGGCTGATCATGGTGTGCACGGTGGGATAGGTCTCGACATGGAATAATTCGGGCACGGCGAGCGTGCCGACCTCGGTGATGCGCGAGATGTCGTTGCGCAGGAGGTCGACGATCATGCGGTTTTCCGCTTGGTTCTTCGGATCGTTGCGCAGGGCTTCCCTGATCGCCTCGTCCTCGGAAGGCGTCTTGCCGCGCGGCATCGTGCCTTTCATCGGCAGCGTCTCGATCCAGCCCTCGGCGGAGACCTCGAAGAAGAGCTCTGGCGAACGCGACAGAACCACCGGCCCGCCAAGATCGATGAAGCTCGCATAGCGCACCGGCTGGCGGGCGGTCAGCGCTTGGAAGAGGGCCAGCGGATCGCCCTCCCAGCGGGCGCTGACCGGAAAAGTGAGGTTGCCCTGATAGCAGTCGCCGAGGCGCAGATGGCGGTGCAACTCCTCGAAGCGCGTCCGGTAGTCCGCAAAGCTCCAGGCCGCTTTTGTGTCGAAGAGGCGAGGAGGAGGCTCGGCCTGACGGCCAGGCTCCTCCCCGGCAGGCGCCGGCGCGTCGAAGACGCCGAGGCAAAGGAGAGGGGCGCGCCGGCCTTCCGGCAAGTGCGGCACCAGGGCCTCGTCCAGGAGGTACCCGGCTTCGTACGAGATATAGCCCGCTAGCCACTTGCCGGAGCGGCGGAGGGCCTCGGCGCGGGCGAGGGCGGGAAGGAACTCTCCCGGCTCCTTGGCGAGAAGGATCTCCTCGGGCGCGGAAAAGCAGAGCGTCTCGTCCTGCAGGTCGTTGCGGAAGAGCGCGATCGGGTGGGTTGCAACGGGGCGCCGAGATCTAGCCTCTCCTTTCCCAGATGCAAAAACATACTTCCCGTCGCGCCCTTTCGCGCCCCCCTCGGTCCTGCCGGACATCTCCCCCACAAGGGGGGAGATCCCGCCGGCCGCATTACGGGTGCTCCCATTGCCGCGTTGGCGATTGGCGTAGACCGCGCTGGCAGCCGATCTCCCCCCTTGTGGGGGAGATGGGCGGCAGCCCAGAGGGGGGCGTGACGATTGCGCCATCGCCGGTCCGGCCTAGCGGCCTTCCTCCAGCGCTTCCAGCTCGGCGATCAGGTTCTCGATCACCGCGAGGCCCTTGTTCCAGAAGGATGGGTCCGACGCATCGAGGCCGAAGGGAGCGAGAAGCTCCCTGTGGTGCTTCGTGCCGCCCGCTTTCAGCAGCTCGAAATACTTGTCCTGAAACCCTTTTTCCGCCTGCTGGTAGACCGCGAAGAGCGAGTTCACCAGGCAATCGCCGAAGGCATAGGCATAGACATAGAAAGGCGAGTGGATGAAATGGGGCACATAGGCCCAGAAGGTCTCGTAGCCCTCCCGCAGGGCGATGGCCGGCCCCAGGCTCTCCGACTGCACCTCGAGCCAAATTTCGCCGATCCGCTCCGCAGTCAGTTCCCCAGCGCGGCGCTCCGTATGCACCTTGCGCTCGAACTCGTAGAAGGCGATCTGGCGCACGACCGTGTTGATCATGTCCTCTACCTTCTGCGCAAGCATGGCCTTGCGCTCGCGCCGGTCGGTGGTGCGATCGAGCAGCGAGCGGAAGGTCAGCATCTCGCCGAAGACGGAGGCCGTCTCGGCAAGGGTCAGCGGCGTGGAGGCCATCAGCGCGCCCTGGCCGGCAGCCAGCACCTGGTGCACGCCGTGACCGAGCTCGTGGGCAAGGGTCATGACATCGCGCGGCTTGCCCATATAGTTCAGCAGCACATAGGGGTGGGCCGAAGGCACCGTCGGATGGGCGAAAGCGCCCGGGGATTTTCCGGGCCTCACCGGCGCGTCGATCCAGTTGCGGTCAAAGAAGCGGCTGGCGATCTCGGCCATTTCCGGCGCGAAGGCGCCGTAGGCGGAAAGAACGGTTTCCCTGGCCTCGGCCCAGCCGATCATCGCCTGCGGTGTCTCGGGCAGGGGCGCGTTACGGTCCCAGTGGTTGAGCTTGTCCATGCCGAGCCACTTCGCCTTCATCGCGTAGTAGCGGTGCGATATGCGCGGGAAAGCCTCGCGAACGGAGGCGGCCAGCGCCTCCACCACCTCGCGCTCAACGCGGTTGGCGAGGTGGCGGGCGTCGGCCACGTCCTCGAACCTGCGCCAGCGGTCGGCGATCTCCTTGTCCTTGGCGAGCGTGTTGGTGATCAGCGTGAAGAGGCGGATGTTGCCTTTCAAGGTCACCGCCAGGGCCTCGGCCGCCTTGCGCCGCTTCTCCCCGTCCCGGTCCTGCAAGAGGTTCAGCGTCGGCTCCAGCGTCAGCTCCTCGCCGTCGACATTGAAGCGCAGACTGGTCATGGTCTCATCAAAGAGCCGGTTCCAGGCGCCGCGTCCGGTGAGCGAGGTCTCGTGGAACAGCTGCTCGATGCGGTCCTCGAGCTGGTGCGGTCGGTCCTTGCGGATGTCGAGCACCCATGGGCGGTAATGGCCGAACCGGGCATCCTGCTGCAGGGCGGCGTCGATGAGGTCGTCGTCGATCTTGTTGAGCTCGAGGGTGAAGAAAAGCAGGTGCGTGCTGGCGTCGGTCAGCTTCTGCTGCACGTCGCCATAGAATTTCGCCCGCTTGGGATCGGACGTGTTGGCGGCGTAAACCAGACCTGCATAGGAGCCGATGCGGCCGAACAGCTCGTCGAGCGCCTCGAAGGCGCGCACCGCCTCGCCCAGCCGGCCGTTCGCCCCCTTGGCCGCTTCCGCCGCGAGACGCCCCTTCCACTTGTCCTCGAATGTCGCCGCCTCGCGCGCGACGCGGGCAAGATCGTCTGCGAGCTCCGGGCTGTCCATACCGGGATAGAGGTCGGAAAGGTTCCATTCGGGAAGCGCGCCCAAATCGGGCTGGGTGCCGCTCGCGGCGCCCCTATCGGGCATCGAAAGCATGCGGCGCGCACTTCCTCTATGATGGGCCATGGGCTTACTCCTTCCGCGCGATCCGACGGGTCGGATCAAGGATTCGTTCACCGGGTTTCTTGAACGCCTGTTTAGAAGCCCCTGTCATATAGTTCCAGTCCACAGGGAGTCACATCCAAGATTCGTCGAGCTGTCTGCATCCATGTCTGAAACCGTCCTGATCGTCGATGATGACCCGGTGCAGCGCCGTCTCCTCGACGCGACGGTCCGCAAGCTCGGCTACGCCCCGCTTCTGGCTGAAGGCGGCGAGATGGCGCTGGAGGCCGTCGAGAGCACCCGGCCGGACGAGTTGCGCGCCGTCATCCTCGACCTGATGATGCCCGGCATGGACGGCATCGAGGTCATGCAGCGGATGCGCCGGCACGGCATCGACGTGCCGGTGATCGTGCAGACTGCCAAAGGCGGCATCGAGACCGCGGTGGCCGCCATGCGCGCCGGCGCCTTCGATTTCGTGGTGAAGCCGGTCTCGCCGGAGCGGCTCGGCACCGCGATCCGCAACGCGCTGAAGGTGGAGGCGCTCGAGGGCGAGCAGCGGCGCAAGCTCGGCAAGGCGGCGAGCGAGTTCAGCTTCCGCGACATGGTGACCCGCAGCCCGGCGATGCAGCGCGCCATCCAGCTTGCCCGCAAGGCGGCGGCCTCGGACATACCCATCCTCATCGAGGGCGAATCGGGCGTCGGCAAGGAATTGATCGCCCGCGCGATCCGCCGCGAGAGCGCGCGCCGCACAAAGCCTTTCGTGACCGTCAATTGCGGCGCCATCCCCGACAATCTCGTCGAGAGCATCCTTTTCGGCCACGAGAAGGGGGCTTTCACCGGCGCCACGGAAAAGCACGCCGGCAAATTCGTCGAGGCGAATACCGGCACGCTGTTCCTCGACGAGATCGGCGAATTGCCGCTCGACGTGCAGGTCAAGCTCCTGCGAGCGGTGCAGGAGGGCGAGGTCGACCCGGTGGGCGCGCGCGGCACGGTCAAGGTGGACATAAGGCTGATCTCGGCGACCAACCGCGATCTCCTCGGGCAGGTGCGGGAAGGGCGGTTCCGTGAGGACCTGTTCTACCGCCTCAATGTCTTTCCGATCACCATCCCTCCGTTGCGCGATCGGCGCGAGGACATACCCCTTCTGGTGCAGCATTTCATCGCCCGCTTCGCCGGCACCATGCCGGGCCGGACAATCACCGGGATTTCCAGCAAGGCACTCGATCTCCTGTCGGCCTATGACTGGCCCGGCAATATCAGGCAGCTGGAAAACGCCGTCTTCCGCGCAGTCGTGCTGTGCGACGGAGAGGTACTGACGGCCGAGGAATTCCCGCAGATCCGCGCCCAGGTGGAAGGCATCGAGTCGGGCGGGCCGGCCGAGCAGATGGAGGCCGCGGCCCCCGCTGCGACGGCAGTGGAGCCCAAGGCGGAAGCGGGCCCGGCGCGCCAGCCGCTCCATCCCGGGCTCCTGCGCGCCATCGGGGATGACGGCCATGTGCGTCCCCTCGAAGCCGTCGAGCGGGAGGTCATCGGCCTTGCCATCACCTTCTATGGCGGCCAGATGAGCGAGGTGGCGCGGCGGCTGCGCATCGGCCGCTCGACGCTCTACCGGAAACTCAAGGAGATGGGCCTCGAGCCCGCCGGAGGACGGCCGGACAAGGACCAGGACGGCCCGACCGGCACTTAAAATCTATTTACTATCTTCACGAAACGTCCAGGTCGGACATTTTCTTGCCACGGTCTGTGCGCAATCCTGCTTCAATAAGGCCCGGTTAACCATTAGGGTGAACACTCCGGCTGCTTCGGGAGGCATCCGGAGCGCGTGGGGACAATTCAAGCGGACAGGCCGTAGTTTGAAAAACGACGACGCTCGACACCGAGAATGCCGCCGGGGAGGACTCGGCCCGAAAAGGCTCCTGGCCGGACTGATGCTGGCAATGGGCTTCTTCATGGCCGCCGCGCCCGTGGCAAGCGCAGAGACGCGCACGCTGAAGCTCTACTTCATCCATACGAAAGAGCGCGCCGAAATCACCTATAAGCGCAATGGGCGCTATCTGCAGAGCGGTCTCAACCAGATCAACCGATTCCTGCGCGACTGGCGGCGCAACGAGCCGGCCAAGATGGATCCCCGGCTGCTCGACCTCGTGTGGGAGGTCTACCGCGCCTCCGGCGCGCGCGACTATATCCACGTGGTTTCCGCCTACCGTTCGCCGGCGACCAACGCGATGCTGCGCAGCCGCTCCAACGGCGTGGCCGAGAAGAGCCAGCATATGCTCGGCAAGGCGATGGACTTCTACATTCCCGGCGTGAAGCTCTCGACCCTGCGCGCCGCTGCCCTCAAGAAGCAGGCCGGCGGCGTCGGCTACTATCCGCGCTCGGGCTCGCCTTTCGTGCATCTGGACGTTGGCAGCGTGCGCTATTGGCCCCGCATGAGCCGCAGGGAGCTGGCTGCCCTGTTCCCCGACGGCAAGACTCTTTACGTGCCGTCGGACGGCAAGCCCATGCCCGGCTACAAGCAGGCGCTCGCGGCCTATGAATCGCGCAAGCGCAACGGCGGCTCGATCCAGATCGCCAACGATTCCGGCCGCGGCCGCGGGCTTCTCGCCGCGCTCTTCGGCGGCGGCGCCGACGAGGCGGAGGACAATGCCGAGATCGAGGTCGCCGCAGCGCCGGCTCCGGCGCGGGCGGCCCGCAGGCAAGCGCCCGCGGCGCAGCAGCAGCCGCAGCCGCAGCAGGTGCTCCAGCCTCAGCCGGCGGAACAGCAGCGGCAGCCGGAAAGCCCGGGCACGCTGATCGCGGCGCTGCCGGCGCGCGAGATACCCGTGCCGCGCGCCGCGCCCCGCCCAAGCGCCGATGTTGGCGCGACGACCGCCGTCGCGGCCGCCGCGCAGGTCTCCGGCGCTCCCCTGCCGTTCGATGTCGCGCCCGCCGCAGCCGAAGAGAAGGCGCAGCAGCCGGCCGAGACGCTGACGGCGCTGAACGTACCGCTGCCCACCCGGCGGCCGGACTACACGCCGCCCGAAGCAGCCGTCCAGGTCGCCGCGGCCACGGAGACCGCGCTGCCGGCGGCCGTTGCCTATACGCCGACGCGGCGCCCCGAGCCGGCCGCATCAGCGGACGCCATCGCCCAGCTCCTCGCGCAGGAAAAGCAGGTGGTGAAGCCGGAGCAGCCGGTGATCGCCGCAGCCTATCTGCCGGTCCCGAACACGCGGCCGGGCGGGGACAAGGCCGGGATGACCGTCGCCGCCGTTCCCGCGGAAGCCGAAAATGTCGCGGCGATCGGCGAGATGGCGGCAGAAAGCGTGGCCGCCAAGGCGAACGCACTTGCAGCCGACACCAGCTCTGAGCCGATGTCGCCCGCCGCGATCGCGGCACTCAAGGAGGCGGCGCTGAAGGCGGCACAACCGGTCGAGGCCTCGCCCCGCGTGGCCATGCTGGAGAACAAGGGCGTGTCACCGTCCGCCCTCCTTTCGGGCGGCGCGAAGAGCACGCCGAAGGCCCGGCGGCCGCGGCCGACCGATATGGTCGGCGCGCCGGAGCCGAAGGTCGTTCCCGTGCAAACCGTGGTTGCGAAGCTCGCGCTCAGCCCCGAGTCGGTCCTGAACAGGCGGCCGGTGGGCAAGACGCCCGGCTTCAGCAAGGAGATGGCCAGCGCGCCGAGCGCCGTCTATACGCACGGCTTCCAGCCGGACAACAAGGTCGCCGATCCCCGCCGCTTCACGGGCAAGGCCGTGGTCTTCGAACCGCTCGCAAAGTTCGACGGCGAGTAAGTAAGCTCTGGGGAGAGGCTCAGGCGCCGCGGCCGAGCGCCGCGGCCTTGCGGGCCAGATTCTCGACGGCTTCCCAGTTCCCGGCCTTCAATTCCGCCTCCGGCGCGACCCAGGAGCCGCCGACGCAGACCACATTGGGCAGCGACAGGTAATCGGTGGCGTTCTTGCTGGAGATGCCGCCGGTCGGGCAGAAGCGCATATCGGCCAAGGGCGCAGCCAGGGATTTCAGGAAGGCGGCGCCGCCCGCCTGCTCCGCAGGAAAGAATTTCAGCACCCGGTAGCCGGCTTCCCGCAGCGCCATGACCTCACTGGGCGTCACCGCGCCGGGCAGGAAGGGCACGCGGGCATCCTCCGCCTTCTCCAGGAGGTCCGCGGTCGCGCCGGGCGAAACGATGAACCGGGCGCCGGCGTCCTCTGCCCTTGAAAAATCCTTGGCCGAAAGGATCGTGCCGGCGCCGACGATCGCTTCGGGCACCTCCTCCGCCACCTGGCGGATCGCCTCCAGGGCGTCCGGCGTGCGCAAGGTGATCTCGATCGCCGGCAGGCCGCCCTTGGCCAGGGCCCTCGCGAGCGGAACGGCGTCGGCGAGCCGGTCGATCCTCAGCACCGGGATCACCGGCTGGGCGGTGAGCACTTCCAAGAGCTTTTCGGTCTTCTTCTTCACGGGCGGCTCCGTCTTGCAGTCGGTTGGACCATTTGGTCGGGGCGTGGGCACAGCTTTGTCGCAAGGACAAGGCGCTCTTCCCACTGGCCGTAGCGGAAAGAATATGCAAGTTCCAGCCCTGTCCTTCGGCGCCCACTTCCGCGCCCATCACGGGAAGGCCAATGAAACGACTGTGGCACTCGCCCCTCGCGCTCCTGCTCGTCAATGGCGCGCTGCTCGGCCTCACTCCGCCGCTCGGCAAGGTGGCAGGTGAAAACGGCATTCCGCCGGCGGTGTGGTCCTTTGTCATCTCCTTCGGCGCGGGCGCGGTGCTCCTCTGCGCGCTCGCCGCGCGCGGCGGCGGGGTGCAGCTCGATGCCCACCGCCTGCGCTATTTCCTGGTCGTCGCGGCAGTGTCCTTTGCCGGCCCGAACATGCTGATGTTCCTGGCGGTTCCTCATCTGGGGGCGGGTTTCACGGGCATCATGTTCACGCTGACGCCGGTGAACACGCTGATCCTCTCGCTGCTGCTCGGCGTGCGCCGGCCGAATCTCTTGGGCGCGGCCGGCATCGTCATCGGCTTCATGGGTGCGGTGATCGTCGCGACGACGCGCGGCGAGGTCGGCCGCCCGGCAGAGATGTTCTGGATCGGCGTCGGCCTCCTCACCCCGCTCTGCCTTGCCGCCGGAAACATCTACCGCACCATGGACTGGCCGGGAGACACCGGCCCGATAGAGCTTGCCGTGGGCAGCCATCTTGCCGCTGCGGGCATGCTGCTGATCGGCACCTTTCTGACCGGAGAGATCGGCGCCTTCGAGCGGCTGGCCGACTTCCCCTTTCTTGTCATCGGCCAGGTGGTGGCGGCGGCGACGATGTATGCGTTCTTCTTCCGCCTGCAGGCGGTCGGCGGCCCGGTCTATCTCAGCCAGATCGGCTATATCGGCGCCGCCGTCGGCCTGCTTTCGGGAATCCTGTTCCTCGGCGAGCGCTATGCAGCGCTCACCTGGATCGGTGCGGCAGTCCTGGCTGTAGGCGTGCTGGTCACGACCAAGGCGCAGAACCAGGCGGGCTGAGCGCGCCTATTTCGGCTCCGTCACAAGCATCCGCAGGACGTGCCGCAACCGCTCCGCCAATACGCGCCAGAACTCCGCCGCGCCGCCGAGAGGCTGCGTTTCCAGCGCGTTCCTGGTGCGCGGGCCGACGATGCCGTCGGCCACAAGGCGGTGTTCCCGCTGAAAGGCGAGCACCGCCTCGCGCGTCCTTCGGCCGAAGATCCCGTCCGCTGCCACCGGATAACCGGCGGCCGAAAGCAGCGCCTGCAGGCGGCGGACGCTCTCGCCCCGGCTCCCCGGGCGCAGGATCTCGCTCTCGGGCGCGCCGGAGGGGCGGTGAGAATGCCGGCGATAGGCGAGCGCCAGGCGCAGGTGATAGCTCTTGCGCCGATAGCCCGGACCGTTATAGCCGCGCGCGAAGGCGGCCCAGTCATGGCGACGCAGAGGCTGTGCCAGGCCGGATTTCAGGATGTAGCGCAGCATGAGGCCGAGCTGGCCTTGAAGCCCGCTGCGCGCCTCGTCCACCAGCGCATCGACACTCGCATAGCCGAGCCATGCCCAATGGGCGCCCATCACCTGGCCGACGCCCCAGGAGGTGGATTCGTAGGCGGCGGGGCGGTCGATCTCGGCCGCCCGTGCCAGCATGCGCCAGCGCGCTGCCTGGGAGGGCGGATTCTTGACGGCGCCGGCCGAGGGTGAGGCAAGCCCCTCCCGGCGCGCGATCTCGCGGTCGGGCGGCGACAGCCTGCGATCGAAGTAGTGGCCTTCGAAGCGGATGAGCGGCTCCATCCGACCCTCGACGAGCGCATGCGTGCGGCCGCCCGCCTCTACGTCGACGAGGGCCAGCAGCACGGCGGGTTCGAGATCGGCGCCTTCGGCGGCTTGGGTGATGAGGCGGGTGGTTTCGGGAGAGAACATGGATCGGGCTCCTTTTTTCCCGGCCATTCTCACTGGTGCGCGGAGGACGGGGATCGATTTTGCCGCAATTATTTTCGCTTTGTGCCGGCAGGCAGGCGAAGCATTTGAAAATTTTGCGCAATCTCCTCCGCCACATATGCTCTCCCCTTGCTGCTTGTGCGATCCTATCCCCGCCGCTGGTGGAGAGCCGGCGAATCTCATTTGCATTGGGCGCCCGGCTGCCTACCTCTTGAGTGATTGTTGCAGGAGACCCTCCATGATCGATCCGAAGAAGCTGCTCGACCAATTCCTGGGCTCCGGGGCGCCCGGCACCCAATCGGGGATGGGCGGCCACGCCGAGCGCCTGACGCAATTCGCCAAGAACAATCCGCTTGCCACCGGCGCGATCGCGGCGGTGCTTCTGGGCTCCGGCCGCGGGCGCGGGCTCGCGAGGAATGCCCTGAAGCTGGGCGGAATGGCGGCGATCGCCGGCCTCGCCTACAAGGCCTATCAGGACTACCAGGCCGGCAAGACGCCGGGCCAGGGCGCGAAGGAGGGAAACCTCCTGCCGCCGCCGGAGAATACCGGCTTCCATCCCGCTCAGGCGCCGCAGGGCGAGGATGAGTTCGCGCTCACCCTGGTGCGCGCCATGATCGCGGCCGCCCGCGCGGACGGCCATATCGACGAGGCGGAGCGCCGGAAGATCGCCGGCCGGCTGCGGGAGAGCGGGATCGGGGAGGAGGTGGAGAGCTTCCTCGTCGAGGAACTGGAGCGCCCGGTCGATCTTGACGCGCTGATCGCCGCCGCCAGGACCGAGGAGCAGAAGGTGGAGCTCTATACGGCATCGCGGCTGGCGATCGAGCCGGACGGGCGCGCCGAGCGGGGCTATCTCGACCTGCTCGCCGGACGCCTCAAGCTGCCGGATGCGCTGGTTGATCACATCGAGGCCACGGTGGCCGAGACCATCGTCCCCTGACCTTCTTGCCAACAGCGGCGCGCCGGGCATAAGGTATCGGAGCGCCGCCTTCATGGCCGGTGCGGGCGGCAGTGATTGGCCGCCTCTGCGTCAAGGTCATGGCGGCATCCGGGGCGCGGATGCCGCGCCTGCCCACCATCACGTCCTGTTGCTGCAACCGGCGCTTGGCGTCGCCTGCCATGGAGGATGTGTGCCCAGGATTCTCTTCGCGCTGTTCCTTGCGCTCGCCGCCAGTTTTCCGGGAGCGCTTCGCGCGCAGGAACGCGTCACCGTCTTCGCCGCCGCCAGCCTGAAGGAGGCGATGGACCGCGCAGGCGCCGCCTTCCGCAAAAGAACGGACATAGCAGTTGTCGTCTCGCTGGCGGCAAGCTCCGCGCTCGCGCGCCAGATCGAGGCCGGCGCGCCCGCCGACCTCTTTATCTCCGCGGACCAGGAATGGCTGGATTGGCTCGCCGAGCGCGACCTCACCCGCAAGGAGAGCCGCCGGCTCGTCGCGGCCAATGACTTGGTCATCGCCGCCAGGACGTCCGAGGCCGCCGAGCCGGGAGCCATCCTCGGCCAGGGCCGGTTCGCGATGGGCGATCCCACGCATGTGCCCGCCGGCCGCTACGCACAGGCGGCGCTGACCACGCTCGGCCTATGGGAGGCGGTGAAGGACCGCGCCGTCTTCGGCGAAAATGTGCGCGTGGCCCTGGAACTGGCCGAGCGGGGAGAGGTGGCCGCCGCGATCGTCTACGGCACAGACCAGCGCGCCGCCGGGCTTTTCCGCGTCTATACCTTTGCAGCGGAGAGCCACCCGCCGATCGTGTATCCTGCGGCCCTCACCGCGAAGGCCGGTCCGGCGGCGGAGGCGTTCCTCGACTTCCTCTTGGGCGAAGCAGGGCAGAAGATATTCCGCGAACTCGGCTTTGCCCCGCCGCCGCTTTGACATGCCGAGCTCCGTCGCGCCCCTCTCCGACGTGGCTCGCGCCCACCCTCCTCACACGAGGGACGGTGGGGCGCCGGCCGCATGGTTTCACTCGCGCGCTGATGCGCCTGCTGCCATAGTGGAAACGGCCGCATGAGCGAAGCCGAGCTCGGCATTCTCCTGCTTTCGGCAAGGGTGGCGCTCGCCGCCATGGCCGTCTCGCTCGTGCCGGCATTTGCGATCGCGTGGCTGCTCGCGCGCGGCCGCTTTCCCGGCAAGGCGGCGCTGCAGGCGCTGGTCACCCTGCCGCTCGTGCTGCCGCCGGTGGTGACCGGCTATGGGCTGCTCGTGCTCTTCGGTACGCAGGGCCCGCTCGGGCGCTTCTTCGAAAGCGTGTTCGGCCTGAGCTTCGCCTTCCGCTGGACGGGGGCGGCGCTTGCGGCCGGAGTCATGGCCTTTCCGCTCCTCGTCCGTCCCATCCGCCTCTCGCTGGAAGCGGTCGACCGCGGGCTGGAGGAGGCCGCCGCCACGCTCGGCGCCCGTCGCCCCGTCGTCTTCCTCACCGTCACCCTGCCGCTCGCCCTGCCGGGGCTGCTCGCGGGCACGGTGCTGGGCTTTGCCAAGGCGCTGGGCGAGTTCGGCGCCACCATCACCTTCGTCTCCAACATTCCCGGGGAGACGCAGACGCTTTCGCTCGCCATCTATGCGCTGATGCAGAGCCCGGCCGGCGACGCGGCGGCGCTGCGCCTGATCGTCATCTCGATCGTGCTTGCCCTCGCCGCCGTGATCCTCTCCGAATGGGTTGCGCGGCGCCTGCAAAGGAGGGGCGGCAATGGCGGCGCTTGAGGTGGACATTTCCGGGCGGGCCGGCAGTTTCGCCGTCGCCGCCGCCTTCCGCGCGGAGCCCGGCGTGACCGCGCTGTTCGGCCGGTCCGGCGCGGGCAAGAGCACGATCCTGAAGATGATCGCCGGCACGGTGCGGCCGGAACGGGGCCGAATCGCCGCCGGGGGACGCGTGCTCTTCGACAGCGAGACGGGAAGCAACCTGCCGCCGAGGGCGCGCGGCATCGGCTTCGTGTTCCAGGAGGACCGGCTGTTCCCGCATCTTTCCGTGCGCAGGAATCTCACCTATGCCCGCTGGGCCGGACGGCGCACGGGCATGCGGGCTGTGGAGGAGGTGGTGGCGCTGCTCGGCCTAAAAACCTATCTCGACCGCTATCCCGAAACGCTCTCGGGCGGCGAGCGCCAGCGCGTCGCTATCGGCCGGGCGCTCCTCGCCGAGCCGCAAATCCTGCTGATGGACGAGCCGCTCTCCTCGCTCGATCGGGAAAGGCGGGCGGAAATCCTTCCCTATCTCGAAGCAGTAGCCGACGAGGCGCGCATTCCGATCCTCTATGTCAGCCACGATACGGACGAGGTGGCACGGCTCGCCGACCGCGTGGTGGCGATCGAGGCGGGGAGGGTAGTTGCGGCCGGCACGCCTGCCGAAATCCTCGGCCATGCGGGCGGGGAGGAAGACGGCCCCATCTCATTTCTCGACGGGGAGGTCGTGGCCTTCGATGCGGCCTATGGGACCGTCCTGGTCGAGACCGCCGGCGGACCGGTCGAGCTCTCCGCAAACGAGCTGCCGGCGGGAAGCCGGATAAGGCTGCGCATCGGCGCGGGCGACATCGCCATAGCCACAGCGGCGCATGAAGGGCTCTCGATCCGCAATCAGCTCCGGTGCGAGGTGGAGAAGGTGGAGCGGCGCGGCAATTCCGCGGAAGTCCTTCTCGGCTTTGGCCAGGAGAGGCTCACGGCGCGGATCACCGCGAAATCCGCGGACGCGCTGTCGCTTCGGCCGGGGCTGCGCGTGGTGGCGCTCATCAAGGCGATCTCCATCGAGCGCACCCGCCTGCTGCCCACGAGGTACCGCGGCGGCTGAAGCCTTCCCGAAGAACCTGTGGAAGAATCTCCGAATTCGCGCGATGGTTGCGTTGTTAACTTCTTCTTAGGAGAAGACACAGTATAAATAGGCATGTCGAATCCGCTTTCCTCCTCCCAAGCAGATTCGCATCGGGGCGGCCCAAGTGCCGCCCCAACTTTTCCGGACCAGTTCTTAGCTTCTACTTTCTCCCGCCGGCCAGGAACTCGCCCATCCTGTCGATGGCACGCAGGATGTTCTCCTCGGAATTGGCGTAGGAGAGGCGGATATAGCCCTCGCCGAGAATGCCGAAATCCGGCCCGCCGATGAGCGCCACGCCGGCCTCCTCCAGAAGCGCGGAAGCCAGTTCCTTGGCTTTCCAGCCGGTGCCCCGCATGTTCGGGAAGGCGTAGAAGGCGCCCTTGGGCGTGAGGCAGGAGAAGCCGGGCAGGCCGTTCAGCCCCTCGACCACCACTTTGCGGCGCGATTCGAAGGCGCGCATCATCTGCTCCACATCGTCCTGCGGACCGTCTATCGCCGCGATGCCGGCATATTGCGCGGGCGCGTTGACGCAGGACCAGCAATTGACGGCCAGCTTCCGCACGAGGCCGTAGAGCCGGTCCGGCCAGATCGACCAGCCGAGCCGCCATCCGGTCATCGCCCAGGTCTTCGACCAGCCGTTCAGCACGATCAACCGGTCGCGGATTTCCGGGAAGGTCAGAAGCGACGTCGCCTTCTCGCCGTCATAGGTCATGACGTCGTAGATCTCGTCGGAGAGGATGGCGACCTGGGGGTACCCCTCCAGCCCCTTGACCAGCTTTGCAATCTCCTCGCGCGGGGTAACGCCGCCCGTCGGATTGGCGGGCGAGTTGAGGATCAGAAGCCGCGTCTTCGGCGTGATCAGGGAGAGCGTCTCCCCGGCCGAGAAGGCAAAGCCGTTCTCCTCGCGGATCGGCACCGGCACGGGCTTTGCCCCCGTGAACTCGATCATGGACCGGTAAATGGGGAAGCCCGGATCCGGGTAGAGGATCTCCGTGCCCGGCTCGCCGAACATGACGATGGCCGCATACATGGTCGGCTTGCCGCCCGGCAGGATCATGATGTTGTCCGGCGAGACCTCCACGCCGGTGGTGGCCAGCGTCCGCCTCGCCACGGCCTCGCGCGCAGGCAGGATGCCGGTCGCCGGCGTATAGCCGTGATGGCCGTCGCGCAGCGCCTTCACGGCGGCCTCGACGATGTGCTCGGGCGTGCGGAAATCCGGCTGGCCGATGCCGAGATTGATGATGTCGCGCCCCTGATGGGCAAGTTCCGTCGCCCGTGCCAGGACGGCAAAGGCGTTCTCCTCGCCGATACGGTCGAAAGCGGCTACGGTCTGGAGCATCGGGCGTTTCCATCTGGTGCTGTTGCGGTGCGGGCGCTTTTGTGACGCTTGGCAGGAAAAACGTCAACGAGGAAGCGCCGTGACCGACCTGAAGCACTGGACCGCCAGGCCCGAGCCCGCCCGCGCGCCGCTAGAGGGCCGCTATGTGCGGCTGGAGCCGCTCGACCCTAAGCGCCACGGCGATGGGCTCTTTGCCGCCTCGAGCGTGCCGGATGCCGGCCAGCGCTTCCGCTTCCTCAGCGACTATCCGCCGGAGACCCGCGAGGCCTTCCAGCCCTGGGTCGAAAAGGCGGCTGCCAGCCCCGACCCGCTCTTCTTCGCCGTCATCGACGCCGCCAGCGGCGAAATTGGCGGGCGGCAGGCCCTCCTGCGCATCGACGCGGCCAATGGCGTCGCCGAAATAGGCCACATCTATTGGGGGCCGGGCATTGCCCGCACCCCGCTCGCCACTGAAGCCCTGTTCCTGTTCGCCAGGCATGTCTTCGACGATCTCGGCTATCGCCGCTTCGAATGGAAGTGCAACGACCGCAACGAGCCCTCCAAGCGCTCTGCGCTCCGCTTCGGCTTCCGCTTCGAGGGGATTTTCCGCCAGCACATGGTGGTGAAAGGCGAAAACCGCGACACGGCGTGGTATGCCATGCTCGATCACGAGTGGCCGGCGATCCGCAGGGCCATGGAACTCTGGCTTGCGCCGGAAAACTTCGATAGCAACGGGCGGCAGTTGCAAAGACTCGAGACCTTCAGGGAAAGAGCGCGTGGCGACCAGGGTTAGCTTCACGAGTGCGGATGGGGGGTGCGAAGGAGCGCCTGGCCGTCCAGACGGGTGCAGATGAAGGAGAACCGCGGAGCCATCATCGCCGCCGCCCTCATCCTGCTCGGCTTCGGCATCGTGGGTTATTTCATGCCGCGGCTGATGCTGTGGGTAGGCAATTTCTCCACCGCCGCGGCAGGCCTGCTCGCGGCGGCTTTCGTGGCGGCGTTCTTCCTCGTCTTCTGGTTCAGGACGCGCAGCCAGAAGCGGAAGGAAAAGTAGCTCAGGCCGCGGAAGACACCCGCCGCCCGGCCGCCTGCAAGACGCCCTCTGCGCCGTCAAGTGCGCCGGCGGACAGCTCCAGCGCCAGAAAGCGCTCCTTCTCGTAAGGGCCGGGCATGGCGAGGCGGTCCGTCCTTTCCGCCGAGAAGCCGAAGCGCGTATAATAGGGCGCATCGCCCACGAGCAGGATCGCGGTGTGGCCGAGGCGCGCAGCCTCGGCGATGGCGTGCCGCATCAGGGCTGCGCCGATACCCGCGCCCTTCAGCGCCGGCTCGACCGCGAGCGGTCCGAGGAGCAGGGCAGGCGCGCCGCTATTGCCGAGCCTGACATCCCACAGGCGTACAGTACCGACCAGTACGCTTTTCTCGTTGCGGGCGACAAAGGCCAGGCCCTCGGCGGGCAGGCGGCCGCGGCGCAGCTTTTCGGAGGACTTGCGCCGGCGCTTTGTGCCCATCGCGCGGTCGAGCAGCGCCTCGCGCGCCGGTATGTCGCCGGGCGCCTCGTGGGCGATGGAGAAAGCCGGCGCCTTTCCCGTTGCCGGGAGGCGGTCGGTGCGAAAGGTTTCGACGGCGTGCTGGGACATTCTTCCCGATCCTTCACAAGCGGTGGTTCCACAAGCGAACCCGGGCGGGCGAGACGCCCGCACCGGCCGTGACCCGAGAGGCTTCCGCCTCTCAGATCACGTAGGATCGGAGCGGCTCGAAGCCGTTGAAGGCGACCGAGGCGTAAGTCGTGGTATAGGCGCCCGTGCCCTCGATCAGCACCTCGTCGCCGATGGTCAGCGAGACCGGCAGCGGATAAGGCGTCTTCTCGTAGAGCACGTCGGCCGAGTCGCAGGTCGGGCCGGCAAGCACGCACGGAGCCGTCTCGTCGCCGTCGCGCGGGGTGACGAGCGGGTAGCGGATCGCCTCGTCCATGGTCTCCGCCAGGCCGCCGAACTTGCCGATGTCGAGATAGACCCAGCGCACATCGTCGCTGTCGGCCTTCCTGGAGATCAGCACGACTTCCGACTTGATGACGCCGGCATTGCCCACCATGCCGCGGCCGGGCTCGATGATCGTCTCGGGGATGCGGTTGCCGAAATGCTTCCGCAGCGAGGAGAAGATCGCCTGGCCATAGGCCTGCGCCTGCGGCACGTCACGCAGATAGCGCGTCGGGAAGCCGCCGCCCATATTGACCATCTTGAGGACGATGCCCTCCTCGGCCAGCGCCTCGAACACCGTGCGGGCGTCGTTCAGCGCGCGGTCCCAGGCGGAAAGGTCCGTCTGCTGCGAGCCGACATGGAAGGAGACGCCGTGTGGGTCAAGGCCAAGCGCCTTCGCCCGGCGCAGGACATCGACGGCCATGGCCGGCACGCAGCCGAATTTGCGCGACAGCGGCCATTCGGCGCCCGCCCCGTCGGTGAGCACACGGCAGAACACGCGGGAGCCGGGGGCAGCGCGCGCGATCTTCTCCACCTCTTCCACGCAATCCACGGCGTAGAGGCGGATGCCCAGCTCGTAGGCGCGCGCTATGTCGCGCTCCTTCTTTATCGTGTTGCCGAAGGAGATGCGGTCGGGCGTCGCCCCCGCGTCGAGCGCCATCTCGATCTCGGTCACGGAAGCCGTGTCGAAGGACGAGCCGAGCGCCGTCAAAAGGCGCAGGATTTCCGGCGCGGGATTGGCCTTCACCGCGTAGAAGATCTTCGAATCGGGCAGCGCCCGCTCGAAAGCAACATAGTTCTCGCGCACGACGTCGAGATCGACGACGAGGCAGGGGCCCTCGGGACGTCGGGTGGCGAGAAAGTCGAGGATGCGCTGAGTCGCCATCGGTTTCTCCATCGCTGCGGCCCTCAAGCCGCAAAAGAAGCTCAAGCTCTACGAGCGGCAAGCCGCCCGCGGTGGACAAAGGATGCGCCTTGGCGTTCCGACGGCCGGAGGGTGGAAATCACCGGAACCGTTGACGCGCCTTGCGCATAGCGATGAGCTCCCGCCTCGCGGCGAATGCTCGCTTTGTCTGCCTCAGCTTTGGATGGGAAACCCCTCCGCACTGCCGGCAATGAAGGTGTGCCTCTTCAGTAACCCCGGTCTTTGGACAACCGGCAGACACCAGAAAGGCCCGCACCGTCGTTGCTTCAAGATGTCCTCGATCTCTCGGTTGGCCGTTAGATCGACTGGAGCGGTTAGGTCCAGGTACCGTACCGGTTTCCTCGCCATTTCGAGGCCCGGCGGACACCCACAGGCACGTGCGACTTTGGGCAGTCGCGATATAGGATCGTTCGCTGTCACAATCAACGCAAAATTCGCGCCGGCTTGAAAAATCCACCGCAAGCGCCGATTGTCCCGCCGAAGCTGCGGAAGAGGTTTCCATGACCGGCACACGCGACCCGCTCAACGCATTCGTCGACTATCCCGACAAGCCGGTGCGTTCCGCAGAAACGGGGCCGCTCAGGGGCCTCTCCTTCGGCCTGAAGGACATCTATGACGTCGCCGGCTATCCGACCGGCTGCGGCAATCCGCAGAAGGAGGCGGAAGCCGGGCCCGCGGCGAGCACCGCGCCGGCGATCCAGGCCCTGCTCGACGCTGGCGCCGCCTTTGCGGGGAAGACCCAGACGGACGAGCTCGCCTTTTCCATGATGGGCCTCAACGCCCATTTCCCGCCGCCGGTGAATGCTCGGGCGCGCGAGCGTGTGACCGGCGGCTCATCTTCGGGGTCGGCCGCCGCCGTCGCAGGCGGGCTGGCCGATTTCGCCATCGGGTCCGATACGAACGGCTCCGTGCGCATCCCGGCATCCTTCTGCGGGCTCCTCGGCCTGCGCACCACCCATGGCCGAATCACGATGGAAGGCGCCATGCCGCTCGCGCCGTCGTTCGACACGCTTGGCTGGTTCACCCGCGATGCGGCGACATACGAAGCCGTCGCCAACGTGCTTTTCGGCGAAGATTCCCATGGCGAAGAGCTTCGCACGCCGGTGCGGATCGCCGAACTGGAGGCACGGTTCTTCGGCGAGGCGGAGCAAAAGGCCTATCGGGCAATGCTGGCCCGCGTGCTCGAGCGGTTCGAGAAGCCGGCAACCTTCCTCGCCCTGCCAGGAGAGCTGGAGGATCTCTACGAGAAGTTCAGGCAGATCCAGGCCTATGAGGCCTGGGCCTCACAGGCATCGTTCCTGTCCCAGAAGGATCGGGGTCTCGGTCCCGGCGTCAAGGAGCGGTTTGCCTTCGGCAGGTCGATCACGGGCGCAATGGTGGAGGAAGCGCGGCAAAGGCGGCGCGATTTCCAGGGCGATTTTTCCGCGCTGATGCGGCCGGACATGGTGGTCGTCATGCCGACGCAGCCATCGGCTGCGCCGCTCAAGATCGCGACGCTGGAGGAGCAGGAGAGCTACCGCCATCGCGGCCTGGCGCTCACCTGCCTTGCCGGCCTGCTCGGCTGGCCGCAAATCTCCATTCCGCTCGGGGAGGTGCATGGCGCGCCTTTCGGCATCTCCCTGCTCGGGCCCGCAGGCAGCGACCGGCAGCTCATCCGCATCGCGGCGAAAATCCTCTCCGGGTCCTGACACCCCATGGACACGCTCACCCGCATGCGCGCCTTCATCCAGGTCGTGGAGGCGGAAGGTTTTTCCGCCGCCGCCCGCAAGGCCGGGCGATCGAAGGCGTTGCTGTCGAAATATGTGCGCGAGCTGGAGGACGAGCTCGGCGCCCTGCTTCTCAACCGCACGACCCGCAAATTCTCGCTCACCGAAACCGGCCAGACCTACTACCAGAGGGCGACGGAGCTTGTGCGTGAGATCGACGCGCTCTCGGAAACCGTGCGCGAATCTTCGAGCGATATCCGCGGGCGCATAAAACTGTCCGCTCCGCGCACCTTTGCGGACGCGCCGATCGGTCAGTCGCTGATCGACTTCGCCGCGGCACATCCCGATATCGTGCTGGACATCCAGCTCGACGACCGCTTCGTCGATCTGGTCGAGGAAGGCTTCGATCTTGCGATCCGCATCACCAGGCTCGACGACTCTTCGCTGATTGCCCGGCGCCTCGCACCCTTCCGCGTGCCGCTCTGCGCTTCGCCCGCCCTCATCGACAAGCATGGGCGGCCAAGGCATCCGCGCGAGCTGCAGAACCTGCCCTGCATTGTCGATACCAATAGCCGGTTTCGCCAGAACTGGCCCTTTCAGGAGCGGGGCTTGCCGATTACCGTTCCGGTCAATGGGCGCCTCGAGGCCAACAGCCCGCTCGCCGTGCGGGCTGCCGCGGTCGCCGGACTGGGCTTCGCCTTCGTGCCGGACTTCATCGCCGCACCCGAGCTGAAGGCCGGGCGCCTCGTCACGGTCCTCGACGACTTCATCACAGACGGGGCGGGCATCTTCGCCGTCTATCCGCACCGGCGCTATCTGCCGGCCAAGGTGCGTGCGCTGGTCGATTTCCTCGCTCAATGGCTCAAGGAGAATTGTGCGGGGGAGTGGGGAAGAAGGGACTAGGGAAGTAGGGATTGAGAGCAATCCAGGTTGTCGCATTGTCTAGACAACTCGATCCCTCGCCCCGGGGGTTCTACTTCCCTATTGCCCTATTCCCCTGATCCCGTGTCCCATTTTTGCCGGGATCGTGATAGAGAAGGCCGCTTCACGGGAATCGATGGGGCTTTCGCATGCCTTGCGGGACGGGACGAAAAAGGCTGGCCGGCGCGGCGGCCGCGCTCGCCGCGATGGCTGGGCCGGCGCTGGCGCATCCTCATGTCTTTGCCGAAGCGCGCCTTGACGTGGCCGTCGGGCAGAACCGGCAGGTGCAGGCACTGCGCCATGTCTGGCGCTTCGACGATCTCTTCTCAAGCACGGTGCTGGTGGAATTCGACGGAAATCAGGACCTGAAGCTCGACGATGCGGAGCTGAAGGAAGTGGCCGGCGTGGTCCACGAATCGCTGGCCGAGTTCAACTATTTCCAGATCGTCACCGCCAATGGGCGCGAGGTGGCCATGCAACCGCCGGCCGAGCTCAGGGCCGATTTCACGGACAACCAGCTCATCATCCTCTTCGAAACGCGCCCGAAGGACGCGCTGGAGCTGCAGGGCAAGGTGGATTTCGGCGTCTATGACCCGACCTTCTACACGGCGATCGATTTCACCGAGGACGAGTATCTGGCGGTGGAGAACATGCCGCAGGGCTGCTCGCGCGCCGTCATCCGGCCCGATCCGGACGAGGCGATCGCGCAGAACCAGGACACGCTGACGGAGGCTTTCTTCAGCGATCCGGGCGGCAACGATCTCAGCAGGATCTTTGCCACCAAGCTTGAGATTACGTGCAACGGCAACGGTTAAGCAGCGGGGGCTGAGCTATGAGCGGGAATGACGGCGTTCTGTTATACCGTGCCAAGACGCCGATCGGCCAATTGACGGAGGTCGTTGCCCTTGCCGCGTTGACGACAATCATTCTCCTACCCGCCGCGCACGCGCAAAGCTCGCTCGGCATCGGCACGGCCGAGCCTTCCATCGCCCCGGGCGGGCCGTTCGCGGGACTGATGCAATGGGTGAACGCGCACCAGCAGAGCTTTTATCGCGCGCTCACGGGCGCGCTTAAGGGGATGCGTGAGGACGGCTCGCAGCTGTGGCTGCTCGTCGGCCTCTCCTTCGCCTATGGCGTGTTCCATGCGGCGGGGCCGGGCCACGGGAAGGCGGTGATTTCCTCCTATATGCTCGCCAATGAAGTGGCGCTGAGGCGCGGCATCGTCCTTTCCTTCGCCTCCGCGGCCCTGCAGGCGATCACTGCGATCGCCGTCATGGGGGCGGTGTTTCTGCTCCTGCGCGGCACGACCGTGTCCATGACGGACGCCACGCGTGTGCTGGAATTGCTGAGCTACGTGCTGATTGCCGCCTTCGGCGCCTGGCTCCTGTGGCGCAAGCTCGCCCCCGTCCTTCGCGGGCAGGGGCAGCCCGCGCGCAGCCTTTCGGCCGCTGCCCCGGCGCTGGAACATGCCCACGACCACCACCATCACCACCACGATGAGCATGGGCATCATCATCTTGGCGGGGGTGAGCACCACCATCACCATGGTCACGGGCATGCGCATCACGACCACCACGATTTGACGGCGGGCGAAGTGTGTCCGTCCTGCGGGCACTCGCACGCGCCGGATCCGGCTCACCTCGGCCAGGATCGGCTCGGCTGGCGCGGCGCCTGGTCGGCGGTGGCGGCGGTCGGCATGCGCCCCTGTTCGGGCGCGCTGATCGTGCTGACCTTCTCGTTCCTCAACGCGCTCTGGCTCGGCGGCATCGTATCGGTCTTCGCGATGGCGCTCGGAACCGCTATCACCGTCTCGGTCCTGGCGATCCTCGCGGTCACGGCGAAGAACTGGGCGGTGGCGCTTTCCGGCGGCGGCGCCTGGAGCGCGCGCATCCATTCCGGCATCGAGATCGCCGGCGCGGCCCTCATCCTGCTGATGGGGCTGATCATGCTGGCGGCGAGCCTCGCCGCCTGACCTGCCGCGAGCCCCGGCTCAGATCACCTGGCTGAGCTGCATGGCGACCGACATGTCGCCCTCCACCTTGAGCTTGCCCTGCATGAATGCGGCAGTCGGATCGAGCTCGCCGGCGACCATCGCGGCCAGGTCGTCCTTGTCCAGCGCAATGACGCAATCGGCCGGGCCGTCACTGGTCGAGACGGTGCCGCCATCGATCAGGATCACGCCCTCCGCGCCGCAATCGAACTTCACGGACCGGTCGAAGCCGGAGCCGGCAACCCGGTCGCGCATCCTTGCGGCGATATCATCCATGCTCATCTGGCTGCTCCTAGGGTGAAAGGGTGAGGGCCTGCGGCGCGTCCTCTGCGCGCAGGCGAGAGAGCCAGGAATTAGGATCGAATGACGTTTACGTCAAGGTAATCTGGCGGAATCCCGCAGGCGCGGCTCCCTCCCGAATGAGCGCTGGGGAAGCGGCTGGGGCCCGTCAGCCCATCACTCTGCCGTCCGCATCGAAGCGGTAGATGCGCTGCGGCTGAGGCGTGACGAAAAGGATATCGTCCGGCGCGAAGCGGTGCTCGCCGAAGAGCCGGACCGTGACCAGTCCCGCCTGTTCCGTGTCGAGATAGAGGATCGTGTCGGCGCCGAGGTGTTCCACATGGATCACGCTGCCCTTCCAGTCGCCCGATTGCGGATCGACCGTGATGTGCTCGGGCCGCACGCCCAGGGTCTTGGCGCCATTCTGGCCGAGCCGCTCGGCTTCCACGAAATTCATCTTGGGCGAGCCGATGAAGCCGGCGACGAAGAGGTTCGCCGGCCGGTTGTAGAGCTCCATGGGCGTGCCGACCTGCTCGATGCGCCCGGCATTGAGGATGACGATGCGGTCGCCCAGCGTCATCGCCTCCACCTGGTCATGCGTCACATAGATCATGGTTGCAGTGAGATCGCGGTGCAGCCTGGCGAGCTCCAGCCGGGTGTTCACGCGCAGCGCCGCATCGAGATTGGAGAGCGGCTCGTCGAACAGGAAAAGCTTCGGATTGCGCACGATGGCGCGCCCGATGGCGACGCGCTGGCGCTGGCCGCCGGAAAGCTCGGCCGGGCGACGCTCGAGATAGTCGTCCAGCCCGAGCATGTGGGAGGCGGCGGCCACGCGCTCACGGATCTCCTCCCGCGGCCGCCCGGCCTGCTTCAGGCCAAGGCCCATATTGTCGCGCACATTCAAGTGCGGATAGAGCGCGTAGCTCTGAAACACCATGGCGATGCCGCGCTTGGCGGGCGGCACATGGTCGACCGGCTGCCCCTCGATGAGAACATGGCCCGACGTGGCGTCCTCGAGGCCGGCGATGACGCGCAGTAGCGTCGATTTTCCGCAGCCCGAAGGCCCGACGAAGATCACGAACTCGCCGTCCTCGACGGAAAGATCGATGCCCTTCAGCACCTCGGTCGCGCCGAAGGATTTCCTGATATTCTGAAGAGTCAGCGAACCCAATTCTGCCTCACAATCTCACCGCACGCCCGGTGCGCACGCTTTCGTCCGCCGCCAGGCAAATCTTCAGGGACTGCACGGCATCCTCCATGTGGCGGGAGAGGTCGACGTCCTCGCGGATGGCCTTCAGCAGAAACGCCTGCTCGCGCTCGCAGAGCTCCTGGTGGCCGGGCTCGCCCTCCATGCGCAGGATCTCGTCCGGCGCGGCGAAACGGCCGTCGGCGCGGCGCTCGGCGCGGTGGATGCGGATGGTGGCCGTCTTGGTATGCGTGTCGATGTCGTCGGATTTTGCGCCCTCGTCCATGACGATGGAGACGCTACCCTTGGGCGACATGATGTCTTTCACGAAGAAAGCGGTTTCCGAAATCATCGGCCCCCACGCCGCCTCGTACCAGCCCACCGAGCCGTCCTCGAACAGCACCTGCAGATGCCCGTAATTGTACATGTCCGGCTTGATCTCGTCGGATAGCCGCACGCCCATGCCGCGCACCTCCAGGGGCCATGCGTCGGTGATCTGGCACATGACGTCTACATAATGCACGCCGCAATCGACGATGGGGGAGGTCGTTTCCATCAGCCGCCGGTGCGTCTCCCAGGTGGGGCCGCTCGACTGCTGGTTCAGGTTCATGCGGAAGACGTACGGCCCGCCCAGCGCGCGGGCCTCCGCGATCAGCCTTTGCCAGGAAGGATGGTGGCGCAGGATATAGCCGATGACCAGCTTGCGGCCATTCGCCCTGGCGGCGGCGACCACGCGCTCGGCGTCCTCCACCGTCGTCGCCAGAGGCTTTTCCACGAAGACATGGCAGCCGGCCTCCAGCGCCATGACGGCGTAGTCGGCGTGGCTGTCGGAATAGGTGTTGATGGAGGCGACGTCCGGCTTCTCGCGCCGCAGCGCCTCCTCGAAGGAGCGTTCGACCGTGTAACCGGCGAGCTCCTCCTCCAGGTCTACCGGAGAGCGGTTGACCAGGGCGGCGATCTCAAAACCGGGATTGCGGTGATAGGCCAGCGCATGGCTGCGGCCCATATTGCCAAGGCCGGCCACAAGGACGCTCAAGGGCTTCCCGCTCATTTGACGGCTCCTGCTGTGATCCCGCGGATGAGCTGACGGGAGAAGATGAGGTAGAGGATCAGGACGGGCAGGATCGCCAGCGACAGGGCCGCCAGCACCGCGTTCCAGTTGGTCACGAACTGCCCGATGAAGACTTGCGCGCCGAGGGTGATCGTCTTGGTCTCCTCGGCCGGCGCGAGGATCAGTGGGAACCAGAGGTCGTTCCAGATCGGGATCATGGTGAAGACGGCCACCGTCGCCATGGCGGGGCGCACCAGCGGCAGGACGAGGCGGAAGAAAATGCGGTATTCCGAGAGCCCGTCTATGCGGCCGGCATTCTTCAGGTCGTCGGAGACCTGGCGCATGAATTCGGAGAGGATGAAGACGGCAAGCGGCAGGCCCTGGGCCGTATAGACCAGGATCAGCGCCGTCAGCGTGTTGACCAGTCCGCTCGCCACCATCAACTGCAGAATAGCCACCGTGCCGAGCCGGATCGGGATCATGATGCCGAGCGCGAGGTAAAGCCCCATCAGCGAGTTGCCGCGGAAGCGGTATTCGGCAAGCGCAAAGGCCGCCATGGCGCCGAACAAGAGCACGCAGAACAGCGAGACAACCGTCACGATCATGCTGTTCTGGAAGTAGAGGAAGAAATCGCCCTGCGCCAGCACGGTCTCATAGCCGATCAGGCTGAAGGTCTCCGCGTTGGGCAGGGAAAGCGGCGAGCGGAAGATGCCTTGGCGGGTCTTGAAGGAATTGATGATGATGACGAGCACCGGGAACAGCGCGACGGCCGTATAGGCGATCAGCACCGCATGGGCCGCCGCGCTACGCCAGGGGGAGGTGCGGGCCTTGCTCATCCCGACCTCAGAACTGATACCGACGCAGACGCGTCTGGATGGCGAAGAGGTAGAGGCACACGCCGGCGAGGATGATGAAGAACATCATGGATGCGATCGTCGCGCCCATGTTGGAATCGCCGATCTGCAGCTGGAAGCCGAAAAAGGTGCGATAAAGGAACGTGCCGAGAATGTCGGTAGAGAAGTTGGGGCCGGCCATGGCGCCCTGGCTCGAATAGATCAGGTCGAACGCATTGAAATTGCCCACGAAGGTCAGCACCGAGATGATGCCGATCGAGGGCAGGATGAGCGGCAGCTTTATCTTCCAGAACTGGGCCATGCCGGTGATGCCATCGCATTCGGCCGCTTCCAGGATCTCGTCGGGAATGGCGAGAAGCGCGGCATAGATCAGCATCATCGGAATGCCCACGAACTGCCAGACGGAGATGAGGCCCAGCGTGGTCAGCGCATATTCCTCCTTGCCGAGCCAGGGCGCGAACAGCCCCTTGAGGCCGATCATCCCGAGCAGGTCGGGCGCCACGCCCCAGATCGGGCTCAGGATCAGCTTCCAGACGAAGCCGACGATGACGAAAGAGAGGATGGTGGGGATAAAGATCGCCGTGCGGTAGAAGCCGCGCAGGCGCAGCCGCGGATTGGAAAGCAGCGCGGCAAGAAGGATGCCGATCGGGTTCTGCACCAGCATGTGGATGATGAAGAACCAGACATTGTTCCAGAGTGCGTTCCAGAAGCTGGCGGACCAGCGCGGGTCGCCGAGCAGCGTGCGGAAATTGTCGAACCCGACGAAGACCTGGCCGTCGGGGGTTCCGCGGAACAGCGAAAGCTGCAGCGTGCCGAAGAGCGGCAGGATCATCACCACCGTGTAGACGAGCACCGCCGGCGCCAGAAACAAGACGATGTGCCAGCGGATCGGCTTGGTTGCGGCCGCCATACCCTACCTCAAAAAAGAGAGGCCGCCGGAGTGGCGGCCCCGAACGCGGCTGAATCTTCCGTCACTTCCCCTTCTGCGGCTCGTACCAGCTTGCAAGTCCCTCCTGCAGGCGCTGGGCGGCGGCTTCGGGCGTCTCCGTGCCGTTGATCACATTGGCGGAGGCGGTCCAGGTCTCGTTTTCCAGATTGGGCGTGCCGCGCGACAGGATCTGATAGGTGGAGCGGATGGTGGGCTCGCACTTCTCGCGCCAGGAGACGAATTCCTGCGCCAGCGGGTCCTGCATCTCGACAGGCTTGGACGAGAGGCTGAAGAAGCCCGGCAGCGCATTGGCATAGATCCTGGCGAACTCCTCCGACGCCACCCAGGACAGGAATTTCCTGCCGGCTTCCGCGTTCGGGCTCTTGGCATTGAGGCCGATGGCGATGTCCGTGTGGTCGGAGATGTAGCAGGTGTCGCCGGCGGCCTTCACGGGCGGCGGGAACGCGCCCATCTCGAAGTCGGCCTGGGTGTTGAATACCGAGATCTCCCACGAGCCGGCAGGATAGATCGCCGCGCGGCCCAACGTGAAGAGGTTCTGGCTATCAGGATAGGACTGCGCCTCGAAGCCGTCGCCGAAATAGTCCTTCCAGCGCGCCAATGTCTTGAACGGGTCCACCCATTGCGGATCGGTCAGCTTCTGCTCGCCCTTGATGAGCGCCTGGCGGCCTTCCTCACCCTTCCAGTAGTTCGGGCCGATATTCTGGTAGCCCATGGTGGCGGCTTCCCAGAGGTCCTTCGTGCCCATGGCCATGGGGATGTAGGTGCCGTCCTCCTTGATCTTGTCGAGCACGGCGAAGAACTCGTCCTCGGTCGTCGGCACCTCGAGCCCCAGTTCCTCGAAAGCATCCTTGTTGTAGATGAAGCCGTGGATCACCGAAGCCATGGGCACGCAGAAGGTGGCCGAGCCGTCGTCGGTCTGCCAGGCGGACTTCGCCACATCGGAGAAATTCTCCATGCCCGGAAGGTCGGAAAGATTCGCGAGCTGGCCCTTGTTGTAGAGCTCGAGAGAGGCGTCGAAGGGGCGGCAGGTGATGAGGTCGCCACCCGAGCCGGCATCGAGCTTGGCGTTGAGCGCCGCATTGTACTCGGTGGGCGCCGAGGGGGAGAAGACCACCTTGATGCCGGGATTGGCCGCCTCGAAGGCGGGAATGAGCTGTTCCTGCCAGATGGCGAGATCGTCGTTGCGCCAGCTTTCGATCGTCAGCGTCACATCCTGCGCCGTCGCCAGCCCGGCGCTGCCCGCAAGCATGCTGGTGGCGCTGAGGAATGCGAGTAGGCTTCTGCTTGTCATCTTTCTCTCCCTTCGGCTGACGCCGTGTTCCCTTGATTGATGGAGGTTTTAGAGGTGGGGCAGCCGGCTTCCGGTGCTCGGCCTGCGCATGTCAATGAACGCTGTGCTTGATCACCCCACGATCGTGCCCCCGCGGATGCGGCCATGTAAGAACATTCCGCGGCGCTTTTCCAGCAGGAAAATTAAACGGTTGAATCGTCAGCGCGGGCGGGCAACATGGCGCCTGCGGCGGGGAGTCGGCGAAGGGAAGGCGATCGGCTGATGAGGCTCGTGGCGGTCGACGGGGGCGGAACGGGATGCCGGGCGATTGTCGCCGATGCGGGAGGCCATATGCTCGGGCGCGCCGAGGGCGGGCCGGCCAATGTGATGACGGATCTCGAGGGCGCTCTCGTCAACATCATCGGGGCGGTGGAGCGCGCCGCCCAAGCAGCGGGGCTCGCTCCCGCGGCGCTGTCCGGCTGCAAGGCGGTGCTGGCGCTGGCGGGCGCCAATGTAGGCCGGTACGGGGAGGAGCTGCAGCGGCGGCTGCCCTTCGCCGACAGCATCGTCGAATCGGACGCCACGGCCGCCGTGCGCGGCGCGCTGGGCGGCCATGACGGGGCCGCCGGCATCATCGGCACCGGATCGGTCTTCGGCGCCCAGGTCGGCGGGGCCATCCGCATCATCGGCGGCTGGGGCTTTCTGCTAGGCGACCAGGCGAGCGGTGCAAGGCTCGGGCGCGCGCTGCTGGAAGAGGCGCTGCTCGCCTTCGACCACATCACTCCCGGCTCGGCTCTGACGGAGGCCGTGCTTGCCAGGTTCGGCAATGATCCGCGCGAGATCGTCGTCTTCGGACAGCGCTCCCGGCCGGCCGAGTTCGCCGCCTTCGCGCCGGAGATCTTCGACCATGCCGGGCGGGGCGACGCGGTGGGAAAAAAAATCATCGATGATGCGATCGGTTGGATCGAGGCCTCGCTTGATGCCGTGATGCCGCCGGGATGTGACCGCGTCTGCCTACTGGGTGGGCTCGGAGCCCCCTATACGCCTTATCTCGGCGAGCGTTTCCGGTCGCTCCTGCAGCCCGCTCGCGGCACCGCATTGGACGGCGCGCTGGCGCTCGCGGTGGAAAAATTCGGCTAGATGAAGATGCGCAGGAGGTGGACCGCCTGCGCGCCCCATTCGATGCCGGCCTGGCGCAGGCCGCGCAGGGCAACCGGCTTCGGCGGCGTCACCGGCAGGGGCAGGTCCTCCTCCGAGATTTCGCCGAGGACATGCTGCGCCAGCAGGCGGCCGAAGACCGTGCCGGGGGCAATGCCGCGGCCGTTATAGCCGCTGAAGCCGACGACATTTTCCGCCAGGCGGTGGAATTTCGGCAGGCTGTTGTCCGTCATGCCGATCATGCCGTACCAGGAATGCCGGAAGGCAACCTCGCCGAGCATGGGGAAAAGTTTTTTCACGGTGCGCCGCGCCCAGGCTTCGTGCACGGCGCGGCCCGTCCCGCGCAGCGCGCCGACGCTGCCGAAGATGAGGCGGCCCTGCCGATCCAGCCGGAAGGAGGTCAGCACTTTCTCCGTGTCCCAGGCGCCCTGCCGTTCGGGGAGGATCTTTTCGCGGGTGGCCTCGTCCAGCGGATCGGTGGCGAAGTTGAAATAGGGCAGGAGCACGAACTCGCTGCGGATCTCCGGCCAGAGATTGGCCGTGTAGGCGTTGGTGGCGGCGATCACCCAGTTGGCGATGACGGTTCCGGAGGGGGTGGCGATCCGCCAACGCGGCCCATCGCGCTCCAGGGACAGTGCCGGAGTGTGGGTGAAGATCTGTGCTCCGGCGGAGATCGCCGCCCCTGCCAGGCCGCGCGCATAGGCGAGCGGCTGGATCGTTCCAGCCCTGAGGTCGAGGAGGGCGCCCGTATAGGCGCTGGTGCCCGTCTTTCGCGTGGCCTCGTCGGCGGACAGCAGATGGACGGGCGCGCCTCTTTTCGCCCATTGCTCGGCGCGTATTTCCAGTTCCCTAAGCCCGGCCTTGCCGACGGCACAATGCAGTGTGCCGGCGCGCTCGGCCTCACAATCGATGCCATGCCGTTCGATCAGCTCGAAGACCGCGCGGGGCGCATCGCCCAGCAGCCGGAGGAGCCTTTCGCCATGGATTGCGCCCAGCGCGCGCGGCAGTTCGTCCGGCAGCACCCACATGCCGGCATTGACAAGCCCCACATTGCGGCCCGAACCGCCATGGCCGATCTCCGCGCCGTCCAGCACGACGGTCTCCACGCCCGCCTGCGCCAGGTGCAGGGCGGCCGAAAGGCCGGTGAAACCGCCGCCGACAACGGCCACGTCGACGGTCCTGAGGCCGGCGAGCCCGGCCGTCGAGGGCGCGGGCGACGCGGTTTCGGCCCAGAGACCTTGCCCGTCTGTGCTGTCTTGCATGGTTCGTAGGAGCCTGGTTCAGATTCGCCGCTGTTTGGCATGGCCGGGCGGAAATGCCAATGCCGGTCCCCGCCGGTGTTTTCCCGCGGCGCGGTGCCCGGACCTGCAAAAAAGTGATCTCCACCTATTGACAGGGGCGACAGCCCGGATACTAGATGTTGGGTATTCACGGTGCTGTCGAGTCGAGTTCGGGTCGAGAGCTAAGAGGGAAGCCGGTGCAAGGCCGGCGCTGCCCCCGCAACTGTAAGCAGCGAGTTGCTGTCGCGTAACGCCACTGGCGCAAGAGCGCTGGGAAGGTCAGACAGCGGCGATGACCTGCGAGCCAGGAGACCTGCCGTGATGCGCTTTTGAACGTCCACGGGCGGGGTGTCCCGGCGGTGCGCTTGGTTGCGGCGGTTCTCCGCCGCCGTCCGGCATGCATCCCGAATTCCCGTCGCTTCACACACGGGGTTTTCCATGTCGGCAACTGCTTCTCACTATCCGAACGGGACGGCCAGCGTCCCCATTCCCGCGCCAGAGCGGCGTGATCACGCGGCCGAGCCCGGCTGGCGCGTCATCCGCCGCAACGGCTCGGTCACGCCCTTCGATCCGGGCAAGATCGCCATCGCGCTCACCAAGGCATTTCTGGCGGTGGAAGGCTCGGTCGCTGCCGGCTCGCGCCGCGTGCACGAGGTGGTGGAAGAGCTGACCGGGCAGGTGGTCGCCGCCCTGACCCGCCGGGGAGAGGCGGGCCGCACCTTCCATATCGAGGAGATACAGGACCAGGTGGAACTCGCCTTGATGCGCGGCGGGCACCACAGGATAGCCCGAGCCTATGTGCTCTACCGCGAGGCGCGGGCGCGCGAGCGGCAGGCGGCGCGGCCCGTCGAGGCTGCGCAGCCGGCCCTGCAGGTGACGCTCGCGGATGGCAGCAAGGCGCCGCTGGACGAGGCACGGCTGGCTGCGATCGTCGCGGAAGCCTGCGACGGGCTGGAGGCGGTTTCGGCCGAGGCCGTTCTCACGGAGGCGCGGCGCAACCTCTATGACGGGATTTCGCTCGACGAGCTCTCGCTGGCGCCGATCCTGGCCGCGCGCACACTGGTGGAGACCGAGCCGAACTATTCCGAGGTCAGCGCGCGGCTGCTCCTCGACAGGCTGCGCCGCGAGGCGCTCACCTTCGTGGAGGGCAGGCCCGAACAGGCCACCCAGGCCGAGATGGCCGAGCGGTACCCCGTCTATTTCGAACGGTTCATCAAGGCGGGAATCAACGCCGAGATGATCGACCCCGAGCTTGCCCGCTTCGACCTGAAAAAGCTGGGCGCGGCGCTGAAAGCCGAGCGCGACCTCAAATTCCAGTATCTCGGCCTGCAGACGCTCTACGACCGCTATTTCCTGCACAAGGAGGAGGTGCGCTTCGAACTGCCGCAGGCCTTCTTCATGCGTGTGGCCATGGGGCTTGCGGTGCGCGAGATCGACCGTGAGACGCGCGCGATCGCGTTCTACGAACTCCTCTCCTCCTTCGATTTCATGTGCTCCACACCGACGCTGTTCAACGCCGGCACGCTGCGCCCGCAGCTTTCCTCCTGTTTTCTCACCACAGTCTCAGACGATCTCGACGGCATCTTCAAGGCCGTCCGGGACAATGCGCTTCTGGCGAAATATTCCGGCGGGCTCGGCAATGACTGGACGCCGGTGCGGGGGCTCGGCGCCCGCATCAAGGGCACCAATGGCAAGAGCCAGGGAATCGTGCCCTTCCTCAAGGTGGCCAACGACACGGCGATCGCCGTCAACCAGGGCGGCAAGCGCAAGGGCGCCGTATGCGCCTATCTCGAGACCTGGCACATCGATATCGAAGAGTTCCTTGATCTTCGGAAGAACACGGGTGACGACCGCCGCCGGACGCATGACATGAACACGGCCAACTGGGTGCCGGATCTCTTCATGGAGCGCGTGGAAACGGACGGGGAGTGGACGCTGTTCTCGCCCGACGAGGCGCCGGACCTGCACGACCTCTACGGCCCGGCCTTCAAGGCCGCTTATGAGGCCTATGAGGCGAAGGCGGCACGCGGGGAGATCCGCGTGATCAAGAAGCTGCGTGCGGTCGAGCTCTGGCGGCGCATGCTGACCATGCTGTTCGAGACCGGCCATCCCTGGATCACCTTCAAGGACCCCTGCAACCTGCGTTCGCCGCAGCGCCATGTCGGCGTGGTGCACTCCTCCAACCTCTGCACCGAGATCACGCTCAACACGTCCCGGGACGAGGTGGCCGTGTGCAATCTCGGCTCCATCAATCTTGCTGCCCATGTGAGCGAGAAGGGGCTCGACCTGGAGAAGCTCGCTCGCACTGTCTCGACCGCCATGCGCATGCTGGACAATGTCATCGACATCAATTTCTACACCATCCCCGAGGCGCGCCGGTCCAACCTCCGGCACCGGCCGGTCGGCCTCGGCATGATGGGCTTCCAGGATGCGCTGCAGACTCTGCGGCTGCCTTACGCCTCGGAAGGGGCGGTGGAATTTGCCGACCGCAGCATGGAGGCGATCGCCTATCACGCCATCGCCGCTTCCGCGGAGCTGGCCGAAGAGCGCGGCGCCTATGCGAGCTTTCCCGGCTCGCTCTGGTCGAAGGGCGTGCTGCCGATCGACTCTGTCGGCTATGTCGCCGAATCCCGCGGCTTTGAAAGCATGGATCGCAGCGCTACGCTCGATTGGGAGAGCCTGCGCAAGCGCGTGGTGGAGCACGGGATGCGCAACTCGAACTGCATGGCGATCGCGCCGACGGCGACGATCTCCAACATCTGCGGGGTATCCCAGTCGATCGAACCCAACTACCAGAACCTGTTCGTGAAATCGAACATGTCCGGCGACTTCACGGTGGTGAACGCGGCGCTGGTGCACGATTTGAAGGCGCGCGGGCTGTGGGACGAGGTGATGGTCTCCGACCTCAAATATTACGACGGCTCGCTGGGTGAGATCGACCGCGTGCCCGACGACCTCAAGGCGCTCTACGCGACCGCCTTCGAGATCGATCCGGCCTGGCTGATCGAGGCCGCCTCGCGCAGGCAGAAGTGGATTGATCAGGCACAGTCGCTCAACCTCTACATCGCCAATCCTTCGGGCAAGAAGCTCGACGAGCTCTACCGGCTCGCCTGGCGGAAGGGGCTGAAGACGACCTACTATCTGCGCTCGCGCTCGGCGACCCATGTGGAGAAGTCCACGCTCAAACGCTCGGACGGCAAGCTGAATGCTGTGGCCGTCACGCCGCAGCCGACCCCCTTCGAGCTGGAGGAGGCGAAAGCCTGCGCGATCGACGATCCCGATTGCGAGGCGTGCCAATAGTTCACGTGCCCTCACCAGGCGTGGGACCGCGAACAGTACCGTAACCCCCCTCCGGCTCGCTGCGCTCGCCACCTCCCCCACTCCGTGAGGGAGAGGAAAACCCCAGCCGCAACGCCGGGCGCTCTTCCTCTCGCCCGCTTGCGGGGAGAGCTGGCCCGCGAAGCGGGACGGAGTGGGGGACCATCCGCGAAATCAGGAGACCAAAAATGCTGAACTGGAACGAGTCCAATCCCGAACTCTCTTCATCAAACCCGCCGACCGTGAACGGCAATGCCGACGCCACGGGCCTCGGCGCGATCGAGCGCGGGGCGGGGCGCGTCTCCGTCGACGACAAGCGCATGATCAATGCGCGCGCCGACGTGAATCAGCTCCTGCCGCTCAAATACCGCTGGGCGTGGGAGAAATACCTGTCGGCCTGCAACAATCATTGGATGCCGACCGAAGTGTCGATGCAGGCTGACATCGCCCTGTGGAAGTCCACGGACGGCCTGACGGAGGACGAGCGGCGCATGGTGAAGCGCAATCTCGGCTTCTTCGCCGCCTCCGAATCGCTGGTGGCCAACAACATCGTCCTCGCAATCTACCGCCACCTCACCAATCCAGAATGCCGGCAGTACCTCCTGCGCCAGGCATTCGAGGAGGCGGTGCACACGCACACCTTCCAATACATCGTGGAAAGCCTCGGGCTCGACGAGGGAGAACTCTTCAACATGTACCGGGAAGTGCCGTCGATCACCGACAAGGCGGCCTGGGCGCTCGACTACACGCGCCACCTGGACGACCCGGATTTCCGCACCGGCACGCCGCAAGCCGATCAGGCTTTCCTGCGCGATCTCGTCGCCTTCTACGTCGTCTTCGAGGGGATGTGGTTCTATACCGGCTTCGCGCAGATCCTGTCGCTCGGCCGGCGCAACAAGATGGTGGGCATCGCCGAGCAGTACCAGTACATCCTGCGCGACGAGTCGATCCATTTGAATTTCGGCATCGACGTGATCAACCAGATCAAGCACGAGAATCCGCATCTGTGGACGCCCGCTTTCCAGGACGAAGTGCGGCACATGCTGAAGGAAGGGGCGGAGATCGAGGCGGCCTATGGGCGGGATACGATGCCGCGCGGCTTTCTCGGCCTCAACGCCGCGCTGTGCGAAAAATACATGCACTTCATCGCCAACCGCCGCTGCGCACAGCTCGGCCTTCCGCCGGTCTTCGCCGAGACCGAAAATCCATTCCCCTGGATGTCCGAGGCGATGGATCTGAAGAAGGAGAAGAACTTTTTCGAGACCCGCGTGATCGAATACCAGAACGGTGGGGCGCTGAGCTGGGACTAGCCTCGCGGAGGATCGCGGGAACGCCCGACCGGCAGGTGCGTTCTGCCCGGCAAAGCAGGACGCATCATGGCCGCCGCCCCATCCAGGACATCGCGAGGCAAAGGTGAAAAGCCCGCAGATATCGTGCTGCCGATTCCGCCCATGGAGGCGAAATCGGTCGATGCCCTGCCTGAGGAACCCGGCTGGGAGTTCGAGCCGAAATGGGATGGCTTCCGCTGCATCGCCTCGCGTTTTGGTGACGACGTCGAGCTTTTCGCGAAATCCGGCAAGCCGCTCGGCCGCTTCTTCCCGGAAGTCGTGGAGATCGTGCGCTCGCTTCCCGGCGAGGGTTTCGTGGTCGACGGCGAACTTGTCATCCCCGTAGGGGAGACGCTGTCCTTCGACGCGCTGCAGCTGCGGCTGCACCCGGCGGAGAGCCGCATCCGGAAGCTGGCGCGGGAAACGCCTGCGGTCCTCATCCTCTTCGATATGCCGGTCAGGCCCGGCGGGGAGAACCTGATGGAGGCGCCGCTGACCGAGCGGCGCGCCGCGTTGGAAAGCTTTCTTGCCGGCGCCACCGTCCCGGGCGTGGGCCTTTCGCCCTATACGCGCAAACGCAGCGAAGCGGAGGCGTGGCTGGCGCGGGCCGGCGGTGCGCTCGACGGCGTGATCGCCAAGCGGCTCGACGGCCCTTACGAGAGCGGCGAGCGCGCCATGCTCAAGGTGAAGCGCATCCGCTCGGCCGACTGCGTGGTCGGCGGCTTCCGTTACGGCAAGGACAGCAAGCTTGTCGGCTCGCTGCTGCTGGGGCTTTTCAACGGCGAAGGGAAGCTCGATCATGTCGGCTTCACCTCCATGATCAGCAATGAGGAGCGGCCGGCCCTGACCCGAAAGCTGGAGGCGCTGAAAGGCCCGCCCGGCTTTACCGGCCGCGCGCCTGGCGGGCCCAGCCGCTGGTCGACGGAACGGAGCGGGCAGTGGGAGCCGCTCCGGCACGAGCTTGTTGTGGAAGTGTCCTACGATCAGGTGACCGGCGACCGCTTCCGCCATGGGACGCGGCTCCTGCGCTGGCGCCCCGACAAGGCGCCGCATCAATGCACGTTCGACCAGCTCGAGCGGGAAGCACGGCCCGGCAAGCTGATCGAAGAGGTGATCCGGCGCTGAAGCGCTGCTCAGCCCGCCAGCGCGTCGTAGACGATCTTCGCCGCCAGCACGCCGAGGAGCACCAGGATCGCCCGATCGAAGGCTTCGCGCGACAGGCGCCGGCCGAGCGCCGCGCCGACCGGCATAAAGGCCAGGATCGGCACCATGGCCATGAGGCTGATCAGGGCGCCCTCTACGGAAAAAATGCCGAGATAGACGAGGGTGACGATCTGCAGCGCGGTCATCGCGACGAAGAGCATCGAGATCGTCGCCATGAAGATATGCCGCTCCAGTCGCATGGCGCTCAGGAAGGAGATGGAGACGGGGGCGGAAAGGCCGGCGGCGCCCTGTAGAACGCCGGCGGCAAGGCCCGCGGGCACGCTCAAGCGGCTGGCGAGAGGGTAGGCGATCTGCCAGCTCGGGCGCGCGCGGCGCAGCAGGATATAGATGATGACTGCGCCGGCCACCATGAGCGACAGCAGGTCCGGCGATAGGAAGGCAAGCATCAGGGTGCCGACGAAGACGCCGGCCGCGCCGGCTCCCGCGAGCCTTATCACAAAGGGGGCGGGCAGAAGATGGCGGCGCAGATTCCAGCCCTGCCAGAGATTGGTGAGCAGGTTCGGCATCAGCATCACGATCACGGCGAATTTGACGTCGACGATCATCGCGATCGCCGGCACGGCGAGCACCGGCGCGCCCGCACCGGTCGCGCCCTTCAGGATTCCGCCCCCCGCGAGGCAGGCGAAGATGATGGCGAGCTGGATCGGGTCCAAGGACATCGAGAGGCGGTTTCCAGTTCGAATGGTTCAGGCGAATCGGCGGCGCAAACGGCGTTCCGCGCTGCCGGGCGCGGCCGCCCGCACGCAGTGGGATGGCGCGATGGAAGTGCATTGTAAATCCCGTGCGAATCCATGCTGCATCAACAATCTCATTGCAAGGGATTTTTACCTTACTTTCGGCGCGGGGAAAGCAGTAGGAGCCCACATGTGCGAGGCACGTATTGGCGGGAGGCAAGTGTAGCCGCGGGGAGCGGGCGCCCGTTGTCTCCTCCTTTGGCGAAACGCCCGCGAGGCGATAATATCACTTAATGAGAAACCGGCTTCAATATGGTCACGGGAAGCGCAATGCTGCACCCGAACGGGAATTTTCTGTATACCGTATCTGCGCGATCGGCCCTGTTGCACACTTTCCGCTCTGAGGGAACGGTTGTGCTTTCCCGCCGCTTCTTCAGAGGGCTCCCCTTGCTTCTGGTAAAAAAAAGAGGCCGAATTCCCCTTATATCTGGCAGGGGATGTTTCCAGATCACACCAGGTAGGTACCCCAAAAGCCGCCCCGACACGATTGACAGCCGGCGGTCGGGCGTGGCAGTTGTATACCGATTGAATGCAGCACGTCAGCCGGTGCGCAGGCGCATACGGCCAAACCGCCGGCGCCAGCCGGTGCCACGGCGCTGCCGGGAAGATCAACTTGATCGCAGGACCAACGTCCCAGGAAGGGAGGAAATGATGACTGCCAGGAACCTCGAAGAGAAAATGCAAAGCGCGGGGAATGTGGTGCAGATGCTGCGCAACTCGCAGATCGGCGCCTATGTCTACCCGGTGGTGCCGGCGGAGTTCACCAACTGGCGCGACGAGCAGGCCGCCTGGCGCAAGACCGCGGTGCTCTTCGACCAGTCGCATCACATGGCCGAACTGATGGTGGAAGGGCCCGATGCGCTGAAGCTCATCAGCCGCCTCGGCATCAACAGCGTGGCCAACTTCCCGGTGAACCGCGCCAAGCAGTTCGTGCCGGTCAGCTATAGCGGCCATGTCATCGGCGACGTCATCCTGTTCCATCTCGCCGAGCAGCAGTTCCTGCTCGTGGGGCGCGCGCCGACCATCAACTGGGTTCAGTTCCACGGCGAAACGGGCGGCTATGACGTCAAGCTCGACCGCGACGACCGTTCGCCCGCACGCACGATGGGCAAGGCCGTGGTGCGCCGCCGCTACCGCTACCAGGTGCAGGGGCCGAATGCCTGGCAGATCCTCGAGAAGCTCAATGGCGGGCCGATCCCCGAGGTCAAGTTCTTCAATATGAGCGAGATCAATATCGGCAAGCGCCGCGTGCGTTGCCTGCGCCACGGCATGTCCGGCGCGCCGGGCCTGGAGCTCTGGGGGCCGTATGAAGAAGGCGAAGAGGTCCGCTCGACCATCCTGGAGGCCGGGGCCGAGTTCGGCATCGTGCCGGTCGGCTCGCGCGCCTACGCCACCAACACGCTGGAATCGGGCTGGATCCCGTCCCCCCTGCCGGCCGTCTACTCCGATCCGGAGATGAAGGCCTATCGCGAGTGGCTCGGGCCCGACAGCTACGAGGCCACGGGATCGATCGGCGGCAGCTTCGTCTCCGACAGGATCGAGGACTATTACGTCACGCCCTACGAGATCGGCTACGGGCCGTTCGTGAAGTTCGACCACGACTTCATCGGCCGCGAGGCGCTGGAGAAGATCGCTGGAAAGCCGCACCGCAAGAAGGTGACCTTCGCCTGGAACGCCGACGACGTGGCGCAGGTGTTCCGCTCCATGATGGAGCCGGGCATCGAGAACTACAAATATATCGACCTGCCGCTCTCCAACTACGCCTCGGCCAACTACGACGCAGTCATGAAGAACGGCAAGGTGGTCGGTTTCTCCATGTTCTCCGGCTACAGCTTCAACGAGCGCTCGATGCTGTCGCTCGGCACGGTCGACCCGGACATCCAGGTCGGCGACGTCCTCACCCTCCTCTGGGGCGAGGAGAATGGCGGCACCAAGAAGACCACCGTCGAATCGCACAAGCAGCTGGAGATCCGTGTCAAGGTCTCGCCCGTGCCGTATTCCCGCGATGCACGCGAGAATTATGCGGACAGCTGGCGCACGAAGCAGACCGTCTAAGGTCAGGGAACAGGGTCCGGGCGGCATAGCCCGGGCCCGTTCTCCTGCGAGGCGCCGGGGCGCCTTGCAAAAGGCAGTTGCATGCGGGCAGCATTCTCATCTACGCCTGCCGGGGGTAGTTTTCGCAACCGGGATAAGGCTTTGAGCCGATGAAACGGGTGGCGGACAGGAAACGGGACAGCCAGACCTTCAAGGCGCTCCTTGGCGTGCGCGACCTGGTGCTCGGCGGCGGCGTCTCGCCGGGCGAAAGGCTGTCCGAGGCAAGCCTTGCCGAGCGGCTCGGCATTTCCCGCACGCCGCTGCGGGCGGCCCTTGCGCGGCTGGAGCAGGAAGGGCTGCTGGAGCAGATCCCCTCCGGCGGCTATGCGGTGCGCAGCTTCACCGTCGCCGATGTGTTCGACGCGATCGAACTACGCGGCGTCATGGAGGGAACGGCAGCAAGGCTCGCCGCCGAGCGCGGCGTGGCCCCGGCCAAGCTCAAATCCATCAAGCAGCTCATCGCCGAACTCGACAAATGCTTCCGCGAGCGTCCGGAGGACATGCTGTTCGACCAGTATGTCGAGCTCAATGCCGAATTCCATACGGCGCTGGCCGGCCTTTCCGGCAGCGAGATGATGCGGCGCGAAGTGGAGCGCGCCACCAAGCTGCCCTTCGCCTCGCCCAGCGCGTTCCTGGAAAAGCAGGAGGACGTGCTGGCTTTCCGCATGTCGCTGGTGCATGCTCAGCGCCAGCACAGGGAAATCGTCGCAGCCATCGAAATGCGCGAGGGGGCGAGGGCGGAATCGCTGGCGCGCGAGCACGCCCGCCTGGCGCGCCACAATATCGAGTTCGTCATGGATGAAGACCGCAGCCTGATCCACCGCGTGCCGGGGCTAGCGCTGGTCTCGGCCTAGATAATCTGTCATCTCCGGAGCAAAAGCCGGAGCAAAGCAAAAGAGGCGGCGCGAGCCGCCGCAACCTGAGTGGAGGAAGTCGTGATCACCAGAAGAAGCTTCGTCGCCGCATCGGCCGGCCTTGCCATGTCGGCACTGGCCGCAATACCGGGCCATGCGCAGGAGACGGTCAAGGTCGGGCTCATCCTGCCCATGACGGGTCCCTTCGCCTCGACCGGCCGGCAGGTGGAAGCAGGCGTCCGCACCTACATGGCCATGCATGGCGACACGGTGGCGGGCAAGAAGATCGAGCTCGTCGTCCGCGATGATGCCAGCACCGCCGACCAGACGCGCCGCATCGCGCAGGAGCTTGTCGTGAATGAGGGCGTGAATGTGCTGGGCGGCTTCGGCCTCACGCCGCTTGCGCTCGCGGTGGCGCCGGTAATCAACCAGGCGAAGATCCCAGCGGTGGTCATGGCCGCGGCCACTTCGTCGATCACCGAGCAGTCCGACTATTATGTCCGCTCGAGCTTCACGCTGCCGCAGGCCTCCGTCCCGGTCGGGACCTGGGCTGCGGAGAACGGCCTCAAGCGCGTCGTCACCCTGGTGAGCGACTACGGTCCCGGCATCGATGCCGAGACCTGGTTTACGAAGGAATTCACCGCCAAGGGCGGCGAGATCGTGGAAGCGGTGCGCGTGCCGCTGCAGAACCCGGATTTCGCGCCCTATCTGCAGCGCGTTCGCGATGCCGACCCGGACGCCATCTTCGTCTTCCTGCCGTCGGGCGTCGGCTCGCTCTTCATGAAACAGTTCGCCGACCGGGGACTCGCCGAGGCGGGCATCAAGCTGATCGCCACCGGCGACGTCACGGATGACGACCTTCTCAACGATATGGGCCAGCCGGCGCTCGGCGCAATCACCGGCCATCACTATTCGGCCGCCCATGACAGTCCGGAGAACAAGGCCTATGTGGAGGCCTTCAAGTCGGCCCATAACGGCATGCGCCCCAACTTCATGTCGGTCGGCGGCTATGACGGCATGCATCTGATCTATGCCGCGCTAGAAAAGACCGGGGGCGATGCCACCGGCGAGGCTCTGATCGAAGCCATGAAGGGCCTGTCCTGGACCAGCCCGCGCGGCCCGATCACCATTGATCCGCAGACGCGCGACATCGTCCAGAACATCTATATGCGCGAGGTGAAGGAAGCCGACGGCGAACTCTACAATGTCGAGTTCGCGACCTACGAGGCCGTGAAGGATCCGGCGAAGGCCGAGGCTTCCGGCCAGTAGCAAACCGTGCCATCAATGGCGGCGGGGAGGGAACTTCCCGCCGCTTTCCATTGCAAGGACCCAGCGGTCTCATGCTGACCATCCTGTTCGACGGCGTCGCCTATGGAATGCTGCTGTTCATCATCGCCGTGGGCCTTGCCATCACCCTCGGCCTGATGAACTTCATCAACCTCGCCCATGGCGCCTTCGCCATGGCCGGCGGCTACATCACCGTCGTGCTGATGAACCGCTACGGCGTCTCCTTCTATCTTTGCCTGCCGATCGCCTTCCTGGTCGTCGCCGCGCTGGGCGCGCTTCTGGAGGGCACGCTCTATCGCCGGCTCTATTCCGCTCCCCATCTCGACCAGGTGCTCTTCTCGGTTGGGCTCGTCTTCATGTCGGTCGCTGCGGTGCACTATCTGATGGGGGGCCAGCAGCAGCTCATCCACCTGCCGCCGGAGCTAAACGGCCGGACGGAGATCTTCGGCATCGGCGTCGGGCGCTACCGGCTGTTCATCACCGCCGTCTGCGCCGTCCTCGTGGTCGCGCTCCAGCTCGTGCTGGCGAAGACCCGCTTCGGCAGCCAGCTGCGCGCCGCCGTCGATGACGGGCGGGTCGCGCGCGGGCTCGGCATCAATGTCTCCGCCGTGTTCGCGCTCACTTTCGCCTTCGGCTCCGGCCTTGCCGGGCTGGGCGGCGCCATGGGCGCCGAGATCCTCGGCCTCGATCCCAACTTCCCGCTCAAATTCATGGTCTATTTCCTGATCGTGGTGACGGTGGGCGGCACCTCGTCAATGACCGGCCCCTTCCTCGCCGCCCTTCTCCTCGGCATCGCTGACGTCGCCGGAAAATACTATTTCCCGCAGATCGGCGCCTTCGTCATCTATGGGGTAATGGTGATCATGCTGGTCCTGCGCCCGCATGGGCTGTTTTCGCGCGAGGGCGCGCGATGACGGCGGTCAGCGAAAGCCAGGAGGCGGTCTCCGCGGCCGCTCCGGAGCATCTGGCCGCGGCACAGCTTCGCCGGCGCAGTGCATGGCGAGCCTATGAGCTGGTGCTGTGGCTCGTCGCCGTGGCGCTGATCTTCCTCCTGCCGTCCAAGGCGCTGCTCCTGACGGAGATCGCCATCGTCGCGCTCTTTGCCGTCTCACTCGATCTCATCCTTGGCTATGCCGGCATCGTCTCGCTCGGGCACGGGGCCTTTTTCGGCCTTGGCGCCTATGTGGCCGGCCTCTTTGCCCGGCACTACTTCACCGAACCCGTCACCGGGCTTCTCGTGGCGGGTCTTGCGAGCGGCATCTTCGGCTTTGCGGCGAGCTTCCTCGTCCTGCGCGGCTCCGATCTCACGCGCCTGATGACGACGCTCGGCATCGCCCTGATGCTGGCGGAGCTCGCCAACCAGATGGCCTGGCTCACCGGCGGCGCCGACGGGCTCGGCGGCTTCACCATCGGGCCGATCCTCGGTCTGTTCGAGTTCGATCTGTGGGGCCGGACCGGCTATATCTATTCGCTTGCCGTCCTCTTCCTGGCGATGCTGATCGCGCGGCGGCTGGTCCACGCGCCTTTCGGCCTCTCGCTCAAGGCCATCAAGGCCAATCGCGTGCGCGCCGCCATGGTGGGCGTGCCGGCGAATAGCCGCATCGTCGTCATCTACACGATCGCCGCCGTCTATGCCGGCTTTGCGGGCGCGCTCTTGACCCAGACGACCAGTTTTGTCTCGCCGGACGTCCTTGCCTTCCACCGCTCCGCCGACGTGCTCCTGGTGCTCGTGATCGGCGGCGTCGGCTACCTCTATGGCGGCATCATCGGCGCGATCGTCTTCACGCTGCTGCGCGACTGGCTGTCGGTCATCACGCCGCAATACTGGATGTTCTGGATCGGCCTCGTGCTGGTGGTCATCGTCCTCATCGGGCGCGAGAACCTTGCCCGCTGGCACACGTTCCTGCCCGCGCCGGTGCAGCGCGTTTTCAAGCGCGCCGCGAGCTGGCGGCCCGGCGTGAAGCTCGGGGGCGGCGGATGAGCACCGTTCTTGAGACACGCAACCTGGTCAAGCGCTTCGGCGGCTTCGTGGCGACGGATAATGTCTCGCTCACCGTGCAGCGCGGAGCGCGGCACGCGCTGATCGGGCCGAACGGCGCGGGCAAGACAACGCTGATCAATCTCCTCACCGGCTCGCTCAAGCCGACATCGGGCCGCGTGGTCCTGGAAGGGGAGGACATTACGGGCCTGCCCGTCCATCGGCGCGTGAGCCGCGGCCTTGCGCGCACCTTCCAGGTGAACCAGCTCTTCCCCGACTTCACTCCGCTGGAATCGGTGGTGCTGGCCATCAACGAGCGTGAGAGGCTCGGCGCTTCCGCCTGGGCCCCGCTTGCCGCCCACGCCGAGGCCGTGGACGAGGCAGCCGGGCTTCTTGAAAGATTCGGCCTGACGGACGTCATGGGCGAGCGCACCTCGCACCTGCCCTATGGCAAGCAGCGGCTGCTCGAGATCGCGCTCGCCTTTGCGGCCAAGCCTCGCGTCCTCCTCCTCGACGAGCCGGCGGCCGGCGTGCCGGAGGAAGAGCGCCACGAGGTGCTCGCCATCGTCCGCGCCCTGCCGGCGGAGGTGACGGTGATCCTCATCGAGCACGATATGGACTTGGTCTTCTCCTTCGCCGACCGCATCTCGGTGCTCGTCGCCGGCGCGCTCTTCACGGAAGGCACGGTGGCCGAGATCGCCGCCGACCCGCGCGTGAAGGCCATCTATCTCGGGGAGGACGCATGACGGCGGAGCTCCTGCGCATCGAAAAACTCGTCGCGGGCTATGGTGAGGCACGGGTGCTGTCCGAAATCGACTTCACCCTGGGGGAGGGGCAGTGGCTCGCCCTTCTCGGCCGCAACGGCACCGGCAAGACCACACTGGTCGACACCATCGCCGGCGTGACCACGCTCCACTCGGGCACCATCCGCTTCGCCGGCACTGATATCACGCGCATGCGTCCGGAACGCCGCGCGGCGGCCGGCATCGGCTGGGTGCCGCAGGAGCGCAACATCTTTCGTTCGCTGACGGTCGAGGAGAACCTGACCGCCATCAGCCGGCCGGGCCCGTGGAACATCGAGCGCGCCTACGGAATGTTCCCGCGGCTGAAGGAAAGGCGGGGAAATCTCGGCAGCCAGCTTTCCGGCGGCGAGCAGCAGATGCTGGCGATCGCCCGCGCGCTGATGCTCAACCCGAAACTCCTCCTGCTCGACGAGCCTCTGGAGGGTCTTGCGCCGGTGATCGTGGACGAACTCCTCGGCGTTCTGCGCCGGCTCGTGTCGGACGAGGGCATGTCGGCTATCATCATCGAGCAGAAGGCGCGCAAGGTGCTTCCGCTCACCGACCGCGCCGTCATCCTGGATCGCGGCGCCATCGTGTGGGAGGGCGAGAGCGCCACGCTGCTGAGTGACGCGGGCCTGCTCGAACGGCATATTGGCGTGGCCGGCGGAAAAGCCCTTCGCGTCGGCTGAGGATCGCGCACCGTCGCGCCGTCCTGCCAGATTGGAGCTGCCCGCATGAAGATCACCGACATAAGAACCTTCGTGGTGGGAAACCCGCCGCCGCAGGCCGGCGGGCGCTACTTCATATTCGTGAAGCTCACGACGAATGGCGGCGTGGTCGGCTATGGCGAGGCCTATAGTGCGAGCTTCGGGCCGAAGGTCACTGCAGCCATGATCGAGGATGTGGCCGAGCGCTACCTGATCGGCCGCGATCCGCACGACATCGAGAGCTTCTTCCGCCGCGCATACTCTTCCGGCTTCACGCAGCGTCCGGACATTGCCATGATGGGCTGTGTCTCGGCGCTCGAAACGGCCTGCTGGGACATCATCGGCAAGGAAGCGGGAAAACCGGTCTACAAGCTGCTGGGCGGGCAGGTGCACGAGGCGCTGCGCTCCTACACCTATCTTTACCCGGACAGCGGAAGCGTCTATCCGGGCGAGGCGGAGAACGCCGAGCGGAACGTCTATAACGATCCCGATCTGGCGGCGGCTGCCGCCACGGCCTGCGTCCGCCAGGGCTTCACGGCTGTGAAGTTCGATCCCGCCGGCCCTTATACGGCCTTCGATGGGCATCAGCCGCGCCTCCAGGATATCGACCTTTCGGTCCGGATGGTGAAGGCCGTGCGCGAGGCGGTCGGCACCTCCGCGGACATCCTTTTCGGAACGCACGGGCAGTTCACGGCGGCGGGCGCGCTGCGCATGGCAAAGGCAATCGAGCCCTATGATCCGCTCTGGTTCGAGGAGCCGGTGCCGCCCGACATGCCCGAAGTCATGGCCGAGGTCGCGCGGGGCACGTCGATCCCCATCGCCACCGGAGAGCGGCTCGCCACGAAGTGGGAGTTCGCCCGCGTCATCGATCATCGCGCGGCGGCGGTCCTACAGCCCAATCTCGGCCGTTCCGGCGGCATTCTCGAGACCAAGAAGATCGCCGCCATGGCCGAGGCGCATCACGTCCAGATCGCGCCGCACTGTTATTGCGGGCCGATCGTCGCGGCGGCCAATATCCAGCTCGCCGTCACCCTGCCCAATTTCCTGATCCTGGAATCGATCAAGACCTGGGACGGCTTTCACGCCAAGCTTTTGAAGAAGAAGATCGAGTGGCAGGACGGCTATGTGATCCCGTCCAAGGAGCCGGGGCTCGGGGTCGAACTCGACGAAGCGGTGGCGGAAGCCCATCCTTGGGAAGGAGACAAGCTGCATCTGGAGATGGCGCCCGACCCGCTGCTCTAGGCCAGCGCTCGCTGAGCGCTGCGGCCTTACCGGCCCGCCGCACTGCGGAAGCCGGCGGCAAGCACCCGGAAAGCCTCGACCGCGCGCGGTTCGCTGACGCGCGAATAGAGCACCACCTTGGTGCGCGGCAGGGGCGGGAGGCTGAGCTTAGCCGCGACGTCGATACAGCCGGGCGGGGCGACGCGCCGGGCGAAGGCCCCCACGGCAAGGCCCGCCGAAACGGCGGCCGATACCGCGCTCACACCGCCACCGACAAAAGCCTCGCGCCACGGCTGGCCGGCAGCCTCCAGGGCGCGCACCGCAATGGCCCTAATGCCGCAGGGCGATGCGAGATTGGCGAGAGGCAAGGGCTCGCCCGCGCGCTTGTGAAAAGAGGCGGCGGCGAACCAGGACAGTTCGTCCTCCGCCAAAGTTTCCCCGTCGCGACTGCTCCGCTCCTGGCGGACGATCACGCCGTCGAACCTTCCCTGATCGTGGGCTTCGATGAGCTGCTGCGAAAAGCCGATGCTGAGGTCCAGCGCGAGCGACGGGTCGGCCTGGCTGAGCCGCGCCAGCAGCATGGGCAACTCGCTCCCGAGCACGTGGTCGCTGATGCCAATGCGAAGCCGCGCTGCCGATCCCGGTGCGCCCGACAGCGCCCGCTCGTTCGCCTCGAGTAACGCCCTCGCATGTTCGAGGAATGCCTCGCCCTCCGCCGTGAGGCGGACCGACCGGGGCGTGCGCTCGACCAGCCGCCGGCCGAGCGAGGCCTCCAGCCTTTTCAGCTTCAGGCTCACCGCCGACTGTGTCGTGCCCGTCGCCTCCGCCACCCGCGTGAAGTTCAACAGCGACGCCAGGAGGGCGAATGTCTGAACGGCATCAAGGTCGAGCGTCTGCATAGCTCCGACTATGACATTTCTTTATGGCTGAAATCAAGAACCACAAGTTTTCTAGATTGCTGATCGGGGGTAGCCTCCGGCTCATCATTCACCCGATGGAGCACACAATGCCCTTGATCACCGTTCAATACGCCACCCCGCAGCCCGCTCGGGCGAAGGCCGAAGCCATCGCCAAGGCAGTCAACCAGCTTTCCGCGGAGGTCCTGCGCAAGGACCCGAACGTGACCGCGATCATTACGGAGGAGGTTAAACCTAGCCACTGGTTCGTCGCCGACCGGACGCTGGCGCAGCACGGTCTGGCGAGCTTCTGGATCGACATCCGCATAGTCGAGGGGACCAACACACGCGAGGAGAAGGCGGCGTTCGTGGCGGCCGCCTTCGCCAGGATGCAAGAGCTGCTCGGTCCGCTTCACGGCGAAAGCTATGTCCATGTGAACGAGGTGCGCGGCGACGCCTACGGCTATGGCGGCGTCACCCAGAACGAGCGCTACATAGCGGGCAGGCTGAAGGCGTTGGGGAAGGCGGCGCTCGAGGGGTAGGGAGCGCTTTGCCTAAAAGGGCAGCATGGAGAGCGCGCAACCCTCTCGCGGTTCTTCGCCTGCCGGTGCCCGCAGGCGAAGCGGGGGGCACGACAGAGCGCCACCTAACGCGCTTTGCTTCAGCGCCGCGTCACACCTCGCCCCAGATCGCCTCGGCGGTCTTGATCACCAGTTCCAGCTTCCGCTTCTGGTCATCCTCGGTGATCTTGTTGCCCTCCTCGGTGGAGGCGAAGCCGCATTGCGGGGCGATGCCCAGCTGGTCGAGATCGGCATATTTGCCCGCGGCCTCGAATTTCCGCTTGAGGTCGTCGAGCGATTCCAGGTCCGGCACCTTGGTGGTGATGAAGCCCGGCAGAACGCGCTTCTTGCCCTTGGGCAACAGGCGCAGCGGCTCGAGCCCGCCGGCCCGCTCCGTGTCATACTCCATGAAGTAGATGTCGACGTCGATCTTGTTGAAGATCGCATCGGCCGCGGGGTCGTAGGCGCCCTCCGCCACCCAGGCGGACTTGAAGTTGCCGCGACACATATGCATGCCGATCACCAGGTCGTCGGGCCGGTCCTTGATGGATTCCTGCATCATCCATGCGTATTTCTCGATCAGCCAGTCCGGATCGAGGCCCTCGGCGCGCTTGTGCTCGCGGATCTTCGGATCGCAGAGATAGGCGAAGAAGATGTCGTCCATCTGCAGGTAGCGGCAGCCCGCCTCGTAGAACTTGCGCACGGCCTTGGCATAAGTGCGGGCAAGGTCGGCGAAGAGCACTTCCAGGTCCTGGTATTCCTTCGGGTGGATGTCGGCGGCCGCGGTGCGGAAATGGCAGCAGCTCGGGCCCGGAATGGAGATCTTCGGCATGACCCTCGTCACCGATGCGAGGTACCGGAAATGGTCCAGCATCGGGTGATCATCCGGAAAATCCAGGCGGCCGGTGATCGTCGGGACGACCGGGCGCAGGGTGACGCCCTTGAACTGGACGCCCTTCTCGGGCTCGCGCTCGACGAGCTCGAAGCCGTCCAGCGCGCCCATGAAGTCATAGTGCCAGAAGGAACGGCGCAGCTCGCCGTCGGTGACGACGTTGAACCCGATATTCTGCTGCATCTTCACGATGTCCGTGACGGCGGCATCCTCGACCTCTTTGAGCTCTTCCGCCGAGATCGACTTGTCCTCGTAGAACTTCTTGCGCGCCTCCTTGACCGGAACGGGCCGCAGCAGGGAGCCGACATGGTCGGCGCGGAAAGGCGGGGTGGGTGTCGTCATGGTGTCCTCGATCTAGGCTGAGGGGCGGACGAGTCCGCAGGAATGCTTTCCTGTTTAAACCGTTTGGCGGCTGGTGCAAGGATTCCGGCGGGCGATTTGCGCAGGCGGCGGGTCTTTCCCTCGCGTCCCAAGGGCGCTACTCGTCAGCTTTCGGGATTGGTTCGGGAGGCGGCGATGATTCTTGATTCCGTTGAGGCCAAGCGCGGGCATTTCGTCGGCCGGGTCTGGCGCCCGGACGTGCGGGGGCCAGCCCTGGTCGCGATGCGCGACGGCCGCCTCTTCGACATCACGTCGCGCCAGACGCCCACCATGCGCGATCTTCTGGAGCAGGACGATCCCGTTTCCGTGGCCGACAGTGCCGCCGGCGAGGATCTCGGATCACTGGAGGAGATCGCGGCCAATTCCACGGAAGGGGCCGCGGGTGATCGCGTGCATCTTCTCGCCCCATGCGACCTGCAGGCGGTGAAGGCCTGCGGGGTCACCTTCGCGCGTTCCATGATCGAGCGGGTCATCGAGGAGAAGGCGGCGGGCGACGCAGCCAAAGCGGCGGCGGTTCGCGAGCGCGTGGGCGCCATCATCGGCGAGAGCCTGCGCAACCTGGTGCCGGGCTCGCCGGAGGCGGCCAATGTCAAGCAGGCGCTGATCGAGGAGGGCGTCTGGTCGCAATATCTCGAGGTCGGCATCGGCCCGGATGCGGAAGTGTTCACCAAGAGCCAGCCCATGTCGGCGGTGGGCTGGGGCGCTGCTGTGGGCCTCCACCCAGTCTCGCAGTGGAACAATCCGGAGCCGGAGGTGGTGCTCGCCGTCGACAGCCGCGGGCGCGTCAAGGGCGCCACCCTCGGAAACGACGTCAATCTTCGGGACGTGGAGGGCCGATCGGCGCTGCTCCTCGGCAAGGCCAAGGACAACAACGCCTCCTGCGCCATCGGCCCCTTCATCCGCCTGTTCGACGACAGCTATGGCATGGACGATGTCCGCAATGCCGAGCTCCAGCTGCTGGTGGAAGGGGAGGACGCGTTCGTGCTCAGGGGGAGCAGCTCGATGCGGGAGATCAGCCGCGATCCGCTCGACCTCGTGGCGCAGACCCTCGGCCGGCACCACCAGTATCCGGACGGCTTCGTCCTTTTCCTCGGCACGCTCTTCGCCCCCATTGAGGATCGGGACGCACCCGGGCAGGGCTTTACGCACAAGACGGGCGACATCGTCAGCATCTCCAACGACAGGCTGGGCGTGCTGAAGAACACCGTGCGCCTTTCCACCGAGTGCCCCGAATGGTCGTTCGGCACCGCCGCCCTGATGCGCAACCTCGCCGCGCGAGGCCTCCTCTAGGCCTGTCTGCCGGGCAGCTTGGCAAGGCGGCGGGGATGCGGCATGGTTCAGGGTGACAGGCGCGTCCATGCAACGCGTCGCGCCGGTGTTGGAGCGGGAGGGGCTTTGATGCTTTCGCGGGTTTTCACGGTGGCCACGCTGGTGGCGGGCTTGGCGGCGGGCCTATGTTGCCCGGCTTGGGCGCAAGACCTTGAGGGCAGTGCCGACCACCCGCTCATCCCCCGCTATGAGGGCTCGGAAATCGTCGGCTACGAAGCGGAAGCCTTCACCGATTACGAGTTCCGCACCGGCAAGGAGGCGAGCACCGGTACCACGATTCTCGAGGGCAAGCTGGCGCGGATCACCTATCGCGGGCCGGCCGATCGCTCCGTGCTGGAGGTTTTCCGCAACTATGAGAATGCGCTTGCGGAAGCCGGGTTCGAGACGCTGTTTTCCTGCGCGAAGGCCGAGTGCGGAGACGTGCCGCGCACCATCGAAAGCGGGCCGCGCTACATGCTCCTCTGGGGGGAGGGCGATCACCGCTATCTGGCAGCCAAGCTCGCCCGCCCCGAAGGCGACGTCTATGCCGCCGTCTATGTGACGAGGAACGGCAGCGGCGGTCCTGCGAAGGGCCGGGCGATGGTGCAGCTCGACGTGGTGGAAGTCGCGGCCATGGAACAGAAGATGGTCGTGGTGGAGGCGGATGCCATGCGCGACGACCTCGCCCGTGGCGGGCGTGTTGCGCTGCACGGCATCCAGTTCGATTTCGACAAGGACACGCTGCGCCCCGATTCCGCGCCGCAGATCCTCGAAATCGCCAAGCTGCTTCAGGAGAACCCCACACTGTCGGTCCTGCTGGTCGGGCACACGGACATGCAGGGCGGTCTCGACTACAATATGGACCTTTCCCGTCGCCGCGCCGCGCGCGTGGTCCAGACGTTGGTCCAGGAGCACGGCATCGCCGAAGCGCGCCTGCAGGCGCTCGGCGTCGGACCGGCAGCACCGCTCGCCAGCAATGATAATGACGAGGGCCGCGCGCTCAACCGCCGGGTCGAGGTCGTCAAGAAGTAGGCCGGCCCGCGCGCCGGCGCAATCACGGGGCAATCTTTTGTAAGCTGCCGCGCGGTTTGCCGGCTGCCGACTAACCTTTCCTTTGCGGAACATTCCTCCTGCTGATGCGTTTCCCGCGCACTTCTTCGGCAGGAGGTTGGCCGGGTTTTTCGTGTGAGAGCCGAAGTGGACCGGCGAAGCAGACAGCGGCGCCGGAGCCATTGCGGGCGCCCTTAACCGCGCCCGATCCGCTCGAGCAAGGAGGCGAGATGTTCAGGAACGAGGAAAGCGGGACCCGATGAACACGAATTTCCAGAATGATGTGGCCCGGCGCATCGCCGAGCTTGGTCCCTGGTTCCAGAACATGACGATCGGCGGCATCCAGACTGCGCCTGAGCATTTCCTGGGCGACTATCCCAACTGCAAATGGCGCAACTTCTCCCACGTCATCCCTGACGACCTGGAAGGGCGCTCGGTGCTCGATATCGGCTGCAATGCCGGCTTCTACACGATCGAGATGAAGCGGCGGAACGCCGGCCGCGTGCTCGGGATCGACAGCGATCCGCATTACCTGCGCCAGGCCGAATTCGCCGCCGAGCAGGCAGGCGTGGATATCGAGTTCCGGCAGATGTCGGTCTACGAACTCGGCCGGCTCGGCGAGAAATTCGATCTCGTCATCTTCATGGGCGTGCTCTACCATTTGCGTTATCCGCTGCTGGCGCTCGACCTCATTTACGAGCATGTGGCGAAGGACCAGATGCTCTTCCAATGCCTGCAGCGCGGCTCGAACAAGCTGGCCGAACTCGATCCTGACTATCCCTTCGCCGAGTGGGATGTGTTCGACAGGCCGGAATTCCCGAAACTCCACTTCATCGAACACCGCTATACGGGCGATCCGACCAACTGGTTCTTCCCCAACCGCGCCGCGGTGGAGGCGATGCTGCGCAACAGCGGCTTCGTCATAGAGGAGCACCCGGAGCGCGAGGTGTATCTCTGCCGCAAGGGCGAGCGTGGCTTTGCCGTCGACCCGCCGCCGCTGATCGGCTGATTTTCGGCAGCAACAGAACAAATCCTTGCCAGGCGTGTTGGGGCGCCGTTGCCGGGACGGGGGTTCCGGCCTTCCCGGCGATCTGTGGATGCAAATCGAGATATTGAACGAAGCGGAATCCCTTGAGGAGGAGTGGTGGGCCCTATGGCGCCGCGACCCCTGCGCCACGCCATTCCAGAGCCCCGCCTGGCTTCTGCCCTGGCGGCGCCACTTCAATGACGGCGAGAGCGTCGTCCTGGCGCTGCGGCAGGACGGGCAGCTCGTCGGCCTCATACCCCTGATGCGGCTTGACGGCCGGCTGCTCCTCTGGGGCGCTGGCACTTCGGATTGGCTCGGCGGCCTGTTCGATCCGGATATTGAGCCGGACGCGATCGCATCCGCCCTTTTGCAGATCGAGGAGCCTGTGGATCTGTTCCAGCTGCCGGAAAACTCGCCGTTGCTGCGCTCGCCCGCCCCGGAGGGCTGGGACGACCGGCGCGGGCTGTCCGAGAGCTGCGCGATCCTTTCCCTGCCGGCCCAGCTCAGCCCGAATATGCGGCAGAACCTGCGCTACTATTCCCGACGCGCCGCCCGCAGCGGAGTGAGCGAGCCGGCGGAGCTCGGATCCGACTATGTGAAATGCCTCGCCGACCTGCATACGCGGCGCTGGCAGAACCGGCAGGAGCCGGGCGTGTTCGCTGACCCGCGCCTTCTGGCGTGGCAGCAGGAGGCCGCCGTGCTGCTCGAGCAGGCCGGTTTGCTTCGCCTCTATTCCCTGCGCAGGGCCGGGCATATCGTGGCTGCAATATGCGTGCTCTGGGGCAAGGAGCGCGCCTTCTACTATATCGGCGGCTTCGACCCAGAGCATGCCAATCTTGGCCTCGGCACGGTGCTCGTCGGCCACGCGATCGCAGAAGCCGAGCACGGGAACCTGACGAATTTCGATTTCCTGCGCGGGCGGGAAGAATACAAATATCGCTGGGGCGCCGCGGACAGCCCGACCCACGCGCGTTACCTGGCCCCAGGCGCGCAGAGAGCGGCGTGAGAAGGGAGCTCGGCATCCGCTGGACCATCGGCGATGTATCGCAGCGCGGCTTCGAGGCCCTTCGCCTCTCCATCTGGGGCCCCCGCCTGGCCTATCAGCCGCATCTAGGCCATGCGGTGCCCATCACGCCCGGCTGAATTCGCGGCGTCTCCCTTGGCCTCTCTTACGACCGGCCGGCGAGGGACTGCATTGCCGAGCACTGAAACTGCGCCGTGCCGAATTCTACCGCCGCGTCGCCCTGAAAGTGTCCGAGGCAGCCTGAAGTCCGCGGCGGTGTAGCCCCGGTCCCCGCGGGTATCTGGCCAGGCGAGCACCTGCGAAGCGGGAACCAAATCGCGCCATGCCTGTTTCCCTCCGGTTGGAGGGAGTTCGGCTGCGATCTTGCCCGCGGAGCCGCATGGGCGCTTCCTCCTGGAGACATGGAGACGAGACTATGCATGGTGCTCAAGTGCGCGTGGGTATTGTCGGCGTCGGCAACTGCGCGTCCTCCTTCGTGCAAGGGCTGGCCTATTACCGCGGCTTGCGCTCCAACAATCCCATTCCCGGGATCATGAATGCCGATATCGGCGGTTATCTCATCGACGACGTCGTCATCAGCTCCGCCTTCGACGTGAATGCCTCCAAGGTCGGGCGCGACGTGGCGGAGGCGGTCTTCGCTCGTCCCAACAACACGATCAAATTCGCCGAGGTGGAGCGCACGGGCGTCACCGTCTCGCGCGGCCCGACGCTTGACGGCATCGGCAAGTATCTGCGCGAGGAGGTGGAGGAATCCGACGAGGCGGAAGTCGATGTCGCAGAGGTGCTGAGCCAGACCAGGACGGATGTGCTCGTCTCCTATCTTCCGGTCGGCTCCGAGCAGGCCGCCGTCTTCTATGCCGAGGAGGCGCTGAAGGCCGGCTGCGCCTTCGTCAACTGCATGCCCGTCTTCATCGCTTCGCGGCCGGAATGGCGCAAAAGGTTCGAGGAGCGCGGCCTGCCGATCATCGGCGACGACATCAAGAGCCAGTTCGGTGCCACCATCGTGCACCGGGTGCTCACAAACCTCTTCCGCGAGCGCGGCGTGCAGCTCGACCGCACCTATCAGCTCAATTTCGGCGGCAATACCGATTTCCAGAACATGCTGGAGCGCGAGCGGCTGGAATCAAAGAAGATTTCCAAGACCCAGGCTGTCACCAGCCAGCTCGGGGTTCCCATGGAGCCGGAAAACATCCATGTGGGCCCGAGCGATCACGTGCCGTGGCTGACCGACCGGAAGTGGGCCTATATCCGCATGGAAGGAACCACCTTCGGCGGCGTCCCGATCAATTGCGAGCTGAAGCTGGAAGTCTGGGACTCGCCCAACAGCGCCGGCATCGTCATCGACGCGGTGCGCTGCGCCAAGCTCGCCATGGACCGCGGCGAGAGCGGCGCCCTTATCGGCCCGTCCAGCTATTTCATGAAGTCGCCGCCGCAGCAATTCACCGACGCGGAAGCCCGGTTGCGCACGCTTCAGTTCATTTCCGGCGAGGACGAACTTCCCTCCGGCCTCAAGCAGTGAAAACCGTGTTCCACCTCCTGCGCCATGCCTCGCATGGCCACGTCGGCAGGGTGTTGACGGGGCGCCTTCCGGGCGCGCCGCTGACAGGTGAAGGCCGCGAGGAAGCGCTCGCCCTCGGCAGGCACATGGCAGGTGAGAAGCTCGACGCCATCTATGCAAGCCCCCGGCTGCGCGCGCAGCAGACAGCCGAGATCATCGCCCGCGAGACGCGCGTTGAGAGCAGGACCGCGGAGGAGCTGGACGAGATCGATTTCGGCGGCTGGTCCGGCAGGAGCTTCGACGATCTCGCCGCCGATCCGGCCTGGCGGATCTGGAACGAGGAGCGCGGCAGCGCGGCCACGCCCGCAGGCGACACGATGGAACGCGCCGCCGCCCGCATCACCGGCTTCATGGAGCGGCTTTGCCGCGAGCGCGCGGGCCAGCATCTTGCGCTGGTCAGCCACTGCGATGTCATCAAGGCGGCCCTCTGCCGCTATCTCGACCTCCCCTTCCAGAGCGTGCACGGGTTCGAGATCGCTCCCGCATCGATCACGACGCTGGCCATCGGCAAGGGCGGCGCAACGCTGATCGCGCAGAACGTCCGTCCCGCGCAGCTTCCCGTGGGAGCACTGGCATGAAGCTGGTGATCTTCGGCCTCAGCATCAGCTCCTCCTGGGGCAACGGCCATGCCACGCTCTGGCGCGGCCTCGTGCGCGCGCTCGGCCGGCGCGGCTGGACGGTGGTCTTCTTCGAGCGCGACCTTCCCTACTATGCCGGCGCGCGCGACCTATACGAGATCGAGAATGGTGAGCTGATTCTCTACAGCGATTGGGAGGATGCGCTGCCCGCCGCCCGCCGTCACCTGGCCGATGCGGATGTCGCGCTCGTCTCTTCGTATTGCCCCGATGGGGTCGCCGCCTCCGATCTCGTCCTTGCCGCGCCGCGCCCTGTCCGCCTCTTTTACGATCTCGATACGCCGGTGACGCTGTCCGTCCTCGAGCGCGGCGAGAGCACCAGCTATATCGGGCCGCGCGGCCTCACCGACTTCGACCTGGTGCTTAGCTATACGGGCGGCGAGGCGCTTGACGAATTGAAATCGCGGCTCGGAGCCCGCATCGTCGCCCCGCTCTACGGCCATGTCGATCCGTGCGTGCACCGGCCGACGACGCCGGTTGAACACTATGCGGCCGACCTTTCCTATATCGGCACCTATGCCGAGGATCGGCAGGCAGGCGTTTCCGCCTTCCTGCTGGAGCCGGCGCACAGGCGTCCCAATCTGCGCTTCGTCATTGCCGGGGCGCAGTATCCGCAGGATTTTCCATGGGCGGAGAATGTCTTCTTCGTCCGCCATCTGCCGCCTGAGGAACATCCGGCCTTCTATTCCTCCTCACGGCTAACGCTCAATGTCACGCGCCGGGCCATGGCCAAGATGGGCTGGTGCCCGTCCGGCCGGCTGTTCGAGGCGGCGGCCTGCGCCGTTCCCATTATTTCCGACTGGTGGCAGGGGCTCGACGCCTTCTTCGAACCGGGACGCGAGATCCTGGTCGCGCTCGAATCGGAAGATGTCACCGCCGCTCTCGACCTTGGCGACGCGGAACTCCGTCGCATCGCGGAAGCAGCGCGCGAGCGGGTGCTCTCCAGCCACACGTCCGAACATCGCGCCATCGAGTTCGAAGCTATTCTCGACGATCTGAAATCCGCCGCCGCCGGCGAGCCCGCGCTGCAGGCATGAAGGAGGTGCTCCGATGTGGGGAATCATTCCGGCCGCAGGCTGCGGAAGCCGAATCCAGCCGCTGGCCTTCTCGAAGGAGCTTCTGCCCGTCGGCAGCCGTCTGACGGACGGGGCCGAGCGGCCCTGCGCCGTCAGCGAATATCTGTGCGAGCGCATGATCGCGGGCGGAGCGGACAAGCTCTGCTTCGTCATCGCGCCCGGCAAGTCCGACATCCTTGAATATTACGGCGGCAGCTATGGCAGCGCCTCCATCGCCTATGTCGTGCAGCCGGAGCCGAGCGGGCTGTGCGATGCGATCTTCCGCGTGGCGCCGCTGATCGCACCGGACGAGCATCTGCTGGTCGGCCTGCCCGACACGATCTGGATGCCGGCCGACGGGTACCAGGCACTGCCCGACGGGGTGCTCTCCTTCCTGCTCTTCCCGGTGGAAAACCCGTCCGCATTCGACGCGGTCGAGACGGATGAGGACGGAAATGTCCGGGAAATCCAGGTGAAGCAGCAGAACGCCTCGACCAACTGGATCTGGGGCGGGTTCAAGATGTCCGGCCGCATCCTGCACGAGCTTCTGGCGCTCTGGCTCGAGCGCGGCCGCACGGACGAATATATGGGCACGTTGGTCAATGCCTATCTGGCCAAGGGTGGCAGGGCGGAGGGCATCCGCGCCGGCCGCGCCTATGTGGATGTCGGCACGCTCGAAGGCTACCGCGCCGCCAATGACCTGCTGCGGCACAGCGCCGTCGAGCAAGGCGCGCCGGTGCCCGGCGCCCATGTCACCGCCGGTGCGCCGGCGGGGCGCCAGTTGCTTGCGCATCGTCGCGAGCTTGTCATGTCTTTCAAGCAAGTTGAACGAGGGGTCTGACTGATGATCGAAGCCGCGATGATCTGGAACGAGCCGAACAACAAGTCCCATTGGGACCCGGAGATCGATCCCGATTGGAGCCTCTTCGCCCAAATGGCCATCGGCGCGGCCGACGCGATTCACAGCGTCAACCCCAATGTCGTTCGCGTGCTGGGCGGCATGTCGCCCATCGATCCGCTCTTCGTGCAGAACCTCCAGGGCAAGGGCGTGCTGGATCACGTCGACGCGATTGCCGTCCACGGCTTTCCGCTCGATTGGAACCTGTGGCAGATCCACGAATGGCCGCAGAAGCTCGCCGAAATCCAGGCCGTCACGCATCTGCCCGTCTGGGTGAGCGAAGTGGGTATCTCCACCTTCGGCGCCGAGGAGGTTCAGGTCTGGGGCCTGCAGCGGACTTTCGAGCTGCTCAAGGGCCGGGCGCCGCGCGTCCAATGGTACAGTCTTTTCGACCTGCCGCAGGCCTGGGGCGCCACCACGCGCCACAAGGAGGCGGAAGGCTCCTCCTATTACCGGCACTTCTATATGGGGCTGATCCGCGAGGACGGAACGCCGAAGCCGTCCTTGGAGAAGTTCGGCGAATGCACGCCGGAATTCGGCCTTTGCCAATGGTTCCACTTCGAGGATCCGCGTCTCGACGAGGCTGTCACCTGGATGAAGCGGCTGGGCGTGAAATATCTGCGCACCGGCCTCTCCTGGGCCGACAGCTTCCGCCCGAACGCGCTCGACTGGTTCGACCGGCAGATGGAGGCGCTGGCCGATTTCGACGTGACGGTCACTTTCTGCTTCACGCCGGAGCATCGCGGCATCGCTCCTCACCATACCAGCGCGCCGCTCAATCCGCAGGAATTCGCGGATTTCTGCGCATCCATGATCGAGCGCTATGCCGGCCGTGCCGACACGCAGATCCGGGGTGCCGCATGACAGCGATGCTCAGCCTGGCCGAGCTCGAGCTCCTCTCGCCGGCGGAATCCTTGCTGGAGCTGATCTGCTCGCCCGAAGGTGGGGTGCTCGACTGCCGTGACGTGCTCGTGGTGGTCGCCCATCCCGACGACGAGACGATCGCCATCGGCGGGCAGCTCACCCGCATGCAAGGCGTTCGCCTGTTGCATGTGACCGACGGCGCGCCCGTGAACATGGCGGACGCGGAAGCGCAGGGCTTTTCGAGGCGCGAGGACTATGCCGCCGCGCGCCGCCGCGAGCTCGAGGCCGCAGTCGCGGTGGCGGGGCTCGGCCCTGAGGCGCTCCTTTCCTTCGATGTTCCCGACCAGTCCACAGCCTTCCGGCTCTCAGAGCTTTCCCGGCGGCTCGCCGATCTCCTTCAGGAGACAGAAGTCGGAACCGTGATCACTCACGCTTATGAAGGCGGTCATCCGGATCACGACGCTACCGCCTTCATAGCCCGCGCGGCGTGCCACCTCTTGGGCCAGCGCAATCTCCCAGCGCCGGCGGTCTATGAATTCCCGCTCTACCATATGCGGCACGGCGAATGGGTATTTCAGGAGTTTGCGCCGGGCCACGAACTCGAATTCGCGATCGCGCTGGACGAGGAGGCGGCGGAGATGAAGCGGCGGATGCTCGCCGCCCACGTCACCCAGCAGCGGACGCTCGGCACCTTCCGGCTGAAGGCGGAACGGTTCAGGCCCGCCATGCCCTGCGATTTCCACCAGCTGCCCAACGAAGGGGAAGTGCTTTACGGCCAGTTCGACTGGGGGCTGCGTCCCTCCGACTGGCCCGCCCTGGTCGACAAGGCATGCCGGGAGCTGGGCCTGCCCAAATGGCTCTAGCGGTCCTCAGCGTCGCCTATCCATTCGCGCCGGTAGGCCCGGATGCGGTCGGCGGCGCGGAGCAGGTGCTCTCGGCGCTGGATGAGGCGCTGGTGCGCCACGGCCACAGATCGCTGGTCATCGCCTGCGAGGGATCGAAGCCGGCCGGCGAGCTTGTGCCGCTTCCCGTGCCGGCCGGGCCCATCGATGAAGCGGTCCGGCACCAGGTCTGGGCGGAGCTGGGCCGGCTGATCGCCGCGGTGGCTGCGAGGGAGCATGTCGATCTCGTGCATCTGCACGGCATCGACTTTCACGCCTATTTGCCGGAAAGGGTTCCTACCCTTGCCACGCTGCACCTGCCCCTCGACTGGTATCCCGACTGGATCTTCCAGCGCCGCCCGAATCTCTGGCTCCACTGCGTTTCGCAGGCCCAGCATCGCACGGCCCCGGCGGGCGCCGCCCTGCTGCCGCCGATCGAGAATGGCGTCCCACGGAAGCTCTTCGAGACGCGCCAGCGCAAGCGCGGCCATGCGCTTGTGCTGAGCCGCATCTGCCCCGAAAAAGGCATCCATCTTGCGCTTGAGGCGAGCCGGGTGGCCGACGTGCCGCTCCTCATCGGCGGCAAGGTTTTTCCCTACGAGGCGCACGAGCGCTATTTCCGCGACGAGGTGACGCCGCTCCTCGATACTCGCAGGCGGTTCCTGGGACCGCTCGGCTTCAACCGCAAGCGCCGCCTGCTCGCATCCGCTCGCTGCGTGGTCATACCGAGCCTGGTGGCCGAGACCAGTTCGCTCACCGCGATGGAGGCGCTCGCCTGCGGCACCCCCGTGGTGGCCTTTGCCAATGGAGCCCTGCCCGAGGTGGTCGAGAATGGGCGGACGGGCTTCATCGTGAAGGATGTTTCGGAAATGGCCAAGGCGATCGCCGCCGCGTCCACGCTCGATCCAGCGGTTTGCCGGGCGGCAGCGCGCGAGCGATTTTCGCCGGAACGGATGGAGCGGCGCTACCTGGATCTTTACGCGAAGCTCGCCGATGCGGCGCCGACGCGGCGGGGCAGCAAGGGTGCATCTGTCCCTGGCGCCAGCGATGTTTCGGGGCTCGGCCTCAAGCCTGGGCAGGAACCGCCAATCCGCCCATCTTCTCGATGAAGGCGGCGATTTCGTCGACGCCCTTTCGCCGAGAAAGGTCCGTCATCACATAGGGCCGCCCTTCGCGGACCCGTTCCGTGTCCGCGCGCATCACATCGAGGTCGGCGCCGACATGGGGGGCGAGGTCGGTCTTGTTGATGATGAGCAGGTCCGACCGCGTGATCGCCGGGCCGCCCTTGCGGGGTATTTTCTCGCCCTGGCAAACCGAGATCACATACAGCGTCAGATCGGCCAGATCGGGCGAGAAGGTCGCCGCCAGATTGTCCCCGCCGCTTTCGATGAGGATCACATCGAGATCGGGGAAGCGGCGGTTGAGATCGGCGATGGCCGCCAGATTGAGCGAGGCATCCTCCCGGATGGCCGTGTGCGGGCAGCCGCCCGTCTCCACGCCAACAATGCGGTCTTCCGAGATCGCCTGCAGGCGCGCGAGGATCAGCGCGTCCTCCTTGGTGTAGATGTCGTTGGTGACGACCGCCATGGAATAGCGATCGCGCATGGATTTTAGCAGGACCTCGCAGAGCGTCGTCTTGCCGGAGCCCACCGGGCCGCCTATGCCGATCCTTAACGGGCCGTGCCGGGACCTCATGCATGCCTCCTGTTCTGGGGATGGGGCGTAGCGCCGGACGTCATGAGCGGAAGATCCTTGTGGGAAGCGTCTCATGCGCCATGGCGGCGATGTCCGCGGCATAGGACGCGGAGCCCAGATCATCGAGACCCGCTTCCGAGAGAGCCGCCGCCATTTCGGCGATCAGCGGCTCGAGCGCAGCCAGGATCGCCAGTCCATCCGACTGGCCGATCGGCACCAGCCTGACCGCGACGGAGATCTGCGCCTGGACATAGGCGGTCAGCAGAGCGACCAGCATCGCTTCCGCCGCTATTCCAGCCATGCCCGCGACGGCGCCGAACGCGATCGGGTAGGGGCAGGGGGAGGGAAGATGCTGCGGGACGGCGTCGGGCCAGGTACGCGCGGCGGCAAGGAAGGCCTCGCCTGTCACCAGCATTTCCTCGTAGCGTTCGCGGGCCGGCGTGAGCGCGAGGCAGAGATCGGCGAGATTGCCGAGCGTTGCCCCATCGACATGCCCGCGCGTGGCTTCCGCCGCCAGGATGGCATCATTGCGGACCGCCCCCCTGCGGAGGTTTCCCTCGATCCAGGCGAGGGCCCCTTGCGCATCGGCAACGCGGCGGCCGGCGATCGTCGTCTCCAGTCCTCCGGAGTAGGCGAAGGCGCCCACCGGAAAGGCCGGCGAGGACCAGGCAAGCAGCCTCTGCAGCGCCTGGGTCTCAGTCATGATGGTGGTGGCCGTGCCCATGGGCATGGCTATGATCGTGGCCATGCGCATGGGTGTGATAGGCCCCGCCCTCCGGCGAAAAGGGGGCGGTGATCTCGGCGACCGTGGCTCCAAGCCCTTTGAGCATATCGCGAATCACGTGGTCGCGGCGGATGAGGATCCGATCTTCGGCGATCTCTGCCGGCAGATGCCGGTTGCCCAACTGCCAGGCGAGCGCGAGGAGATGGCGGGCATCGCGCCCGCGCACCTCGTAGAGCGGCTCCGGCGCGGCGCGCACCTCGATCACCCGGCCATCGTCGAGCAGGAGGCCGTCGCCATGGGCGAGCAGGCTTGCATGCGGCAGGTCCAGCAGGAACTCTATGCCGCCGTCGGAGCGCATGGCCATGCGGCGGCGATGTCTTGCCGTCTCATCGAGGGTGATCGTGTCGGCGGGCTTGCCGAAGGAGCGGGTGGTGCTTGTCGCCACGGGCAGCATGGCAGACTCAATGCCTGGAGAGCGCCATCGAGACGCCCGAGGCGATCAGAACGCCGCCAACCAGCCGGTTCAGATGGGCGAAAACCTGGCCCGATTTCAGCACTTGGCCGAGAAGCACGCCCGCCACCACGTAAAGCAGAACGGCGGCGACTTCCAGCAGCAGGAACACGCCGCCCATCGCGGCAAGCTGGGTCCAGGCTGGCGCCGAGGCATCGATGAATTGCGGGAAGAAGGCGGTGAAGACGGCGATCGCCTTCGGATTGCTGATGGCGATTAGAAAATCCCGCCGCATGAGCGCACGAAGCGCCGAATCCTTCGCCTGCGCCTCGGCCAAGGCCCTTGCTTTGCGCCAGAACTGGATGCCGACATAGACAAGGTAGACGGCGCCGGCGATCTTGATGATCGTGAAGGCCACAGCGGAGGTGGCGAGCACCGCGCCGAGTCCGATGATGGTCACAAGGATGAGGAGCGCGAAAGCGGGCATGCGGCCGAGCCCGCCCAGCATGGCGGGCACGAAGCCGAGCCGGGCGCCGTTCGAAAAGGCCAGCATGTTGTTCGGCCCCGGTGCGCAGTTCAGCGCGAAACAGGCGGGGATGAAGATCGACCAGGCGATCATGTGGGTCTCCCTGCTAGATGGATGGCATCATTGCGGCTGAATGTCAGGTTTCGAGGCCGGGTTCATCGAAAAGCGCGTCCAGATCCATCGAGCCGCGTACAACCCGCAACACCACGATCCTGGTTTCATACAGGCGATAAAGCATGACATAGTTGCGGTAGACGCGGCGCCGAATTTCAATGCCCTCGAGGGAGCGAACCACCTGGTACCGTCTTGGAAACTTCGCGAGTTCCAGGCACACCGCTCGCAATTCGCCATAGAAGGTCATGGCTCGTGCCGGGCTGTCAGCGGCAATGAAAAGCGCGATATCGCGCAGGTCGCTTTCAGCTTTCGCCGTCAGCTCAACCCGCACGTTTGGCTCCCATGGCCTTCAACTCGGCGAGCAACTCGTCAAAGACCTCCTCTGCGGGGCGGGTCCGCCCCGCTTCCACATCCTCCAGCGCCTCACCTATCAGGGCATCCAGCGCCCGGAGCTTCACCTCCCGCTCCTGCACGAGCCGCACGCCTTCCCGCAGCACTTCCGAGCGGGAGCGGTAGCGGCCGGTCTTGACCAGTTCCTCGACATAGTCTTCGAGCGGCTTTCCCAGATCGGCACTGACGGGCATGGTCGGACTCCTTCCGTGGCTGAACCAATAATAGTTATTAGGCCTGCCGTGGAAAAGCTCATTCAGAAGAGAAAGTATCTCTGCGCCATCGGCAGCACGGTTGCCGGCTCGCAGGTCAAGAGCTCGCCGTCGGCGCGCACCTCGTAGGTCTCCGGATCGACCTCGATATGCGGCGTGGCGTCGTTGAGCAGCATCGCTTTCTTGCCGATGCCGGCGCGGGTGTTTTCTACCGCGAGCATGCTTTTCTCCACGCCGAGTTTCTGTTGCAGCCCCTCGCCGAGGGCGGCCTCGGAGACGAAGGTCACGGAGGAGGCCGCGACCGCCTTGCCATAGGCGCCGAACATCGGCCGGTAGTGCACCGGCTGCGGCGTCGGGATGGACGCATTGGGATCGCCCATGGGCGCGGCGGCGATCGTGCCGCCCAGCAGCACCATGTCCGGCTTCACGCCGAAAAAGGCAGGGCTCCAGAGCACGAGGTCGGCGCGCTTGCCCACCTCGACCGAGCCGATATGCCTGGACACGCCATGGGCTATGGCCGGATTGATCGTGTATTTGGCGATGTAGCGGCGGACGCGGAAATTGTCATTCTCGCCCGTCTCCTCGGGCAGACGGCCACGCTGGCGCTTCATCTTGTCGGCGGTCTGCCAGGTGCGGATGATCACCTCGCCCACGCGTCCCATCGCCTGGCTGTCAGAGGAGATGATGGAAAAGGCGCCAAGGTCGTGCAGGATGTCCTCCGCCGCGATGGTCTCCTTGCGGATGCGGCTTTCGGCAAAGGCCACGTCCTCGGGGATGGAGGGCGACAGGTGATGGCAGACCATCAGCATGTCGAGGTGCTCGGCTATGGTGTTCACCGTATAGGGCCGGGTCGGATTGGTGGAGGAGGGGATGACGTTCTCGAGCCCCGCCACCTTGATGATGTCGGGCGCATGGCCGCCTCCCGCACCTTCCGTATGAAAGGCGTGGATGGTGCGGCCCTTGAAGGCAGCAATGGTGTTCTCCACGAAGCCGCTTTCGTTCAGCGTGTCCGTGTGGATCATCACCTGCACGTCGTAATCGTCGGCCACCGAAAGGCAATTGTCGATGGCCGCGGGCGTGGTGCCCCAGTCCTCGTGCAGCTTCAGCGCGCAGGCGCCCGCCCGGATCATCTCGACGAGCGGGGCAGGCAGCGAGGCATTCCCCTTGCCGGCAAGCCCGATATTCATCGGGAAGGCGTCGAAGGACTGGATCATGCGGCCGATATGCCACGGGCCGGGCGTGCAGGTCGTGGCGAGCGTGCCATGCGCCGGGCCTGTGCCGCCGCCGAGCATGGTCGTGACGCCCGACATCAGCGCCTCCTCGATCTGCTGCGGGCAGATGAAATGGATATGCGCGTCGAAACCACCGGCGGTGAGGATCTTGCCCTCGCCGGCGATCGCTTCCGTGCCAGGGCCGACGACGATGTTGACACCGGGCTGGGTGTCCGGATTACCGGCCTTGCCGATCGCCGCGATCCTTCCGTCGCGCAGTCCCAGATCGGCCTTGTAGATGCCGGTGACGTCCACGATCAGCGCATTGGTTATGACGGTGTCCACCGCGCCCTCGGCCCGGCTCGCCTGGCTCTGGCCCATGCCGTCGCGGATCACCTTCCCGCCGCCGAATTTCACCTCCTCGCCATAGGCCGTGAAATCCTTCTCGACCTCGATGAAGAGCTCGGTGTCGGCCAGCCGCACCCGGTCCCCCGTGGTCGGGCCATACATGTCGGCATAGGCCGCGCGGGAAATTTTCGTGGGCATGGAAATCAGTTCCCTTCGGCAACCAGGGTGAACCCCGAATGTTTGGCTGCCTTCTTGTCAAATGTCAGGGTCGTTGTGCAGCCGGCGGTTTCGTTGTCGCGCATGATCAGGAAATCCGCAAAGTCGGCATTGCCCGCTCGGAAGTCGCGCAACGCGCCTTTCACGATGGTTTCATCGTCAAAGCTGACGCTCGAGGTCTGAAGTAGAAGCTGGACGATCTCGGCGAGTTCTCGTCGGGGCCGCCTGAAATGGGTCCGCAGGACCCAGAGCAGCTCGGCAAGGACCACTAAACTGACGCGGTACGGACCACCTGGAAGGTGCAGGGGAGCTTGGCCGCGCAGAAGCCAAGCAAGCAGTATGTTGGTGTCGAGCCCCTTCATGACTCCTGTTCATCATCCTGCCGCAACGAGGCGGCGATTTCCGCGGCGCGCAATTCGCGCGTTTTCTCGACAATCTTGACGATGTCGTCGCCTGAAAGAGGCGGTCCCTCATATGGGATGATCCCCCGCAGGTCCTCGAACCGCAGCGGCTTGGCCACGAGTTCGTAGTTGCCCTCCGCATTCTTGCGGAAGTCCACTCTGTCGCCGGCTTTCAGTTTCAGCGCCTTGCGAAGCTCGGCGGGTAATGTGATCTGCCCCTTCGATGTCATCTTGGCTGAAACGGCCATGGCTTTTCTCTCCTTACTATTTTCAGGAAATGTAAGGCGGATCCTCTTCTAGTCCAACTCCCCCATCACCTTCTGCTGGAAGCCGAACACGCGCCGCGCGCCGGCGAGCGGAACCAGCCGCACCTCCCGCGCCTGGCCGGGCTCGAAGCGCACGGCGGTGCCCGCGGCGATGTCGAGCCGCATGCCGCGCGCCTTCTCGCGGTCGAAGAACAACGCGCCGTTGGTCTCGTAGAAGTGGTAGTGGGAGCCGACCTGGATCGGCCGGTCGCCGGTGTTGCTCACCTCGAGCACCACCTGGGGAGCGCCGGCATTGAGTTCGATCTCGCCGGGCGCCGGAATGACCTCGCCGGGAACCATCGGATCCTCCGCAGACTAGCCGGCGACGGCCAGCCACAGACCGGCAGCGGCCGTGGCCGCCCCGGCAAGGCGGGCAAGCGTCCCACTTCCGCCCTGGCGCCGGGCGAAGGCAAGCCCCGCTGCGATGCCCGCCGTGTGCAGGAGAGCGGTGGCGAGAGCAAAGCCGATGGCGAATTGCGCCGCGCCGGCGGCGCCAAGCTCGCCGCCATGGGCATGGCCGTGGAAGAAGGCGAAGAAGGCGACGAGCCCCGCAACCGCCGACGCCGGCAGCGGAAGCGCAAGCGCCACCATCAGGCCGATGAAGACGACCGATGCGAGGATCACCGGCTCCACGAAGGGCAAGGGGAGGCCGAAAAGCGCCGCGGCGAAGCCGAGCAGCATCGTGCCGACGAAAGCCGCGGGCACCAGCACCAGCGCTCGCCCGCCCAGCATCGCCGCCCAAAGCCCGACGGCGGCCATCGCCATGATATGGTCGAGACCGAAAAGCGGATGCGAGAAGCCGGCCATGAAGGAGCCGTGCGCGGCAGGGTCGAGATGCGCAAAGGCCGGCATGGTGGCGGCGAAAAGCGCCGCGCCGGAAAGAACAAGACGGTTAAGCATGTATCCCCTCAAAGTTCCTTGTTCAGCGGATCGGTTGGTGGACGGTCACGAGCTTGGTGCCGTCGGGAAACGTGGCTTCGACCTGGATCTCGTGGATCATCTCGGCCACGCCCTCCATCACCTGGTCGCGGGTGATCACATGGCCGCCGGCCTCCATCAGCTCCGCCACGGAGCGGCCGTCGCGGGCGCCTTCCACCACGAAATCGGTGATGAGGGCGACAGCCTCCGGATGGTTGAGCTTGACGCCGCGTTCCAGCCTCCGCCGCGCCACCAGTGCCGCCATGGCGATCAGCAGCTTGTCCTTTTCGCGGGGCGTCAGGTTCATGCGGAGATATTTCCCGTTTCAAATGGACCACAAGCGCGGCACGGCGCCTGCCCCCGAGAGAAGCGCGACGGCAGGAATTATGGTGCGCCGCAACATAAGACCCGAAGGCGCGAGGATACGCAAGATGAGACGTTCGCCGATGGCGCTCGCGGCGGCCTGAATTTCCGGGCGCAGCAATCGCCGCACGGCCGCCAGCTTCTCCTCCGCCTGGGGCCCTATGGCGAGCACCGTCGCAAAGGCGTTGTGGCCTGAAAGGAGCGAGAGCCCCTCGCGCTCGAAATCCTCGCCGGCAAGGCGGGTCTGCTCCGCATGGACAAGCCTGCCGCCGCGATAGATGCGCCAGCGGTCCTTGAGAACCGCGCGGCGCGCCGCCTCGCCCATGGCCTCGCGGCCGAGCAGCACCGCCTCGACCGCGGTGAACCTTGCATCGCCTTCGAGCTCGACCGTCAGCCGGCGGTCGAGCCTACTGTCGTCGAACAGGATCGTCTCCTGCGGAAGCCAGTCGAGATGCGCGCCGGCGCCGACCCGCAACTTGGCCGAGACCAGCGCATCCTCTCCGGTCGAGCGATAGATGCGCTCGCAGGCCTGCGTCGTCAGCACCAGCCGCGAACCGGGCGCCGCTTCAGCCTCCCACTCCACCCTGTCTCCGCCCGTCAGCCCGCCGGACGTGTTGATGAGTACCGCCTCCAGCGCCTTGTCGTGCGCCTTCGGCAGGCGGATCTTGCAGCAGCCTTCCTGGTAGAGCGTATCCAGATGGGTGGCGCCGTCGCGCAGCTTGGTGGCGAGCCTGCCCACTCCGCGCGAGCGCTGCATGGCGGCGCAGACGCGCAGCGGAAGCCTTGTCTCATCGAGCATGTCGCTTCGGACCATCAGGTGCAGGCGGGTTCGGCCATTGATGCATTCTCGAGCCCGGCAATCAAGCGGCTCCGTAGAAGCGTGCAATCCAGGTTCCGCTTTCCGTTTGGAATAATTCCGCATGCGCTTTCTTCGCGGAACCGTCCCGCTTCCTCGGCGTTCGTGGGTCAGGGGAAATTTTCTATCGAGAGATTTTGAGAATGGACCGTCCCGGCCAGGCGCTCCTGCAGAAACTAGCCGCAAGCCGCATTGCCATCGAAGCCGTGGAGCCCGCGATCAACGGGGGGCGCTTCCCCGCGAGGACGATCGTCGGCGAGCCCTTCCGCGTGGAAGCCGATATCTTCTGCGACGGCCATGAAGTCATCGCTGCGGCTCTTCTCCACCGGCGCAGGGGCGAGCGTTCCTGGACCGAGACGCCGATGCGCCAGCTCGTCAACGACCGCTGGCGCGCCACCATTGTCTTCGACGAGGTGGGGCACCACGAATTCAAAATATGCTCCTGGCGTGACCTTTTCGCCACGTGGCGCGTCGAGGTCGGCAAGAAGCACGATGCCGGGCAGAAGATCTCGCTGGAGCTCGAGGAAGGAAAGCGCCTGGTCGAGAAGGCCTTGTCGGTGCGCACGTCCGGGACGCCCGCGGACCGCTCCGCTCTCAAGGCGCTTCTGGCGGAAATCACCTCGTCACGCTCGGAGGGCGACGCGCTCGCCGTGCTTCTCAGCGACGACATGGCGGTGCTCATGCGCCGCTTGGCGGTACGGGCGAACCTCACCCAGAGCGACACCGTGTATCCTGTCTTCGCAGACCGCGAGAAGGCGGGCTTTTCCGCCTGGTACGAACTGATGCCGCGGTCCCAATCAGGCCGGACGGATGTGCACGGCACGTTCGACGACGTCATCGCGCGGCTGCCTTACGTGCGGGATATGGGGTTCGACGTGCTTTATTTCCCGCCCATCCATCCGATTGGCCGGACCAACCGCAAGGGACGCAACAACAGCCTGACGGCCGGGCCGGACGACCCGGGCAGCCCCTATGCGATCGGCTCGGAGGAGGGCGGGCACGATGCGATCCATCCCGAACTCGGCACTTTCGAGGATTTTGCGCGGCTCGTCGCCGCCGCACGCGAGCACGGGCTGGAGATAGCACTGGACTTCGCCATCCAGTGCTCGCCTGACCACCCCTGGATCAAGGAGCATCCCGAATGGTTCGACTGGCGGCCGGACGGCACAATCAAATTCGCCGAGAACCCGCCGAAGAAATATGAGGACATCGTCAATGTCCATTTCTACCGCGACGCGATCCCGGGCCTCTGGTACGCGCTGCGTGACATCGTGCTGTTCTGGCTGGAAAAGGGCGTACGCATCTTCAGGGTCGACAACCCGCACACCAAGCCGCTGCCCTTCTGGGAATGGATGATCGAGGAGGTACACCAGGTCGACCCCGGCGTGATCTTCCTGGCGGAAGCCTTCACCCGGCCCAAGATGATGAGGCGGCTCGCCAAGGTCGGCTTCAACCAGTCCTATTCCTATTTCACCTGGCGCAACACGAAATGGGAACTGACCGAATATCTGACCGAGCTCACCCAGAGCGAGAGCCGCTACTACATGCGGCCGAACTTCTTCGTGAACACGCCCGATATCAACCCCTACTATCTGCAGACGAGCGGGCGGCCCGGTTTCCAGGTGCGGCTGTTCCTCGCCGCGACGCTCGGCACGAATTACGGCGTCTATAGCGGTTTCGAGCTCTGCGAGGCCGCGGCCATGCCGGGCAAGGAGGAATATCTGAACTCGGAAAAATACGAGATCCGCGCCTGGGACTGGGACCGGCCTGGCAACATCCGACCCGATATACAATTGGTGAACCGGCTGCGCCGGGAGCATCCCGCGCTGCGCCAATTCACCAACCTTAAATTCTACAATGCCTGGAACGACAACATCCTCTACTACGGCAAGCATACGGACGACCTGTCCAGCTTCCTGCTTTTCGCCGTCAATCTCGACCCGCACAATCCGCAGGGCGCCCATTTCGAGGTGCCGCTCTGGGAATTCGGGCTGCCCGATGACGCGACGATCGAGGCGGAGGACCTCGTCACCGGTCAGCCCTTCGCCTGGACCGGCAAGACGCAGCACATGTTCCTTGATCCGCAGCAGCGTCCATACATGGTTTGGCGGCTTATAGCGCCGGGGGGTCGTCGATGAACAAGATGGAACAGGTCTCTCCAGGCAGCGCCGCCACGCCTGACGATCAGGCCTCCCTTTCCGAACAGCCGCCGGCGGGGCCGCAGGTGTCGGACTGGTACAAGGACGCAATCATATACCAGCTGCACATCAAGGCGTTCCAGGACTCCAACGGCGACGGCATGGGCGATTTCAACGGCCTCATGCAGCGGCTCGACTATATCGAGCGCCTGGGCGTGACGGCGATCTGGCTGCTGCCCTTTTATCCCTCGCCGCTCCGGGACGACGGCTACGACATCGCCGACTACCGCTCGATCAACCCCTCCTACGGCACGATGCGCGATTTCCGCCGCTTCGTTGCCGAGGCGCACCGGCGCGGCATCCGCGTCATCACAGAGCTCGTCATCAACCACACCTCGGACCAGCATCCCTGGTTCCAGCGGGCGCGCCACGCGAAAAAGGGTTCGGCCGCGCGCAATTTCTATGTCTGGAACGATGACGACGAGCGCTATCCCGAGACGCGCATCATCTTCCTCGATACGGAGAAGTCGAATTGGACCTGGGACCCGGTGGCCGGCCAGTTCTTCTGGCACCGCTTCTATTCGCACCAGCCGGATCTGAATTTCGACAATCCTCGCGTGCTCGAGGAGGTCATCAGGATCATGCACTACTGGCTGGACATGGGCGTGGACGGCCTGCGGCTCGACGCCATCCCCTATCTGGTCGAACGGGACGGCACCAACAACGAGAACCTGCCCGAGACGCACGAGATCCTGAAGAAGATCCGCGCGGCGCTCGACGAGAAATATCCCGACCGGATGCTGCTCGCCGAGGCCAACCAGTGGCCGGAGGACACACGTCCCTATTTCGGCGACGGCGACGAATGCCATATGGCCTTCCATTTCCCGCTGATGCCGCGCATCTACATGGCGCTCGCCCAGGAGGACCGGCATCCCATCTCGGACATCATGCGGCAGACGCCGGAAATCCCGGATCCCTGCCAGTGGGCGATCTTCCTGCGCAATCATGACGAACTGACGCTCGAAATGGTGACCGACCGCGAGCGCGACTATCTGTGGCGCACCTATGCCGCGGATACTCGCGCGCGCATCAATCTCGGCATCCGCCGCCGCTTGGCACCACTGATGCAGAACGACCGGCGCAAGATCGAGCTGATGAATGCGCTGCTCCTGTCGATGCCCGGAACGCCCATCGTCTATTACGGCGACGAGCTCGGCATGGGCGACAACATCTATCTGGGCGACCGCGACGGCGTGCGCACGCCCATGCAGTGGTCGCCGGACCGCAATGGCGGCTTCTCGCGCGCCAATCCGCAGGCGCTCTACCTGCCGCCCATCATGGACCCGGTCTACGGCTACCAGACGATCAATGTGGAGGCGCAGGAGGCCGACCCCTCCTCGCTGCTCAATTGGATCCGCCGCATGATCGGCGTGCGCAAGCAGCACAGCGCCTTCGGGCGCGGCGACTTCACAATGCTCTATCCGCGCAACCGGCGCATCCTTGCCTATACGCGCAGCGACGGGAAGCAGACGATCCTCTGCGTGGCCAACCTCTCGCGCTCGGCGCAGGCGGTGGAGCTCGACCTTTCGAAATACAAGGGCAGCGTGCCCATCGAGCTCGTCAGCCAGTCGCCTTTCCCGCCCATCGGCGAGCTGCCCTATATGCTCACTTTGTCGAGCTACGGCGCCTTCTGGTTCCTGCTGGCCGACGAGGCGCAGGCGCCCGACTGGCACAGCAACGTTCCCGACCCGCTGCCGGAATTCGTGACGCTCACCCTTGTCGGCGGGCGCATCGAACGCGCTCTGGAAGGGCGCGAGCGGCGGCAGCTCGAGCAGGATGTGCTGCCGCAATTCATGCAGCGCCAGCGCTGGTACGGCGCCAAGGGCGAAGATATCAGAAAGGCCGAGATCAAGGAGATCGCCAGGCTCGGGGACGAGGCAGGGCTGCTCTCCGTCGTCGATGTCGAGCTGTCGTCCTCCGGCCGCCAGCGTTATCTCCTGCCTCTCACCATGCTGTGGGGCGAGGAGAACGTCCAGTTCGGCGCGCCAAAGCTTTCGGCCACCCTGGCGCGCGTGCGCAAGGGCCCGCAGCTCGGCGCGCTCATCGACGGCTCCTATGATGACCGCTTCGCCTCCGAGCTGATGCGGCGGATGCAGGAGAACACGGAGATCTCCGTCACGGGCGGCACGCTGCGCTTTTACGGCAACGAGCAGCTTGCCGGGATGGAGTTCGCCGAGCCGCCCACGGCGCTCGGCGGCGAGCAGAGCAATGTCTCGGTCGCCTTCGGTCGCCAGGCGCTGCTGAAGATCTTCCGCCGGCTGCGGCCGGGCGACCAGCCGGAGGTCGAGGTGGCACGGTTCCTGACCGAGGTGGCGGGATTCCGGAACACGCCGGCCTTCCTCGGAATGGTCGAGTTCGAGGAGGAGGGCGGCGAGAAGACGGTGCTCGCCAGCGTCTCCGGCTTCGTGGAGAACCAGGGCGATGCCTGGAGCGTCTTCGTGCACGCCTTGGAGCGGCAGATCGAGGATCAGATCCTCGCCCCGCCCGCCACGGTGCCGGTCGAGGGCATTTCCGGGCCGCTCATCTATCCGCTCGATCTCCTGCGCCGCCTCGGCGAGCGCACGGGCGAGATGCATGCGGCCTTCGCCGTCGATACGGATATGGAGGCCTTCCGCGCCGAGCCGGTCCGCCGATCCGACATTTCCAGCTGGGTCAAGGACGCCCGCGAGCAGGCGGCGGCCGCCCGTGCTGGCCTCGAACGCAACAAGGAGCGCCTGCCGGCCAACACCCGCGAATGCGCCGAGCGCTTCCTGTCGCTGTCAAAGGAGATCGATAAGCGCCTCGCCGAACTCGGAAAGCTCGCCCCTTCCGGCAAGAAGTCGCGCATCCATGGCGACTATCACCTCGGCCAGGTGCTCGTGTCGCAGCAGGATGTCTACATCATCGACTTCGAAGGCGAGCCGCGGCGCAGCCTCACCGAACGGCGCGACAAGAGCTCGCCCCTGCGCGATGTCGCCGGCATGCTGCGCTCCTTCGACTATGCCGCCTGGGCAGCGGTGCGGCAGGTGGGGGCGCGCCTTCCCGACCAGTCGCGCGACAGCGGCAATCTTGCCCGCCGGTGGCGGGAGCGCATGACGGCCGAATTCATGGAGGGCTACCTCGCCGCGGCGGAAGGCGCGGGGAACCTGCCGCAGGAGCGCGAGGGGCGGGAGGCGCTGCTTGAACTTTTCCTGCTTCAGAAAGGTTTCTACGAGATCAACTACGAACTCTCCAATCGTCCGGACTGGGTGGGCATCCCGCTCCAGGGCGTGCTCGACCTGATGGAAAGGAGCAGCGCATGAATGTCATGGCGGACACCGCCCCCTGGCGGCTGGACGACCCGCATGCGATCGGCGCGCTTGTAGCGGGCCGGCACGGGGACCCCTTCTCGATCCTCGGCCCGCACATGACCGCCGCCGGGGTGGTCCTGCGCGTCCTTCGGCCCGAAGCCGAGACGGCCGAGGCCGTCGATCCGCAGACCGGCGAGAGCCTTGGCAAGCTCCTGCGCCGCCACGCCCGCGGCTTCTTCGAGGGGCTGATCGGCAAAAAGCAGGAAGTGCCGCGCTACAAGCTCCGCTTCACCCGCGAGGGCGACACGTGGGAAGAGGAGGACCCGTACCGCTTCCCCAGCACCTTCGGCGACCTCGACCTTTATCTGCTGGGCGAGGGACGCCATCACCGGCTCTACGAGAAGCTCGGCGCCCATCCGATGGTCTGCGACGGTGTCGCCGGCACGCGCTTTGCCGTCTGGGCCCCCAATGCAAGCCGCGTCAGCGTCGTCGGCAATTTCAATGGCTGGGACGGACGGCGGCACCAGATGCGCGTCCATCCGGGCGTCGGTATCTGGGAGATCTTCGTCCCGGATGTCCGCCCGGGCGAAATTTACAAATACGAGATCATCGGCCGGCACGGCGAGGTGCTGCCCGCCAAGGCCGACCCGGTCGGCTTCCGCAGCGAGGTGCCGCCGGCCACCGCTTCCATCGTGCATGGCCTTCCCGAGGTCGAATGGACCGACAGGGAGTGGATGGAAGGCCGCGCTGCCCGCAACGACCGCAGCGCCCCCATCTCCATCTACGAGGTGCATCTGGGCTCCTGGCGGCGCGGGCAGGACGGCTGCTATCTCAGCTATGACGAGCTTGCCGAGCAGCTGATCCCCTATGTGAAGGATCTGGGCTTCACCCATATCGAATGCATGCCCGTCAGCGAGCATCCGTTCTCGGGCTCCTGGGGCTACCAGCCCGTCGGACTCTACGCCCCCACAAGCCGCTACGGCTCGCCCGAGGATTTCGCCCGTTTCGTCGACCGCTGCCACCGCGAGGGGATCGGCGTCATCATCGACTGGGTGCCCGCGCATTTCCCGTCCGACGCCCACGGTCTTGCCCGCTTCGACGGCACTGCGCTTTACGAGCACGCGGACCCGCGGCTCGGCTTCCATCGCGACTGGAACACGCTGATCTACAATTTCGGCCGGCGCGAAGTGGCGAATTTCCTGCTCGCCAATGCGCTCTTCTGGCTTGACCGGTACCATATCGACGCGCTGCGCGTGGATGCGGTCGCCTCCATGCTCTATCTCGACTATAGCCGCAACCCGGGCGAATGGATCCCCAACATCCACGGCGGCAACGAGAACCTCGAGGCGATCGCCTTCGTGCGCGACACGAACATCGCGCTCTTCTCCGAGCACCCCGGCGCCACTTCGGTGGCCGAGGAATCGACCGCCTTCCCCGGCGTGTCCAGGCCCGTCTACGCCGGCGGCCTCGGCTTCGGCTACAAGTGGAACATGGGCTGGATGCATGACACGCTCGACTATATGAGCCACGACCCGATCCACCGGCGTTTTCACCACGACCGGATGACCTTCGGCCTGATCTATGCCTTCTCGGAAAACTTCATCCTGCCGCTCAGCCATGACGAGGTGGTGCATGGCAAGGGCTCGCTGCTCGGCCGCATGCCGGGCGACCGCTGGCAGCGCTTCGCAAATCTGCGCGCCTATTTCACCTTCATGTGGACCCATCCGGGCAAGAAACTGCTCTTCATGGGCGGCGAATTCGCGCAGGAGCGCGAGTGGAACCACGACTGGCAGCTCGAATGGCACCATCTCGACGATCCCATGCATCGCGGTGTCAGGGATCTAATTCGCGACCTGAACAATATTTACCGGAACGAGAGGGCGCTGCACGAGTTTGACTGCGAGCCAGAAGGCTTCGAGTGGATCGATGCTTCCGACCCCGGCATCAGCACCTACATCTATCTCCGCAAGGGCAAGGAAGGGGCGCGTCCGGTCGTCATCGTCTGCAACTTCACGCCGATCGTGCGCGAGGATTTCCGTATCGGCCTGCCGCGTGCCGGCCAGTGGCGGGAGATCCTCAACAGCGATGACAGCCGGTACGGCGGTTCGGGCGTGACGAACGGAATGCTCACGGCCACCGAGGAGCCCTGGCAGGGCCGCCCCGCCTCAGTGCGTTTGCGGCTGCCGCCTCTGGGCGCCATCGTTCTCGCGTGCGAGACATAATAAGGAAGAAAAAGTGCGCGTAGACGTCGGCCTGCCATACCCGCTCGGTGCCACCTGGGACGGGTCTGGGGTGAATGTCGCCGTTTTTTCCGCGCATGCGGAAAAGATCGAGCTGTGCCTGTTCGACGCCCAGGGCCGGCGCGAGATTCGCCGCGTCGCGCTGCCGGAATACACGCACGAGGTCTGGCACGGCTATTTCCCGGACATGCGGCCAGGCCAGGTCTATGGGTTGCGCGCCTATGGCCCCTACGATCCGTCCAAGGGACACCGCTTCAATCCCAACAAGCTTTTGATCGACCCTTATGCCAAGCAGCTCCTCGGCGACATCCGCTGGCACGACGCCTGCTTCGGCTATCGGGTGGGCGGGGCGCGGCAGGACTTGGCCATGGACCGGCGCGATTCTGCATTCGTCATGCCGAAATGCGTGGTGGTCGACACCGCCGCCACCTGGGGCAACGACCTGCGCCCGCAGCGGCCCTGGGAAGACACGGTCATCTACGAGGCCCATGTGAAGGGCATGACGGCGCTGCACCCGCAGGTGCCCGAGCAGTTCCGCGGCACGTTCGGCGGCCTCGCCGATTCCCGCGTGATCGACTATCTCGTCAAGCTCGGCGTCACGGCCATCGAGCTGTTGCCCGTGCAGGCCTTCTTCGACGACCGGTATCTGGTCGAAAAGCGCCTTACCAACTACTGGGGCTACAACACCGTCAACTTCTTCGCGCCGGCGCCGCGCTATATTTCGCCGGGCGGCGGCGTGCATGAGTTCAAGCGCATGGTGCGCAAGCTGCACGAGGCCGGCATCGAGGTGATCCTCGACGTGGTCTACAACCACACCGCCGAAGGCAACGAGCTTGGGCCGACACTCTCCTTCCGCGGGCTCGACAATGCCAGTTACTACATTCTCGGCGACGACCCGCGCTACTACTACGACACGACCGGCTGCGGCAACACGCTGAACCTGAAGCATCCGCGCGTCCTGCAGCTCGTCATGGATTCGCTGCGCTACTGGGTCGAGGAGTGCCATGTCGACGGCTTCCGCTTCGACCTAGCCACGGCGCTCGGGCGCGAGCGCGACAATTTCGAGCCCTCCTCCGTCTTCTTCGACACGGTGCGGCAGGACCCCGTGCTTTCCGGGGTGAAGCTCATCGCCGAGCCGTGGGATCTCGGCCCCGACGGCTATCAGCTCGGCAATTTTCCGCCCGGCTGGGCCGAATGGAACGGGGCCTATCGCGACTGGGTCCGCACCTTCTGGAAGGGCGACGAGCATGCCGCGCCGGACCTTGCCAGCGGTCTCCTCGGCTCGGCAGGAATGTTCGACCGGCGCGGCCGCCGGCCATGGGCCAGCGTCAATTTCGTCACCGCCCATGACGGTTTCACGCTCGCCGACCTCTATGCCTATAACGAGCGCCACAACGAGGCGAACAAGGAAGGCAACCGCGACGGCCACAGCGACAACCGCAGCTGGAACTGCGGCGTCGAGGGGCCGACGGACGACGAGGACATCAAGGCGCTCAGGGCCAAGATGCGGCGCAACGCCATCGCCACGCTGCTTCTGTCGCAGGGCACGCCCATGATCCTGATGGGCGATGAGGTTGGCCGGACACAGAACGGCAACAACAACGCCTACTGCCAGGACACGGAAATGAACTGGCTCGCCTGGGAGGGCCACGATCCGGAGGACGAGGCCTTCCTCCAGTTCGTGCGGCGGCTGATTGCCTATCGCCGGGCCCATCCCCGGCTCAGGCTGAAGAACTTCCTGCACGGCAATGTCGTCCTGGAGAAGTTCCGCGACGTTTCCTGGCTGCGCCCGACCGGCGAGCCGATGACGGAGGAGGATTGGCGCGCCGCCGGCCTGAAGAGCCTCGGCCTGCTGCTCTGCGACGAGCGCGGCTCCTGCATCCTCATCCTCATCAACGGCCATCACGAGCCGGTGGAATTCACCCTGCCGCGCGAGCTCGGTGCGGCCGGCTGGAAAATGGTCATGCGCACCGACACCGGCCAGTGGCCGGTCTGGGAAGCGATGCGCACCCCGCACAAATTGCAACTCGCCGACCGCTCGATGGTCGTGCTGGAAGGTCGTGTAAGATGACAAGCTCTAACTTCGAAGCCCGCTGGGGCGCTCATCTCAGGGACAATGGAACGGCGCGATTCCGCCTCTGGGCGCCCGCTCTCGACACGCTGCGCCTGCGCCTCGGCCAAGGCGATGAACGCGAGATGGAGCGGCGCGAACACGGCTGGTTCGAACTGGAAGTGGACGGCCTTTCGGATGGGGCGGCCTACCAGTTCGTGCTGCCTGACGGCATGGCCGTGCCCGATCCAGCCTCCCGCGCGCAGCAAAAGGACGTGCATGGCCCGAGCCTCCTCACCGCCTCGGCTTTCGACTGGAAGGCGGCGGACTGGAAAGGCAGGCCCTGGGAAGAGGCTGTCGTTTACGAGCTCCATCCCGGCACGTTCACGCGCGAGGGCGGGTTCGACGGCATCAGGCGCAAGCTGGATTATCTTGCCGATGTCGGCTTCACCGCCATCGAGATCATGCCCGTGGCGCAGTTCTCGGGCAATCGCGGCTGGGGCTATGACGGTGTGCTGCCCTATTGCCCGCATTCGGCTTATGGCGGCGTCAAGGGCCTGAAAAGCCTTGTCGACGCGGCGCATGAGCGCGGGCTGATGATGATCCTCGACGTCGTCTACAACCATTTCGGTCCGGACGGGAACTATCTCAACGCCTATGCGCCGGACTTCTTCGATTCCGAGCGGCAGACACCCTGGGGGCCGGCCATCCGCTTCGAGGAACAGGCAGTGCGCGACTTCTTCCTCGACAATCCGATCTACTGGCTGGAGGAGTTCCGCTTCGACGGGCTGCGCTTCGACGCCATCGACCAGATCAAGGACCGCAGCGAAACGCCGATCCTCGAAGAGATGGCGCGCCGCATCCGCGAGCGCTTCCCGGACCGTCCGATCCATCTGATGACCGAGGATGAGCGCAACATCATCGCCCTGCATCCGCGCGACGAGGACAACCGGCCGATTCTCTTCACCGCCGAATGGAACGACGACTTCCACCACGCCGCCCACTGCGTCGCGACGGGGGAGGATACCGGCTACTACGAGGCCTTCGCGGACGACCCCGCCGGCCATCTGGCGCGCGCGCTTGCGGAAGGCTTCTGCTACCAGGGCGAGCCTTATGCGCCGAGGGAAGGCAAGCCGCGCGGCGTGCCGAGCGCCGGCCAGCCGCCGCTCGCCTTCGTCACCTTCCTGCAGAACCACGACCAGATCGGCAACCGCGCCTTCGGCGACCGGCTCACCGCGCTTGCCGACGCGGAGACGGTGGAACTTCTGACGGCGGTGCATCTGCTCAACCCGCAGGTACCGCTGGTCTTCATGGGCGAGGAATTCGGCGAGACGAACCCGTTCCTGTTCTTCACGGACTTCCATGGCGACCTCGCCAAGGCGGTCCGGGAAGGCAGACGGAAGGAATTCGCCTCCTTCAGCCATTTCTCCGGCGAAGAGGCCGAGAAAATCCCCGATCCCAACGCGGTCTCGACCTTCGAGACGTCGATGCCGGACTGGAGCCGCACGGAAACCGAGGCCGGCCGGAAGAGGCTCGACCTCTTCCGCCGCCTGTTGAAGGCCCGCAGGACCTATCTGGCACCCTATCTTGCGAGCATGACCGCGATGCAGGCGCAATCGAGGCGGCTTGGCGCCGAGGCTTTCTCGGTCCGCTGGGAGATGGGCGTCCGCTGGCTCTTGATGGCCGCCAATTTCGGCACCGCCGACGTTGCGGCCGAGGAGAATCTCGCCGGTTTCAACACGATCCATGAGAGCCGCGAGGGCATCCACGCGGCGCTCGCGCAGGGCAAGCTGCCGGCGCGGAGCGTCGCCGTCCTGTTCGCGGAAGGAGCCGGCGCATGACCGACGATCTTGACCGCCTTGCCGCCGCGCATGGCATCGTCCGCTCCTATCGCGGGCTCGACGGCAGGACCTCCAGCGCCTCCGACGAGGCGGTGCGGGCGATCCTGAAAGTGCTCGGGGTGGAGGATGGTGAGGCAACTGCGCCGGAGCCCTCCGGCGACTGGCCTCCCCCGCCGACGGCGCCGGACGGTGCGGCCTGCTACCTGCCCGACTTCCTCCACCATGGCAGGGCCTGGGGCATCACATGCCAGCTCTATGGATTGCGCTCGCACCGCAACTGGGGCATCGGCGATTTCGAGGATCTGGCGCGTCTCGGCGAGCTGGCCGCGCGACTTGGCGCCGATTTCCTCGGCGTCAATCCGCTGCACGCGCTGTTCCTGGCCGAGCCGGACAAGACCAGCCCCTTCTCTCCCAGCGACCGCAATTTCCTGAACCCGCTTTATATCGCGGTCCACCAGGTCGAGGGGTTCGATGCCACCTCCGACCTGGACGACAGCGTTCTGTCGCGGCTGCGCGGCAGCGAACTCGTCGACTACAAGGCGGTCGCGGAGCACAAGCTCGCTGTCCTCCGCCGCATCCACCAGCGGATGCGCGGCGCACACCGCGACGCCGTCAACGCCTTCAAGGACGAGGGCGGCGAGGCGCTCTGGCGCTATGCCCTGTTCGAGGCGATCAGCCTCGATATGGTCAGCCGCGGCCAGGGCACCGGCTGGCCAGCCTGGCCCGAGGAGTTCCAGGATCCCGCCGGCGAGGCGGTCGCGCAGTTCGCGCGCGAGCGCCAGGAGGAGGTGGAATTCCACATCTGGCTGCAATGGCTCGCCGACCAGCAGCTCGGCCGCGCCGCGCGGCGGCTGCGCGAGGCCGGCATGCGCATCGGGCTCTATCTCGATCTTGCCGTCGGCACGGCGCCCGACGGCGCGGCCACCTGGAGCGACCGCACGCTGACCGTCGTCGGCACCGAGATCGGCGCGCCACCCGACATGTTCAACCCCGAAGGCCAGAGCTGGGGCCTTGCGCCGCTTTCGCCGTCCGAGATCGCAGAACGCGGGTTCCGGCCGGTCAGGCGGTCCTACGAGGTCATCCTGCGCCATGCCGGCGCGCTGCGCATCGACCACGCCATGAGCCTTTACCGGCTGTTCTGGATCCCGGCCGGCTTTCCGGCAGGGCAGGGGGCCTATGTGCTCTATCCCATGCCGGAGGTGGTGCGGGTGCTGGCTGAAGTCTCGCAAAGCTCGCGGGCGCTGATCATCGGCGAGGATCTCGGGGTCGTGCCCGAGGGTTTTCGCGATCAGATGGACCGCGCGAACCTGCTCGGCTACCGCATCTTCTATTTCGAGCGCAACGACCACGGCTTCATCCCGCCGGAGCACTGGCCGCGCTCGGCCCTCGCCTGCGTCGGCAGCCACGACACCAACACGCTTGCCGGTTGGTGGACGGGCAGCGACATCGCGCTTCGCGAAGAGATCGGCCTTTACGACCAGGAAGGCGCGCAGAAGGAGCGCGAGCGCCGTCGCGAGGAAAAGCGTCAGGCCATCGAGGCGCTCCACGCGCGCGGGCGCTACGATGCCGGAGAGGAGTTCAGCGAGGCCGTCGCCGCCGGGATCCACCGGCTCGTCGCAAGCTCGCCCTCGCGGCTCGTCGCCGCGCAGATGGAGGACCTCCTCGGCCTCACCGAGCAGCCCAATATCCCCGGCACGGTCAGCGAGCACCCGAACTGGCGGCGGAAGCTGCCGGTGCCGATCGAGGATCTGGAAAATTCACCCATGCTCACCGCGGTCATCCAGGCGATCCGCGAGGAAAGGCCCCGCTCGCCATGACAATCCCTCACGCCACCTACCGCCTGCAGTTCCGCGAAGGCATGACCTTCGAGCGCGCGGCGGAAATCGTCCCCTATCTCGCCGAGCTCGGCATCAGCCATCTTTACGCTTCGCCGATCTTCACGGCTGCGCCGGGCTCCACCCACGGCTATGACGTGGCCGATCACCAGGAGCTCGACCCCTCGCTCGGCGGCGAGGAGGGCTTCGCCAGGCTTGCCGCCGCGCTGAAGGAGCATGGGCTCGGCATGCTCCTCGACATCGTCCCCAACCATATGGCCGTCTCGACCGCCAATCCCTGGTGGCGCGACGTGCTGAAGCATGGCCGCGAAAGCCCCTTCGCCGGCCATTTCGACATCAATTGGGATGCATCGAAGCTGCTCCTGCCGGTGCTCGGCGAGCCCTATGGTGAGGCGCTTGCCGAGGGTAAGCTTCAGCTCAAGCTCGACGAGGAGTCCGGCGAGCCGGTCTTCTCCTATTACGCGCTTTCCCTGCCGCTCCATCCGGAATCGCTCTCCCTGTTCCTAGGCCACGGCGACGCCGATCACGGACCGGCGCTCGAGGAGGCGCTCGCCGAAGCCAATGCCGACAAGGACCTCTTGCACCGCGTTCACGAGGCGCAGGTCTGGCGGCTCGCCTATTGGCGGCTGGCGCGCGAGGCGCTCACCTACCGGCGCTTCTTCGAGATTTCCGACCTCATCGGGGTGCGGGTGGAGGACCCCGCGGTCTTCGCCGATGTCCACAAGTTGCCCATAAAGCTCGTCCGCGAGGGCGTGGTCGACGGGCTGCGCATCGACCATGTAGACGGGCTTGCCGACCCCAAGGCCTATCTGGCCGAGCTCCGCCGCGCCTCCGGGCTCGACTATGTCGTCGTGGAGAAGATCCTCGGCGCAGAGGAGGATCTGCGCAGGGAATGGGATTGCGCGGGCACCACCGGATATGAGGTGGCGCGGCTGATCACGGCCCTGCAGGTGGAGCCCCGCCACGACGAGGCGATGACCAGGGGCTGGACGCGCTTCACCGGCGGGGACGCCGATTTCGCCGGCCAGGTCCTTGCCGCTAAGCGCCGCATCCTGACGATCAACCTCGCCGGCGAGTTGGAGGCGCTGGTGCGCCTTGCCGAGGCCATTGCCGCGCAGAGCGTCGCGACCCGCGACTTCGGCCGCGATGCGCTGAGGCTCGCCATCGTCGAGATCGCCGCCGCCATGCCCGTCTACCGCACCTATATCGATGCCGATGGCGCCTCGGAGGAGGACCGCGCCGTCATGGCGCGCGCCGTCGGCCGGGTCGAGCGCGGCCGGGAGGTGGAGGATGACCGGGTCATCGACTTCATCGCCACGCTCCTGCTGGAGCCCACCGAAGGCTCCGAGGCGCGAAAGACCTTCGTCGCCCGCTTCCAGCAGACCACCGGGCCGCTGATGGCAAAGGCCGTCGAGGATACTGTCTTCTACCGCTACAACCGGCTCATCGCGCTCAACGAGGTGGGCGCGGAGCCCGACCAGTTCGGCCTTGACCCCGAAGCCTTCCATGCCGCCATGAGGAAGCGGGCCGAGGAGTGGCCGCATTCCCTCTCGGCGACGGCCACGCATGACACCAAGCGCGGCGAAGATGCCCGCGCCCGACTCGCCGTCGTCAGCGAGATGCCGCAGGAATGGGCAGCGGCGATCTCGCGCTGGCACGAGGCGGCGGAGGACCTGCGCGAGACGCTGCCGCGCGGCCCGGCGCCCACTCCCGGCGGGGAATGGCTGTTCTACCAGGCGCTCGCCGGTGCATGGCCCGCCGATCTGTCGCTGCAGGACGAGGAGGGCCTGAAGGAGCTGGCCGAGCGTCTCGTCGCCTTCATGACCAAGGCCCTGCGGGAGGCAAAGCGCCACACCAGCTGGACCGACCAGAACGAGCCCTACGAAAACGCGGTCGAGAACTATGTGCGCGGCGTCTTCGCGCCGGAACGGCGCAGCTTCCTGCGCGAGGTCCGCGCCGCCGTCGCGACCATCGAGCCCGCGGGCATCGTCAACAGCCTGGCGCAGACGGCCATGAAGCTGACCCTGCCCGGCGTGCCCGACATCTATCAGGGCTGCGAGCTGCTCGACTACAGCATGGTCGATCCCGACAATCGGCGCCCGGTCGATTTCGACCTGCGCCGCCGCCTCCTTGCGGAGGTGCAGGACATGCCGGCGGCGGACGCGATGGAGCGCTGGCGCGAGGGCGTGCCGAAGCTCTGGCTCCTCTGGCGCCTCCTGCGCCTGCGCCGCGCCCAGCCGGACCTCTTCAACGAGGGCGCCTACGAGCCGCTGGAGATCGCGGGCGACGAGAACATGCACGCCATCGCCTATGCGCGGGCCCTCGGCGGAAAGCGCGTCCTTGTCGCCGTGCCGCGCCTGGTGCTGAGGCATTGCGAGCCGGGCCGGCGCTCCTGGATCAGCAGCGCCTTCGGGCGCACGCATCTCGTGCTGCCGGGAGGGGCGGGGCGCTACCGCAGCCTCACCGGCGAGCTTGTCGACGACCCGCAGGTGCCTCTCTCCGTGCTCTGGCAGGATTTTCCGGTCGCGGTGCTCACCACGGAATAAGGCGATTTGCTGCGGGTGGATCACCCGGGCGGCTCCGGCCGCCCGGCGTGCGAGCTGTGGCGAATCCGCCGCTCGATGAAAAACGCCGCGCCATTGCCAGCGCGGCCTCACTTTCATGTGATCGGAGAGTGCTTACTTCTTTGCGCCCTTGGCATTGCCCGTGCTGCGGCGTCTCGTGCTGCCGCCGCCGGTGCCGATGCTGCCTTCACCGGTCGCGGGGCTCCCGCCGGGGATTGTGCCGCCGGGCTGCAATCCGCTCGAAAGGCCGGAGCTGCCGCCGCCGGCCTCGCCACTGCCTCCGCCGCCCTCCGGAAAATCCTCCGGCATTTCCGGGATATCCTCGCCTTCGGCGAAGCCACCCTCCTCGGCCTGCAACTCGCGGGCGGCCTGCAGCCAATGATCCCACTCGCGGCCATGCGGGCGGCCCTCGCTCTCCCAGATCTCATAGGCGCGGCGGCGGATCTTTTCTTCCTTTTCCGAAGACATGGTCGTCCCTCCGTTTCTCCCGGAAAAACCCCGAGCAAGGCCACATGGTTCCGTAAGCCAGGATGATGAAATGTCGCGCTTGCCTCGGCTGCGGAAGACGCTCTTAGCCGGCTGCGCTTGCCGCCGCCCGGCTGACCCCCAGGAAAGCAGCGAGCGATGAGCGAGACGGCCAGCAGAAGAAATGGCCTGATCCTCTGTCCTGCAGGAATGGAGGCGATCTAGGCCGCCTTTGTTATCCGCGCATCCGCGTCTTCGGCGAGGATGGAGGAGGCCGCGCATTCCATGCGGCACACCAGCCCCGCAGGCTGGAAATCGAGATCGACCTTGGCTGACAATTCGGAGGCGAGGGCGCGCTCGATCATCCGGCTGCCGAAGCCTGCGCGCTTAGGGGGCTCCACGGGCGGACCTCCCCTCTCGGCCCACAGAAGGGTGAAGATATCCCCCTCTGGTCCAGGCGAGAGCGACCAGTCGATGCTCACGCGCCCTTCGTCCGAGCTCAGCGCGCCGTATTTGATCGCGTTGGTGCAGAGCTCGTGCACCGCCATGGAAAGCGCCAGCGCCGCGCGCGCATGTATGACGAGCGGGGCTCCCTGCATGGTGATGCGCGGGTGCTGCGTGCTCTCGAAGGGCTTCACCGCCACCTGAACGGTACGGCGCAGTTCTGCGCTTGCCCAGTGGTCGGACATAAGCATCGCATGCGTGTCGGCCATGGCTGCGAGCCGGCCGGAAAAGGTCTTCAGGCCTGGCTCGGCCCTCGCGCCCCTGAAGCTCTGCGCCGCGACCGCCTGGACCGTGGCCAGGATGTTCTTCACCCGGTGATCGAGCTCCCGCACAAGCAGCGTGCGGTGCTCCTCCGCCCGGCGGCGCGCTGCACGATCGGCGACGAGCTCGTCCATATATTGGTCGATCGCGTTGGCGAGGACGGAAAGCTCGCTTCCATCGGCCGTGATGCCGGTGCGCGCCGAATCCTGCCCCTGGCGCCAGGCGAAAATCGTTTCCAAGAGCCGCCTGATCGGCCGCCGGAAAAGCCGCTCGCCCACGATCCAGGCGATGAAGAAGACCGCCGCCGCCCCGGCCAGCGCGATCGCCACGCTGCGATAGGTGGATTGCGTGACGGCGCTGAATGCCGCTTCGGTGGAAAGGCCATAGCTGACATAGAGGCCCGTGCCGGAGTAGCGCGGCGGATAGTAACCAAGCACCCGCCGCGTTCCGTCCTGGCTCTCCACCATCACGCTCCCAGGGCGGTCGCTCTGGACGAGATGCAGGAAGGGGTCGGGAATGCGCGTGCCGACAAACGACTCGGGCAGCGGCTCGCGCGCGATGATCACGCCGTTCCGGTCGGCAATGGTGAGCGAGCTTCCCTCGATCAGGTGCCGTTCGCGCAGGCGCTTGCCGAGCCAGTCGAGGTCCAGCGCCGCCACGACGACGCCCGCGCGCTCTCCGCCCGGCCCGAAGATCGGCAGGGCGAGCGGGAGGAAGCGCGCCTCGCCCGATTTGGCAGACGTCAATTCTCCGACCGTGAACCGGCCGGTTTCCGAGACCATCGCGAAATAGGGGCGGTCCGCAATGCTCATCGGCGCGGGGAAGGGGGTGGACGCGCAGCGCACCCGCCCAGCCGCATCGGCCGCGGCCAGGCCAAGGAACTGCGGCAGTGCTTCATGGATTTCAGCGAGATAGGGACCGCATCCTGCCGGGTCGAGACTCCTTACGCGCTCGGAACGGGAGAGCGCCTGGAGCACGCCGTCGGCCCCCGAAAGGATGCGCGCCATCTCCAGGCTCGCGAGCTGTCCGTACTGCTGCGCCAGCGCGTGCAATTCCCGTTCGCGCTGCTGGTGCAGCGACACGATGTAGAAAACAACCACCGCCGCCGCCGGCAACATCGCCAGCGCCGTCAGCGCAAGCAGGCGCTGCGTGATCGTCAGGTTACGCGGTCTCCAGGTCATTTTCCCCCTGCCGGATGCGCGGACTATGCAATTTTGTACGGGAGGCAGCAAGCATGCGTCGCTTGCCGCGGCAGAGGCGTAGCCGGGCGGAAACGGGCGGGACGGTAACGACCGGGACGGGCAGGAGACCTGGCGCAACGGCGTGGATGAAATCCGCCCCGCCGCTCCAGCGCGCAAAAATAATCCGCAGCAAAAACAAGCTTCTGCACGATTTCTGCATTTTTTGCCTGAAAATTTATCCCCGTCCCCGGCAGCCCTCTTATCATCCGTCCCATCGCTCTTGCGGGAACCGGATGCGCACCGGGTGTTCGGGAGAGCGGCGGCAACCTCCCCCTTCAGGGATCGGTACCTGGAGGCATGCTGAGGGCCCGCGACAGGCCGGCGGTGCCGGGATGCAGGGTCAGAGACTGCATCTCGGAAAAACGGGTGTCGGGT
>NZ_JAPSLH010000017.1 GCF_031180965.1 Chelativorans sp.
TTCAAGGTCGGCCTCGGCTACAATTTCGGCTCCTTCTCCGACGACCTCAGAGACCTTACCCTCGACGACCAGGGCGTCTTCCTCAATGTCGTCGGAAAATTCTGACCGCATCTGCCCCCGCCGCAAACGCGGCGGGGGCATCTTTTTGCAAGGCGACGGTTCAGGGGTGGCGGCGGGAACGTGTCAGACGAAATTATGGACCTGTGATGGATGCGGTGAAGAAAGGCTGCTCAAGGCGAACGACGGCTACCGCTGGGTCACCGTCTCATCTCCTGAACCCGGATCCGAGGAAACAAAGGTTCAACTCTGCCCCGCCTGCCGGGTGAAGCTTGTTCAAGCAACTATGCTACCTGACACGACCGATTCCAATGCCGTCGCGGCACCCAGTTCAAGTGCATTGGCGCCAGAGCGTGAGTGAATGTTTATCAAGAATACTGGTTTGCGCTGAGCTCGCCAATTCGTTACGTGGTTGCGCCAATGGCCATCCCTGCGCCAAGAAGGAAGTCAGCACAACAACCCTCACCTCGCAGAGGTTGTCACCGCGATGTCCGCTTCTGAAGGTCGGCAAAAGCCGGCGAAAAATCAATCGTTTTGGTGGGCCCGGAGGGACTCGAACCCCCAACCAAGCGGTTATGAGCCGCCGGCTCTAACCATTGAGCTACAGGCCCGGCCAAGCTAACGACTTAATCAAGTTTCGCTTGAGGCACAAGCGGGGCGCCGCAATCAGTTCATAATCCGCGCCTACTGAGTCGCGGCTTCAACAATCACAGGAGATTGCCATGATCCGTTCCTCCATCCCGCTGGCGCTCGCCATTTCCTTCGCCGCGGCGCTGCCAGCAGGGGCGCAGGAGACCATGCAGCCGAAGATCACGGTGATCGGGGAGGGCGAGGCGAAACTTGCTCCGGACATGGCGGTGATCCGGCTCGCCGTCGTGCGGCAGGCGGATACCGCGCGCGAGGCCATGGACGCCAACAACCAGGCCATGACCGCGGTGGTGGCGGCGCTGAAGGAAGCGGGGATCGAGGCGCGCGATCTGCAGACCAGCGGGCTCGCCGTCGAGCCGCAATATGTCTATCCCGACAGCCAGAACAGCGAGCCGAAGCCGCGGATCACCGGCTACCAGGTGACCAATGGGCTCACGGTCCGCATCCGCGATCTTGCGAAAGTGGGCGAGATCCTGGACCGGTCGGTCAATCTCGGCGTCAATCAGGGCGGCTATATCTCCTTCACCAATGACGATCCGGATGCGGCGCTGAACGAAGCACGCAAGCGCGCGATCCAGGATGCCGTCGTCAAGGCGCGCATCCTGGCGGAGGCTGCGGGTGTGGCGCTCGGGGACGTGCTGGAGATCTCGGAGAACATGATGGGCTCGCCGCCGCCCATGCCGCTCGGCGCCAAGGCGATGCGCATGGAAGCGGCGGCCGATGCTTCGGTGCCCGTGGAAGCCGGCGAGAACAGCTATACGGTCCAGGTGAACGTCACCTTCGAACTCGACCAGAACTAGTCTGGCCGGCTGCGAACGAAGAACGCCGCCGGCTTACCGGCGGCGTTTCGATTCGGATTGCCGGGCTGCGCTCAGTTTGTGCGGATCACCGGGCAGCGCGGCGCGCGGGCGAACACGATGCTGGCGCGGTCGAAGCGCGTGCGACCGGTCACGCGGATCGTATTCCTGTTCGCACGCGTCACGCGCACGTTACGCAGGCCCATCCGGTACGCCTTCTCGACGGCATCTCGCGGCGAGCAGGAGGCGAAGCGGCGCGGAGGACGGCGGTCGTGACGATCGCGGTCTACGATATAGACACCGCCCCGAGCGTCGCGGCCGCCAAAGCTGAAATAGACTCCATCCGCCTGGGCGGTTGCGGGCGCTGCGGCGAGGGTGCCGAGGCCCATGAGGGCGGATAGGGCTGCGATCTTGATCTTGCGGAACATGGTGATCTCCCGTTCTGGTTTTGCGATGCCAATCGCCGAAGCGAATGACGGGAGATTGCGACGGCGCATCTGAACCGGTGCCGAACCCCGCGTTCATGCTGGGTTCAGGTGGGTTTCAGCTCTTTGACAACTCCGAAACCAACATGGAAGCGTCGTAGCAGGCAGTGATCCGCGAGATGAGGCCATCATCGTCGACATCGAGGAAGATGCCGGCGGCAATCCGAAACGGCTGTCCGCCCGCCGGCGGAAGGCCCGCCAACGTGGCATTGTATGTGCCGCGCAGGGTGAACTCGGCGGCCGCGCGCAGACCGCCGGGAGCGGTCATGACGGCAAGATCGGCGGCCGCTGCGCGGAAGTGGCGGGAAAGGCCCGCCAGCCGCCAGCGGACCCTATCGCGGCCGATCTCGCGCCCCTGGCCGGGCAGGTCGAGCGCGACGTCCTCCGACAGGCAGGAGAGGAGAGCCTCGACGTCTCCTGAATTCAGCGCCGCGAAGGCGCGTGCGACGAGATCGCGCGTTTCGGCTTCGCTCACGGTTCCTCCTCCAGGACGTGTTCGAAATACTCTTCCACCTCGGCGAGTTCATCCTCATGCGCGCTGATGCGGCCACGCATGGAAATGCCCGCCTCGTGCACGGTCTCCGGTCGTCCGGAGACCAGCGGGTGCCACCAGGCAAGGTCCTTGCCTTCTGCGATCAAACGGTAGGCGCAGGTGGAAGGAAGCCAGGTCAGCTCGCGCACATTCTGCGGCGTCAGCCGCACGCAATCGGGAACCCGGGCAAGACGCCCGGGATAGTCGGTACAGCGGCAGCAGGCAGCATCGAAGAGCCGACAGGCGACGCTCGTCCAGTGGATCTGGCCGGTGTCCTCGTCCTCCAGCTTGGCGAGGCAACACTTGCCGCAGCCGTCGCAGAGCGACTCCCATTCTGCCTCGCTCATCGCCTCGAGCGGCTTCGTTTTCCAAAAAGCTTCCATTGGCCAGGATGTGGCCCCAACCGGCAATGAGGTCAAGCATGCACAGGAACACGGCCCGGTTCTTCCGGGAACCAAGCGGCAGATCGCAAATTTACCGAGCGGAAGGGATTCCCACCAGGAGCGGAAAAAGAATGACCAAATCGAACCGGTTTTTGGCAGGAACCGCATTGTCTCTGCTAATGGCCGCGCCCTTTGCGGCGCAGGCGGACGTCATGCGCCCTGGCGCCGCAGAGAGGATGGCGGGCGAGAGGCCCTTGATGCTGGCGCAGGCAGAAGGTGCAGGCGGAGGCGAGTGCCCGCCCGGAACCGCGCCGGCCGAAGGCGGATGTGCTCCGGTGGAGCAGCAGGCGCCGGCCGAGGAAGCGCCGGCCGAGGAAGCTCCTGCTGAGGAGGCGCCTGCCGAGGAGGCGGCTCCGGAACCCGAGGCAGCCCCCGAACCTGCCCCGGAGCCCGAAGCTGCTCCCGAGCCTGAGCCCGAAGCGCCGGTGACGGAGGAAGAGCCCACCGCGCCGGCCGAAGAAGCGCCAGCCGAGGCGGCTCCCGCGGAAGATGAGGCGCCCACCGAGGAAGCGCCCGCCGAGGAGGCTGAGCCTCAGGCGGAGGAGGCCGCTCCCGCCGATGAAGCGCCTGCCGAAGAGGCCGCGCCCGCGACGGAGGAAGCACCGGAGGCGGCTCCCGAGACTCGGGAAGCACCGGCCGAGGCAGAGGCGCCGACAGCCGAGGAGCCCACAGCGGAGGATGAAGCCCCCGCCGAGGACGAGACGCCCGCGGCGGAAGAAGAAGGTCCCGCCGAAGAGGCTCCTGCCGCTGAAGACGCCCCTGCCGCCGAGGAAGCCCCGGCTGAAGAGCCGACCGCCGAGCCGACCGCGCCTGCGGAAGAGCCGGCCGAAGCGGCTCCCACTCCCGATTCTCCCGCCACGCTTGAAGCCGAGCCGGAGACCGGCAAGGAGGCCGCTCCCGGCGAGGAGGCGGAGCAGCCGGGTGGAGCCGAAGGCGAGACCGCCGATGAGCCGGCTGCGGGCCAGGTAATTCAGCCCGGGCAGGTTGCGCCCACGGAGGGCGAGGAAGTACTGCCTGAAAATGCCGCTCCGGTGCTGGACAGTCAGAAGGAAGCCCAGCCGGCGAAAGAGCCCGCTACCGAAGGGCAAGCTGCTCCGGCCGAGCAGCCCGCCGATCAGGCAGCGCCCGCGCCCCAAGCAGAACCGGCACCCCTGCCCCAGTCGGACGCGCAGGCGCAAAAGGACGCTGTCGACCCCGAACAGATGCGCGAGCAGATCCGTGCGCTCGTGCAGGAGGAGGGGCAGCGGATCGAGCTCGGGCAGACGCCTGAGGATCGCGTGGTGCGCCGCCGCGAGCTCTTCCAGCCGCGCGAGGATGTCCGGGTGGTGCAGGAGTTCAACGACAACCGGACGATCGTCGAGATCAACAACCGCATCTATGTGGAGAGCCCGGATTATGACCGGATCGTCCGCCGCGACGACGAAGTCTGGTACGAGGAGCTGCGCGGCGGCCGCGTGCGGGAAGTGGTGGAACGCCGCGACGGGACACGCGTCATCACCGTGCGGAACCGCTACGGCGATGTGATGAGGCGCGTGCGCGTGACGCCGGATGGGCGGGAATATGTGCTGGTCTATGTGCCGGAGGACCGCTTCGACCGCACCGTCCGCTTTGAGGATCCGGGCCGTGAGCTGCCGCCGCTGAGGCTTACCATCCCGGTCAGCGAATACATCCTCGAGGCCGAACGGGTGGAGGATCCCCAGCGCTATGTGGAGTTCCTCGAGCAGCCGCCGGTGGAACCGGTGCGTCGCTTGTACTCCCTGGACGAGGTGAAATACTCGGCACGCGTGCGCGACATGGTGCGGCGCATCGATCTCGACACGATCAACTTCGAGTTCGGCTCGGCCAGCATTGCCGAGAGCGAGATACCGAAACTCGAAGGTGTTGCTGAGGCGATGCTGGAAGTGCTGGAAAAGAACCCTGCGGAGACCTTCCTGATCGAGGGCCACACTGACGCCGTGGGTTCCGATACAGCCAATCTTGCCCTGTCCGACCAGCGCGCCCAGGCGGTGGCGGAGGCGCTCAGCAATGTCTTTGGCATACCGCCCGAAAATCTGGCCACTCAGGGCTATGGCGAGCAGTATCTGAAGATCAAGACGGAGGAGCGTGAACGGGAAAACCGCCGCGTCGCGATCCGCCGCATCACACCGCTGGTGGCTCCGGTGGCGAGCAATCAGTAGAGCTTCCCTGCGGTCCCTGGCCGCAGGAAAGAGCCCGGCCGGATTTCCTCCGCCCGATGGGCACCACGATGAGCGAAGCAGAAGCCCCGCCGGTCCGCCGGCGGGGTTTTCTCGTCGTGGTGTGGATTCAGGCGTGGTACTCGGCTGGCTCGAGATGCTTATCGTGCGCGGCTTTGCGGCGACAGAACGCGCGGGACGACCACCCGCGGCGCAATAGGCGGTTGGGTGTCGAGCGGCGGCGGCCGTCTCAGCGTCGGCCGGCAATTGGGATAGACGCCGGCAGTTCCGGCAGGGCAGGCGGAGCGCACCGCGGGGCGGCAGGTCGGGTAATAGCCCACCGTCCCCGGGGGGCATTGCGGGTGGATTTGCGGACGAGCGCATCGGCCTTCCATCAAAACCGAGCCGGTCGGGCAGGTGGGCTCGATGACGCGGTGGCGCTGTCCGCCAAGCGCCCGGTTTTGCCCATGGCTGGCAGCTGTGGAAAACGCCGCGGTGAGCAGGACAGCTGCGAAGAGGATGCCGGACCTTGGGAGGCGCGAGCCGCGCACTTGCCGACACGGCGGGCTTGGGGTCATGGCCTCCTCCAAACGGATCAGTTGCGAGATGCGGAAGCGCCGCTCGGACGTCATGCGGATATTGGCGCTTTGCGGCGGAAATCAAGGTTCGGGAGCGCGATCCAGCCGGGCCCGGGCGAGGACTTCCCTATCGCCGCTGGAAACGCAGGTTCACGGAAACCGTGCCGCCCCTATAGCCGCTCGGAGGACGCGGGTAGGGCGCTGCGCGCCGGGCGGCGGCCAGCGCCTCCTGATCGAAGACGCGATGGCCGGAACTCCGGCCGAGGCTTGCGCCGACAAAGTTGCCTTGCGGTCCGAGCCTTATGGCGAGGCGCACCGTAGCGGAAATGCCGGTAACCCCCGGCGGATAGCGTTGATGCCGCTGCACATGGCTGGTCAGACGCCTCGCATAGGCCTGGAGTTCGCCCGCGGTCGCGCCGCCTCTGCGGCCGGGCGCCGAGCCGGCCGACGCCCTTTGGGCGGGCTTGGCCTGTTTTCCAGTTGGTTTTTTCGCCGTGGCAGCGGGCCTAGAAGCCCGTGCGCGCCCCTCCGCCGGGTGCTTCCGATCCGCCTTTGCCGGGCTGCGCGCCTGCTTAGGCGCGGTTTTCTCGGGGGCCTTTACCCTTGTCGCCTTCGGCGGTTCGGGCCGAGGCGTCGGGACAGGAATGTCTTCGGTGGGCAGGAGCACCGATGCCATCACTTCGGTCCGAGGTTCTGGCACTTCCGGCGAAGGCTGGGTCGGCGGCTCCTCGGGGGCAGTCTCCACCGCCTGAGGGTCGGTTGCACCGTCAGGTTTTCGCGTAGCAGGGTTGGCATCCCGGAGTTCCTCCGGCTCTTCCCGCACCGGCTCTTCAGGCGCGGGGTTCCGCGACGATTGCTCTTGCGCAATCTCACGCAATGGCTCGGCTGTCTCTGTGGGCGCCTGCGTCGGCGGCGCGGCAGCTTGTTCTTGCGGCGTAGGTGTCGCTTCCGTCGAGATTTCGTTAGCCGAGCCGATAGTCGATGTTTGCTCTGGTGCCGGCTCGGCGAGCGGCCTCTCCTCCGCGGGCGTGTTTTCGGCCCGCGGCATCGAAGCTTCCGTTCCCGCGCGCGCTCTCGGTTCCGGCGTTTCGAGGATGATCGCGACGTTGACGGCGTCGATGCTCGCTTCCGCACCCGGACGGGTCAGCCGGTCGAGGAGGAAGGTCAACACTCCGGCATGGACCAGAGCGGAAAGGCCTAGCGCCAGGAGGATGCCGGCCGAATAGAGCCGTCCTCGCCTCAGCACCACAGGCTCGGGCGGAGGGGGCAGGGCGGGCGCCGCATCTGGCGAGGGCGGGGCGGCGTCGAGCTCGACGGGAGGCGGGTGCTCCGTCCGGAAGGGCACCTCCAGGGCGGACGCAACGGGCTCCGCCTCGGCAGGTTCGCGCATGCGGGCGTGTTCCGGCCAGACAGTCATGGCGCGGCGCCCGTAAGCCCCGTCGGCGCCAGGATCAAGCCGCCCTCGTCGCGTGCGACATGGGCGGTGACGCCATAGATTTCAGCCAGACGCGCTGCATCCATCACCGCCTCGGGGCGACCTTCGGCGGCGATGCGGCCGTCCCTCAGCATCACGACGCGATCGCACCAACGGGCGGCAAGCGTGAGGTCATGCAGCGAGACGAGAATGGCGCGGCCCTCGCCGGCCAGGCGGCGCAAGGCCTGCATCATCATCATCTGATGCGCGGGGTCGAGGCCGGATGCGGGCTCGTCGGCAATCAGGCAGGGCGTGGACTGGGCCACGGCGCGGGCGGCGAGGACCCGCGCCTGCTCCCCGCCGGAAAGCTCCGAAGCCGGCCGTTCGGCGAGATGGGCGACGTCCATGAGGATAAGCGCGCGCTCCACAATGGCTTCGTCTTCGGCCGTTGGCGGGGCGCCGAAGCGGCGCCAGGGTATGCGGCCAAGGGCCACGAGATCGCGTACGGCGAGCCGCCAGCCGACGATGCGCGTCTGCGGCAGATAGGCAAGAATCCGCGCCCGGGCGGCTGGCGAGAGGGCCGCAAGATCGTCCCCGCCAAAGCGTATGTCGCCCCGCGCTTCAACAAGGCCGGCGATGGCGCGCATCAGGGTGGACTTGCCGGCGCCATTGGGGCCGAGCAGCCCCACCACTTCACCGGGCGAAAGCGCCATGGAAAGGCCATGGAGCACGGGGCGGCCCGACAGCGATACGTCGAGATTTCCTATGTCGAGGCGCATCAGAAAACCTCCCGGCGGGAGCGCACCACCAGCCAGAGGAAGAAGGGCGCGCCGATGAGCGCGGTCAGCACCCCGACATTGAGCTCGCCCGCTGGCAGGACGACACGCGCTGCGACATCCGCCGCAAGCAGCAGGGCAGCCCCGCCGAGACCGGCAGGCAGGAGGAGGCGGCTGGGCAGGCGGTTGGTCAGCGGGCGGATGAGATGAGGCACGACCAGGCCGACAAAGCCGATCGTGCCGGCGACGGCCGTGGCCGCCCCGACCCCAAGCGCGACTCCCACGACGATGAGCAGCCGCGTGCGTGCCATGTGAATGCCGAGACTCGCCGCGGCCTCCTCGCCGAGCGACAGGGCGTCGATGGCGCGGGCGGAGAGGGCAATGAGCAGCCAGCCGCCGGCCATGAGGGGGAGGGCGAGCCAGACATGCTCGATCGAGCGGTCCTTCAGCGAGCCCAAGAGCCAGAAGATGATCTCGTAGCTCGCGAAAGGGTTGGGCGAGAGGTTGAGAACGAGGGAGGTGAGCGCACCCGAGAGGCTGGAGAGCGCGACGCCGGCCAGGATGAGCGTCAGCGTCGAGCCGCTGCGGGCGGCGAGCGCCAGAAGCAGCAGGACCGCAAGAAGCGCGCCGATCAGCGCGCCGGCCGGAAGCGCATAGAGCGTGCTGCCCGCAAGGCCCGTGTAGAAGGCTGCGACCGCGCCGAAGGCGGCCATGGCGGAGACGCCTATGATGCCGGGCTCGGCGAGGGGGTTGCGCAGGAAGCCCTGCAGCACCGCGCCCGAGATGCCGAGCGTGAAGCCGATGGCGAGGCCGAGAATGGCGCGCGGGAGGCGAATCTCGCGCATGATGACGGCGGCCGCCTCGCTACCGCCGGCAAGAAGGCCACGCACGCTTTCGGAAGGTCCAAGCTCCGCCGGGCCGACGGCCAGCGAGGCCAGGAACAGGGCGAGCGCGAGGAGGCCGAGGAGGGCATTGAGGGCAAGCGGCCTCATCGCGCCTCCCCGCACGGCGCGATCTCTTCCCGCAGCGCGGCAAGCGCCTTCACCGCCTGGATCACAAAAGGTCCGCCGCAGGACCACGCGCCGCGCGGCACGAACGGGCCGATGCGCGTGCCGGAAAACGCCCGCAGCGCAGGATGATGCGGTACGCGGGCGCCGAGCGAGGGCGCATCCTCCTCGCCGGCGCGCGTGATGATGATGTCCGGCTTCTGCTCGACGATCAGCTCGAGGGGGAAGGGCGCCATGCCCTCGATGCCGGCTTCGCTCGCCAGATTTCGGAACCCGGCGGCAGCGAGCACTGAGTCCGCCAGCGTGCCGCGCCCGAGCGCCACCCCCGCTTGCTCATAGGCCAGCGCCGTCGGGCGGGCCTCGCATCGGCGGCTTTCGATGTCGGCAAGCTCCGTCTCGAAAGACCTCGCCAGGGCCTCGGCGCGCTCCTCGCGCCCGAGCAGCGCGCCCATGCGGCGGATCTCGCCGGGAATCGTGTCGAGCGTCTGGACGAAGCTGAATTCCTCCACGCGAAAGCCGAGCCGCTTCAGGAGGGGTGTCGTGTTCTGCAGCGAATAGGTGCCGGTGACCACGAGGTTCGGCCGCTCAAGGAAGACCTCCTCCGCGCGGCCGTGATTGATGGGATAGGCCGTCGCCTTCTCCGACAGGGGGGAGAGCATCGGGTCGCGCGACAGGAAGGAAATAGAGATCAGCTGGCCGGGCGCGGCGAGCGCCATGGCCAACTGGTCCGTGCACAGATTGAGCGACATGACGCGGGCGGGCTCAGCGATGGCTGATAAGCAAGAGAGCGCCAGTGTGAAGGAGGCGATGGAGGTCCTGTATAGTGCCTTGAGGAGACCTCCTCTCCACCCCGGTTTGCTCGGCACCTCTCCCCCTTGCGAGCGAGAGGGAGAGCCATCGAGGGCGTCAGGCCGAGATGGAGAGGAGGTGGGTTTCACGGCCCGAATTTTGCCCTGAAGCCCGCGAAGACCGACAAATCCGCCGTGTTGAAGCCGCGAGCGGTCTCGTAGTCTTGATCGAGCAGGTTTTCCACGCGCAAGTAAAGCTCAGTATCTTCAGTAGGTTTGTAGGCGAGCTTCGCGTTCAGCAGGAAGTAATCATCGAGAGGCTCGCCGTCGGTGTCCACCACATCGACGGCAAGCTTGCCGGCGGCCGAGACGCTCCACTTTTCGAAGGGCTCGTAGGAAGCGACGAGGCCTATCGCGTGCCGGGGGACGCGCGGAAGCCGCTCACCCTCCTGGTCGACCGAATGGGTATAGGTATAGGCGGCGCCGAGCGTGAAGCGGTGGTTCACCTCATAGGCGAACGAGGCTTCGACACCGCGCATGCGAGAGGTGCCTTCGATCTGCCGGTACTGGCACTCGAAGGGCTGTATTTCGACACATTCGATCAGGTCGTCGATTTCGAGCTGAAAATAGGTGAGGTCCGCCACCAGCGCGTTGTCAAGGAAGCGTTGCTCGATGCCTATGTCGAAGCTGGCGCTCGTCTCCGGCGTGAGGGCGGCATTGCCGACGGGAACACCGCCCATGGAGAGCGGCGGCGCAAACAACTCATACAAGCTCGGCGCGCGGAAGCCGGTACCGGCGGATGCGTGGAGCCTGCTGCCGGTCTCGGGAATGAGATAGGCGCCGGAGACGCGGTATGTGGTCTCGCCGCCAAACTCCTCGTGTTCATCATGGCGCAGGCCAAGCGTCAGGGTGAGGTTTTCTGTCGGCGTCAGAATGCCCTGTCCCCAGACCCCGGTCATCGAGGTGGAGGCGTCAATGGGAAGCGAACCGGCGCTGTCGAAGAAGCGCGCCTTTTGGCGTTCGTGATCGATACCGTATTGCAGGGTCAGCCAATCGACCGCTTGGAACGAGCCCTGATATTCCACCTTCGCCCGGCTTCCTTCATAGTCCGCGTCATACGGGCCGAACATGGAGTCGGTATGGAGGGTCCGTTCGAGTGAAAAGCCCTGCACGGCAAAACTGTTCTTGAGGCGGCCGTCCATCAGATCGAGATTGAAGCCGGCGCGCCCGGCGATCTGCCGGTTCCTGTTGACATTGGCGTGGAACGGATCGTCTTGCGGCGGATCGCCGAAGGCGTCGTCGAATTCTGCTTCGCCGTCGATATAAAGGCCGGAGCCAAAGACGGAGAAGTTCTCGTTCAGCCGGTATTCAGCTCCGAGATCTACGGTCAGATTGTCGTAAGCGTCACGCTCGCTTCCAGCGGCCGCAGACGAGAACCCGTCCGTATGGAGGCCGAGCACATTGAGTGAAAGGCGCGCGCGCTCGTCGGCGGCGCGCAGCCCATAGGCCCCGCGCGCAGTGCCGTAGGAGCCGCCTTCGCCGGCAAGGATGTGCGCCACTCCCGGCTCGATTTCGCCCAGGGTTGAAAGGCTGATGACACCGGCGATCGCGTCGGAACCGTAGAGCGTGCTCTGGGAGCCGCGCAGCACTTCGATCGAGTCGAGGCCGCCCGAAAGCAGGTACTGGTAGGAGGTCTGCACCTGCGTGTTGGTGGGATCGGAGATGTCGATGCCATTATAAAGCGTCTTCACATAGCGGCGCGGGGCGCCACGGATGGAGAGGCTGGATTCGGTTCCCGGTCCGCCGGGAGAGGTGATGGCGACGCCCGGCACAAGGTCGAGATAGTCGGTGACGAGCGGAAGCGACTGCTCCTCGATCTCCACGCGGCCGATGCGCGTGACCGAGGAGCCGGTCTGCGAAAACTCCGTCGGCGCCCGATTCGGCGTCACCACAATTTCGCCGAGGTCGATGTCCTGGGCGCCGGACGGGCCGGTGGCGAGGATGATGGAAAGTGCCGATGCGCCGGCGAGAAGGCTGGATGCTATACGTGATGCGGTCATTTTTCCCCTCCGCACATACCCCGATGATGCTGGAGGGAACGGCCAATGGCCGTGGGTCCGCCAGCGATGACTTTGCCCGTCACCACTGCGAAACCACAGCCCCGGAAGCTGCCCGCATCCGGAAGGTGACGACCCGAGGCAGGTTTCCTGGCTCGCGCTTCGTCGGTTTCCTCGCCTTCCCAGGCCGCATAGCCCAGTGGCAATTGAGAGAACCTCGGCGCTCACAGTTGCGGGAGCAGCTACGGTTGGGGCCAAAAAGCCCTTCCGTATTCCCTTTTATCCCCGCGGTTGAAGCGGGGCACCTCTGGCACGAAGCGAGAATTACCAAGGCGGTCCGATGCCGTCAATCAAGCCCTAAGCACATGGCCGGCGGAATCGCGCTGGAGGATCCCAGTCGCAAGCCGGACAGGGTCGGCGAGATTTCCGCCACATTTCCCACATCCGCGGCGTCCCCAATGCGCCGGTTGCCGGAATTTTGGCAGGAATGTTGCGCTTGCGACGTCGGCTTTTTGACAAGGGGGCCCGAATGCGGAATGGTAGGGCTCCAGCGGGTGCTGGCATCAAGAATTCGGGAATCGAAGAGGGGAGAGCGTCGATGAGATTCTTCAGGAGCAATGGCGGACGCATTCCGGCGCGGATAGCTGCGCTCGGCGAGGAGGCGCGCGCGGGCAGGATGGATCGACGCGAATTCCTGGCGCTCGCCAGCATCTTCGGCGCCACCGCCGCCGGGGCATACGCGCTGGCCGGGCTGACCCTGCCGACGCCCGCTTTGGCCCAGGAGCCGAAGAAGGGCGGCGTGCTCAAGATGGCCATGTGGATCAAGGATCCCAAGGACCCGCGCACTGCCGACTGGTCGGAGATCGCAAATGCGATGCGCCAGACGCTCGAGCCGCTGGTCAAATACACCCACGAATTTACCTTCGAAGGCAGGCTGCTGGAAGGCTGGGAGGTGAACGAGGAGGCCACGGAATATCTGTTGCGCGTCCGGCAGGGCGTCACCTGGAACAACGGCGATCCCTTCACGGCAGATGATGTCGTCTACAACATCACGCGCTGGTGTGATCAGACCGCCGAGGGCAATTCCATGGCGACGCGGCTCGCCTCGCTGATCGACCCGCAGACCAAGAAGGCACGCGAGGGCTCGATCGAGAAGGTGGACGATCAGACCGTCAAGCTCACTCTGCAGAAGCCGGACATTTCCATCATTCCGGGCTTTGCCGACTATCCCGGGCTGCTCGTGCACCGGACCTTTGACGAGACGGGCCGGGACTTCGTCGCCAATCCCATCGGCACCGGGCCATTCGAGCTCGTCTCCTACGAGGTGGGAAACCGCGTCGTCCTGAAGCGGCGCGAGGACGGCAAGTGGTGGGGCGGCGAGACCTATCTCGACGGCATCGAGTTCATCGACTACGGGCCGGACCCGTCCGCCATGGTGAGCGCTTTCGAAGCGGGCGAGGTGCACACCAATTACGAGACCACCGCCGACTATGTGGACATCCTGGACGGCCTCGGGCTGGTCAAGACCGAGGTGCTGACGGCGACGACGCTGCTTGCCCGCACCAATGTCAACAACAAGCCTTATGACGACCAGCGCGTGCGCAGGGCGCTGCAGCTGGCCGTGGACAATGCGACCGTGCTTGCGCTCGGCTACGGCAATGCCGGCGAGGTGGCGGAAAACCACCATGTCTGCCCGATCCATCCCGAATATGCGGAGCTACCGAAGGTCGAGCGCAACATCGAGGAGGCCAAGCGGCTGATGGAGGAGGCCGGCCAAATGGACCACGAGCATGTGCTCATCACGGTGGACGAGGATTGGCACAAGAATACCGGTGACGCGATCGCCGCGCAGGTGCGCGAGGCAGGCTTCAAGGTGAAGCGCGAGGTGCTGCCCGGCTCCACCTTCTGGAACGACTGGACGAAGTATCCCTGGTCCATGACCAACTGGAACATGCGCCCGCTCGGCATCCAGGCGGTGGCGCTTGCCTATCGCAGCGGCGAGGCGTGGAACGAATCCGCCTACTCCAATCCGGACCTCGACGCGCTGATCGACAAGGCGCTGACAATCCCGGATCCGGAGGAGCGCCGCACCGTGATGGCCGATATCGAGCAGCATATCCAGGATGCGGGCATCATCATCCAGCCCTACTGGCGCAAGCTCTACAACCACTCGGTCGAGGCGGTGAAGGGCCACAGGATCCACCCGACGTTCGAGGTCGACCTGCAAAAAGCATGGCTTGACGAGGCGTGACATCCTTCCGGAGGGAGTGCCGAACGGCGCTCCTTCCGCACCAAAAAGCAGTAAGGACCCCTGAATAAGGGGAGGGGAATATTGGCGAGCTTCATCCTTCGACGCCTTGGTGTCATGGCGCTGACGATGCTGTGCCTGTCGCTGGTGGTGTTCTTCCTCGTCAATCTCGAGCCGAACCTCAAGAAGCTCGCTATCAGTCAACTCGACATGCGCTCCTCGGCCGAGGATCTGGAGAACTGGCTCGACAGGAACGGCTACCGCCAGAACTTTTTCGTCCGCTACGGCCAATGGCTGGGCGTCGTGCCGAAGCAGCCCAACGTCGACCCGGCGACCGGGGCCGCTGTCTCGCGCTTCGCCTTCTGCCGCGAGCCCGCGGAAGCGCGCTATTCCGGCGTGCTGCAAGGCGACTTCGGCTGCTCGACCAAATTCAAGGTGCCGGTGGCGCAGAAGCTCGGTCCGGCGATCCAGGCCACCGGCATCCTGATGTTCTGGGTGATGGCGGTGATGGTGCCGGTGTCGCTGATCATCGGCGTGCTGGCCGGCATGCGCGAGGGGAGCCGGACGGACCGGACCCTTTCGGTAGCCTCCATCACGACCACGGCGACTCCGGAATATGTCTCCGGCGTCATCTTCACCATCGTCTTTGCCTCGTGGCTTGGATGGCTGAACGGGTCGGCCGCTTCGGCCACAAACCAGGGCATCACATTCTACAATTTCACCCTGCCGGTGATGACCATGGCCGTATACGGCATCGGCTATATCGCGCGAATGACACGCGCCTCCATGGTGGAGGTGATGACCCAGCAATATATCCGCACGGCGCGGCTCAAAGGCCTGGGCTTCAACGCGGTGGTGATGAAGCATGCGCTGCGCAATGCGCTGATCGCTCCCTTCACGGTCATCATGCTTCAGTTCCCGTGGCTGCTCACGGGCGTCGTCATCGTCGAGGTGATGTTCCGCTACCAGGGCTTCGGTTTTGCGCTCGTGGAGGCGGCGGCCAATAACGACATCGACCTCTTGCTCGCCTGCTCGCTGATCTCCGTGCTCGTGGTGCTGTCGACGCAGCTCATTTCCGATGTCGGCTACGCGCTGCTCAACCCGCGCATTCGCGTGCGGTAAGGGAGGGGCGGATGCAATACGAGACCATCGGAGCGTTGCAGATCATCCTCGGCGTCATCGCGCGCTTCTGGCCGGTGTGGATCGCGCTGGCCGTTATCCTGGCGCTGAGCTTGAGCCTCAAACGATATCTCGGGCTCTACGGCCACCTCTTCGACACGGGCGTCGGCATCGCCGGCCTCATGATCTGCTTCTTCTGGCTGTTCACGGCCATCTTCGCCGACGTCATAGCGCCCTTTGATCCGCTGCAGCAGATCGCCATCATGAAGGACGCGCCGCCGGGCGCGATCGATCCCAATTCCGGCGCGGTCTTCCTGCTCGGGGCCGACCGCCTGGCGCGCGACGTCTTCTCGCGCGTGGTCTTCGGCAGCCAGATCGTGCTTGTCATCGCACCGGCGGCCACGCTCTTCTCGCTGATGGTCGGCTCCACCCTCGGGCTCCCAGCGGGCTATTATGGCGGGAGGATCGACAGCCTGCTCTCCTTCCTCGCCAATCTGGTGCTCGCCTTCCCGGTGATCCTGCTCTTCTATCTCCTGGTCACGCCCGGCATCCGGGAAACGCCCATACCGCAATGGCTCGCGGGGGTCTTCTTCATGTTCCCGATCATCTTCTTCGGGGCGCTCTTCTACACGCGCTTTGCCGGTCGGCCGGCTCTTCTGGCGGCGCTCCTTGCCGCAACGCTCCTCATCGGCGGCTGGGTCTATGCGGGGCTCGTCTTCGACGCCGATCCGTTGGGCATCATTTCCATCACGTCCAACCAGCTCAACATCTTCGTCGCCGTGGTCTTCGCCTCCAGCCCCGGCGTGTTCCGCATTGTGCGCGGGCTTACCCTGGACATCAAGACGCGCGACTATGTGGCCGCCGCACAGACGCGCGGCGAAAGCGCGTGGTACATCATGCTTTGGGAGATCCTGCCCAATGCGCGTGGGCCGCTCATCGTCGATACCTGCCTGAGAATAGGCTACACGACCATCCTGCTCGGCACGCTCGGTTATTTCGGCCTGGGGCTCGCGCCGGAGAGCCCGGACTGGGGCACGGCCATCAAGGAGTCCAGCCGCCTCTTGCGCGCGCATATCCATCCGGCGCTGCCGCCGGTCATCGCGCTGATGTCGTTCGTACTCGGGCTGAACCTGCTCGCCGATGCGCTGCGCGAGCAGTCGCTGAGGGATTGACGGCATGAACGAGATCACCGCTGCGCATAACGAGACACCCATCCTCGAGATCGAGAACCTCTCCATCTCCTTCTTCACCCGCGCGGGGGAGATTCCGGCCGTCATGGACTTCTCCTGCACGGTGATGCCCGGCGAGGCGATGGGGATCGTCGGCGAATCCGGCTGCGGCAAGTCTACGGTGTCGCTCGGCATCATGCGCGACCTCTCCAACGTCGGAAGGATCGTCGGCGGACGCATAAAGTTCAAAGGCCGCGATATGGCCGAGATGAGCGAGGAGGAACTGCGCCAAGTCCGGGGCAACGAGATCGCCATGATTTACCAGGAGCCGATGGCGAGCCTCAATCCGGCGATGAAGGTCGGCAAGCAGCTCATGGAAGTGCCGCTCATCCATGAGAAGGTCTCCAGGGAGGAGGCGTGGAACCGGGCGATCGACATGGTGCGCGCGGTAAGGTTGCCCGATCCGGAGCGCATCATGCGGTCCTACCCGCACCAGCTCTCCGGCGGGCAACAGCAGCGTATCGTCATCGCCATGGCGCTTCTATCCAAACCATCGCTGCTGCTTCTCGACGAGCCGACCACGGCGCTCGACGTCACGGTCGAGGCGGGCATCATAGAGCTCGTGAAGGGGCTCGGCAGGGAATACGGCACGTCGATGATCTTCGTGTCGCATAATCTTGGCCTGGTCCTCGAGACCTGCGACCGCATCACGGTCATGTATTCCGGCGAGGCGGTGGAGACCGGCAGCGTGCGGGATGTGTTCGAGCACATGCGCCACCCCTATACGCAGGGGCTGTTTCGCTCCATCCCGCTGCCGGGCACGGACAAGAACACGCGGCCGCTGATCGCCATTCCCGGCCAATTGCCGCTGCCGCATGAGAGGCCGAAAGGCTGCAATTTCGGCCCCCGCTGCATGCATTTCCGCGCCGGTTTCTGCGATGCGGCGGAGATTCCGATGGTGGAGGTGGATGGCGCCGCCGGCCACCATTCCCGCTGCGTGCGGATTTCCGAGATCGACTGGGACGCGCTGCCTGAAGGCGCCGCAAAGGCGCGCGCGCCGGTCGCGCCCGGAGCGCCAACGCTGAAGATCGAAGACCTGAAAAAGTACTACCACGTTTCGGGCGGCGGCCTGTTCGGCGGCGGCGAGACCCGCTTGGTGAAAGCCAATGAGTCGCTCAGCTTCGAGGCGCGCGAGGCGGAGACGGTCGCGATCGTCGGCGAATCCGGCTGCGGCAAGTCTACTCTGGCAAAGGTGCTTCTGGGGCTTGAAACCGCCACTGAAGGCCGGGTGACGCTCGGCAACCAGGATATCCAGGATACGCCTGTCGAGGCGCGCGACACAGCGACCGTCGCCGGCATCCAGATGGTGTTCCAGAATCCGTTCGACACGCTGAACCCCAGCCATTCGGTGGGCGCGCAGATCATGCGCACGCTGGAAAAGTTCAGGATCGGCCGCACGGTCGAGGAGCGGCGCAAGAAGATGTTCGAGCTTCTCGACCTGGTAAAGCTGCCGCGCGCTTTCGCGGCGCGCATGCCGCGCCAGCTTTCCGGCGGACAGAAGCAGCGCATCGGCGTTGCGCGCGCCTTTGCAGGCAATGCCAAGGTGGTGGTGGCGGATGAGCCGGTCTCCGCGCTCGACGTGTCCGTGCAAGCCGCGGTGACCGAACTGCTGATGGACATCCAGCGCAAGAACAAGACGACGATGCTCTTCATCAGCCACGACCTTTCCGTCGTGCGCTATCTCGCCGACCGCGTGGTGGTCATGTATCTCGGCCATATCGTCGAGCAGGGCACGACCGACCAAATCTTCTCGCCGCCCTACCACCCCTATACGGAGGCGCTGCTATCGGCCATTCCCCTTGCCGATACGCGGGTGAAGAAGAAGCGCATCGTGCTCGAGGGTGATATTCCCTCAGCCATCGATCCGCCCCCCGGCTGCCCGTTCCAGACCCGCTGCCGCTACAAGCCGCTCGTGCCGGACAAGCTCTGCGAGCGCGAACTGCCGCCCTTCCGCGACCTCGGCGCCGGCCACCGCAGCCTCTGCTGGCTGGGCGACCACGTGCTCAGCAAGATGGAGCCGGTGATCAAGGTGCAGGCGGACGGGTGAGAGATCATCCTCGCGCTTTGCGGTGGTGCTCCGGCGGAGCCGCGGCAGCCTAAAATTTGACCGATTGATAAAAAATTGGAAGTGCGGTAGCGTTCTCCTAAAGAACAAAGGGGAACGGTATGGCTGAACGCCGCTATGAGGACGGTATCGTTGCCGGCCGCCTGTCGCCGGAGGCCTATGCGCTCAACTTCGCGGACCTGCATCCCGCGCTCGACCAGCACGAGGCGCATGTGGAGGCGGACCGCTGCTATTTCTGCTACGACGCGCCCTGCATGCAGGCCTGCCCGACCTCCATCGACATCCCGCTGTTCATCAGGCAGATCGCCACCGGAAATCCGCTGGGCGCGGCAAAGACCATCTTCGACCAGAACATCTTTGGCGGCATGTGCGCCCGCGTCTGCCCGGTCGAGACACTCTGCGAGGAGGCCTGCGTGCGCGAGCATGCGGAGGGCAAGCCGGTGCAGATCGGCCGGCTGCAGCGCTATGCCACCGACACGGCCGTGGCGCGCGGCAAGCAATTTTATACGCGGGCGGCGCCCACCGGCAAGAGGGTGGCCATCATCGGCGCGGGTCCGGCAGGCCTGGCCTGCGCGCATCGCCTCGCCATGCATGGGCATGACGTGACCGTCTACGACGCCAAGCCGAAGGCGGGCGGCCTCAACGAATACGGCATCGCCGCCTATAAGGCGCCGGGAAAATTCGCCCAAGCGGAGGTCGAGTACATCCTCTCCATCGGCGGCATCACGGTCGAGCACGGAAAGGTGCTCGGCCGCGACTTCACCCTGGCGGGGCTCGCGGCAGGCTATGACGCCGTGTTCCTGGGCCTTGGCCTTTCGGGTGTCAACGCCCTGCGCGCGGAGGGGGAGGAGGCCGAGGGCGTGGAAAACGCCGTAGACTATATCGCAACGCTTCGCCAGGCGGAGGACCTGTCGCAACTTCCCGTCGGCCGCCGCGTCGTCGTCATTGGCGGCGGCATGACGGCCATCGACGTGGCCGTGCAGGCGCGTCTGCTCGGGGCGGAGGAGGTCACGATCTGCTACCGCCGCGGACCCGAGCACATGAACGCTTCCGAGTGGGAGCAGGAGCTTGCCGCCGCCAAGGGCGTGACCATCCGCCACTGGCTGCAGCCTAAGCGCGTGATCGCCGAAGGCGGCCGCGCGGCAGGCATCGAGATGGAATATACCGCCATGGTCGATGGCCGGCTGATCGGCACGGGCGAGACCGTCATCCTCAGGGCCGATCAGGTTTTCAAAGCCATCGGCCAGACTTTCGAACCAACCGTGCTCAATGGCAGCGGTGAGGCAATTGCGCTGGAGAACGGGCGCATCCGCGTGGATGCCGAGGGCCGCACGACAATGCCCAAGGTTTGGGCCGGCGGCGACTGCATCCTCGGCGGCGACGACCTCACCGTCTCCGCGACGGCGCAGGGGCGCGACGCGGCGGAAAGCATCCATCGCACGCTGATGGGCGAGGGAGGACATCATGGCTGACATCCGCTCGAATTTCATCGGCATCAAATCGCCGAATCCGTTCTGGCTAGCCTCCGCCCCACCTACGGACAAGGCGTACAATGTGGAGCGCGCCTTCAAGGCCGGCTGGGGCGGCGTGGTCTGGAAGACCCTGGGCGAGGAGGGACCGCCGGTCGTCAACGTCAACGGACCGCGCTATGGCGCCGTCTGGGGTTCCGACCGGCGCCTGCTCGGCTTCAACAATATCGAGCTCATCACCGACCGCGACCTCTACCTGAACCTCACCGAGATCAAGCAGGTGAAGAAAAACTGGCCGGATCGGGCGCTGGTGGTCTCGCTCATGGTGCCCTGCGAGGAGGAAGCCTGGAAGGCCATCCTGCCGCTGGTCGAGGAGACGGAGGCGGACGGCATCGAGCTCAATTTCGGCTGTCCCCATGGGATGAGCGAGCGCGGCATGGGCTCGGCGGTCGGCCAGGTGCCCGAATATGTCGAAATGGTCGTGCGCTGGTGCAAGCAGAACACCCGCATGCCCGTCATCACGAAGCTCACGCCCAACGTCACCGATATCAGGAAACCCGCACGCGCCGCCCATGCGGGCGGAACCGATGCCGTGTCGCTCATCAACACGATCAACTCCATCACCGGCGTCAATCTCGACACCTTCGCGCCGGAGCCCACCATCGATGGCAGAGGAACCCATGGCGGCTATTGCGGGCCGGCGGTAAAGCCCATCGCACTCAACATGGTGGCGGAGATCGCGCGCGATGGCGACACGCGTGGTCTGCCCATTTCCGGCATCGGCGGCATCACCACCTGGCGCGACGCGGCGGAGTTTCTGGCGCTCGGCGCGGGCACGGTGCAGGTCTGCACAGCGGCCATGACCTACGGCTTCAAGATCGTCCAGGAGATGATCGACGGCTTGAGCAATTGGATGGACGAGAAAGGGCACGCCACGCTGGACGACGTGATCGGCCGCGCGGTGCCGAATGTCACCGACTGGCAATATCTCAACCTGAACTACATCACCAAGGCGCGGATCAATCAGGATCTGTGTATCAAGTGCGGGCGGTGCCATATCGCCTGCGAGGACACGTCGCACCAGGCGATAACCAGCATGGTCAACGGCGTGCGCCACTTCGAGGTGATCGACGCCGAATGCGTCGGCTGCAATCTCTGCGTCAATATCTGCCCGGTGGAGGACTGCATCACCATGGTGCCGCTTGCCGCGGGGGAGGTCGACCGGCGCACAGGGCAGGCTGTCCCTGGCGAATACGCCAATTGGACCATGCACCCGAACAACCCGATGAAGGTCGCCGCGGAGTAGGGAAATAGGGCAGCAGGTGCGCGCCTTGAGCGGAACCCGCCGCCCCTACGCCATCTTGCCAGGAGCTCAGGCGGCGATTGTCTGGCGCAGCAGGACGCCGTCCATTCTTTCCAGGAAACGGCGCAGGCGATCGTTGTAATCAGGGGCGACGGCGCTTCTGACCGACGGGCGTTCGGCAAGCGCGGCCCGCCACTTCTGCAGTTTCGGCAGATCGTCAAAGACGCCGAGATCGGTGACCGTGTCGATCAGGTCGAAATAGCGGAAGACCGGCGCGAACACGGCATCCACCACGGTGAAGTTCTCGCCCGCGAAGTAGGGGCCTCCGCCGAGTTCGGCCTCAAGACGCACGAACTTCTCCCGGAGCGCTGCGACCGCGTCGTCGAAAGTTTTCTGGTCGCCCGTCGTCTCGATGGTCCAAAGGTCGGAAAGGGCGGCCGATCCGAACTCCATCCAGGCGCGATGGCGGGCGCGGGTCACCGGATTGTGCGGATGCAGGCGGGGTTCATGCGTCTCGTCCAGATACTCCACGATGGCGGCGCTCTCAAACAGCACCTCCTCGTCCACCTTCAGAAGCGGCACCTTGCCGCGCGGCGAGATCTTCAGAAACCAGTCGGGCTTGTTGGTCAGATCGATGTCCATGCGCTCGAAAGGAACGCCCTTTTCGGCGAGCACGATTGCGGCGCGCTGCACATAGGGGCAAAGATCATGCGATATGAGGGTGAGTTTCCCGGCCATTCGGAGTCTCCTTAGGGTGGCTGCTTGGCATATCAATGCAGTTGCATCTATATGATGACGCGAACTCTGGTTTGTCTAGATGCAGTTGCATGAAAAAGATGCGGGGCTGGAATGACGAAGAGGCCGAACGAGGCGACCACCTGCGCCTGGATCAGCCTGATGCGCACACAACGCCTGGCGCTGAGCCGAGTGGAGGCGAGGCTCAAGGAGGCGAAGCTGCCGCCGCTTTCCTGGTACGACGTGCTGTGGGAGCTGGAGAAAGCCGGGGACCAGGGTCTTAGGCCCTATGAGCTCGAAAAGGCGCTGCTCTTTGCGCAATACAACCTCTCGCGCCTTGCGGAGCGGCTGGCGGCCGCGGGGCTGATCGACCGGCACGAATGCTCGCACGACAGGCGCGGGCAGGTGTTGAAAATCACCGCCAGGGGCAGGGCGCTGCGCCGGGATACCTGGGCCGTCTACGCGCAGGCGATCGAGGATGCAGTAGGCGCGCGCCTCAGCACGGAAGAAGCCGAGACGCTTGCGGTGTTGCTGAAGAAGCTCCAGTAGCAGGCCGAACCCGTTGGGCCGCGCCTGCGATATGCGCTTTCGCCTATTGTGGATATATCATATCCATGATATTATCTATCCAGAATGGGAGCGGATAGATGAAGCTGAGCGAAGGCGTGGAGGCGGCGATCCATTGCGCGGCCGTTCTGGCCCAACTTGAGGAGGGGCGGACGCTTCCCGCCAGTGCGCTTGCGGAGCTACACGGGCTTTCGCAGAGCTACCTGCTGAAACATCTGCAGGCGCTCACCGCGGCGAAGCTCTTCGAATCGGTGCCCGGGCCGCATGGCGGCTACCGCCTCGCAAAGTCGCCTGATCGGATCAGCCTTCTCGACATAGTCCTGGCAATAGAGGGACCCCAGCCCGCCTTCCGCTGCATGGAGATCAGGCAGCGCGGACCGGGCGCCCTCGAGCCTGCCGCCTATGTGAAGCCGTGCGGCATCAACGCCGCCATGCTGAGGGCGGAGCGCGCGTGGCGGGCCGTGCTGGCCGAAACGAAACTGGCGGAGATCGTCGTCGGCTGCCAGGCCGATGCTGATCCCCGCGCTATTGCCTTCAACTGCGCCTTTGTGGCCCGTCATCAGCGGCCGCAGGGCGAAACGTCAACCCAGCAGTCAAAGTAGAAAGGAAAGAGCATGCAACCGCGTCTCAACTTCTTCCAAGCCTCCCCGGAGATCATGAAGGCTGTTCGGGCACTGAACGAGGCCGTCGACAAATGCGGCCTGGAGAAGAGCCTGCTGCATCTCATCAAGCTCAGAGCTTCTCAGATCAACGGCTGTTCCTATTGCGTAGACATGCATAGCCGCGAAGCGCGAGGGGACGGCGATACCGAGCAGCGGGTGCATCTCGTCGCGGCTTGGCGGGAATCGCCACTCTATTCCGAGCGCGAGCGCGCGGCCTTTGCCTGGACGGAGAAGCTGACGCGGCTTTCCGAAACAGCCGAGATCACGGACGAGGACTACGAGGAGGCGCGGAAACATTTTTCAGAAGAGGAACTGGTGAAGCTCTCAGTCGCCATCGGGATGATCAATGTGTGGAATCGCCTCTGCGTGTCGTTTCGCAGCATCCACCCGGTGCAGCAGGAGAGCCGCGCGGCCGCCGAGTAGCTCTTTCGCGGAGCGCCGCGCTTGCGGCGCTCCTTCCACGCGGAAAAGCGCTATCCCGCCGTTTCTACGTGCCAGTTTCAAGAAGGAAATTTCTAGTGCCTGCCGACAATTTCTCCTGGTTTTTTGTCTTGGGCCGTTTTCTCCTCGGCGGCGCGTTTGTCTATGCCGGCTTACGCAACCTGACGAACATTCCCCTCTCGTCGATTCTCGCTGGCCGCGGCGTGCCGCTGCCGCGCTTTGCGCTCCTTCTCGGTATAGCGTTGCAGGTGGTCTGCGGCGTGCTGGTGGTGATCGGGTCCTGGGCCGTGATTGGAGCGGCGGGCCTCATCCTTTTCCTGGTTCTCGCCACCTACCTCTTCCACAACTTCTGGGACCATCACGGATATGACCGCGTGAGCCGGATCAACGGCGTGATCAGCAATACGGCGCTTGCCGGGGCGTTTCTGCTGGTGATTGCGGTGAGTTGAGTTCGCCCGACGGCGGGTGGGCGTCAGCCGCCAGGCTCTCATAAAACTTGGATTGCCGAGCGCCTGCGCCAGGATAGCGGCCGTTAGGCTTTCCTAGCGGCGAACGAAATAGTAGCGGCGAGCTCCGTGGCGATCCTGAGCGCGGCGCCCGTCGCCACCACCATCTGCGGCAGCAGCATCCATTCCAGAGTCCAGGCGGCGCCCGAGCGCTCGTTCTCATGCACCAAGGCCTGGTGCATGCCTGAAAGGAGCGTGGCGTTGAAGCGAGCAAGCGTGACCAGAATTTCCGCCTTCACCGGATTCTGCTTGTGCGGCATGGCGGAGGAGCCGCCGCCTCCGGAGAGCTGGATCTCGCCGATCTCGTTCTGCGCCATCAGCGCGACATCCTGGCCCATCTTGCCGAGGCTTCCGGTCACCAGGGACAGGAAGGAAGCGAAGTCGGCGACGCCGTCGCGCTCCGAGTGGCGAGCATGGGAGACCAGATTAAGTCCGAGTTTTTTGGCAAGCCGCGCGGCCACGGCCTGCCCCCTGTCGCCGAGTTTGTCGAGCGTGCCGGCTGCGCCGCCCAGAGTGAGCACGGCAACCGATTTGCGCACTATATCGAGCCGGGCGCGATGGCGCAGAAGCGGCTCGCGCCATGAGGCGATCTTGCGGGCTGCGGTGACCGGAATGGCGGCCTGCATGCGCGTATGCGCCATCACCGGAGTGGCGCCGTCGCGCCTTTCCAGATCATCGAGCGCGGCGCTCAGCTCATCCAGCCGCGCACCGATGAGATCGATGGCTTCGACTAGCCGGAGCGCCAGGCCGGTGTCGATGGGATCCTGGCTGGTGGCGCCGAAGTGAAGGTGAGGGCCGGATTCCGGCCCAAGTTGCCGGCGCAACTGGTCGAGCAGGGCCGGGATCAGCACCCCGTCGCGAGCAACGCCGCTCTTGAGGCCGGGAATGTCCGGCTTGAAGCGCGGCAGACCCTTGGCGATGGCCAGGGCCGCTTCCGCCGGGATAAGCCCTTCATCAGCTTCAGCCTCGGCAAGCGCCACTTCGAAGCGCAGAATGGCCGCGAGTTCCGCGGCCACCGAGAAGAGCACGGCAAAGGCATCGTCGCCCACGAGTCCGGAAAGGATCGGGTGGTCGAAGGCGGCAACGCTCATCTGCCCTCACACATCAAAGAACACCGTCTCCTTCTCGCCCTGGAGATGGATGTCCAGGCTGTAGGTGTTGCCGTCGCGCTGGGCGATCAGCGTGGCCGCCCGGCTCGGATGCTCAAGCCGGGAGAGAACGGGGTCCTCGGCATTCGCCTGCTCCTCGTCGCCGAAATAGAGGCGCGACTGCAGGCCGATATTGATGCCGCGCGCGGCGATCCAGAGGCTGATATGCGGCGCCTGCATCCGCCCGTCCATGAAGGGCACGCGCCCGGGCTTGACGGTCTCGAAGGTGAATACGCCCGTTTCCGGATCGGATGGCTGGCGGCCCCAGCCGGTGAAATTCGGGTCCGCTTTGCCCCGGGGCTCGTCGGGCGAGTTGTAGAGCCCGTCCGCATCCGCCTGCCAGATCTCGATCAGCGCATCCTTGGTCACCGAGCCGGTGCCGTCGATGAGCCGCAGCTTGACGGTGATCCGCTCGCCCTTGGTCTTCTCGTTGACCATGCGGATGCCAAGATCCTCGGGGTAGACGCCTGTTATGCCGCAGAAATTAGGCGTCAGCCCGATATGCACATAGGGGCCGGCTGTCTGCGACGCGCTCTCCTTCAGCCTTGTCAGTGTCTGCCCCTTCATCAGTTGCCCTCCAGCTTGTTTTCGAACAGCGTCGAGCGGCGCCCGCGCAGGACGATATCAAATTTATAGGCCCGCGCATCCATCGGTATCGTCGCTTCCATGTCCAGCGCTGCGATCAGGCTTTGGATCGCTCGCTCGTCAGGGATCGTCCGCACGATCGGGCATTTGGCGATCATCGGATCGCCCTCGAAATACATCTGCGTGATCAGGCGCTGGACAAAGCCGTGGCCGAAGACGGCGAAATGGATATGCGCCGGGCGCCAGTCATTGATGCCGTTCGGCCAAGGATAGGCGCCGGGCATCACCGTCCGGAAGGAATAATGGCCGTCCTCGTCGGTGATGGTGCGCCCGCAGCCCCCGAAATTGGGATCGAGGGGCGCGAGATAGCCGTCCTTCTTGTGGCGATAACGCCCGCCGGCATTGGCCTGCCAGAATTCCAGCAGCACATTGGGTACCGGCCTGGCATTCTCGTCCAGCACCTGGCCATAGACCACGATGCGCGGCCCGATCGCGCTTTCGCCGGGCTTGGCGTAGTTGAGGATCAGGTCGTTGTCGAGCTCGCCGAGCATGCTGTGGCCGAAGACGGGCCCGGTGATCTCGGAAAGCGTGTTTCCGAAGGACAAGGGTGCGCGCTGCGGCGAGCGCACCACCGTGCTCCTATAGCCCGGCGCGAAGGCCGGCGGGTGCCAGGTGCGGTCGCGCTGGAAAAAGCCGCCCCGTGTGGGCCTTGCGTTCTTCATTCCGTTTCTCCCGATTGCATTTCGGCAAGTGTCTGCTTGACAACCTTGATGGCATGATTGGCGGCCGGAACGCCGGCATAGATGGCCACATGCAGCATGGCCTCGCGCAAATCGTCGGCTGTCGCTCCTGTGTTCGCCGTGGCGCGCACATGCAACGCGACCTCTTCATAGTGGCCGAACGCTGCAAGGAGCGCGATGGTGACGATCGATCTTTCGCGCTTGGTCCAGTTCGGCCGCGACCAGACATGGCCCCAAGCGGCTTCGGTGATCAGTTCCTGGAAGGGCGCGTCGAACTCGGTCTTGTTGGCCTCGGCCCGGTCAACCCAGGCGTCGCCCAAGACGGAGCGGCGCGTAGCCACGCCCTCGCGAAAGCGCTTCGGCTTCTCCTCGCTCATTTTTGTCCTCCCGGCCGCCATCTCCCTGCGGCGAAATTTCGGCCCATTGGTGCCGTGCGAAAGCGGCATGATCGTGCCGCATGTTCATTGAAGCTCCCCGCATGCGGCGGCAATGGACTTTTGTGGCGTATCGTTGCACTTTCCGATCACGGAGCGAGGGTGACTTGGACAGGACAAACGTACCCAACTATCGGCTCTACCGAGAGAAGAGCGGGGAATCGGAAGGTTTCTGGCTGCATAGCGAGACGCTGCCGCTGCGCAGCCGGCTGCACAATTGGGAGATCGCATTGCACCGGCACGAAGCCTTGTTCCAGGTTTTCGTGCTGGAGGCGGGAGAGGGGGAACTTCTGGGGGCAAGGGAGCGGCGTCCTTTCGCGGCGCCGGCGGCCATCTATGTCGCGCCGGGCGCCGCGCATGGGTTCCGCTATGCGCCCAATGCGGATGGGCTGGTGATCACTGCGCTTGCCGATCGTCTGCCGCCGATCCGCGCCTCCGATCCGGCAATCTCAACCTTTCTGGCGCGGGCGCAGATCGTGCCTCTCAGCGGGACGGAGGCGGCGCTCGTCGGACCCCTTGCCGCGCGGATCCATGAGGAGCTCCACCGCGCCGGTCCGGGCAGCGATATCCTGCTCGAGGCCATGGTCACGGAGCTTGTCCTGCGGCTTGCGAGGGCGGGCGCGCAAGCCGGGGGGGCGGGCGAGCCGGCGGCGACGCGCGAGCGCGACCGCCGGCGTGTGCATGCGCTGATCACGCTGCTCTCCGCCCATTGCCGGGAGCACCGGCCGGTCGGCTTCTATGCCGAGAAGCTTGGGCTTTCTCCGGCCCATCTCAACAGGATCGTGCGGCGCGAGACGGGCGCCAGCGTGCAGGAACTGGCGTCGCGCCACCTAGTGAGGGCGGCCCGGCGGGAACTCGTCTTCACGCCCACGCCCGTGCAGGCCATAGCCTATTCGCTAGGTTTCCAGGACCCCGCCTATTTCAACCGCTTCTTCAAGCGCCAGACAGGCATGACGCCGGGAGCGTTCCGCGAAGAGGAGCGGAGGAAAATCGCGGCATGAAAAAGGAGCGGCTGCCCGCCCCTTTTCTTGTGCGCTGCGTCGACGCAATCAGAGCTTGTCGGTGATCTCGTGCGTGAAGGCGCCCTCGGGTTCCTTGGTGATCACGGGGTCCGAGCCGCCCTGGAGGAGGCTCTCAACAGTCTGCTTGTAGGCCGCCTCGTCGAGCTTTGGGCTGTCGCCGAGGAGCTTCGCGATCTCACCCATCATGCGCTTCTGGTGCTCTTCCGTCTGGGCGCCGGTCGCATCGTTATCGAGCACGATCATCGCCGCCTCGTCCGGATTGTCTTTGGCCCACTGCCAGCCTTTCATCGAGGCGCGCACGAAACGCACCATCTTGTCGGCGAAAGCCGGGTCCTGCAGTTTGTCTTCCAGCACGTAGAGCCCGTCTTCAAGCGTGGCCACGCCCTCGTCCGTGTAGTTGAAGACGACGAGGTCGTCCGGCGTAAGCCCGGCATCAATGATCTGCCAGTACTCGTTATAGGTCATGGCCGTGATGCAGTCGGCCTGCTTCTGCAAGAGCGGATCGACGTTGAAACCGATCTTCTGGATGGTCACGCCCTCGGGCGAGCCGTCGCGCGGGATGCCAAGCTTGGCGAGCCAGCTATAGAGCGGATATTCGTTGCCGAAGAACCAGGTGCCGAGCGTCTTCCCCTTGAAATCCTCGGGCTTGGTGATGCCGGTCTCCTTGCGGCAGACCATGTTGAGGCCCGAGCGCGCGAAGGGCTGGGCGATGTTGACCACCGGAACGCCTTTTTCGCGGGCGGCGAGCGCCGAGGGCATCCAGTCCACCATCACGTCGGCGCCACCTCCGACCAGCACCTGAACGGGCGCGATGTCCGGCCCGCCCGGCTTGATCTCCACATTCAGGTTCTCTTCCTCATAAAAGCCCTGGTCCTTGGCCACATAATAGCCGGCGAACTGGGCCTGGGTTACCCATTTGAGCTGCAGGGCGACATCGTCCGCCGCGAGCGCGGAAAACCCAGCGAGCGACATGGCGCCCGCGAGCATGGTCGTGATCAGTCTTTTCATTTTCGCTTCCCTCTGAAGTTATGCCGTGCTCCCCACGGCCAGTCTTATCCACCGCGGATGGACGGATGCCAGAAGGTGACCGCCCGTTCGACGATGGCCACCACGCCATAGAAGAGCGAACCCGCAAGCGCGGCGACCGCGATCTCCGCCCAGACCATGTCGATGTTCATGCGTCCCACCTCGGTGGAAATCCGAAAGCCCATGCCGACGATGGGCGTGCCGAAGAACTCCGCCACGATAGCGCCGATCAACGCCAGGGTGGAGTTGATTTTCAGCGCGTTGAAGATGAAAGGAGCGGCCGCGGGCAACCGCAACTTGAACAGCGTCTGCCAGTAAGAGGCGGCATAGGTGCGCATCAGATCGCGGTCGATGGGGCTGGAGGCGCCCAGGCCTTCAACGGTGTTCACCAGCATGGGGAAGAAGGTCATCACCACGACCACGGCGGCCTTGGAGGGCCATTCGAAGCCGAACCACATGACCATGATGGGCGCGATGCCGATGATGGGCAGTGCGGAGACGAAATTGCCGAGCGGCAGAAGCCCGCGCTTCAGGAAGGGCGAGCGGTCGATGGCGATGGCGACGAGAAAGCCGGACCCGCAGCCGAGCGCGTAGCCGATCAGCACGGCTTTCAGGAAGGTCTGCCGGAAATCGGCCCAGAGCGTCGGAATCGAGCTCAGGATGCGCTCCCAGATCATCGAAGGGGGTGGCAGAAGCACGGTCGGCACGTTCATGCCGCGAACCAGACCTTCCCAAACGACCAGCAGGGTGATGCCGAAAAGGGCAGGGATCAGAAGGTTCACCGCACGGCGGGCAAGCTCCGTGCCGGTCTTGAGACGCACCAGCCACTGGTTCAGCGCCCATGCGGCCGCCCAGAAGGCGAGGGCTCCCGCCACCGCGGCGTTCATGGCCGCGCCCCCATTCGCGCCATTACGAGGCGCTGCGCGAGGCCGACAAGCGCGACGAGGATGGCGGCAAGGGCCGCAGCCATGAAGAGAGCGGCCCAGATCTGCACCGTCTGGCCGTAATAGGAGCCGGCAAGGAGCCGCGCGCCAAGGCCGGCCACGGCCCCCGTCGGCAGCTCGCCGACGATGGCGCCGACGAGGCTGATGGCGACCGCCACTTTCATGGAGGTGAACAGAAAGGGCAGGGCAGCCGGCCAGCGCAGCTTGAAAAAGGTCTGCGCGCCGCTGGCATTGTAGGTGCGCATGAGGTCCAGCTGGATCGTCTCGGGGCTGCGGAACCCCTTCACCATGCCGACGACCACAGGAAAGAAGGAGAGATAGGTGGAGATCAGCGCTTTGGGCAGGAGGCCAGAAAGACCGACGGCGTTGAGCACGACGATGATCATCGGCGCCACGGCGAGAATCGGGATCGTCTGGCTGGCGATCACCCAGGGCATGACGGACTTGTCCATCGCCCGGTTGTGCACGATCCCCACGGCCAAAAGGATGCCGAGGGTGGTGCCGATCGCAAAGCCGAGCAGGGTTGAGGAAAGCGTGATCCACGCGTGCTTGAGCAGGCTGCGGTTGGAGGTCGGGCGAACCTCCATTGTAGTCTTCCACAGCTCCGCGACCACCTGATGGGGAGCAGGCAGCACCGGCCGCTCCTGGGCCATGGTGTCGCGAATGAGATCGGTCGCAGTCCAGGTCGTCCCGGCGCGCTGGTATGTGTCGATCTGCCAGGGCGTGTTGAGATAGACGGTGAAGCCGTACCAGATGGCAATTAGCGCCCCGACGACGATGATAACCGGCAGAAAGCTGCCTTCGCTGAGCCGGCGGAACGCGACAGCGCTTGCGGCGCTGGCGGAACCCGGTGCGGCGATCGGTGCCGACGCGGTCACGAGGTTTCCCTCCGGCGTTTGCAAAACAGTTCACTCATCGCTGTGCCCCGCTCGCAGGCCCTCGCGCACGCGGTGGGCGATCGCCAGAAACTCCGGCGTGTCGCGGATGTCGAGCGGCCGCTCGTGCGGCAGTGTCGACTCGATCACATCCGTCACGCGGCCCGGGCGCGGCGACATCACCACAATGCGCGTGGAGAGATACACCGCCTCGGGAATGGAATGGGTGACGAAACAGATTGTCTTGTTGGTCCGCGCCCAGAGTTGAAGCAGCTGTTCGTTCAGATGATCGCGTACGATCTCGTCCAGCGCTCCGAAAGGCTCGTCCATCAGCAGGAGATCGGCGTCGAAGGAAAGCGCCCGGGCGATCGAGGCGCGCTGCTGCATGCCGCCGGAAAGCTGCCAGGGAAATTTCCGTTCGAAGCCGGTTAGATTGACGAGTTCGAGCGTTCGCGCGACGCGCCGGCGCTGCTCCTCGGCCGAATAGCCCATGATCTCCAGCGGCAGGGCGATGTTCTTTTCGATGGTGCGCCAGGGGAACAGGCCTGCCGCCTGGAAGACGTAGCCATAGGCGCGGGTCTTGCGCGCCTGCTCGGGCGTGAGGCCGTTGATGCGGATCTCGCCTGCGGTCGGCTTCTCAAGGTCGGCGATGATGCGCAAAAGAGTGGTCTTGCCGCATCCTGAAGGGCCGATGAAGGAGACGAACTCGCCCTTGCCGATGACCAGATCGACGTCGGACAGTGCCTGAACCGGCCCGTCATTGGTCTGGAAATTCAGGCCAAGCTTTCTTGCTGAAACGACGGTCGGCGCCATATCCTTCATGGGCGGCGGCCCATCCTCCGGCATGGCCGGGGCCCGGACCTCATCCGAGCTGCTTGTCGTTCTGCGCTCAACCGTTCCCCACCGCCCAGTTACCAACGGAGTCCACCCATGTCACCCAAGCCTACATGCCAAGTCATCCGGCCAGAAAGCACTTTCGAAGGCAAGCAGGGACTGAACTATTTCGCCGGGATCACCGCTGAATCGGTCGGCTCCAAGGGAATCTGCATGCTTCTCCTGACGATGCCGCCCGGCGCCCGCGCCAGGGCCCATCTCCACGAGAACCATGAAACGGCGATCTACGTGCTCTCCGGCGAAGTTCACTCCTGGTACGGCGAAAGACTCGAGCATCTTATCGTCGTGAAGGCTGGCGACCTGTTCTACATACCCGCCGGCGTCCCGCATCTTCCCGCCAATCTCGGCGATGTTCCCGCCTCGGCCGTGATCGCTCGAACGGATCCCAACGAACAGGAAAGTGTGGTGGTTCTGCCCCATCTCGACGGCCTTGTGCCGGCATGAGCCGGGACGGGTGCCGCCGCTCGTTCCCAGATTCCGGCCGCAGGCCATGATAGCTCACACTCCGGTTGCGGGAATGCCGGAGCGCTCCACCCTGCGCGGCGCGGTCACTTCCTTCCAGCGCGAAAGCGCGCGGTTGACCGGCGCATTCGCTTCGCGGGCGACGAACCGGCCGTGGCCGGGCTTCGGCTTCACCTTGCCGTCCTCCACCATGACCTCGCCGCGCGAGAGCACCGTGCGTGGCAGGCCCTTGACCTTGAAACCCTCGAAGACGTTGTAGTCGATCGCGGATTGCTGGGCGGAGGCGGTGATGGTCTTTTCCGCCACCGGGTCCCAGACGACGATATCGGCGTCCGCCCCTTCGACGATGGCGCCCTTCTGCGGATACATGTTGAGGATTTTCGCGATGTTGGTGGAGGTAACCGCGACGAACTCGTTCATCGTCAGCCGGCCGGTGTTGACGCCGTGCGTCCACAAAAGCGGCATTCGGTCTTCAAGGCCACCCGTGCCGTTGGGGATCTTGGTGAAGTCGCCGACGCCAAAACGCTTTTGGTCGGTTGTGAAGGCGCAATGATCTGTTGCGACCACCTGGAGCGATCCCGCCTGCAGGCCCGCCCAGAGCGAATCCTGGTGCAGCTTGTTGCGGAAAGGCGGAGACATCACGCGCCGCGCCGCATGGTCCCAGTCGGGGTTGGCGTACTCGCTCTCGTCCAAGATCAGGTGCTGGATGAGCGGCTCGCCATAAACGCGCATGCCCTTCTGTCGCGCGCGGCGGATCGCCTCGTGCGCCTGCTCGCAGGAGACGTGCACCACATAGAGCGGCGCGCCCACCATGTCGGCGATCATGATCGCGCGGTTGGTGGCCTCCCCCTCGACCTCGGGGGGGCGGGAATAGGCGTGCGCCTCCGGCCCGCTATTTCCTTCTGCGAGCAGCTTTTGCTGAAGCTGCGCCACCACGTCGCCGTTTTCGGCGTGGACGAGGGGGAGGGCGCCAAGCTCCGCGCAGCGCTGGAAGGACGCGTACATCTCGTCGTCGTCCACCATGAGCGCGCCCTTATAGGCCATGAAATGCTTGAAGGAGGTGATCCCGCGCGCCACCACTTCCGGCATCTCGTCGAAAACTTGTTCGCCCCACCAGGTGATCGCCATGTGGAAGGAATAGTCGCAGGTGGCCTTGGCCGTCTTGTTGTCCCACATCTGGATCGCTTCGAGCAGGGACTGGCCGGGTGAGGGGAGGCAGAAGTCGACCACCATAGTCGTGCCGCCGGAGACGGCCGCGCGCGTGCCGCTCTCGAAGTCATCGGATGAATAGGTGGCCATGAAGGGCATTTCGAGATGGGTGTGCGGATCGATGCCGCCCGGCATGACATAGCAGCCGGTGGCGTCGATCTCCTGATCCCCGCTCAAATCCGGACCGATCGCGCCGATCTTCCCGCCTTCGATCAGCACGTCGGCTTTCCAGGTGCGGTCGGCAGTGACGATGGTGCCGTTCTTGATGACCTTGGACATTGTGGTCCCCCTTCTTAGTGATCACTCGTCTGCCAAGCTAAGCGTGATCATTAGCGATCGTGCGAGCTTCCGAAGCGTCTGGTCATCCAATCTACCGATGACGTCCCCGATTTTGGAACGGTTGGCGGCTTGCAACTTGTCGACCATTATCTCCGACGGAAGACGAAGGCCGTTCTCCAGCGTAGGCTCGACCGCGACACGGAAGAAGATTGGATCAGACGAGAAGCTACTGATCGGGCAAAGAAGAACCGTCCTAAGGCTGTCGTTGAGGACATTTGCCTGCACGATCACCGCTGGACGCGGTTTGCCTAAGTCACCGGGTAGTGAGACAATGACGACATCGCCTCGCCTCATGCCTGATCTTCGCCTTCCCACATGTCCTTCTGGACAGCTTCAATCCAGTCCAGGATGTCCTCCTCTTGGTCGGCCTGCGCGATCCTGTTTGCCTCAGCAACCGCTCGGGCGAGCACCTCTGGATCGGACATGTCCGGCACCCATACTTCCACCGGCTTGTAGCCCTTCGCCAGCAGTTCCTCGCGTTCTTCCTTCGACAATTCCCTCGGTCGGCCCATGGCGGCCTCCTGTCGTTATCTCAGCCGGCCATTATCCGCTGTCGTGCCCGCTTATTCAACGATCACCGCCGTCTCCACAACAGCGTGGAACAGCACGTCGCAGCCGGCCTGCGCCCATTCCTTGCTGATCTCCTCTGCCTCGTTGTGCGAAAGGCCGTCGACGCAAGGGCACATGACCATGGCGGCCGGCGCTACGCGGTTGATCCAGCAGGCGTCGTGGCCCGCGCCGGAGACGATGTCGCGATGGGTGTAGCCCAGCCGCTCGGCAGCATCGCGGATTGCCTTCACGCAGCCTTCGTCAAAGGTGACCGGGTCGAAATGGCCGACCTGCTCGATCTCGTGAGCAATATCCATCGCCTCGCAGATGGTAGCGACGCCCTCACGGATGCGCGCATCCATCGCGTCGAGCGTCTTCTTGTCGGGCGAGCGGATGTCGATGGTGAAGACCGTGCGGCCGGGAATAATGTTGCGTGAGTTCGGATAGACTTCGATATGGCCGACGGCGCCCACCGCGTGCGGCTGGTAGTCCATGGCGACTTCATGAACCAGCTCGGTCACTCGGGCCATGCCCAGTCCGGCATTGCGCCGCTTGGGCATCGGCGTGGAGCCGGTGTGGCTCTCGCGGCCCGTGAGCGTCACCTGCAGCCATTTGAGACCCTGGCCATGGGTGACGACGCCGATGTCGATGCCTTCGTCCTCGAGGATGGGGCCCTGTTCGATATGCAGCTCGAAGAAGGCCTTCATCCTGCGGCCGCCGACAGGCTCCTCTCCCTTCCAGCCGATGCGCTCCAGTTCGTCACCAAAACGCTTGCCGTCCTTGTCCCGGCGATCATAGGCCCATTCGAGTTCGTGCACGCCGGCGAAAACGCCGGAGGCCAGCATGGCGGGCGCAAAGCGCGTGCCTTCCTCGTTGGTCCAGTTGGTGACCACGATGGGGTGTTTCGTCCTGATGCCGAGGTCGTTCAGGGTGCGGACCACCTCCAACCCGCCGAGGACGCCCAGCACACCGTCATAGCGTCCCCCCGTCGGCTGCGTGTCGAGATGCGAGCCGACATAGACGGGCAGTGCCTCCGGATCGGTGCCTTCGCGGCGCGCGAACATGGTGCCCATCTGGTCCACGGAGACGGTCATGCCCGCCTCCTCGCACCATTTCCGGAAAAGCGTCCGGCCCTGGCCATCCTCGTCCGTCAGCGTCTGGCGGTTGTTGCCGCCGGCGACGCCCGGGCCGATCCTAGCCATCTCATGGAGGGAGTCCCACAGGCGGTCGGCATTGATTCTCAGATTCACGCCCGGTGCCGCCATTTTATCCCCTCTCGTTCGGCCCCAAGAAAGCAGGCCCCGCGACTGCGGGGCCTTTCACCCCTAGTCGATTTCGGTCAGCACCTCGCGGACGATGCCCACAAGCTCATCGATCTGGCTCTTCTCGATGATCAGCGGCGGCGAGAGCGCGATGATGTCGCCGGTGGTGCGCATCAGCAGTCCCTTCTCGAAGGCCTTCAGGAAGGCGGAGAAGGCCCGCTTGGTCGGTTGCCCGGCGATCGGCTCCAGCTCGATCGCGCCGACCAAGCCGATATTGCGGACGTCGATCACGCGCGGGGCGTCCTTCAGCGAATGGAGGGCATCCTCCCAATATCTGCCGATTTCGGCACCGCGCGTGAGAAGGCCTTCTTCCTTGTAGGTCTCGAGCGTGGCCAGGCCGGCGGCGCAGGCGATCGGGTTTCCCGAATAGGTATAGCCGTGGAAGAACTCGATCATATGCTCGGGGCCGGTCATGAAGGCGTCGTGGATCTCCTTCTTGACGAAGACCGCGCCCATCGGGATGACGCCATTGGTAACGCCCTTCGCGGTGGTCATGATGTCCGGCACAACGCCGAAATAATCGGCGGCGAAGGGGGCACCGAGGCGGCCGAAGCCGGTGATCACCTCGTCGAAGATCAGGAGTATGCCGTGCTTGTCGCATATCTCGCGCAGGCGCTTCAGATAGCCTTTGGGCGGCAGGATAACGCCCGCCGAACCCGCCACCGGCTCGACAATGACGGCCGCAATGGTGGAAGCATCGTGCAGGGCCACGATCCGCTCCAACTCGTTGGCCAGTTCGGCGCCGTGCTCCGGCTCGCCGCGCGAAAATGCGTTCTTGTCGATCAGGTGTGTGTGCGGCAGATGGTCGACCCCCGCGAGCAGCGTGCCGAACATCTTTCTGTTGTTGACGATGCCGCCAACGGAGATGCCGCCGAAATTCACGCCGTGATAGCCGCGCTCGCGGCCGATTAGCCGGGTGCGCGCGCCTTCGCCCCGCACCCGGTGATAGGCAAGTGCGATCTTCAGCGCGGTCTCAACCGATTCGGAACCCGAATTGGTGAAGAAGACATGGTCCATCCCTTCCGGCGCGATGTCGACGAGGCGGCTGGCGAACTCGAAGGCGAGCGGGTGCCCCATCTGGAAGGGCGGCGCATAGTCCATCTCCGCCGCCTGCTTCTGGATGGCCTCGGTGATCTTCGGCCGACAGTGGCCGGCATTCACGCACCAAAGGCCCGCCGCGCCGTCGAGCACCTTGCGCCCGTCATCGGTCCAGTAGTGCATGTCTTTGGCGGCCACCAGCATGCGCGGCGCCTGCTTGAACTGCCTGTTGGCCGTGAACGGCATCCAATATGCGCTGAGATCATTCGGCCGTTTGTTGAGCCGTTCCAGCATCACCAAGCCTCCTTCTTTCCGTTGTTGTCCCGGTCAAGCTTGGTATTCCGCGCGAAAAATGATACGCAATTTTTGACCGTTTGGACAAACGTTAACACCGCCATTGGGGCGGTCAAGACCATTCTAAGGGCTTGCGCGGGCACCCGCGCGCGCCAGCCCGCCTGATGCGCTGTGCCAGCAGCAGCGGCGGCATGCAAGGAACCAGAAGGCGACGCAATGGACGAGACGGTCAAGCCCAGGCGAACGCGCATCCAGCGCGAGAAGCGCGAGCTGATCCTGGAGGCCGCCCTCGAGGTCTTTTCGCAGCACGGCTTTCGCGGCGCCACCATCGACCAGATCGCCGAGGCGGCCGGAATGTCGAAGCCGAACCTTCTCTACTACTTCAAGAGCAAGGAGACGATCTTCGTCACCCTCATCGGCAGGCTGATGCAGGCCTGGCTCGCGCCCCTGCGCGAGATGGACGCGGAGGGAGATCCGGCCACCGAGATCCGCTCCTATATCCGACGCAAGATCGAGATGGCGCGTGATTTTCCGCGCGAGAGCCGGCTCTTCGCCAACGAGATCCTGCAGGGCGCCCCGCACATCCTGCCCCTGCTGGAGGGCGAGCTCAAGGAGCTGGTCGATGAGAAGGCGAAGATCATCCGCGAATGGATGCGCCGGGGAAGGTTGAAGAAGGCCGATCCCTACCACTTCATCTTCGCCATCTGGGCGACTACGCAGCACTATGCTGATTTCGACGCGCAGGTGCGCGCGGTCCTTGGGCCTGACCGAGGCGGGGAAGGGCGCTTTGAGGACGCGGCGGCGTTCTTGGAGAGCCTGTTTCTGGCCTGATGGGTTGAAATAGGCCAAACTGCACTTAGCCGCCCCCGGACTGCATCTTCTGCTCCTCGATGCTCGGCGGGGCGTCCTCCGTCCAGCCGCGCAACTGGCTGCTTCCGCGCTGCGCAAGCTGGATTGCCCGCTCCAACTCCTCAAGGGCGAGCCTCCCGGCTCGGTCGTCGTGCCGTTCGTGATCATGGGACTCCTCGATCAGGGCGCCGACGCGCAGGCGCAGGTGGTCCAGCGCCTCCTCGCCGCCGAGTTCAGCAAGCTGGCGAACCGCCTCGGCAAGAAGAAGATCGCCGAAAACCTGCGCCGACCGGGCACGAAGCTCGCTCAGTTCGTTCGAGGGGGTGGCTTGAAACTCATCCATGGAAGCTCTCCAGAGACCTCGAAACAGCCGAACATGCAGACTGTTCCTGCCGAGAGCTCATTCGGGCGGTCACGGTCTCTTGCCATCCGTGGCGTAGCGCTAGCTTCCTGACCATGAAGGACGGATTTACTTCCATCGGCTTGGGAATTGCGATCGGAGTCGCCCTTGGTGTGGGCATCGGCGCTGCGCTGGGCGATATCGCGATGGGTATCGGGATCGGCATCGCCATTGGAGCGGGAATCGGTGGGGTGTTCCTCGCGGCCAGGGACGAATGAGCGGCTCGGGACTGCGCTTCATAGCACCAATACGCCAGGGAAGGCGGATGAAGCTGTCATTCAGGTTGTTCATCGGGGAGTACGGGCCAGGATTGCTATCCCTTTAAGGGCGCCAGCCTCCAGTCCGGCCAGATAATTGCGTCGCCGCTCGAGAAAATCGTCGCCCATGACGACCTGATTGGCCATGACGCGTTCGGGCGACGGTGTTTCGCTGGCCTGCCGCGCATTTCTGGCATGGTCCACCTGAAGCATGGTCTCGTCCCGCCACTCCAGGATGCTCAGCCCCGCGCTTTCCAGCGCGTTGCGCAACCCCGCCTCGGTGGTGAGACTGCTCGTGTCGCGGGATCGCCCCCAAGGCAGCGGGTAAGGCGGGGCTTGTCCGTCGACACCAACCGCTTCGCTCCAAATGAGTCTGCCGCCAGGTTTCAGCATTCGAGCGATCTCGCCGGCCAATGCCGTTTTGTCGGCGATGTTCATCGCGACGTAGAGACACATCGCTGCGTCGAAACTCCCCTCTGGAAACGGCATCCTCAACGCATTCCCGATCTGGAATGTCACCCGATCTGAAAGGCCGCACCGGTCCGTCAACTCGCGGGCGGCCTCAACGAACTCAGGTGTGAGATCAATCCCGGTTACGCGCACCGAGTGCTTTGCTGCGGCGTAACGCGCAGGCCCCCCGACTCCGCTGCCCACGTCGAGCAAATGCTCCCCAGGGCAGGGGGCGAGCCATGCCACGTGATCCTCTGTTGCCTGCAACTCACGGGCATGGAGCTGGTCAAAGGGAAACAGCATTTCGGGCAGCAGTTGATGCGGATTTTGGCCACCTGCTGCGATCGCCGCCAGAACACGATCGGCGATGCCAGTGCTGCCGTAGTGCTGAGTAACCGGGTTGGGCATAGCGTTTCCCTGGCATAGTCTAGCAGAAAGCGAACGCCTGCCAATCGCATTCAACAAAAGGGCCAGCCCGCCTCTAGGTCGGCCGCAGCGACTGTCAACTGGTGGAGGCGCATCGGGCGCTAGCCGACGGCCTCGAAGAGGCCCTCGTAGTCAAAGACGAGGCCGTCTGCGTCGATCTTGAGATCGGCCTCGAAGCCTTTCGCGACACCGAGATCGATGTAGCGCCACCGGCTTTTGGCGAGAGCCTCGTAGCGCTGGCGGGAGGGCGACAATCGCAGCGATGGAACATCGACGTAAAGCGCCGTCAACTCGCCAGGCCCTTTCAGCAGGCGCAGTGCCAATGCATTGCAGAAAGGCGTGGCCGAGACGTCGATCTCCTCACATTCCGCGAGACTCTGGTTTTCTCTGCCGTCGACAAGCCATCCACCGGGAATACGCTCGATGCTCATCTCCCGCAGCAGCGGGGTGGAGAGGCGCAGGTCCAGCCTGCGCGTTCGCCATTCCCGGTCGAGCAACCAGACATAGGACAGGCCGAATGCCGTTTCGCCCGCATGCACCACCGTCGAGAGGGCGCGAAAGCCGTCAGCCTCACCCTCGATTTGGAAGACTTCCAGACCGGGTTCATCGAGCCTGCGCCACATGCGTTTCATGCGTTCTCCCGTCGAGAAAATCCCAAAAGGGGAGCTGCTGCTCCCCGGCTATCTTCCCTCCCGGATCTGCGTCAGCGTTCTCGTTGGCGTGATCGCCTCCGGGTCAAGCTTTACCTCTATGATGGCGGGCTTGCCGCTTTGCAGGGCGCGCTCGAAGGCGGGAGCAAACTGCTCGGTCTGCTCCACGGTCTCCCCATGGCCGCCATAGGCGCGGGCAAGCGCCGCAAAATCCGGGTTCTTCAAATCGGTGCCCGAGACGCGGCCGGGATATTCGCGCTCCTGGTGCATGCGGATCGTGCCGTATGTGCCGTTGTTGACCACGATCACGATGAGGGGCAGCTCATATTGCACGGCGGTGGCGAATTCCTGACCGTTCATGAGGAAGCAGCCGTCGCCGGCAAAGGCGATCACAACGCGCTCCGGAAAAAGCTCCTTCGCCGCCACGGCCGCCGGCGTGCCGTAGCCCATGGAACCCGAAGTCGGCGCACCCTGCGTGCCATAGCGGCGGAAGCGGTGGAAGCGGTGTACCCAGGTCGCGTAATTGCCCGCGCCGTTCGTGAGGATCGCATCGTCGGGCAGCACGCTTTCAAGATAGTTCATGATCGGGCCCATCTGCACCGGCCCTGGACCGGTCTCGGGCGGTGTCGACCAGGAAAGGTAGGATCCGTGCAGCCGTGTCGTCTCGTCGGCCCAGTCGGGAATGGCTCCGGGATCAAGCTCGGCGAAGGCGGTGGCGAAGGCCGAGGGCGACGCGTTGATGGCAAGCGCTGGGCGATAAACCCGTCCAAGCTCGCTTGCGTCCGGATGCACATGAACGAGCGTCTGGTCCGGATAGGGGCTTTTCAGGAGCGTGTAGTCCGAGGAGGGGATTTCGCCAAAACGCCCGCCGATGAGCAGCAGCAGATCGGCGCTGCGGATCGCTTCCGCCAGTTTGGGATTGGGACCGATGCCGATATCGCCAGCATAGCAGGGATGGAGGTGGTCGAAGAGCATCTGCCGGCGGAAGGATACGCCGACCGGAAGAGCCCACCGCTCTGCCGCTTTCTGGAAGGCCGAAACGGAAGCCTCGTCCCAGCGTGTGCCGCCGAGGATCACAAACGGGCGCTGCGCCATGCCCAGCAGCTCGGCAAGCTTCTGCATCTCGTGGTGGCCGGGGCGGGTCTCCACCGGCGTATAGGGCAGGGCGGCCGGGGCTTCGGCGGTCTCCGTCAGCATGTTCTCGGGCAGCGAGACGACGACGGGGCCGGGGCGGCCGGAGGTCGCAACGGAAAAGGCCCGGGTCACGATCTCCGGAATGCGGGCCGGGTCGTCGATCTCCGTCGCCCATTTGGCGATGGGGCCGTAGAAGGCGCGGTAGTCCACCTCCTGAAATGCCTCGCGCTCCCGCGCGTGGCTCGCCACCTGACCGATGAAGAGGATCATCGGCACCGAATCCTGGCGCGCGATGTGTATGCCGGCGGAGGCGTTGGTGGCGCCGGGACCGCGCGTGACGAAGCAGATGCCGGGTCGGCCGGTCAGCCTGCCATGGCAATCGGCCATCATGGCCGCCCCGCCTTCTTGCCGGCACACGATGGTGCGGATCTTCGAATCGTGGAGCGCGTCGAGGACGGCCAGATAGCTTTCGCCCGGCACGCAATAAAGCCGGTCAACGCCGTTCGCCTCCAGCGCCTCGACGATGAGCTGTCCGCCCGTCTTCATTCGATTGCCCCCAATTCGCGCAGGATTTCTTGTGTGTGCTCGCCCAGCCGCGGCGACGGCCGGGAATAGGCGAGCGGTGTCTCGGACATCAGCATGGGCGCGCGCACTGACGGAAGCATGTTGCCGCGGCCGTCGTCGAGATCGAGCCGCATGCCCCGGGCGATCGTCTGCGGATCGGAGAACATCTCCTCGATCGTGTTGATCGGGCTCGCCGGCACGCCCGCCGCATCGAGTTTCCCGAGCAGTGCATCGCGCGCGAAGCTTTTCAGGCGCGGCGCGATATCGGCCCTTAAACGTGCCCGGTTGGCGACGCGAGCAGCATTGGTGGAGAAATCGGGGCTCGCGGGCAGATGCTCGCAGCCGATCACCTGGCAGAAGCGCGCAAACTGGCCGTCATTGCCGACCGCGAGGATGAAATGGCCGTCCTCCGCCTCGAAAACCTCGTATGGGCAGATATTGGGGTGGGCATTGCCCATGCGCATGGGCGCGGTGCCGGAAACCAGGAAATTCAGGTTCTGGTTCGCCAGCACGGAGATCTGCGCGTCATAAAGCGCCATGTCGATAAATTGGCCCTGGCCCGTCCGTTCCGCATGGCGGAGCGCTGCCTGGATGGCGATCACCGCGTAAAGGCCGGTGAAGATATCGGTCACGGCGACGCCCACCTTCTGCGGCTCGCCGTCGGCCGGGCCGGTGATCGACATCAAGCCCGACATGCCCTGGATGATGAAATCATAGCCCGCGCGCGGTGCATAGGGGCCGTCCTGGCCAAAGCCAGTGATCGAGCAGTAGACGAGGCGCGGGTTTTTCTCCCTCAGGCTCTCGTAGTCGAGGCCGTATTTCTTCAGTCCGCCGAGCTTGAAATTCTCGATCAGCACATCGGCAGACGCGATCAGTTTCAGAAGGACCGCCCGGTCCTTCTCGGCCCTGAAATCTAGCGCGACCGACCGTTTCCCCCGGTTGCAGGCATGAAAATAGGCGGCGGAAAGGTCCTCTCCGTCCTTGCCGGTCACGAAGGGGGGGCCCCAGCTGCGGGTATCGTCGCCCCCGTCCGGGTTCTCCACCTTGATCACGTCCGCGCCGAGATCGGCGAGCAGCTGCCCGGCCCAGGGGCCGGCGAGGATGCGCGCAAGCTCGACGACGCGGATACCCTTCAAGGGCGGTTCTGCCATGGACTTGGTGCCTTTCTCGCAGCTTCGCGATGCTGCCTAGCAGATGCGGGCAGGCGCTTCCACTCGGTTGAGGTCACCGCAACTACCGCCCAGCCGGCAGTTTGTCGGCCCAGGCGGCGAAATCGCGCATCACCTCTTCTCTGTTCAGCTCGTTGAGAGATTCGTGCCGGTTCTCCGGATAAATCCTTGTTTGCAGATTCGAAAAGCCGCTTCGGCGAAGGCGTCTCGCAAGGCGCAGCATGATTTCACCGTGCTTTGTGGAGGGATCGGCGCCGCCGCCTACAAGCTGAATGGGCATTTCCCTGGGGATTGCCTGCAGCGCCCGGCGTGCCGTGATCATCAGATTGAAATCAAATACGTCCCGCCACATGGCGACTGTGGGCGGCCAGCCGCAGAGCGGGTCTGCGGCGTATCGTTCCACCTCCGCCCTATCGCGGGAAAGCCAGTCGAATGGCGTCTGGGCATCGGTGATCGCCTTCGCCCAGGCCCCAAAGGTGAGCTGCGGGAGGAGGCGCGAAGGCACGTCCGAGCCAAGGCGAAAGCGTTCCCAGGCAAGCGCTGCCCTGGCGGCACGCGCCTCCACCCCGCTTGCCAGCGGCATGTTCCAGAGCGCGACTCCGCGCACGCGCCGGGAGTGCTGCGCAAGAAAAGCCAGCGCGATCATCGCGCCCATTGAATGGCCGAAGAGGATGACCGGTAGGCCGGGATGTTCCGTGGCGATGTGGTCATGGACGGCCAGGACGTCCGCAAGCACATTCTCCGCCGCGGGTTCCGGCCCGAAAGAGCCGAGCGGCGCGCCCGGCGCCGCCGTCTCTCCGTGCCCGCGATGGTCATGCGCGACCGCGTGGAAGCCGCGCCCGGCCAGATAGCGCGCGAAGCGGCCATATCGGCCCGCATGCTCGGCCAGGCCGTGGTTGATCTGCACCACGCCCCGCGCCTTGCCGGCCGGTTCGACATAGAGGCGGAGTGTCGCCCCTGTCGCAGTCCTCAATGTCCTGGTTTCCTCGAAGCCCATCGCGCCTCAGGCTGGTTTGCGCATTGCCCCCCGGCCGCGTTTCGAATAAATACGCGGGCGAATTCATCCCCATCCAATCCGGAAATGGAGCGTGACGGCCTCATGGCACGCCAATTCATCTATCACATGGCCGGGCTCAGCAAGTCCTACGGAGCCAAGAAGGTCTTGGACAATGTCCATCTTTCCTTCTACCCGGATGCCAAGATCGGCATCCTCGGGCCGAACGGCGCCGGCAAGTCGACCGTGCTCAGGATCATGGCCGGGCTCGACAAGGAATATACCGGCGAGGCTTGGCTCGCCGAAGGCGCCACCTCCGGCTATCTGCCGCAGGAGCCGCAGCTCGACCCCTCGCTCAATGTGCTCGGCAATGTGATGAAGGGCGTGGAGGCCAAGCAGGCGATCCTCGACCGCTACAACGAGCTCATGATGAACTACTCCGACGAGACGGCCGACGAGGCGGCCGCGCTCCAGGACAAGATCGACAGCCAGAATCTCTGGGACTTGGACAGCCAGGTGGAGATGGCCATGGAGGCGCTGCGTTGCCCGCCCGGCGATGCGGACGTCAACAACCTCTCCGGCGGAGAGAAGCGCCGTGTGGCGCTGTGCCAGCTTCTCCTGCGCCAGCCGGACCTGCTGCTGCTCGACGAGCCGACCAACCATCTCGACGCGGAAACCACCGCCTGGCTCGAAAAACATCTGCGCGAATATCCAGGCTCGGTTCTGATCGTCACCCACGACCGCTACTTCCTCGATCATGTGACCGGCTGGATCCTCGAACTCGACCGTGGCCGCGGCATTCCCTATGAAGGGAACTATTCGGCCTATCTGGAAGCCAAAGCCAAGCGCATGGCGCAGGAAGGCCGCGAGGAGGCCGCCCGCCAGAAGGCGCTGGAGCGCGAGCGCGAGTGGATCGCCGCCAGCCCCAAGGCAAGGCAGGCCAAATCAAAAGCGCGCATCCGCGCCTATGACGAGCTCGTGAGCGCCGCGAACGACCGCCGTCCCGGTGACGCGCAAATCATCATCCCGGCGGGCGAGCGGCTCGGCAATGTGGTCATCGAGGTGGAGAACCTGTCGAAAGGATATTCCGACCGGCTCCTGATCGACAATCTGAGCTTCAAACTGCCGCCCGGCGGCATCGTCGGCGTGATCGGCCCGAACGGCGCCGGCAAGACGACGCTCTTCCGCATGATCACCGGTCAGGAGAAGCCCGACAGCGGCGATATCCGCGTCGGCGAGACGGTGAAGCTCGGCTATGTGGACCAGAGCCGCGACTCGCTCGACCCCAACAAGACCGTGTGGGAGGAAATCTCCGGCGGGAGCGACGTGATCAAGCTCGGCAAGCACGAGGTCAACAGCAGGGCCTATTGCTCGTCGTTCAATTTCAAGGGCGGCGACCAGCAGCAGCGTGTGGGCACGCTCTCCGGCGGCCAGCGCAATCGCGTGCACCTTGCCAAGCTCTTGAAGGATGGCGGCAACGTCATCCTGCTCGACGAGCCGACAAACGACCTCGACACGGAAACGCTGGCCGCACTCGAGGATGCGCTGGAAAACTTCGCCGGCTGCGCGGTCATTATCAGCCACGACCGCATGTTCCTCGACCGCCTGGCCACCCACATCCTTGCCTTCGAGGGCGACAGCCATGTCGAGTGGTTCGAGGGCAATTTCGAGGAATACGAGGCCGACAAGGTCCGCCGCCTGGGGCCGGACAGCGTCAATCCCAAACGAGTGACCTACAAGAGGCTCACGCGATAGGGTTGCCGGATAGCTGCGCAGGCAACCTTCTCCGGCTTCGGTGCGTTACGCCCCGAAGCGCGGGGTGTCCGGGGGGCAATGGTAAGGATCGATTTCGAACGGGTCTTCGAAGCGCTGTCCAGTCCGCACATGGTCGTGGACCGGCAGTTGCGGTACGTCGCCGTCAACGCCGCCTATGAGCGCGTGACGATGCGCACGCGCGAGGAAATGATCGGCCGGCACCTCTTCGATCTTTTTCCCAATGAAGGCGAAAGCGGGCGGCGCCTGCGCTCTTCCTTCGAGCGCGTCTTCGCCACCGGCGAGATGGATTCGCTTCCCTACATCTCCTACGACATCCAGCGCCCGGAAGAGCAGGGCGGCGGGATGGAGCAGCGCTACTGGTCGGCCGTGCACACCCCGCTCGGGGACGGGGAGGGAAATGTCGCGTATGTTGTGCAGAACACGGTCGATGTGACTGAACTCGTCCGGCTAAGGCAAGCGGCGCATCTGCCCTTCCGCTTCGGCGAGATCAAGCTCCTGGAGCGCGCGCAGGAGGCCGAGCGGCAGCACAGCGCGCTCTTGGAGGAGGCGGAGGACTTCCGGCGGCTGTTCCAGCAGGCGCCGGGCTTCATTGCCGTGCTCTCCGGCCCCGAACACATCTTTACATTCGCCAATGACGCCTATCTCCGACTTATTGGCGGCCGCGCGGTGCTCGGCAAGAAAGTGCGCGACGCGCTTCCGGAGGTGGAGGGGCAGGGTTTTTTCGAAATGTTGGACCGGGTATTGGCGACGGGACAACCCACCGGTGGCGAGGCCGTTCGCCTGTTCCTCCAGCGCGCCGCGGGCGAGGAGCCGCGTGAGACCTTCGTCGACTTCTCCTACGATCCGATCCGTGATGGCGCCGGGCAGGTCACGGGCATTTTTGTTCAGGGCATGGACCGCACCGAAGCGGTGAAGACCCAGCGTCGCCAGCGCCTCCTCCTCGACGAGCTCAATCATCGGGTCAAGAATACGCTGGCCACAGTCCAGTCCATCGCCTCGCAAACCATGCGCTCGGCGCGCGACCTGGAAAGCGCCCGCGCGGACCTGGAAGCACGCATCGTCGCTCTGTCGAAGGCGCATGACCTGCTCAGCGCGCAGCAATGGGCGAACACCGAGCTCACCACCTTGGTGCGCCAGGAGCTTTCCGTGCACGACCGCGACCGTGTGCGGGTGGACGGCCCCTGGCTCCTGCTCGACCCGAAAACCTCGATTGCACTGGCGCTCGTCACGCACGAACTCTCCACCAACGCGGCAAAATATGGCGCGCTTTCCAGCGCGAATGGGAAAGTTTCCGTCAATTGGCGGCTTTCCGAGCGCCAGCCGCGCGACCTCCAGCTGGTCTGGACCGAGCGGGATGGACCGCCGGTGGAAGCGCCACGCCGGCGGGGCTTTGGCTCGCGCATGATCGAGCGCGTCGTCTCCGGCGAACTCGGAGGCACCTATGAGGCCGAGTTCTCGCCGCAGGGCTTTGCCTGCCGCATCAACATTCCTTTGAACGCATGATCGGACACGCCATGCAGCCGAACGAAATGCCCGGGAAATTCGATGGTCTTCGCATTTTCGTCGTCGAGGACGAAGCGCTCGTGGCGATGAATCTGGAGATGATCCTGGAGGATCTGGGCTGCACGATTATCGGCCCGGCGATGCGCTTCGACCGGGCGGAAGCGATGGTGGGTGGGGAACTCGCCGCCGACGCTGCCATCCTCGATGTCAATGTCGGCGGGCATGAGGTGTTTCCGCTAGCCGCACGGCTGGCAGAAAAGGGAATGCCGATCATCTTCGCCACGGGCTACGACCAATCCGGTATTCCGAAGGAATGGCACGAGCGCCCGATGCTGCAGAAACCCTATACCAGCGACGACGTGGCGCGCGCGCTCGCGCAGGCGCTGCCGGGAAAGAGACCGGGCGTTCCGACCGGAAAATAGCCTTATTCGCGTTCCCTTCCTTGCCGCCTCGTAGTAATTTCCGGGATGGGGGCGGGGCCGCGCATGCTTGGTTCCGCCATGAAGAACAGGCAGGTCAACCATGCTGCGCCGGATCAGCGAGAGCGAAGCTTTTGGCTTTGCCCCGACCGTTTCGCGCCAGCCGTCCGACCGCGTCTGCCTTGCCGGCATCGGCGTCGAGATACCCTCCGCGTCCATCTCCAATGAAGAACTGGTGGAGACCTTCAACCGCTGGGTCGACACCGAAAACATCCGCCGGAAAGGCCGTGGCGATGAGCCGCTGCCGAAGTCGAGCGCCGACTTCATCCGGCAAGCCTCCGGCATCCGGCGGCGACATGTCTATGAGCGGGAGGGGATTCTCGATCCGGCGCGGATGGCGCCGGTCATACCGGCACGCTCGGATGACGATCTCTCGGTCATGGCCGAATTCGGTCTGAAGGCGGCGCAAAAGGCGCTGGCGCAGGCGAAGGTCGCGCCGGGCGAGATCGACCTCATCATCTGCTCGGCCGCGCATCACCAGCGTCCCTATCCGGCCATCGCCATCGAGATTCAGCAGGCGCTCGGAGCTGAGGGCGCAGCCTTCGACATAGGACTTGGATGCTCGTCGGCCCTTGCGGGCCTGCATGTGGCGACGAATCTGGTGCGGGCGGGCGCCTACCGCCGCGTGCTGGTCGTAACGCCTGAGCTGATCACGGCGCATCTGAATTTCCGCGACCGGCAGACGCATTTCATCTTCGGCGACGCGGCGGTGGCCGTGCTTGTCGAGACAATGGAGCCGGGGCGGGAGCGGCACGGGCGCCTCGAGGTCGTCGACACGCGCGTCTGGACACAATTCTCCAACAATATCCGCACCAATTTCGGCTTTCTCAGCCGGCTTGCCCAGGACGATCCCTACCATCTCGACATGGAAGGCAAGCTGATCAAGCAGGTGGGCAGCAAGGTCTTCAAGGAAGTCACCATCGCCAGCCACCAGTTCATCATCGACTTCCTGGCCGAGTATGGCCACACGCCCCGGACGATGCGGCGCTTCTGGCTGCACCAGGCGAATGCCCGCATGAATGCGATGATCCTGAAACTCGCCCTTGGGGAGGAGGTGGGGCAGGACCGCGCGCCGACCGTCCTCGAGCGGCTCGGCAACACGGCCGCTGCCGGCGCGATCATCGCGCTCGCAGAGAACCACGAGGATATGCAGCAGGGGGAGTTTGGCCTCCTCTGCGCTTTCGGCGCCGGCTATTCCATCGGCGGCGCGCTCCTGAAGATGATGTGAGCCGGCCATGCTCGACCAACCGTCCCATCCAATGCCGGAAATCGTTCCGGCCAGAAAGCTTTCGGGCCGCGTCGCTGGCACCTATGTCGCCGCGGGCGGCGATTTCCAGACGAGCGCGGTGGAAGCTCTGCAGCTGAGTTTTGCCGGCATCGAGGGCGACCTCCATGCGGGCATCACGCGGCGCTCCGGCGGGCGGGAGCCGTGGTACAGGCGCGGTACGGAAATCCGCAACGAGCGTCAGCTCACGCTGGTCGCGCCGGACGAACTGGCGGAGATCGCGGCAGGCATGGGCATAGCAGAGGTGCGACCGGAATGGATCGGCGCCAATCTTCTGCTCGACGGCGTGCCGCGGCTGTCCATGCTTCCCGCCGGAACGCTCCTCTTCTTCGAGGGCGGCGCCACGCTGAAGGTCGACTTCCAGAATGGCCCCTGTCGCATCGCGGGGAGGGCGGTGGCGCAGAACGCCGGCATGGCCGATGTCGAGGCCGGCGCGCTGCTCTTTCCCAAGGTGGCAAGGCGCCTGCGTGGCGTGCTCGCCTGGGTGGAGAAGCCCGGCCGGATCGCGGCCGGCGAGCGCGTCTCGCTGCGCATTCCCGAGCAGTGGATCTACCGGCCTTAAGCTATTCCTCGTCGTCGTCAGGTTCCAGCAGCCGCGTCGCGCGCCACCGGGTCAGCACGTCGTTGATCTGGTCGACCACGAAGAAGCGCGCCGCGTCGCGGTCATAGCCCTCGGCCAGAAGCTGGTCGTAGTCGCTGTGCTCGTGGCGCAGATGGGTGACGGTGGCGATCCAGACCGCCACCGACGGCGGCAGCGAACGCAGCTTGCGGTCGTTGGCGAGCGCGCGGATCTTTTCCGTGTCCGAGTAGGGCGCCTGCGGCAGCAGCGCCGTCAGGGCCTTGTTCACGGCACGTTGGCGCGCGGTCGAGACTCTCATCACCTGCTCCTCATCGCCGGGCAATATACGAGACGACGGGCCCTTCAAAGCGCGACATTGCAACGGGTGCTTCAGGCCGCCATGCGGCGGCTCACCCGCCTCGCGCGGTAGGCGCCGGGGCTCACGCCCATGGCCCGCCGGAAGTGGCGGTTGAAGGTGGAGAGGTCGTTGAAGCCGGCATCGAAGGCGATGCTGGTGATGGGATCGTCCGACTGCCGGACCTTCAGTGCTGCGCGGTGCAGGCGCGTGCGCAGCACGAACTGGTGCGGCGTCATGCCGACCACGCGGCGGAAGGTGCGGAGGAAATGGTAAGGGCTCATCGCCGCGTCGCGGGCAAGAGCCTCCAGCGAGACGTTTTCCGGTTCATGCGCCCTGGCTTCGACGCAGCGCAGGGCTTCGGAAATGCGCCGCTCGTCGCGGGCGGTCGGGTCCCGTCCCGAACCTGGCCTGTCGGCAAGGAGGGTCATCACCGCGCCTGCGAGGCGCAGCGACAGTTCCTCCAACTCCGCCGCCGCTCCGGTCCCTGCAGCGCCCTCCGCTTCGGTCAGCAGAGGCATGAGTTGGGGCAGGGGCGGCAGGCGCGGGGCGTCGAAAGTGGCCGCCCGCGCGCCCGGCACGGCGGCCACTATGCCCTCCCAGTTGTCGGGGGCGAAATGGAAGGCAAGACATTCGTCGCCCGTCCCATGCTCATGGCTGCATTCGTAGCAGGTGCAGGGATTGCCGAGCAGCAGTGCTCCCGGGGCGAGCAGCGCCGAACCGCGCGAGGACCGGTAGCGGAAGGTGCCGTGCGTGACGGCGGCCACGCAGACGGACGCGTGCTGTTCCTCGAAGGGGCGGTCCTGCGGGCCGGCCGTGCAGAGGAAACGGCTGACCCGCCAGCCGGCGCCGGAGGCCAAGGTGCGGGAGTGGGTCGACATCGGCGCGATATAGCAATTTTCCCCAAGCGGCGGAACGGCCGATCGCCTATCGCCGGAACCCTCCTGACATATGAGGGAAAGGGACAGCCATGAAAACCTCGTTTATCGAAGCCCTCCACGCCGATGCTCCGGCGCCCGATCGGGCGGACAAGATGCGCCTTTACAGCTGGCTGATCGGCGACTGGGAAATGGACGCTTTCATGCATTCTGACGAAGGCGTCGTGCAGCGCGGCCGCGGCGAGATCCATTTCGGCTGGGTGCTGGAGGGCCGTGCCATCCAGGACACCTGGATCCTGCCCGGCGCCTTCTACGGGACGACGCTTCGCGTCTATGACCCCAATCTGGATGCCTGGCACATCCTGTGGAGCGACCCGGTCAGGCCATATTATTCGCGCCAGATCGGCCGCGCCCGTGGCAAGGACATCGTGCAGGAAGGCAGGAACGATGCCGGCGAGGCGACCCGCTGGACTTTTACGGACATTTCTCCGGACTCGTTCCGTTGGCTGGGCGAGGTCTCGACCGACGACGGCGCCACCTGGAGCCTGCAAACGGAGTTCGAGGCGCGGCGTGTGCCGGGCGTGCAGACCCGGAAAAGCATTCCGATGCTCGACCACGTTTCGATCGGTGTGCGCGACTTGGAGCGCGCCAGGCGGTTCTACGACGCGGCGCTCGAGCCGCTTGGCTATTCCCGCCTCAGCGCCGGTGTAGCATCGCTCGGCTATGGGCATGATCTCGTAAGCTTGTGGGTCAATACGGCCGAGCGGCCGGTTCCGCCGGACGAGACGTCGGGCCTCCATTTCTGCTTCGGCGCGCCATCCCGACAGAGCGTGGATGCGTTCCACACCGCGGCTGTCGCGGCGGGCGGGCGCGACAATGGCGGACCTGGCCTCCGTCCGGAATACGGGCCCGCCTACTATGCTGCCTATGTCATCGATCCGGATGGCTACCGCATCGAGGCTTATTGCGGCCGGGCTGACTAGCTGAGGCAAAAGGCTGCTAGCGCACGGGCTCGGCCGCGCCCCTGGGCCGCAGGCTTGTCAAGCGCCTCCAAAGGATATAAGCATATCTTTATATCTTTTGGAGGCCTGAATGCTGAAGCGTCCGAGAATCCGGCTCGACCTAATGGTCGACATCCTCAAGGCGGCGGCGGAGCCGAGCCGGCTGCGCATCCTCGTGCTCCTCTCCCATGCCGACCTGACGGTCTCCGACCTGACCGAAATCCTCAACCAGTCGCAGCCGCGCGTCTCGCGCCATCTCAAGCTCCTGCTCGAATCCGGCCTCATCGCCCGCTACCAGGAAGGCTCCTGGGCCTTCTTCCGGCTGTCCGACGGGGAGGCTGCGCGCGAGTTCGTGGACGGAGTGGTGGCGCGCGTCGACCGCACCGACCCGGTGCTCGACCGCGATCTGGAACGGCTTGACGCCATCAAGCGGCGGCGGCAGGAGAGGGCGGCCGAGTATTTCCGCAAGAATGCGGCAAGCTGGGACCATATCCGCTCGCTCCACGTCTCCGACGCCGCGGTGGAAGCCGGCCTCAAGGCGCTGGTGGGCGAGAAGACGTTCCAGTCCATGGTCGATCTCGGCACTGGCACAGGACGGCTGCTCGAACTGTTCTCGCCGCTCTACCGGCGCGGGGTCGGCGTCGATCTTTCGCGCGAGATGCTGGCGGTCGCCCGGGCCAATCTGGAGCGGGCGGGCGTGACGAACGCGCAGGTGCGCCTCGGCGACATCTATGCGCCGCCCGTGGAGCGCGATGCCTTCGACCTCGTCACCATCCACCAGGTGCTGCACTATCTTGAGGACCCGGCGGGCGCGGTGCGGGAGGCAGCGCGGCTCCTGCGCCCGGGCGGGCGGCTGATCATCGTCGATTTTGCGCCGCATGGCCATGAATTCCTGCGCGAGGAGCATGCGCATCTGCGTCTCGGCTTTGCCGACAGGCAGATCGCGGAATGGCTTGGCGAGGCCGAGCTCGACCTGGCCGAAACGCGCAGCTTCGCGCCGCGCGGCAACGAGGCCGAGGGGCTGACGGTGAAGCTCTGGATGGCGCGCGACCGGCGTCAGGCCATCGCTTCGCACGAGGTTTCCGCCGACAGGGAGATTGCCTGATGTCGCCTTTCCAGCTTGCACGGCGGCCTGAAACAGGCGCCAGGATCCGCGTCTCCTTCGAATTCTTTCCGCCCAAGACGGAGGACATGGCGCACAAGCTCTGGGAAACGGTCGAGCGGCTGGCGCCGCTGCGGCCCTCCTTCGTATCCGTCACCTATGGCGCGGGTGGTTCCACGCGCGAGCCGACCGCGCGGACGCTCCGGCGCATCCTGCAGGAAACGGCGCTCGACCCGGCCGCGCATCTTACCTGCGTCGATGCCGACCGGGATGCGGTGGACAGTGTCATCGCCGATTTCGCAGCCATGGGCATCAGGCGCTTCATCGCCCTGCGCGGCGATCCGACCGAGGGCGTTGGAGCTGCCTACCGGCCGCATCCCCGAGGCTACACGAACGGGGCCGAGCTTGTGCGCGCGCTCGCCCGGCACGGCAGTTTCGACATCTCCGTTTCCGCCTACCCGGAGAAGCATCCGGAAAGCCCGGATTTTGCCACCGATATCGAGATGCTGAAGCGCAAGGTGGACAATGGCGCCACGCGCGCGATCACCCAATTCTTCTTCGACAACGACGCTTTCGAACGCTACGTCGAGCGCGTCCGGCGCTCCGGCATTTACGTGCCGATCGTGCCCGGCATCCTGCCGGTCCACAATTTTCCCCAGATGGTCCGCTTTGCCGGCCGCTGCGGTTCGCATGTGCCGGCGTGGATGGCAGAGCGCTTCGCCGGACTTGAGCGGGATCCCGCCACGCACCAGCTCGTCGCCGCCGCTGTGGCAGCAGAGCAGGTTCTCGACCTCATAGAGCGCGGCGTTTGCGACTTCCATTTCTACACGATGAACCGGGCGGAACTGGCCTTCGCCATCTGCCACATGATCGGCATTCGCCCCGAAGCGGAAAGGGCGGCCTCCGCACCGGTGGCTGCTTGACGGAGAGCAGGCGCAAAAAAGGCCGGGTTTTCACCCGGCCTTGCTGTTCTTCAGCTTCGGTCTTTTCGGCTCAACCTGCTTACGGCAGGACCCCCATGATGAGCGCGCCAACGAATACGAAAGCCGCACAGATGACGAGCGCGTTGAGTGGCCTAGTCAGTCCCATAAGCGAAGCCTCCTCTGCTGACTGGGACCTCGGATTCTAGGTATTAACAAACCGTTGCCAAGAGGTTTGTGTGCTGCAATGCAGCAGAGTCGTAGAATGGTATTCTAATAGGATAGCGCTCAGCCTTGCTTTTGCTGAGCAAAATGCCAGTCCTTCACAAAATGTTTACGCCGGGAAGGGTGCCCTCACTGCCGGCGAAGAAGCCGGCCGTCGATGGTGACCAGCCCCAGACCGATAAGAACCATTCCCGCGATTTCGAAGCTCTCCAGCCGTTCGCCAAGGAAAAGCGTGCCGAGCAGGATGGCGCTGACGGGCACGATCAGCGTCACAAGCGAAGCATTGGTGGCGCCGGCCGAGGCGATCAGCCGGAAATAGATGATATAGGCGAAGGAGGTGGCAAGCACCGCCAGCGCCACCACCGCAGCCCAGACATGGGCGCTCGCGGCGAAAAGGCCCTCCGGACCGTGCAGCAGGAGGATTGCGGGCACCATGACGACCGTCGAGGCGGTAAGCTGCCCCGTGGCGATCACGGGCGGCGGAATATGCCTGAACCGGCGCGCATAGATGAAGGCGAAGGCATAGGAGAGAGCTGTTCCCACCAAGGCTAGCTTTGCCCATATCGGCCCGCCGAGGCCTGTCATGAGTCCGGGCCCGATCATCACGGCCGTCCCGGCGATGCCGAAGAGGATGCCGCAGAGCTTCGGCAAGGAGAGCTTTTCGTCGGCCGTGAACATGTTGGCCAGAATGGCGGTCCAGAAGGGGGTGGTCGCGTTGAGGACGGAAGCGAGCCCCGCGCCGATCTCCGTCTGGCCGAGGAACATCAGCGAGAACGGAATGATGTTGTTGAGGAAAGCGAGCGCGAAGAAGCTGCCGGCCATGGGAAAAGCGAGGCGGAAGCTCGGACCGCGGATGCCCAGCCAGATCTGCAGTATGGCGGCGGCAATGGCAACGCGGAACATCACCAGGTTGAGCGGCGGGATCTCGGCAACGGCGATGCTGACAAAGAAGAAGGAGCCGCCCCAGATCGCGCCGAGCAGGATGAGCAGCGTCCAGTCCTTGAGCGAGATCTGCCTTGCCGGGGCCATTTCCGTGCCGACAGCCATGAGGGCCTCCAGAAAAAGAGCCTTGCCATAGCATCCGGCGCGCCGCGGGCCACCCGATTTCCGCTCCTCGCGCAAGACTTGCACCACCACGGCGCGGAAAGATGCTGGCGGCGGTTCCCTTTGCATCCGCCGCGAACTAGTTTGCCCCCGCACTGGAGGTTGGCGATGCAGCGATTCGAGACCGCCCGGGACGTTGCCCTGAAGATGCGGCCCGACGATTCCGTCTACTGCTTCCGGCCGGAGGTGCTGAAGGCCGATGCCCGCCACTTCATGAGCATGTTTCCGGGCAAGACCGCCTATGCCGTCAAGACCAATGGCGAGGAACTCGTCTTAAAAACCCTGGCGGAAGCCGGCGTTACGGCCTTCGATGTGGCTTCGCCGGCGGAATTCGCCGCCGTGCGGGCCGTCGCGCCGCATGCCGAGATGCTCTACATGCATCCCGTCAAGACGCAGTCGGATATCCGCCTGGCGCTGCAGGACTACAAGATCCGCGTCATCGCCGTCGATCATGAGGACGAGGTGACCAAGGTGATCCGGATCGCACGCGCGCTCGACATCGATCCGGGCGCACTGACGATCTTCGTGCGCCTTCAGACCAAGGGTAATGCCGCCTACGAACTGTCGAAGAAATTCGGCGCCGGGCCCGCCTATGCGGTAGAGCTCCTGCAGCGGCTTCACCGCAACGGCTACAAGGTCGGCATCTGCTTTCATGTGGGCAGCCAGATCGAGGACCCGGAGACCTATGAACGGGCGCTCGCCTCGGCCGACTGGGTGCGGAACAGGGCCGGCGTGCCGCTCGCTGCGCTCGATCTGGGCGGCGGCTTTCCGGCCGAATACGGGCACGACCCCAACCGCCGGAAGCCGGAGATGCCCTCGCTCGACGAGCTCATGGCGCGGCTTAGGGCCGATATCTTGGAATGGGGCTTCGACACGCTGCCGCTTGTCGCCGAGCCCGGCCGGGTGATCGTCGCGCGCGCCTTCTCGCTACTCGTTCGGGTGCTCCTGCGCAAGGGCAGGCGGCTCTACATCAATGACGGCATCTGGGCTTCGCTGTCGGATTCCTGGACGGGCAAGATCACGCTGCCGGCACGCTTCATCCCCGATCCGGCCATTCGCACGCGCAACGGCAAGGCAGAGAACATCGTGCCGTTCCGCGTCTGCGGCGCTACCTGTGATTCCGTCGACATCCTCTCGCGGCCCTTCTGGCTGCCGGAGACGGTGGACACCGGCGACTGGATCGAGATCGGCCATATCGGCGCCTACTCGATGGCGCTCCGGACCCGCTTCAACGGGTTCTACCCGGACACATTCGTCGAGGTCGAAAAACCGTTCGACGAAGGGGATGCCCCGGAAGGGCTCGCGAGCCTGGAGACGATGGCGGACTAGGGAGTTATGGAGGAAGGGAGTAGGGGAGTAGGGGAGTAGGGGAAAGGCAGTGGGCGAGCGTCCACTTTCCCTGATGATGTTGTCTAGTTGTCTAGACAAGGCGACAAGCGTCTGTTCCCCTGTTCCCCTATTCCCCTATCCCGCATTGGCCCTTAGCCAACCGCGCCAGGCTTCGGCATTGCCGTGGAAGACATTGATGTCGGCATTGCCCCTGATGCCGGGGACGATGCCGGTTCCCGTGTACTGCCAAAACACCCAGGGGTGGTTGTCGTATTTCTCGTCCGGATGGCCGGCCACCGAGCGCAGCCAGAAGGGATAGCCCTTGAAGCGCCAGAGCCCGTTGTCGTCGAAGAAATCGACGGAGGTGTAGATGATCGGCCGCTTGCCGTAGTGGCGCTCCACCATGTCGAGGAAGACCTGCATCTCGGCGCGCACGGTCTCGGCGGGCGGCCGCAGCTTGCAGGTGGGCGAGAGGTGGTTCCACTCCATGTCGAGCACCGGCGGCAGCGCGCCGCTGTCGCGCGGGACGTGGCGGATGAACCAGCGCGCCTGCTCCACTGCGGGCCGGCAGAAATAATAGAAGTGGTAGGCCCCGCGCGGAATCCCGGCGGCTTTTGCCGCGCTCCAGTTGCGGTGGAACATGTCGTCCACCCGATCGCCGCCCTCGGTCGCTTTGATGAAGGCGAAGGAGATGCCGTTGCGGCGCAGGGCCTGCCAGTCCACCTCGCCCTGGTACTTCGAGACGTCCGTGCCGTGAACCGGATAGTGCCAGGGAGCGCGGCCGGTCCAGTCATGCTGATCATTGTCGGCAAAGCGGAGGCCGCCGGAGGAGCTTGGCAGGGCCGCTGGCGAGACAAGGTCGGAAAAGTCGTAGCTCGCCCCGGAGCAGCCGGCGAGCAGAAGCAGGCTCAGCAAAATTTTCGTCAGACGCATGTTTCGGAGAGCCTCCCCGCAAGCGAATCGCTATCGTGCGATCGGTTTTCCGGGATTAGGCCATGCGGATTGCGCTTTCCATCACGAAATGGCTCGCGGGCTTCCTCGTCGCCGCCCTCGTGGCGGTAGCGCTCTGGCTGTGGCTCGCGCCGCCGGACCTCATCCGCGTCGGGGCCAACTACGCGGCGAAGACCGTCTGCTCGAACGTCTTCCTGGCCAACCGCGACCCGCAGACGGTCCTGGCCGAGGACGTCCAGGCCCCCGGGCACCCGCTGCTGAGGCTCATGCGGGTCGAGGTGGACGCGGCGCAGGCAAGCGTCCGGGCAGGGCTGTTCGGCTCGGCCGGTGACGGCCTGGCGGCCTATCTCGGCGCCACCGGCTGCGCAGCAATTCCGGACGGCGACATGGCCGCCGCTCCACGCCTCTTCGTCGACAGGCCGGCGCAGCCGCGCAGTACAGAGCTTTGGCCGGACGGCATCCGCATCGATGTGTCGGGGAAACCGGCCGTCGCAGCCATTCTCGACGATCCGGCCATGACCGGGCCGGGAATGCGGGCCGTGGTGATCGTGCAGGACGGGCGCATCATCGGCGAGCGCTTCGGCCCGGGCGTCACCGATTTCGAGCAGCCGCTCCTCGGCTGGTCGATGACGAAGAGCGTCAACGCGGCCATCGTCGGCACGCTTGTCGGGGCCGGCAGGCTGTCCGTCCACGATAAGGGACTGTTCCCCCGCTGGGCAGGCGACGGGCGGGTGGAGATCACCTTGGCCCACCTGCTCGGCATGGAGAGCGGCCTTGCCTTCAACGAGTATTACGGCGGGGTGAGCGACGTCACGCGCATGCTCTATCTTGAGCCGGACATGGCCGCCTTCGCCGCCAACCAGCCGCTGCTCCACCGGCCCGGCACGCAGTTTGCCTATTCGAGCGGGTCGAGCGTCATGGCTTCCCGCGCCTGGCAGAACGTCTTTGCGAGGCCCGAGGAGGCTCTGGAATGGCCGCGCCGCGCGCTGTTCGACCCTTTGGGCATGGAAACGGCGGTCTTCGAGACGGACGCGCGCGGGACATTCGTGGGCTCCTCCTATCTTTATGCCTCCGCCCGCGATTGGGCACGCTTTGGTCTCCTGCTCCTCCAGGACGGGGTGTGGAAAGGGCAAAGACTTCTGCCCGAGGGTTGGGCGGAATGGATGCGGACGCCCACAAAGGCCTCCGGCGGTGAATATGGACGGGGGCTGTGGCTGCACGGGCCGCGGGTGGCGACGCCCTTCGGGCAGGATGCCGACGCCGGCTTCGACCTGCCCGATGACGCCTACTGGCTGATCGGCCATGACGGGCAGACAATCACCATCCTCCCGTCGCGCAGGCTGGTCGTCCTGCGCATGGGCCTGACGCCGGCGAAGCTCGCCTACAAGCCGCAGGCGCTGGTGGAAGCAGTGGTCCGGGCGCTCGATGCCGAGGATGGGTGACGGGGGATCCGCAATCAGGGCAGCCGCACTACCGCGTGCACCGCATAACCGCGGAATCGCGAGTCGAAAGAGAGGCTTGCGCCGCGCTTCTCGCATTCCGATTCAAGCACCTCGCGCAATGAATCACGCGGGCTGACATGGAACGCCGAGAGCCAGCGGCGCAAGCCCTGGCGGAACCAGCCGGGCAGGCGCTCCTGCCGGCCGAAATCCACGATATGCAACGAGCCGCCGGTCTCCACGCAATCAAGCGCCGCGGCGATAGTCCGCTCCCAGGGCGGGATCATCGACAGGGCGTAGGAAAGGAAGACGCGGTCGAAGCGCGAGCGGCCGAACAGTGCCGCGGCGTTGAAATCGGAGGCGTCCGCCTCGGCCAGCCGCACGATATCGTCTATATGCTCGCGGCGCAGCCGGTTTTCGGCCGTTGCGAGCATCACCCGCGATATGTCGATCCCGTAGAACCATGCCTTGGGGTATCGCTCCGCGGCGAGGGAGAGATTACGCCCCGTGCCGCAGCCGAGCTCCAGCACGGTGCCGTTGCGCGGAACTTTCAGCGCGTCGATCAGATCGTCCCGCCCGAGCAGATAGAATTTTCGCGTCAGATCGTAAATGTGGCGCTGATGGCGGTAGACACCATCCATCAGGCGGGCGTGGGAGGGGCTTTCCGCCACGGCGCTCATGCGTCTTTCTTCACATAAAGGTGGAAGCCGCCATAGATCGCCGAGCGGTCGCGCGCGGAGAGTTCGCGCGAGCGCGCGAATTCGTAGCGCCACTGGTCGAGCAGCGCCGGGGAGAGGCGGCCGGGGAGCAGGCTCGGCTGGGCCGCCGTGCGGAAGATAACGCGCGCCTGGGGAGCGGCCGTGCGCGTGATCTCGGTCCAGAGCGCGTTGAGCTGCTCGTCGCTCATCCAGTCCTGCGCGTCGAGGAGCACGAAACGGTCGATGGTCGCAGCCGGCTTTCTGGTCAGCAGCTCGATCAGATTTGCATGGTGGACGGTCGCGCGCCCGGCATTGGCGCGGATCGTCGCGAAGTTCCCGCGCTTGAGATAGGCGGGCATCTCCGCCTCGCCCTCGCGCGGATAGCGGCGCGCGAAGGCAGCCCAGGCAAAATAGTTCTGTTTCAGGGGGAAATGGCAGGCCAGCTTTTCCAGCCGTGCGCAGAGCACCTCGGCCATCGTGCCGTTGCCGGAGGAGAGCAGCGCGTCATACTGCGCCGGCGGAATGCCGAGGCCGAAGAGCGAAGCCTTCCGCGAGGTCGCCCAGCGGATCAGCGGCCTGTCGAAGAGCGGCTTCAGTCGCTCCTCGAAGAAGCGCCGCTGCTCGCGCAGATTGGTCGACTGCATGATCTCGGACGGGTCCACGCCGTGAAGCTTCGCCACCCGGTGGCCCATGGCGATGAAGAAGCCGAGCAGGCCGGTGCGATAGAAGTCGCGGCCGAAGGCGCCAATCCGCCGCCGGCCGAGCATGTCGCGCGATTCCCAGTAGTGGCGCGAGCGGGCGTCCAGCCTCTCGGCGATAAAGCGATCATAGGCGGCCATGTTTGCGTAGTGGCCGGGCTCGCCGAAAAAGCGCAGCAAATCCTCGTAGCCCGGCAGCGCGGCAAAGGCGGCGAGCTTCAGCCGGTTCAGCGCCACATGGGCGGCGTTGAGATCGACGACGTCGATGCGCGCGGGCGAGCGCGTGAGATAGGCGAGCATATTGCAGCCGCCCGAGGCGATCGTCACCATGCGGTGGCCTTCGCCGAGTTCCATGGCGGCCATGTCCACCTCCGGGTCTTCCCAGATCTGCGGATAGACCAAGCCCGAGAAGAGGAGGGCGAAGAGCCGTTCCGATAGCCCGTCTTTGGAAAGGATGCTGTTCTGGTAGACGGCCTTTCCGATGCGGCGGCGCGAGGAAAGGCCGATATCGGCGGCGAGATCTGTCATGGCTGAGCCCCTATCCCTTGTCCAAGGGGCTAGCGGAAGTCCATGACAGCCGGTTGAAGGTCGCGTGACGCTCTGTGACGGCGCTGTGAATCACCGCCAATGCGCTTTTCGTGCTGCTGGGCGCCTTCCACCTGACTTTCGCAGAGCCGCTTGACAATAACACTTCAATTATATAACTTGTCTATTATAAAGGAGTGCTCAATGACGCGGGACCTGGATGCGGTGTTTTCGGCCCTGGCGGACCCCACCCGCCGGGCGATCCTTGCCCGACTGGCCCTGGGCGAAGCGACCGTGATGGAATTGGCCGAGCCCTTCGAAATGTCGCAGCCGGCGGTCTCGCGGCATCTCAAAGTGCTCGAGACCGCAGGGCTGATCACGCGCCGCGTGAACGGCACCAAGCGGCCATGCCGCCTGGCGCCCGAGGCCATCGCCGAAATCGACCAGTGGCTGAACTGGATGAGGGAAGCGCTGGCGAAAAATTACGACCGGCTCGACGAGGTGTTGGCCGGGATGGACCAGGAAAAAGGGAAGGAAAAGCCATGAGCAGACTGACTTTAAAGACTGAAGGCGATACGCATGTGGTCGTCACCCGCCGGTTCGCGGCACCGCCGCAGGCGGTCTTCCGCGCCCATACGGAAACGCAGCTGATCCAGAAGTGGATGCTCGGTCCGGATGGGTGGACGATGCCGGTCTGTATCAACGAGCCGAAGCCGGGCGGCAAGATCCGCTACGAGTGGTCAGACGGGAAGGGAGGCGGATTCTATCTCACCGGCGAATTCATCTCCCTCGAACCCTTCCGGAGGATCGTGCATGTGGAGCGGATGCATCTGCCCGATCCCACGCCCGACAATCATGTGGAGACCGTCTTCGAGCCTGACGGCGAGGGCACGCTGATGACGATGCGCATGACCCTTCCGGACGCCGAGACCAGGAGCGCGATGCTGGCGACGGGCATGGAGCATGGCATGGAAGCAAGTTACCAGCGGCTTGAGGAAACCCTGAAGGCCACCGGCCAGTCGGGCTGACGGGTAGGTCGCAGGAGCGGGGCGGTCGCGGTTGCTCGCCGCGCCGCGGTAAGCGTCGGCCGCGGGGCCAGGGCGCCTGCCCCTGTCCGCCCGAATTTCTCCCGGCACCAGCAAAAGTAACAGCCTGTCACCCAATGTGAGGAAACCGCCGGCCTTGCTGCGCATTGGATGGGAGGCTGCCCGATGCGGGCTCCGTAAAGGAAAGGGAGACATGTAATGAGGAAGCTTCTGATTGGTCTCGTGTCCGGCACTGCCCTTCTGGGCCTGGCCGCTTGCGGCGACACTGACGACACCACCACGCAGAGCGTGGAACCCGGCGGCACGCAGCAGACCATGCCCCCGGCTGGCGGCGATGCGGGCGCGGGTGGCGGTGCGGCCACAGGCGGTGCGCAGACTGGCGCCGGCGGAACGGGCGCTGGCGGCGCGGCCGGAACCGGCGGTCAGTAAGACACGCGAAAGTACCCGAAGCTCCGTCGCTTCGGCGGAACGGCCCTCGAGCATACTCGGGCCGGGCTTTGGGAAAGCAGAAAGGCCGGGAAGGACCGGCCTTTCTCTTTTTTGCGGGACTGGGTTTCCCTTGGCACGCCGGACAAAGACTGGAATTCCACGCAGCACCGGATGCGACGAAAAAGCAGTCTCGAAATCGCCGTCAAATCGTTTTAGAAGTGCGGATCAAATGTCTATTCTCTTCCGCATTTCAGAGTTCGTCGCGCGCACCTCGGGCAGCGCGCTGTCTGCGCTTGTCGAGGCGGTGCGCACCTTTTTGGGCGGCGATCCAGAGCTGCGCCGCCGGGTCGCCTTCTCCATCGCGCTCATCGCCCTTTCTGCCAAGATGGCCAAGGCCGACGGCGTGGTCTCGCCCAACGAGGTACGCGCCTTCCACGAGATCTTCTCGGTGCCGCGCGAAGAAATGCGCAATGTGATGCGGCTCTACGACCTCGCCAAGGGCGACGTCGCCGGCTTCGAGGCCTATGCCGAGCAGATGGCCGGGCTGTGCGGCTCGGGCTCCAGGAACTGCCCGATGCTGGAGGATATTCTCGACGGGTTGTTTCATATCGCGAAGGCCGATGGCGTCTTGCACGAGCGCGAGCACGATTTCCTGGCGCGGGTGGCGGATATATTTGCCATCAGCGAGAGCCGCTATGCGCGAATACGCGCCCGCCATCTGGCCGGCGGCAAGTCGGATCCCTTCCTCCTGCTCGGCGTCAGCCCGGATACTCCTTTCCCGGAGATCAAGCGGCGCTACCGCGAGCTTGTGTTCCAGAACCATCCGGACAGGCTGATGGCGCGTGGCGTTCCGGCGGAGTTCCTGGCCATCGCCAATGCGCGGCTCGCGGCGCTGAACGCCGCCTTCGAGCAGATCGAAAAGGGCTGGATGCCCGCATGACGGGCTTCAAACCCGATTGTGCAAAAGCGGCGGTCCGCGCCTCACCCAATTTCAACGAGCGACGGGACGGACGGAAGCCCGATGCGCTCATCCTCCACTATACGGCCATGGAGACCGGAGAAAGCGCGGAGGACTGGCTTTGCAGCCCGGTCAGCGAGGTCTCCTGCCACTATCTCGTTCACGAGGACGGGCGGGTGGTGCAGATGGTGCCCGAGGCTGGGCGCGCCTGGCATGCGGGCAAGGGCTCATGGAACGGCGAGAGTGACGTCAACTCCTTTTCCATCGGCATCGAGATTGTCAATCCGGGTCACCGCTTCGGCTATCCCGACTTTCCGGTCACGCAGATCGAGGCCGTGATCCAACTCTGCCACGACATCTGCCGCCGTCACTCGATCCCGCCGCGAAGGGTGCTCGCCCATTCCGACACAGCGCCGGGCCGCAAGATCGATCCGGGCGAGAAATTCCCCTGGGGACTGCTGGCCCGCCGCGGCATCGGCCATCTCGTGGAACCCTCGCCGCTCACCGACGGCGAGAACCTCGCGCTGGGCAGGCGAGGGGAGGCCGTGGAAGAGCTGCAGAGGCAGCTTGCCGCCTATGGATACGGCATCGCGCCCTCGGGGCAATTCGACAAGGAGACCGAAACGGTCGTCGCCGCCTTCCAGCGGCATTTCCGGCCGGCGCGCGTTGACGGGATTGCCGATCCGTCTACCCGGGATACCCTCGCAAGGCTCCTCGCAGCGCTGCCGGGATAGGGGCGCAGCAGCCGGTTTTCTCGAACTATGTTTCAGGCGGTCACGCTTGTTGACCGGGCCTGCCCTTTTCAGTTCATCTTCCCCGGTAAAACCCCAGGCATCGGAAACGGGGCGCCCTATCCGTTGCACCGAGCAACCAAAACACGCCGTGGATCAACGCGGCGGGTGAAAACGAACGGGTAAGAATGAAAATCAAGATGGTTTTTGCGGCAGCTGTCGCTGCCGGAGCGATGACGCTCGTCTCCAATATTGCACAGGCTTCTGAGAAGACGGCTCCCGCCGACGCCAAAGCGGAAACCTCGCGGGCAGGCGGCCTCGGAGAGGCGATGAAGCAGGTCCTGCGCGCGGGGAATGCGGCCGCCGAAGCGGGCGGCGATCATCGTCCGGTGCCGGGCGGGGCCAAGCTCGCGAGCACCGATCCGAAGGCGGGGATCGACAACACGGTGACGGGTTCGGTCAAGCCGTCCGGAAAGACTGACGAGAAGACCGTCGGAACGCGGCCCTTCCACGCCATCATCTCGCAATGTGCGGAGCACTATGGCGTGCCCGTTTCCCTTGCCCACGCCGTCGTCACGCTCGAAAGCAACTATCGGCCCAAAGCGCGCGGCAAGGCCGGCGAGATCGGACTGATGCAGATCAAGCCTTCGACGGCGAGGATGATGGGCTATAGCGGATCGGCCCAGGGACTCTACGAGCCGGAGACGAACATAAAATACGGCATGAGATATCTCGGCCAGGCCTTCAAGCTCGGTGGCGGGGACACTTGCTCGGCCATCTTGAAATACAATGCGGGACACGGGGCCAAGCGCATGAACCCGATCTCGTCCGCCTACTGCCAGAAGGTGAAGCGCCTGATCGGCGGCAAATGAGAAGGCCATTGCCTTTTGTCGCGCGAATGCCTTTATACGAGGCACCAGCCGGTCGGACGGCCGCACGCGCAAGCGCCGAAAGGCCGCGCGTGAGGAAAGTCCGGGCTCCACGGAAATACGGTGCCGGGTAATGCCCGGCGGGGGCAACCCCAGGGAAAGTGCCACAGAAAGCAGACCGCCCCGCCTGTATCTCGGCTCGATCGCCGCCTGGGCGAAGCGAACCGAAATACGGGCGGGGTAAGGGTGAAAGGGTGGGGTAAGGGCCCACCGCGCTCCTGGCAACAGGGGCGGCACGGTAAACCCCACCGGGAGCAAGACCGAATAGGAACGGCGCGAAGGGCAACCTTCAGGGCGATTTCCGGCCCGCCGTTCGGGTAGGTTGCACGAGGTCGATGGCGACATCGGCCCCAGAGGAATGGCCGTCACGTCGCGCCTTGTCGGCGCGGCCATACAGAACCCGGCTTACAGACCGGCTGGTACCTTGCCTGTGGCAGGCCTGCGCAACCGCCTGCGCTGGCCCGTTGCCGCCTTTCAAAATCGAACACGCATGAACAGCATCTTGCGGCGGCCGAATAATCAGCCCTCTCGCCGCGCCGGCTCGAACAATTCGATCGGGTTTCCGCTCGGATCCTCGATGATGATCTGCTTGCCTCCGTTGCCCGAGATGATCTCGCTGCGGAACCGGCCTCCCTCCTCCTTCATGCGAGCCACGGTCGCGGCCAGATCCTCAACCTCGATCTGGATCCGGTTCCAGCCGCCCGGCGAGGGCGATTGCCCGTCGGGCATAGATTGGCCAGCGCCGCCGGCGCCCGGCCTGTTCAGGAGAAGCCGCAGATCGCCTTTCGCCAGAGCCGCAAAGCCGGGGGCCGGGTGCATGAGCAGCGAAAAGCCGAGGGTATCGACATAGAACGGGATCGCAGCATCCACGTCATGGACGATGTAGCGGAAGGTGACGGCCATCGGAACTCTCCCTTTTGACCGAATTAGGGCAGCCGGCGCGCGGACGCGATAGAGGGCAAGATGCGCCCGACCGCAGCTGTCCGGGCTGCGGCTCCTAACACTTCCTTAGCCTTAATGGATCATAAGTTCGGTTCGGCTCCCGGAGAAGGAAAACGGGCGCCCCGGGGCCCTGTGGCCCTTATTCCCGTTGACGCCCATATCGGCCCATGCTATCCCATTGAGTACATCAGTTCTCGTTTCCAGTCAGTCTTTTGAACACAGCGCCGCCTGCGTTGGGGCAGTGTGTGGGGACGCCCCTGCGCGCGGACGCTGCTGGTTTGTTGGGGAGCCGCACCAGGCGGTCGAAACAGGAGAGAGGGGCAGGGCGTCAGTGACGGCCGTTGCGCAGCATGGACCGGTTTTTATCGAGCGCGATCAACAAGATCGACACGAAGGGGCGGGTCTCGGTGCCGGCCCATTTCCGGTCCGTGGTGCAAAAACGCGGCTTTGCCGATCTCTACGCGCTGCGCGCGCTGGACATACCGGCGATGGATGTGGGCGGGCCGGATCTTCTCGACCGGTACGAGCAGCGCATCGCGCTCGAGGATCCGTTCCTGCAGACGGCGGACGACATGTCCTTCTTCGTCCATGGGGACGGCAGCTTCCTCAAGCTCGACCAGGACGGGCGCATCACGGTGAGCGACTTCATCCGCGAGCATACGGGGATCACGTCGGAGGTCGCCTTTGTGGGGCGGGGGCTCTTTTTTCAGATGTGGGAGCCGGAGCGGCTGCGTGCCTATGGCGCGCAAGTGCGCGAACGGCTCCTCAAACTGCGGCAGCAGGCCTCGCAAGGCCGGCCGGCCGCGAGCTCGGAATGATGGCGGGCCCCGGCGAAAATGCCGGTGGCGGACCGGCCCGCCACATTCCGGTTCTTCTTGCCGAGGTGGTCGCGGCGCTGGAGCCGGCGCCCGAAAAGCGGATACTCGACGGCACTTTCGGCGCGGGCGGCTACACGCGCGCCCTTCTTGAGGCAGGCGCCGACGTCATCGCCATCGACCGCGACCCCGACGCTATCGCGGCGGGACGCGCGCTCGTCGAGGAATTCCCGGGCCGTCTGCGGCTGGAACATGGCCGCTTCTCGGAAATGGAGCGCATCGCCGGCGAGCCGCTCGACGGCGTTGTGCTCGATGTCGGCGTTTCCTCGATGCAGCTCGACGAGGCCGAGCGCGGCTTCTCCTTCCGCAAGGACGGGCCGCTCGATATGCGCATGGGCAGGCATGGGATCAGTGCCGCCGATATCGTCAACCGCTTCAAGGCGGGCGAACTTGCGCGCATCTTCGGCCTGCTTGGCGAGGAGCGCCATGCCGGCCGCATTGCCCGCGCCATTGAGAAACGGCGCGCGGAAAAGCCTTTCGAGACGACCGGGGATCTCTCCGCGATCGTAGAGCGGGTGCTCGGCCAGAAGCGCCCCGATCAGATCCATCCCGCCACCCGCGCCTTCCAGGGCTTGCGCATCTTCGTCAATGACGAGTTGGGCGAGCTCGCCCGGGCGCTCTTTGCTGCCGAGCGCATCCTCAAGCCCGGCGGCGTGCTCGCCGTCGTCACCTTCCACTCGCTGGAGGACCGCATCGTAAAGCGCTTCCTGGCCGCCCGCTCCGGGCCGCAGGCGCAGTCGCGCCATCTTCCCGAGGCCGCCGCCGCCCAGCCTGGTTTCGACAAGCCGATGAAGCCCGTGGCGCCCGGCGAAGCGGAGACGGCGGCAAACCCGCGCGCCCGCTCGGCGCATCTGCGGGCCGCCCGGCGAAGCATCCACCCGGCAGGTCCCGAAGACCTCAAAATGCTCGGCGTGCCGGCGCTGTTCGTGACCGAGCAGCTCGGCGAGAAGGCGAGGTAGTCCTATGTTGTTCCGCACCAGCGATGTGATCCTGATCACCGTCATGCTTTCGGCGGCGGCCTTCACCTACAAGACCAAGCACGATGCTGAAGCCATGATGGACCGCATCAAGGCGCTGCAGACCCAGGTGCAGCTCGAGAAGGATACGATCGACGTCCTCAACGCCGACTGGAGCCTGCTTACCCAGCCGGCGCGCCTGCAAAGGCTGGCGAAAGCCTATGAAGCGGAACTCGGACTCAAGATCCTGCAGCCGCAGCAGATCGTCGGCTACGACGCGCTCGGCGGCATCCCGTTCCGCGTGAACAGCGTCGAGGAGCTGATCGCGCAGAACGGTGGCCTTGACCTGGAGAATACTGATTTCACCACCACCGGCGGAGTGCGGCCATGAAGATTCCGGCGATCTGGAGATTGCGGCGGCCCGGGAAAGCGGACGAGGCGGCCAACGCCATCATCGTCGAAGGCCGGCGCAAGGCCACTGGCGGGCGCTCGCAGAGCCGGGTCATCATGACCATGGCCGTCCTCTTCGGCGTCTATGGCGCGCTCGGCGCGCGGCTGGTCCAGCTCGGCCTTGCCGAAGATGCGCAGGTGAACCTGCCGCAGACCCGCCCCACCGCCTCGCGGCCCGACCTTCTCGACCGGAACGGCGAGGTGCTCGCCACCGATATCAAGACCGCCTCGCTCTTCGCCGAGCCGCGCCACATCGTCGATATCGACGAGGCCATCGAGAAGCTGCAGACGGTCCTGCCGGACCTCAACTACGAGCAGACCTACCGCCGTCTCGACAGCGATGCGGGATTCGTGTGGCTGCGCCGGCAACTGTCGCCGCGCCAGCAGAGCGACATCCTGGCGCTCGGCATTCCCGGTCTCGGCTTCCGCACGGAGAAGAGCCGCTTCTATCCCGGCGGCCCGACCGCCTCGCACATCCTCGGCCTTGTCAATATCGACAATCAGGGCATCGCCGGCATCGAGAAATATGTGGACGAACAGGGCCTCGCCGATCTTCAGGCGCTCGGCCTTGCCGGGCCCGAGACGCTGGAGCCGGTCAAGCTCGCCCTGGATCTGCGTGCCCAGTACATCCTGCATGACGAGCTTTCGCAGGCCATGGACCGCTACCGCGCCATCGCCGCCGGCGGCGCCATCCTCAATGCGCGCACCGGCGAAGTCTTGGCCATGGCCTCGCTGCCGGACTACGACCCGAACAACCCCTACAACGCGCTCGAAAAGGACCGCATGAACCGCATGACGGCGGGCGTGTTCGAGATGGGCTCCACCTTCAAGCTCTTCACCACCGCCATGGCGCTGGATTCGGGCCTTGTCGGCCTTGACGACCGCTTCGACGCCACGCGCCCTCTGCGCTTCGGCCGCTTCACCATCAACGATTTCCACGGCAAGCGGCGCGTGCTTTCCGTGCCCGAGATCTTCATCTACTCCTCCAATATCGGCACGGCCAAGATGGCCGACGTGGTGGGCACGGAAGGCCACCGGGAGTTCCTGAAGAAGGTCGGCCTCATCGACCGCATGCGCACGGAATTGCCGGAGGTCGCGCAGCCCACCGAGCCGAAGGAATGGAAGAAGCTCCACTCCATCACCATCTCCTTCGGCCACGGCGTCGCGACCACGCCGTTGCAGACCGCCGTGGCGGCCGTCGCCATGCTGAATGGCGGCAAGCTCATTCCGCCCACCTTCCTGCCGCGCAGCGAGCAGGAGGCCGCCTCCGTCGCAACCCAGGTGATTTCGCCCGAGACGAGCGAGAAGATCCGCTATCTGTTCCGGCTCAATGTGGAGAAGGGCTCCGCAAAGCGCGCTGAGGTCCCCGGCTTCTATGTGGGCGGCAAGACCGGCACGGCCGAGAAAGTGATCAACGGCCGCTACTCCAAGGACACGCGCTTCAACACCTTCCTCGCCGCCTTTCCCATCAACGATCCGCAATATGTCGTGGTCGTCATCCTGGACGAGCCCAAGTCCGAAAAGCCCGGCATGGCGGCCACCTCCGGCCTCAATACCGCGCCCACCGCGGGAAACATCATCCGACGCACCGCGCCGCTACTTGGCGTCGAGCCGGATTTCGGCCATGAAAGTGAGGCTTTGCTGGTCTCCTATCAGTGATTCCCGCCTGAAGAGCGGGACAGGCCGCTAAAGAAATCTGGGATGCGATGAATCTGGGCGCACTTGCCGACATCTTGCCACCGGGCGGAAACCTATCGGGCGACATTCGGATCTCCGGCCTCTCATCGGATTCCCGGCAGGTTGAGCCCGGCTGCCTGTTCTTTGCGCTGCCGGGCTCCAAGGCCAACGGCGCGGCCTTTGCCGCCGACGCGGTGGCGCGGGGCGCCGCCGCCGTCGTGGCGCGGCCCGGCACGGTCGGCGGCCTTGGCGTTCCCGTCATCGAAACGGACGATCCGCGGCGGGCGCTCGCGCTTGCCGCTGCACGTTTTTACGGCGCGCAGCCGGCTACGATGGTGGCGGTGACGGGCACGAGCGGAAAGACCTCCGTCGCCTCCTTCACGCGCCAGATCTGGGAGCAGGCGGGCCTTGCCGCCGCCTCGATCGGCACCACCGGCGTGGTCGCGCCGGGACGCGACGACTATGGCGAGCTGACGACGCCCGACCCGGTCTCGCTGCACAAGCTTTTGCAGGAACTCGCGGAGTCCGGCGTCACGCACGGCGCCATGGAAGCCTCCAGCCACGGCCTCGACCAGAGGCGGCTCGACGGCGTGAAGCTTGCTGCCGGCGGCTTCACCAATCTCGGCCGCGACCACATGGACTATCACCCGACGGTCGAGCACTACCACCAGTCCAAGCTCCGCCTGTTCGACACGCTGCTTCCCAAGGGGGCGCCGGCCGTTATCTTCGCCGACGATCCCTGGTCCGCGCCCACCGAAAACGCCGCCACGGCCGCCGGCCTGAGCGTCTTCACCGTCGGCCGCAAGGGCACGTTCCTCACCATCAAGCGCGTCGAGCATGAGCGCCACCGCCAGCGCGCCGAGGTGGAGCACGAGGGCAGGATCTACGAATTCGTCCTGCCTTTGGCGGGCGACTTCCAGGTCGGCAACGCGCTGGTGGCGGCAGGGCTGGCCATCGCAACGGGTCTTGCGGCCGACGAGGCGCTCGCCGCGCTCGAGCATCTCAAGGGCGCGTCGGGCCGCCTGGAACTCGCCGGCACGGCTGAGAACGGCGCGCAGGTCTATGTGGACTACGCGCACAAGCCGGAAGCGCTGGAAAACGTGCTGCAGGCCGTGCGGCCCTTCACGACCGGGCGGGTCATCGTCGTCTTCGGCTGCGGCGGCGACCGTGATCCGGGCAAGCGGCCCATCATGGGCGAGATCGCCAGGAGGCTCGCCGACGTCGTTATCGTCACGGACGACAATCCGCGCTCGGAGGAGCCGGCGGTGATCCGTCGGGCCATTCTCGACGCGGTGCCGGAAGCCACTGAGATCGGCGACCGGCGCGAGGCCATCAGGACCGCGGTCGCCATGCTCCATTCGGGCGACACGCTGATCGTTGCCGGCAAGGGGCACGAGATCGGCCAGGAGATCGCCGGCAGGAAGTTCCCGTTTTCTGACCATGAGGAGGTGCGTCAGGCGCTGAAGGAGAGGGGGGCGTGACATTTCTGTGGACTTCGGATGAGCTGGTGGCCGCCGTCGGCGGCCGCCCTTTCGGGGCTCTGCCGGAAGGCGTGACCGGCATCTCCATCGACACCCGCACCCTCGGCCGCGGCGAGGCTTTTTTCGCCATCAAGGGCGAACGCTTCGACGGGCATGACTTCGCCACCGCCGCCATGGCGGCCGGGGCCGGCGTGCTGGTCATTTCCGAGGACAAGCTCCCCGCGCTCGGCCGCCTCACGGTACCCAAGGTGGTGGTGCCGGACGTGCTGAAGGCGCTGGGCGATCTGGCCGCGGCGGCTCGCCAGCGCAGCAAGGCCAAGGTGATCGCGGTCACCGGGTCGGCCGGGAAGACCACCACCAAGGAGATGCTGCGCCATGCCCTGTCGGGCGTCGGCCGCGTGCACGCCGCCGACAAGTCCTTCAACAATCATTGGGGCGTGCCGCTCACGCTGGCGCGCCTGCCGGCCGACACGGATTACGCCGTCTTCGAGATCGGCATGAACCATGCGGGCGAGATCGAGCCGCTGACGAAGCTGGTGAAACCGCATATCGCCATCATCACGCTCATCGCCGCCGCCCATCTCGGTCACTTCAACAGCCTGGACGACATCGCCCGCGCCAAGGGCGAGATTTTTGCCGGCGTCGTGCGCGGCGGCCATGCCGTCATCAATCGTGACGACCAGCGCTTCAAGATCCTGTCCAAGATGGCCTCGGAAGCGGGCATCAAGAACATCTGGGGTTTCGGCGAGAATGCGCGCGCGCATTTCCGGCTCTCCCAATGCGAGCCGCAGGGCGACAGCTCCGCAGTCACCATCAAGGTGGCCGGGCAGGAACTGGTGGGCCGCATCGGCGCACCCGGCAGGCACATGGTGCAGAATGCGCTCGCCGTCGTCGGCGCCGGCTATCTGGCGGGTGCCGATGTGGCGAAGCTGATGGCCGCCCTCGGCAGCTTTTCGGCGGAAACCGGACGCGGCAAGCGCCACCGGCTGCGCCACGGCGAGGGCAGCTTCACGCTGATCGACGAGAGCTACAATGCCAATCCGGCTTCCATGAAAGCCGCGCTGGAGCTTCTGCAGGCGACGCCGGTTTCGGGCGAGGGGCGGCGGATCGCGGTCCTTGGCGACATGCTGGAGCTTGGCCAGCACTCCGCCAAGCTGCATTCCGCCCTCGCCGACATCATCGCATCGATGAGGCTCGACATTCTTCTGCTGGCAGGGACGGAGATGCGTGCGCTGGCGGAAAGCCCGCCGGCGGGCCCGCAGGTGGAATATCGCGCCGGCGCCGAGGATCTGGAGCAACTGCTGTTGAGCGCCGTCAGGCCCGGCGACGCCGTCATGATAAAATCATCGAACGGGATCGGCTTCTCGAAGCTCGTCAACGCTCTGTTGAAAAACTATCCGGCGGTGGTCGAAGAACCGGCGCAGGCGTGATAGGGCCGCATATGAGCCCGGGCTAGGATTTCCTCTGATGCTGCTTCTGCTGGTACAGTTCGCCGATACAATTTCCGCCTTCAATGTCTTTCGCTATATCACCTTCCGAACCGGCGGGGCGCTGATCACCGCCGCCTTCATCGTTTTCCTCTTCGGGCCGGCGGTCATCAACTCGCTGCGCGTTCGCCAGGGGCGGGGGCAGCCGATCCGCGCCGACGGGCCGCAGACGCATTTCAAGAAGGCGGGCACGCCCACCATGGGCGGGCTCATGATCCTCTCCGGCATACTCGGCTCCTCCCTGATCTGGGCCAATCTTTCCAGCGTTTATGTCATGGTCGTTCTCATGGTGACGATCGGCTTCGGCGCGATCGGTTTCTATGACGACTATCTGAAGGTCACCAAGCAGTCGCATCTCGGCTTTTCCGGAAAGTTCCGCCTGGCGCTCGAATTCCTGATCGCCGGCTTTGCCGCCTGGGCAATCATGCGGGCAGGGCAGGAGCCATTTTCCTCCTCGCTCACCTTCCCCTTCTTCAAGGAGCTTCTGCTCAATCTCGGCATCTTCTTCGTTCCCGTCGCGGCCTTCGTGATCGTCGGCGCGGGCAATGCCGTCAATCTCACGGACGGCCTTGATGGGCTGGCCACCGTTCCGGTCATGGTGGCGGCGGCCTCGTTCGGCGTCATCGCCTATCTTTCGGGCAACGCCGTCTTCGCCGACTACCTGCAGATCCATTTCGTGCCGGGGACGGGCGAGCTTGCCGTCATTCTCGGCGCCGTCATCGGCGCCGGGCTCGGCTTCCTCTGGTTCAATGCGCCGCCGGCCGCCATCTTCATGGGCGACACGGGCTCGCTGGCCCTCGGCGGCCTGATCGGCACGATCGCCGTCGCCACCAAGCACGAGATCGTGCTCGCCATCATCGGCGGTCTGTTCGTCATCGAGATCTTTTCCGTGATCATCCAGGTGGCGTTCTTCAAGCTCACCGGCAAGCGGGTGTTCCTGATGGCGCCGATCCACCATCATTTCGAAAAGCTCGGCTGGACGGAAAGCCAGGTGGTGATCCGCTTCTGGATCATCTCCGTCATCCTGGCGCTGATCGGCCTCTCGACGCTGAAGTTGCGGTAGGCCTTGCGATGACGCGGCGCTCCACGTTGCTCCCCTATGGGCTTCCGCCCATCCCCCCCGCAAGGGGGGAGAGCCGGTGGCCGCTTGCTTTGGCGCCCATTCTGCAACGTGGACGATTGGCGAAATCGGCTGCGACGATCGATCTCCCCCCTTGCGGGGGAGATGTCCTGCAGGACAGAGGGGGGCGCGACGGGCTCGGCGTTTCCGCCGGAAGGTGCCCGTGATCGCCGCCACCACATTCAAGGGCAGGAAAGTCGCTGTCTTCGGCCTCGGCGGCTCCGGCATCGCGACGGCGCATGCGCTCATCGCCGGCGGAGCTGAGGTGCTTGCCTGGGACGACAATCCTGAAAGCGTCGCGAAGGCGAAAGCCGAGGGGATCGTTACGGGCGATCTGCGCGAGGCCGACTGGAGCGCTGTCGATACGCTGCTTCTTGCTCCGGGGGTCCCGCTCACCCATCCGCGCCCGCATTGGAGCGCGGAGCTTGCGCGGGCGGCGGGCGCCGAGATCATCGGCGATATCGAGCTTTTCGTGCGCGAGCGGCGGGCGCGGGCGCCGGAAGCCCCGCTCATCGCCATCACCGGAACCAACGGAAAGTCGACCACCACGGCGCTGACGGCCCATGTGCTTAAGGCGGCCGGCCGCGACACGCAAATGGGCGGCAATATCGGCCGCGCCGTCATGACGCTGGAGCCGCCCGCGCCCGAGCGCCACTACGTAATCGAGTGCTCGTCCTATCAGATCGACCTTGCGCCGACGCTCGACCCTTCCGCCGGCGTGCTCCTCAACCTGACGCCGGACCATCTCGACCGGCACGGCACCATGGAGCACTATGCCGAGGTGAAGGAGCGGCTGGTTGCCGGCAGCGGCACCGCAATTATCGGCATCGACGACGACTATTGCCGGGCGATCGCGGATCGTCTGGAAGCATCGGGCCGCAATGTGGTGCGGATTTCCGTCACGCGGAGGCTCGAGGATGGCCTTTTCTGCGAAGGCGCGCAGCTCTTCAAGGCCGAACAGAGTTCGGCGAAGCCGCTCCTCTCGGTGGAAGGCATAGGCTCCTTGCGCGGGCGGCACAATGCGCAGAACGCGCTCGCCGCGGCCGCCGCCTGCCTCGCCTGCGGTCTCTCCCCAGACGAGATTCAGGCGGGATTCCGCAGCTTTCCCGGGCTCGCCCACCGCATGGAGCAAGTCGGCCGCCTCGGCCGCGTCCTCTTCGTCAATGATTCGAAGGCCACGAATGCCGATGCGGCGGCGCCGGCGCTCTCCTCCTTCCCGCGCATCTACTGGATCGCCGGAGGCCTGCCGAAGTCGGGGGGCATCGAGAGCCTGAGGCCATTCTTCCCGCGCATCGCCAAAGCCTATCTTGTCGGCGAGGCGGCCCCCGTCTTTGCCGCCACGATAGGCGAGGCCGCGCCTTACGAGATATCGGGAACCATTCCCGCCGCCGTCGAACATGCCGCGCGCGACGCGGCCGGCGATCCGGCGGGCGAGGCGGTCGTCTTGTTGTCGCCGGCCTGTGCCAGTTTCGATCAATTTAGGAATTTCGAGGTAAGGGGAGAGGCGTTCCGTCAGGCGGTGCTTTCGCTCGCCGGCGTGGAGCCCATCGGGGAGCAGGGGAAATGATCAGCCGTTCCGACCGCAGTCTCGTGGCGAATTGGTGGTGGACCGTCGACCGATGGTTCCTGGCGGCGTTCCTGATGCTCATGGGGCTCGGCGTCGTGCTCTCCTTCGCGGCAAGCCCGGCGGTGGCCGAACGCATCGGCCTCGACAGCTTCCATTTCGTCACGCGGCAGATCACCTTCATGATCCCCGCCGTCGTGGTGCTCATCGGCGTCTCCTTCCTCGATCCGCGCCTCGTGCGGCGGCTGGCGCTCGTGATGCTCGGCGCCTCGCTCCTCCTGATGATCGCCACGCTCTTCATCGGCATGGAGGTGAAGGGCTCGCGGCGCTGGATCTATCTCTTCGGCGTCTCCATCCAGCCCTCCGAATATCTGAAGCCCGCCTTCGTGGTGATCTGCGCCTGGCTCTTTGCCGAGCATGCGCGGCAGCCGGAAATCCCCGGCAATCTGTTCGCCATGCTGCTGCTCGGCCTCGTCGTGGCGCTGCTCGTCGCCCAGCCCGATCTCGGCCAGACGCTGCTGGTGCTCGGCACCTGGGGCGCCATGTTCTTCATCGCCGGCATGCCCTGGTTCTGGATCATTCTGCTCGGCGCGGCGGGCGTCGCCGGCGCCGTCGCCGCCTATTCCGTCTTCCCGCATGTGGCCGACCGCATCGACCGCTTCGTCACCGGCGAAGGCGACACCTACCAGGTGGATATGAGCCTTGAAGCCATGACGCGCGGCGGGTGGCTTGGCCAGGGACCGGGCGAGGGCTCGGTCAAGCGCATCCTGCCCGACAGCCATACGGACTTCGTCTTCGCCGTGGCGGGCGAGGAATTCGGCCTCCTGATGTGCCTCATCATCCTCTCGCTCTTCGCCTTCATCGTCCTGCGCGGCCTGTCGCTCGCGCGCCGCCAGGAAGACGATTTCACCCGCTACGCGCTCTCAGGCCTCGTCATCCTCTTTGGCCTGCAGTCCATCATCAACATGGCCGTCAATGTGCGCATGATGCCGGCCAAGGGCATGACGCTGCCCTTCATCTCCTATGGCGGCTCCTCGCTGATCGCCATGGCCATCTCCATGGGCATCGTGCTGGCGCTGGCGCGCCGCAGGCCCGAAAGGCGCCGCCCCGCCGGCATCTCCAGCGTCTCCGGCCGGGCGGCGGCGGCCGGCTAGATGGCGGAAAGGACGGTCCTTCTTTGCGCCGGCGGCACGGGCGGCCATCTGTTTCCGGCCGAAGCGCTGGCCCATGCGCTTGTCGGGCGCGGCTGGTCCGTCCATCTGGCGACCGATGACAGGGCCGCGCGCTTTGCCGGCGCCTTCCCGGCCGAGGAGACCCATGCTGTCCAGTCCGCCACCTTCGGCTCGGGCAATCCGCTCGGCCTTCTAAGGAGCGGCCTTGCCATCTGGCGCGGCGTGCGGCAGTCCTCCGCGCTCATCAAGCGGCTGCAGCCGGCGGCGGTCGTCGGCTTCGGCGGCTATCCCACCCTGCCGCCGGTCTATGCGGCGACGAGGCGGGGCGTGCCGACGCTCATCCATGAGCAGAATGCCGTGATGGGCCGCGCCAACAAGGCGCTTGCCGCCAGGGTCACCGCCATTGCCGGCGGGTTCCTGCCGGAGGATCAGGGGCAGTTTGCCGAGAAGACAGTCGTCACGGGAAACCCCGTCCGCCCCGCCGTCATCGAGGCCGCGACCACCCCCTATGTGCCGGCCGGCCCGCGCGAGACCTTCCGCCTTCTCGTCTTCGGCGGCAGCCAGGGCGCCCAGTATTTCTCGCAGGTGCTGCCGGAAGCGGTCCGCCTCCTGCCCGAGGCCCTGCGCGCGCGGCTCTCCATCACGCAGCAGGCGCGGGCGGAGGACGAGCCAGGCCTTGCCGCCGCCTACCGGGAGATCGGCCTGGCGGCGGAGGTCTCGCCCTTCTTCCAGGACATGGCGCGCCGCATCGCCGATGCCCACCTCGTCATCTCCCGCTCCGGCGCCTCGACCGTCTCGGAGATCGCCGTCATCGGCAGGCCTGCGATCCTGGTTCCATACCCGCACGCGCTCGACCACGACCAGGCGGCGAACGCGGCCGCCCTCGAAACGGCCGGCGGCGCCGAGATCGTGCCGCAGCCGAAGCTGACGCCCGAACGCCTCGGCGGCATCCTGGAAGTGGCCATGGGCGCGCCGGAAAAACTCTCCGCCATGGCCGCCGCGGCCCGCGCCGTCGGCCGGCCGGACGCTGCGCGATTGCTTGCCGACCTCACAGAAGCTATTGCCTCGGGGGAAGGGCCGACGCAGTTCAAACGGAGAAGAAGCTCATGAAGATGCCGCAGACCATAGGCGTGGTGCACTTCATCGGCATAGGCGGCATCGGCATGAGCGGCATTGCCGAGGCGCTGCATACGCTCGGCTACCAGGTGCAGGGCTCCGACCAGTCGGAGAACGCCAATGTGCAGCGCCTCTCCGAGAAGGGCATCAAGACCTTCGTTGGCCATGCGGCGGAGAATCTCGGCGACGCGGAGGTCGTGGTGATCTCCAGCGCGATCAAGCGCGACAATCCTGAATATGTCGCCGCGCGCGAGCGCCTCCTGCCCATCGTGCGCCGCGCCGAAATGCTCGCCGAGCTCATGCGCTTCCGTCAGGCGGTCGCCATCGGCGGCACCCACGGCAAGACGACCACCACCTCGCTCGTCGCCGCGCTCCTCGAGGCCGGCGGCCTCGACCCCACCGTCATCAATGGCGGCATCATCAACGCCTATGGCACCAATGCGCGCATGGGCAAGGGCGACTGGATGGTCGTTGAGGCCGACGAGAGCGACGGCACCTTCCTGAAACTGCCGGCCGAGATCGCGGTCGTCACCAATATCGATCCCGAGCATCTCGACCACTACGGCTCCTTCGACCGGGTGCGCGAGGCGTTCCGCCAGTTCGTCGAGAATGTCCCCTTCTACGGCTTCGGCGTCATGTGCATCGACCATCCGGAGGTGCAGGCGCTGGTGTCCCGGATCGAGGATCGCCGCGTCGTCACCTACGGCGCCAATCTGCAGGCCGATGTGCGTTTTGAGAACCACCGCATGGATGGCGGCCATTCGGTGTTCGACGTCACGCTGCGCGGGCGGAAGGCGGACGGCACGAGGAGGATCGAAGGCTTGCGCCTGCCCATGCCCGGCCGGCACAACGTCTCCAACGCCACCGCGGCGATCGCCGTCGCCAACGAACTCGGCATCGGCGAGGACGCCATCCGCAAGGGCCTTTCCGCCTTCGGCGGCGTCAAGCGCCGCTTCACGCTGACCGGCACCTGGAACGGCGTCAGCATCTTCGACGACTACGGCCACCATCCGGTGGAGATCCGCGCCGTGCTCAGGGCCGCGCGCGAGGCCACCGCCGGGCGCATCATCGCCATAGCCCAGCCGCACCGCTTCACGCGGCTGCGCGACCTCTTCGACGAATTTTCGTCCTGCTTCAACGATGCCGACATGGTGATGGTCGCCCCGGTCTATACGGCGGGAGAGGCGCCCATCGAGGGCATCACCTCGGAAGCCCTTGTAGCGAGTCTCAGGGCCGCCGGCCACCGCGACGCGCGCTTCATTGAGGGACCCGAGGCGATCGCGCCCATCGTGCGCGAGACGGCGAAGGAAGGCGATTTCGTGGTATTCCTCGGCGCCGGCAGCATCACCCAGTGGGCCTATGCCCTGCCCAAGGAGCTTGCCTCGTGACCCACGGCTCGGCGCTTCTGGAAAAGCTCGGCGACCGGCTCGCTGGCCTGCGCGGTCGGCTCACCGCCGATGCAGGGATGGACAAGATCACCTGGTTCCGCGCCGGCGGCGAGGCGGACGCGATCTTCCAGCCGCAGGACGAGGAGGACCTTGCCACCTTCCTGCGCGCGGTGCCGGAGGAAATCCCGGTCACCGTCGTCGGCATCGGCTCCAACCTCCTGGTGCGCGACGGCGGCATCCGCGGCTTTGTCGTGCGGCTCTCGGCAAAGGGTTTTGGCGATGCGGAGGTGATCTCTCCGACGCGGATCAGGGCAGGCGCGGCCATCCCCGACAAGAGGCTGGCGGCCGTGGCGCTCGAGGCCGGCATCGGCGGCTTTCATTTCTACCACGGCATCCCCGGCGGTCTCGGCGGCGCGCTGCGCATGAATGCGGGCGCCAACGGGGTGGAGACGCGCGAGCGGGTGGTGGAGGTGCGCGCCCTCGACCGCAAGGGCGACCTGCACGTCTTTTCCAATGCGCAGATGGGCTATTCCTACCGCCATTCGGATGCTGCGCCGGACCTGATCTTCACCTCCGCCGTCCTCGAAGGCTATCCCGAGGAGCGGGACGCTATCCGCGCCGCCATGGACGCGGTGCAGCACCATCGCGAGACGGTTCAGCCCATACGGGAGAAGACGGGCGGCTCGACCTTCAAGAATCCGGAAGGCACCTCCGCCTGGAAGGAGATCGACAAGGCCGGCTGCCGGGGACTGATGATCGGCGGGGCGCAGATGTCGCCCATGCACTGCAATTTCATGATCAATACCGGCACCGCGACCGGCTTCGATCTCGAATATCTCAGCGAGACCGTGCGCGCCCGGGTCCTCGAGAATTCCGGCATCCGGCTGGAATGGGAGATCAAGCGGATCGGCGAGTTCAGGCCCGGCCACGCGGTCGATCCGTTCCTGGGGCAGATGCTTTAGGTCCCGCCGCGCGGCGGCCGCTGCTCAGGCGCTCGTTCTGCAATTCGCCGGATGGCAAAAGTGTCGGTGACAGCCGATTTCCCCCCCTTGTGGGAGAGATGCCCGGCAGGGCAGAGGGAGCGCGAAGGGGTGCCGTCCTCTCCACGTCCTCCCATCACATTCCGCAAATTTTACGCAAATTTGAATCCTTCGGAATCCCAAGGCCTTGCCACTGAATCAACTCTCTGATTCTCTGCCCTCAAGCGTTTCCTGATTTGAGTCGCGAGTGTGGCGCGGGGCCGGGTTCCTTCGGGGACCCGGAGGGGACAAGACAGCCCGGCGCCGTAAAAACGCGGCAAAGCAGGTGGATGGACATAAGCGAGCGGGGGTCCTGCTCGAGGTTTCTTACGCGTTGGGTTGCAAGGCGCCGTGCCTGGCACGGCTTGAGAGGGGCAGTGGCGAATGATGAAGAAGCATGTGGCCATGCTCATGGGCGGTTTCTCGTCCGAGCGGCCCGTATCGCTCTCTTCCGGCAATGCATGCGCCGATGCCCTCGAGGCCGAAGGCTATCGCGTCACGCGCGTGGACGTGGATCGCGACATCGGTCGCGTTCTGTCGGAGCTGAAGCCCGACGTCGCCTTCAACGGCCTGCATGGCCCCTTTGGTGAGGACGGCACGATTCAGGGCGTGCTGGAGTTTCTCGGCATTCCATACACGCATTCGGGCGTGCTCGCCTCCGCGCTCGCCATGGACAAGGGGCTCGCCAAGATCATAGCGCAGTCGGTTGGCATTCCGGTCGCGCCGTCCCGCGTGCTCAGCCGCTTCGAGATCGGCAACGAGCATCCAATGGAACCGCCTTATGTGGTGAAGCCGGTGGCCGAGGGTTCGAGCTTCGGCGTGGTGATCGTGCGCGAAGGGCAGGCGCATCCGCCGCAGATCCTGGGTTCGTCGGAATGGGCCTATGGCGACCGGGTCATGGTGGAGCGCTACATCGAGGGTCGCGAATTCACCTGCGCGGTGATGGGGGACCGGGTGCTTGGCGTGTGCGAGATCGTGCCGGTGGGGCACGCATTCTACGACTATGATTCGAAATACGTGCCCGGTGGATCAAAACACATTTGCCCGCCGGAAATTTCACGGAAAATTTACCAAAAAATTGAGACAATATCTCTGAAGGCACACCAGACGATCGGGTGCCGGGGCGTGACCCGTTCGGACTTCCGTTTCGACGACCGGCTTCCAGATGAAAGCGGCCTCGTCTGGCTGGAGATCAACACGCAGCCCGGCATGACGCCGACCTCCCTGGTGCCGGACATAGCCGCGCAGGTGGGAATGAGTTTTGGGGCGCTGTTGAGTTGGATGGTGGAGGACGCGTCTTGTTCGCGCTGACCGCGATGGGAAAGTGGCGCTCCGGCGAGAACGGCATCGTCTTGCCGCGCTTGCTGCGCAAGCCAGCGCGGATCGCCCAGCGCATGCGGCTGGGCGAGGCCGAGCCGCCGCGTTATGCCGCCACCATGGCAACGGCTGCCCTGTTCGCGCTGACCGGCCTTTACGGAACCGTCCAGGGCGGTCATTCGGAGGCGGTCGTGCAGGCGGTCACCTCGCGCGTCGGCTTCGCCATCAATCACGTGGAGGTCACCGGAAACACCGAGACCTCCGAAATCGACGTCCTGCAGCAGATCGGTCTGGACGGCTGGACCTCCATGGTGGGTTTTGATGTGCGCCAGGCGCGTGAACGCATTGTCGAGCTTCCCTGGGTGGAAAGCGCCACGGTGCGCAAGGTCTATCCCGCCACGCTCGCCATCGAGATGGTCGAGAAGAAGCCTTTTGCCCTGTGGCAGCAGGGCAATCAGGTGGCGATCATCGAGGAGGACGGCGACGTGATCGCGCCCTTTGGCGGCGGCCGCCATGCAAGCCTCCCGCTGGTGATCGGCATGGGGGCCGACAAGGCCGGTCCCGGCTTCGTCAGCGCCGTCTCAAAGGTGCGGGGCCTTCAGGGCCGCGTCAGGGCCTATATCCGCGTCGCCGACCGGCGCTGGGATTTGAGGCTGGACAATGGCGTGACCATCAAACTGCCGGAGAAAGACGTGGAAGCGGCGCTCTCGGAGGCCTCTCGGCTCGATGCCGAATATTCGCTCTTCTCTCGCGACATCATGGCGATCGACCTCCGGCTCGCCGACCGCCTGACCGTAGCGCTTGCGCCGGAGGCGGCCGAAGCGCGCAAGAAGGCCTTCGAGGAGTTGCAGAAGCAGCGCAAGAACGGAGCCAGGATATGAACTGGCTCCTCGGAAATCGCGGCACTGTGCAGCGCTCGGGCATCATCACTGTCCTCGACGTTGGCTCGAGCAAGGTTTGCTGCATCATCGCCAAGCTTCTGCCGGATGAGAATATGCGGGCTCTGCCGCATCGCACGCACCGGATCAAGGTGATCGGCATCGGGCATCAGAAGTCGCAAGGGGTGAAGTCGGGCGTGGTGGTCGATCTCGACCGCGCAGAGCAGGCGATCCGGCTTGCCGTCGACGCCGCCGAGCGCATGGCGGGGCTCACGGTCGATTCGCTCATCGTTAATGTCTCGGCGGGACGGCTGCGCAGCGAGACCGCGTCGGCCACGATCAATCTCGGCGGCCACGAGGCGGCCAATGCCGACATCGCCCGGGTGCTGCTGGCCGGCGCGCGCCAGGCCCTGCGCGCCGAGCGCGAGGTGGTCCACTCCCTGGCCGTCGGCTTCTCGCTTGATCTTGAGCGCGGCATCCGCGATCCGCGCGGCATGGTGGGCGACACGCTCGGCGTCGACATGCATGTGGTGACCGCCGATGCCGTGCCGCTTCGCAACCTGGAGCTTTGTGTCAACCGCTCGCATCTTTCAGTCGAGCGCATGGTCGCCACGCCCTATGCCAGCGGGCTGGCGGCGCTGGTGGATGATGAGATGGAAATGGGCGCGGCCTGCATCGACATGGGCGGCGGCACCACCACCATGTCGGTCTTCGTGGAAGGCAAGTTCGTCCATGCGGATGCCATGCCGGTCGGCGGCAACCATGTGACCATGGACCTGGCACGCGGCCTGTCGATCAGGCTCGAGGACGCCGAGCGGCTGAAGGTGATGCACGGTTCGGCCCTGCCGGCCAGCGCCGCCGATGACCGCGACATGGTGACGATCCTGCCCATGGGGGGCGATGAAGCCGAGCAGGCCCTGCAGGTGCCCCGCTCGGTGATGACCCGCATCGTGCGGGCGCGCGTCGAGGAGATCCTCGAACTTCTGCGCGACCGGCTCAACCGGTCGGGCTATGGCAGCCTGGTCGGACGCCGCGTGGTTCTCACGGGTGGTGCGAGCCAGCTCGCCGGCCTTCCCGAGGCCGCGCGCCGGCTTCTGGGGCGGAATGTCCGCCTCGGCCGGCCGCTCGGCGTGGCAGGCCTGCCGGAGGCGGCTAAGGGGGCCGCCTTTGCGGCGCCCGTGGGCCTGCTGATCTATCCGCAGGTGGCGGAATTCGAAAGCCGGGGGACAAAGGGGGGCATCTTCATGCGTGCCACCGGAACCGGCGGCAAGTTGCAGCGTGTCGGACAGTGGTTGCGTGACAGTTTCTGACGGGGAACGGCCCCGGTTGACAATAGCCGCAGCGGCGAGGCGGCGGGAAAGGCGGAAAGGACGAGGACAATGACCATCAATCTCAAAAAGCCGGATATCACCGAGCTGAAGCCGAGAATCACCGTCTTCGGGGTCGGGGGCGGCGGCGGCAACGCCGTCAACAACATGATCACCGCGGGACTCAGGGGGGTCGAGTTCGTGGTGGCCAACACCGACGCCCAGGCGCTTACCATGTCCAAGGCCGAGCGGCTCATCCAGCTCGGCGCCGCCGTCACCGAGGGCCTCGGCGCCGGCTCGCAGCCCGAGGTGGGCCAGGCGGCCGCCGAGGAATGCATTGACGAGATCCTCGACCATCTGTCGAACACGCATATGTGCTTCGTCACCGCCGGGATGGGCGGCGGCACCGGCACCGGGGCGGCGCCGGTCGTGGCGCGCGCGGCGCGCGAGAAGGGGATCCTTACCGTCGGTGTGGTGACCAAGCCGTTCCATTTCGAGGGCCAGCGGCGCATGAAGACGGCGGATGCCGGCATCGAGGAGCTGCAGAAATGCGTCGACACCCTCATCGTCATCCCGAACCAGAACCTCTTCCGCATCGCCAATGACAAGACCACCTTCGCCGACGCCTTCGCGATGGCCGACCAGGTGCTCTATTCCGGCGTGGCCTGCATCACCGACCTGATGGTCAAGGAAGGCCTCATCAATCTCGACTTCGCCGACGTGCGCTCGGTCATGCGCGAGATGGGCAAGGCCATGATGGGCACCGGTGAAGCCTCGGGCGACGGCCGCGCTATGGCGGCGGCGGAAGCGGCGATCGCCAATCCGTTGCTCGACGAGACCTCCATGCGCGGCGCCAAGGGCCTCTTGATCTCCATCACCGGCGGCCGCGACCTCACCCTCTTCGAGGTGGACGAGGCGGCGACCCGCATCCGCGAGGAGGTGGATCCCGAGGCCAACATCATCCTCGGCGCCACGTTCGACGAGGAGCTGGAAGGCGTCATCCGCGTGTCGGTCGTCGCCACCGGCATCGACAAGTCGGCGCACGAGATCTCCGCGCCGCCTTCGGCCATCCGCCAGCAGCCGCGGCCGGTCCAGGTGCAGTCCAAGACTGCGGCCGGCCTGGAGCCGCGCCCGGCGGCGCCGCAGCCTGCCCCCGTCGCCCAGGCGCCGGTCGCCAAGGAGCCCGTCATGCAGTCCCCTATGGAGGCCGCCCATGATCCGGTAGCGGAAGCGATCCGCGCCGCCGAACATGGTGCGGCACCGGCCCAGCCGGCAGGCTTCCAGCCGCAGAGCAAGCTGTTCAGGCCTGCCGCTTCCGCTCCCGAGCAGATGGTCCGCCCGGCCGCCCCGGCGCCTGCGCCGCAGCCGGTGCCGGTGCAGGAGGCGCCCGCGCCGCGCATGCCGCGCGTCGAGGATTTCCCGCCAGTCGTGCAGGCGGAATTCCAGGCCGGCGCCGCGCGTCAGGCCGCGCCCGAGCAGGAGGATCGCGGGCCGATGGGGCTCCTGAAGCGCCTCACCAACGGCCTTGCCCGCCGCGAGGAGGAAAGCTACGCCGCACAGCCGCCCGAGCCGCGTCTGCGCCAGCCCGATCCGCGCCGCGTCGCCGCTACCGAGAGCCAGCTCTACGCCCCGCGCCGCGCCCAGCTCGACGAGCACGGCCGCGTCGCGCAGGCACCGCGCCAGGCGCAGGAGGAGGATCAGCTGGAAATCCCCGCCTTCCTCCGGCGGCAGGCGAACTGAACCGGTAACGCATTCTTAACGAATGTGAACGGACGGGCGCCCCGGCGCCCGTCCCTCGTTTGGAAAAGAGTTGTGGAACAGCAACTTACCCCGGGAAAGCAAGCTTGCCATCCCGATAACATGGGGTAAGAAACCGTGATTTGGCGCAGGCGGCGGGGGACACTATCTTCCGCCTGCTGAATCAGGGCAGGGCGGGGGAGACCTGCACCTAAAAAGAGTCGTCCCGGATGACGAATCGCAAGACGCAGGCCGCTGGCTGGTCGGGGGTAAAATTGCTCGAATATCAGACGACTCTCAAGTCGCGCTTCACGCTGTCGGGTGTCGGCGTTCACACCGGCAAGGCCGTGTCGGTCCATTTCAGCCCCGCCGAGGCCGACACTGGCATCGTGTTCCAGCGCGTCGATGAGGGCGCCGAAGGCAGGCTCATCCGCGCCCTGGCGGCGGAAGTGGGCGCCACCGATTTCTGCACCGGCCTCGGCAATCCGGCCGGCGACCATGTGGCGACGGTCGAGCATCTGATGGCGGCGCTTTCCGCCATCGGCATCGACAATGTGGCGATCGAGATCGACGGGCCGGAAGTGCCGATCATGGACGGCAGCGCCTTTTCCTTCGTGGAGGCCTTCGCCCAGGCGGGCATCGCGCAGCTTGCTGAGAAGAAGCGCTATATCCGCATCCTGAAGCCGGTGCGCTTCGAATCGGGCAGCTCCTGGGCCGAGTTCGTGCCCTATCGGGGAACCCGCTTCGAGGTCGCCATCGATTTTGACAGCCCGGCCATCGGCCGCCAGAAGCTCGCCCTCGACCTGACGCCGGAAAGCTTCGCGCGCGAGATCGCGCGGGCGCGCACCTTCGGCTTCATCCGCGACGTGGAGCGGCTGTGGGCGGCCGGATACGCGCTAGGCTCCTCGCTGGAGAACTCCGTCGTGATCGGCGAGGACCACCGCGTCATCAATATGGAAGGCCTGCGCTATCCCGACGAGTTCGTGCGCCACAAGATGCTCGACGCCGTTGGCGACCTGGCGCTTGCCGGCGCGCGCTTCATCGGCTGTTTCCGCTCCTATCGCGGCGGCCACGGGGTGAATGCCGCCGCCCTGAAGCGGCTCCTGACCGACCATTCCGCCTTCGAGATCGTCGAGGCGACCCGCCGCGAGCGCGGCCGCGGTGCGGAGATGGTAGCCGTCAAGGCGCCGCTCTACGCGCCCTGGACCCTCTGAGGCGCAACCCCGTCCCGCTGCGGCGGTGGATATCCGGCCGGCCGGGAGAGGGGGCATGGCGGCCCGCCACAAAAATGTGCCAATGGAGCCGGATAGCGTTGCCGCGCGCGGGCTTTGTGCCTATGAGTGCGGGCACATTTTTGTTCCGCCATTGCAGAGGAACGGATTGCGAATGGTTTCCACACATATTGCCAGCAATTTCCGCCGGCCGCGGGCGCGCGCGCTGGCGCTTGCCGCGATCGCCGCGCCGCTCCTGCTTGCTGGCTGCAACGCGGAGAGGGATCTCGACCTTTCCGCCTATGTCGAGCAGACCGAACCCGCCGACGTTCTCTACAATCAGGGCCTGGCCAACCTCAATGCCGGCCGCATGAAGGAGGCCGTCGCCAAGTTTGAGGCCGTCGACCGCCAGCATCCCTATTCGGAATTCGCTCGCAAGGCGCTGGTCATGAACACCTTCGCCAATTACCGGCAGGGCAAGTATACCGACGCGATCAATGCCGGGAAACGTTATGTGAGCCTCTATCCCACCAGCGAGGACGCGGCCTATGCGCAGTATCTCGTCGGGATGAGCTATTTCCGCCAGATCAAGGACGTGACCCAGGACCAGCGCGAATCGCGCCTCACCATGGAGGCCATGCAGCAGGTGGTCGACCGCTGGCCCGAGTCGGAATATGTGACGGACGCGCAGGCGAAGATCCGCTTCGCCCGCGACCAGCTCGCCGGCAAGGAGATGCAGGTCGGCCGCTACTATCTGGAGCGGCGCGAATATATCGCCGCCATCAGGCGTTTCCGCGGCGTGGTCGAGAACTATCCCAATACGCGCCATGTGGAAGAGGCGTTGGCGCGCCTGGTGGAAGCCTATTTCGCCATGGGCATCGCCTCGGAAGCGCAGACGGCGGCCGCCGTGCTCGGCCACAACTTCCCGGAAAGCCAGTGGTACAAGGATTCCTACACGCTCCTGCAATCGGGCGGGCTGCAGCCGCGTGAGGACACGGGGTCCTGGATTTCGCGCGCCGCCTCCCTGATTACGGGGGGCTGACGCCGGACCGTCGATGCTGTCGCACCTTTCGATCCGCGATATCGTCCTGATCGAACGGCTCGACATCGATTTTTCCGCCGGGCTCTCGGTCCTGACGGGCGAGACCGGTGCCGGCAAGTCCATCCTGCTCGACGCGCTCTCCCTCGCGCTCGGCGCGCGGGGCGATGCCTCGCTCGTCCGCCACGGCGCGGAGCAGGGCCAGGTGACCGCGGTCTTCGACGTGCCGGCGGTCCATCCCGCCCGCGAGATCCTGCGCGAGAACGCCTTTTCCGACGAGGGCGACATCATCCTGCGCCGCACTCAGGCGGCCGACGGACGCACCCGCGTCTTCATCAACGACCAGCCGGCGAGCGTCACCCTGATGCGCGAGGTCGGGCGCGCGCTGGTGGAGATCCACGGCCAGCACGACGAGCGGGCCCTGGTTGACCCCTCCGCCCATCGCGAGCTTCTCGATGCTTTCGGCGGCCTTGGCGCGCGCACGGCTGCCGTGCGCGCCGCTTTTCGCGACTGGCGTCAGGCCGAGCAGGAGCTTGCCCGCCACCGCGCCAGGGTGGAGGCGGCCGCGCGCGAGGCCGATTATCTGCGCGCCTCGGTCGAGGAATTGTCGAAG
>NZ_JAPSLH010000061.1:0-1248 GCF_031180965.1 Chelativorans sp.
CCGGAGGTAGCGGCTGGCCGGCGCGGCCGTCAACAAGGAAGGGGTGTCTCACATGACCTTGATTCACAGGCGTGGTCTGTTCGTCCTAGGTGCGGCGGCGACGGGCGCTCTGGCCATGCCGAACATCCTGTGGGCACAGACCCGAAGCGTCGCAGACACGCTCGCCGGCGATTCACGCTTCAAGCAGTTCCTGGACCTCATCACGCGCGCCAGCATGGTCGAGGATTTCCGCCAGCCCGGGCCGCTCACCGTGTTCGCGCCCATCGACCAGGCCTTCTTCGGTGCTCCCGCGAACCTGATCCAGGACCTGACGGGCCGGAACATGGGCGGCAGCGAGAACCGCAACGATGTCGAGCGACAGCGCCTGTCTGCGTTGATCAACTACCATGTCGTGCCGGGCACGTTCCTCTCGACGCAGCTCACGGGGCAGGAGCATCGCCTCAAGACGCTGAATGGCGCCTCCCTCGGGATCCAGACCGCCGGCTCTAGCCTGCAGCTGCAGAATCCCGCCCCGGCCATGCAGCTTGGTGGCTTCGGCGCGGCGGGCGCGCAGGTCTCCGCCGTGCCGGCGGAGGTGGTCCAGGCAGACATCATGGCCAGCAACGGCGTGATCCACGCGATCAGCCAGGTCCTCTGGCCGTAACCCCATTGAGGGCGAGGGGGAGTTCGTCCCCCTCGCTCCCTGGCTTGCGTCCTGGGTCTTTGGCGGCAAGGCCGCGCAGCGGCCCCGTCGGCATGCTGAACAGTCGGTCCTTCCCCAGGAGGAAGGCTCGCCCGCCACGCGGCATCAGCGCCGCGATCGCGGGGTCCCGGATGTCGAGGCCGCCGGTATAGGCGCCGAAGGCTGGCAGGATCAGGCGCCGCCCATCGAACAGGAAGCAGGGCCGCGTCACGCCGCCCGCGCGCGTCTCCATCGTCGCCTTCGGATGGAAATGTCCGCTGACCTCGCCGGCTGCGCGCGGCGCGCCGATGTGGCGGAAGTTGAGCGGCGCATCGCGCCATTCCTCCACTGCCTCTCCCGGCAGACCCTCGGGGGCGACCGGGTCATGGTTGCCGAGAACCCAGGTGACGGCGACGCCATGGAGCAGGCGCTTCAGCGTCGCGCATTCCGGCTCCGGCAGGCGCGCACAGCCGCCGGGATCGTCGAAGCTGTCGCCGAGCAGCACCAGTCGCTCCGGTCGCCAGCGCCGCAGCACGAAGCCGAGCCGGTCCAGCGTCTCCCGCGTATCGTAGGGCGGCAGGAAGCGG
>NZ_JAPSLH010000061.1:1258-2078 GCF_031180965.1 Chelativorans sp.
CTTCTCGAGATGCAGGTCGGCGACCGCGAGAAGCTTGCGGGCCGGCCAGGCGAGCACGCCCATGGGGTCGAGCATCAGCCGCTCGCCGCTGAGATGGATGGGAGCTGGAATCATCTTGGTGTGGTCAAACCCTTGGGCGCGGATCGGATGAAGCGGGCATTGCGGGAGCGCGGCGCGCGGTCGCGGGGGCGGCGGGCATAGTCGCGCTCGCCGCGGACAGGTATGTTCTCGGTGACGGCGGCAAGCGTTTCGGTGAAGAGCTCATCGCCCTCCGTCACCTCATCCACCATGGCGGCGGCCTCGGCCAGCAGCGCGTCCTCGGCGCCGCCGGCGACCCATTCGCGTCCTTCCTCGATCATGGCGGGCACGGCCAGTGGCGAGACGCGTGGGAGCGCCATGTGGCGGATCCCACCCTCCCGCGCCCGCCGCAACAGCAGGCCAATGCGTGCGACATCGGTGATGCCGGACGCAGCTTCCTGCCGCGTCGCGCGCAGCAGGATGTGGTCGGGCTCATGCTTGCGCAGGACGTCGTAGAGCAGGTCGGCGTTCAGCGTCATCTGGCGGCCGGATTTCTCGGCGCCAGGGTGGTTCTTCTCGATCAGCCCCGCGATGGTCGCGATGTTGCGGAAGGTGCGCCTCAGCATGGAGGATTCCGCCATCCATTCCTCCAGCTCCTCGCCCAGTATGTCCTCTTCGAACAGTCGCTCGATGCCCTGCGGCTCGAAGGCGGACCAGCAGACCAGCACATAGTCCGTCGCGACATAGCCGAGCGGCCCCATGCCGAGGCGCTCCATCCGCTTCGTCACGAGCATGCCGAGCG
>NZ_JAPSLH010000018.1 GCF_031180965.1 Chelativorans sp.
GCGCGTCTCACGCGCCCCGCCGGCCGCTGTCCCGACATTGGCCGGTCACTCGGGTTTCTCTTCCGTCCCGGCTGCACCCAATGAAGGGGGTGGTCTTTGCCGGGCCGAAGGAAAAACCCTAGCGGCTTCTCCGCGGTTTCCGCGGTGTCGTCTGGAACCCGACACCCGTTTTTCCGAGATGCAGTCTCTGACCCTGCATCCCGGCACCGCCGGCCTGTCGCGGGCCCTCAGCATGCCTCCAGGTACCGATCCCTGGAGGGGGAGGTTGCCGCCGCTCTCCCGAACACCCGGTGCGCATCCGGTTCCCGCAAGAGCGATGGGAGGGATTGTAAGAGGGCTGCAGGGGGTGGGGATAAAAAAACCGCAGAAATTTTTTCGGCTGCGTGCTGGCGTGAACGAAAACAACAGCTTAGCCGGCCAAAAATTCTCTTGGGCTGTCAGATATATCACTCTGCTGCATCACCGAGGCGATCCCGAAGCGCCAGGGGCGGCCGGCGGCTCGCTTTCCTCCACGTCCGGCGGCGCGGAGAGGTTCAGGCATGGATCCCAGGGTCTGCGCCTCGCTCCGCTCGGCTCCGCCTTGGGATGACGAAGAGGAGAGGTGCTGGCGCGGCACGCACTGGAGGCCTCGACCCTTCAGATGCGGATACATACCCGAGCGGGAGGCAGGTGAATAGCGCGGTTTTGGGCGGGCTGAATTCCAATACTGGTCGGCCTCTAGTGTCGCATCTGGGCCGACAGCAGACAGTCCATTTTAGGGTCTCTGAAGTGGGATAGCTGCCGTGAAAAGGCAGGCCGATCTCAGCGACGGCTTTCGACGTCGTCACGGTCGAAATCGCGGCGTTGTCGTTTCACCGAAAGCGGACATTTGAGCGGCATAGGTGATGGTGGTGTCGCGCCTATAGCGGTCATTCACGCAGCAGACGAAACGGCCAACGGCGTCAAATTGGTTGCAAGTTTTACAATAACGATTGCATATTCAGATCTTATAGTGGGAGATATCATGATTTCCTTGCTCCACACACTGTTGGAACTTGGCCACTCCACCTCAAAAAACTTGGAATTCGCCCATTCGCCCGATGTTAATGTCAGTTATGGAGAAGAGACGATTACTGAGACCAATTTGCTGGAAATCAGGCGGCGCCATCCGCACAAGGTGACATTGCTGACGTTTTCAAAATCGCAGGAAAGCAAGAACACAGGGGCCGACTGGGAGTGGCACATTATAGGAAGAGTCTACACCCTGAAGATGCGCGTGCAGGCCAAGAGAATTCATAAAGCCGGTGGAATTGGAAACCTGAAGCAGATAGGCAAAGGAGCCGCCAAGCCGCAGATAGATTTGCTCATTGAAGATGCAAAAGCGAACAGTCTCTTCCCAGCATACTGCTTTTATTCCGCCGAACCCCAACGGTCTTACTGGGTGAAAGGACCCGTAGATGAAACAGCCGAAGCGTTTGAAGCCGGTTGCCTGATTGCGGACGCTGAAACTGTGAAATCAACGTCGCCAAAAAAGCTAAAGGATATCGAAAACGATACCGTTCCCTGGCATTTTTTATGTGCCAGACACAAATTTTCGGCGAGGCGAAGCCCTTACCTTCAGCGATTTCGGGAAGATCGTCCCATTCAGCGCTATATTGAGCAATTTGTAGAAGAAGTCATCCCGGCCTATGAAGACCGCACGACCGCTAGTGGACTGCCTACGATCTTCCAACTGAATGATGCGCGCTCCAGGCTTGACGAGGGTAAGGGGATATCGCGCACGCCTGAGGCCGTTGGCAAGGAAACCCTCCCAGAGGATTTCGAAAGGCGCGGAATAACCAGATTTTTAAAGATTGATATGCGGACACCGGACTTGTTTGCAATAAGAGCTGATCTCTGACCTATCACACTAGGCGCAATGCAGGCCGCCACAGGAGTACTACTGCATTGTCCAGAGCGAACTCTGGATAGCGGATGACACATACGCTTGTAGGCAGCGCACGCTGCCATCATCCCTCGGCACTGCGGGTCGATTATGACGCCGTAAAAAATTCAAAATTCCCTATTTCGTCATCGCCTTCGTAAGCAGCTCGTTCAACGGACCGAGGGCGCCCCACTGCGCCCTCGCATTGCCGCGTTCGGTTCTAGGCCAGTACCGGGACGAAAAATAGATCGCCGATTGCACGTAAGGAGAAACCAGCCCGTAAAGCGCGACCAGTGCCCGCCGTCTCGCGGCGTCGCCGTATCGGCCAACGTAGATCGCTGCCGCCGCCCTCGTCGCGTCGTGCACCGTGCCGTCCTTTAGGATTCGCAGTGCCGTCTTCACCGGTGCGTCCTCCGGCGGGTCCTTGGTGATGAGCGCGGCCAGAATCCACATAACTTGCCAGTCTACTAATGACTGGTCTTCGAGACTTCGGCAGAGAAATCGATAAACCGGACGCTGAGGAAGGAACTTCGCCAGATAAGAAACATATATTTGAGACATGGAAGGATGTTTCTTGAACGCCTCTAAAACATGGTCAACCGCGTAGTCAGAAGAGGCTTTCGCAAACAAGGGGAGGCAGAAGCGCTCAATCGTTTCCTCATGCCCAGGATGGTCAGTGATGGCATCGAACAGCACTTTCGTCGCCCTTAACTCGAGGTCTCCATCCTCGTGTTCACCATCGTACTCGGCTTCCATCTCTTCTTGCTCGTCCTCCTCCCACTCTGATTGGAATCCATAGTCGGCGTGGAAATCTTCTTCCTCGATCTGATTTGAAATCTCTGTCACCGCCTCCTTGAACAACAATTCGAGATCCGGTTCCTCTGTGTTCAAAGCGGCCGTCGGCATAATCGCCGACTTCGCCTCATTCAGCACCAGATCATAGCTGCGGAGTTCCGGAATCAGTTGCCTCATCAACTGTTCGGACGCGTCGACACTGCCGAGGAATATGTACATGTCGTCGACATACCGCGCCGATGGAATGTTTTGATCGGCAAGAAAGCGGTCAATAGGTTCCATATAGAAGTTTCCGAGCAAATCGGACGGATAGATACCTTGAATAATGCCTCTCGAACTCCTTTCGCCTGTGTATGCCGTGAGGAGCGCTTCTAATCGCGTAAGAAATTTTGTGGGATAACCGGCGTCCCCGAGGACGTTGATTAGCGTGTGCTGGTTCAGCGATCCGAAAAAATTCGCGACGTCTAACCTCATGACGTATTTGTTATTCCTGTTGGAGGAGTGCCGAGTCAACGCCTTCTGGAGTTCTGCCCAACAAGTCCGGGTCGGTTTGAACATGTTAGGTGAATCACCGCCTTGAAGCCGATGGCTAAACGAGCGAGATTGATCCGTTTTGGCTTCGACAATGGGAGCCGCTTTGTCGGCTAGGAGCTGGTAGAATACCCTGTCTCTTGGCAACAGAATACTTCCGGGTCGGGAATAGGCTGGACCCGGCCTTGGCGGACGGACTCGCACCCGCATCCGATGCGATTTCGGGACCTCAATCGTGAGCGGGAGACCGGGCTTGTACTGTCCGCCCCTTAGTTCTTGCTTGACGATCTCAACAAGATCCTGGCCGGCTTTCCGATAGATGAAGCCGATATGTGGAGCGTAGATGAAGTCCGAACGCAGGTCATGGATGATGCGCTGAAGCGACAAGTTCCAATCCGCATCGGAAAGGCCGGTGAGGTCCATTCCGAACGGTTCTCCAAGCCTAATATCTCCCAAGTTCCCCTCCGCACATCTCTGTGCAACTCAGCATAGGCACGATTGAAAAGGCAATAAATAAGCTTCGCGGAAAGTGGCCGTGAAATGCTGTCCCGAAGCTTAGCGGTCTGCCTCCTACATTCGCCGGAAGAATGAACGCCCTGAGAGCGCAAGTGGCCCAGTGTGGTCACCAGCGACGTCTGATTCAGGAATCGCCAAAGCTGACGTCAACGACCGAATTTGAGGCGCAAAGAGGGCAGGTCACAAGCTTGCACCTGACATTGGCGACGAGTGAAAGCCCTTTCGCCCCGTTTAGCGCGCCTTGCGTTCACCCTTCCGCGTTGCGCCTCTCCTCCCGCAGCGCCTTCTCCAACTCCTTCAGCTTCCGCTTGTCGAGCTTGGGCGGTTCGGGCGGGGCGTCGTCGGCCGGGTTCTTCTTCCTGAATTTGCGCTTCACCTCCCCCGCGCCGGCGTGGGCGGCCTGGGCGAGGGCGGCGCCGAACATGTCGAGCGCGGCGCGGGGATGTTTTCTAAGGAGCACGCCGAGGGCGCGCACGGCGGCCGAGGCGCCGACCCGGCCCGCCGCCGTTTCCGCATGCGGGCGGATCAGCCGGCGCTCGATCGGCTTCGGCAGGCCGGAATGGGCGTCGGGAAGGTCGGGCACGGTCGCCGTTCCTCTGGTTCAGCCGCTTTGCGGCAGGCGGGCGGTGCCGCCTGCCGGCAACGGCTAGTGCGTGACCGGCGCTTCTTCCCCGCCGTCGCGCTTGGCGCGGCGCGAGCGGTGGCCGGGCAGGATCTGGTCGGCGGCTTCCGCAACAACGCCCATCGCGGCGCTCGCCGCGCTCTGCACGGCCTCCGTGCCGACGGCGATCGCATGGGCGCCCTTCCGCGCGCCCTTCTTGCCGGCCTCCGCCACCTCCTCGCGCTCCTTCACCAGGACGGCGGCGGCAGCGGCGGCGCCGGCGGTGAGCGCATTGGCGAGGATCTCGCGGCCCGTGGCGCTCGCCAGCATGGTGCGCAGGAGCCGCGACTTGCGCAGCATCTTCGGGACCTTCAGGCCCGCGATCTTCTTCGGAATGGGGTTCTTCTTCTTGGCCATGATCTGCTCCTTTTGCGATTCCCAACGCCGCAGAAGGGGCGGGGTTCCGCGCGGGGCGGGTGGCGCGGCGGTACGGAAAGGCGCTGCTGCCCCCTCTCCGGCCGGCGCAGGCAGCTATGCAGCCTGGTTCAACACGTCGGCGGGCAATTGCGCGCGCGCATCGAGCAGTTCAATGCCGACGATATACCCGTCGGCATCGAAGTCGAAGACGACGTCCGGCGACACCTCGGCGCTTTCCACCACCCTGGCGGACGAGAAGCGGATATAGGCGGCGTTGTCGTCGGGCCGGTGTTTGACGGTCATGGGCATCACTTTACGAGGGCGCCATCTACATAAACATTACGCCGAACGAGCGATGGCCGCGTCCCGGTTTCGATCCGGATGGAAAAGCCCTTCCCGATCAGTTCAATCGCTTCTTCTTCCGAGCGCACCAGCACCTCGTTCGATCGGTGATGCTTTTTGTCTTTACAAGCAGGATCACCCAGAACGAAGCAGCCATTCTTCCGGGCCGGGGCCCATTTCTCGCCAGCGAACAGCCGATATATGCGCATCATGCGTGTTCCAAATCCGTCGCCTGTTTGCGTCCTGCCGCATGACCTCCGCCCCGGCGAGCAGGCTGGCCGACCTCCCCGCAAAAGGGAGAGGGTAGGCGCCTAGTCGTTCATCTTCAGCGCCTGAATAAAAGCTTCCTGCGGGATGTCGACCTTGCCGAACTGGCGCATCTTCTTCTTGCCCTCCTTCTGCTTGTCGAGGAGCTTGCGCTTGCGCGTGACGTCGCCGCCATAGCATTTGGCCGTGACGTCCTTGCGGAGCGCCGAGATGGTCTCGCGGGCGATGACCTTGCCGCCGATGGCCGCCTGGATCGGGATCTTGAAGAGGTGCTGCGGGATCAGCTCCTTCAGCTTCTCGCACATGGCGCGGCCGCGCCGCTCGGCCTGGCTGCGGTGGACGAGCATGGAGAGGGCGTCGACCGGCTCCTCGTTGACCAGGATGGACATCTTGACGAGGTCGCCCTCGCGGTAGTCGGTGAGCTGGTAGTCGAAGGAGGCATAGCCGCGGCTGATGGATTTCAGCCGGTCGTAGAAGTCGAACACCACCTCGTTGAGCGGCAGGTCGTAGACCAGCATGGCGCGGCTGCCGGCATAGGAGAGGTCCGCCTGGACGCCGCGCCGCTCCTGGCAGAGCTTCAGGATGGCGCCGAGATGCTCGTCGGGCGTGAGGATGGTGGCGCGGATCCACGGCTCCTCGATGGCGCGGATCTTCATCACGTCCGGCATGTCGGCGGGATTGTGCAGCTCGATGGTCCTGCCGTCGGTCAGGTTTATGCGGTAGACGACGCTGGGCGCGGTGGCGATGAGGTCGAGGTCGAACTCGCGGGTCAGCCGCTCCTGGATGATCTCGAGATGGAGGAGGCCGAGGAAGCCGCAGCGGAAGCCGAAGCCGAGCGCGGCTGATGTTTCCATTTCGTAGGAGAAGCTGGCGTCGTTGAGGCGCAGCCTGCCGACGGCGGCGCGCAGGTCCTCGAACTCGGCGGCGTCGACCGGGAAGAGGCCGCAGAAGACGACCGGCTGCGCCGGCTTGAAGCCGGGGAGCGCGGAGGCGGTGGGGCGCTTGTCGTCGGTGATCGTGTCGCCGACGCGGGTGTCGGCCACCTCCTTGATGGAGGCGGTGATGAAGCCGATCTCGCCGGGGCCGAGGGACTCGACCATCACCATCTTCGGCGTCATGACGCCGACGCGGTCGATCTGGTAGCGCGCGCCGGTGCCCATCATGCGCACGGTCTGACCCTTGGAGAGGACGCCGTCGATGATGCGCACGAGCACGATGACGCCGAGATAGGCGTCGTACCACGAGTCGACCAGGAGGGCTTTGAGGGGAGCGGAGGCGTCGCCTTCCCTGGGCGGGGGAAGGCGGGTGACGATGGCCTCCAGCACCTCGTCGACGCCGAGGCCCGTCTTGGCCGAGATGGGGATGGCGCCGGAGGCGTCGAGGCCGATCACGTCCTCGATCTGCGCCTTGACGCGCTCGGGCTCGGCGGCGGGCAGGTCCACCTTGTTGAGGACGGGCACGATCTCGTGGTTGTTGTCGATCGCCTGGTACACATTGGCGAGGGTCTGCGCCTCGACGCCCTGGGAGGCGTCGACGACGAGGAGGGAGCCCTCGCAGGCGGCGAGCGAGCGCGAGACCTCGTAGGCGAAGTCCACATGTCCGGGCGTGTCGATGAGGTTCAGCACGTAGTGCTGGCCGTCGCGGGCGTCATATTCGAGGCGGACCGTGTTGGCCTTGATGGTGATGCCGCGCTCGCGCTCGATGTCCATGGAATCGAGCACCTGCTCCTTCATCTCGCGCAGCTCCAGCGAGCCGGTCATCTGGATGAGCCGGTCGGCGAGCGTCGACTTGCCATGGTCGATATGGGCGACGATGGAGAAGTTACGGATGCGGGAAAGGGGGATGTTCGTCATGGGCGGCATGTAGCAGCGCCGCCGGGGATGGGCAAGCAAGGAGGCGGCCGGGCCGGGCGCGGCGAGAGCCCTGCGGCTTAACCGAACTTTCATGGCGAGGCGCCATCTTCCTTTCGGGCTGACCTCGGGAGTGGGAGTTCGCCGCGCCGGTAGGCCGGCCGCGCGGTTGGGGGGAGGAAGAAATGCTGGACCTTTTCGGGCTCGAGCCGGCGTGGGGCGGGCTATTGCCGCTTACCGCCGATGCGCGGGCGCTGGCTGGGCTGGCTCTGCTTGCTGTCCTGATGCTTGCCTGCTTCCGCGCGCTTCGGCAGAGGGGAAGGGCCCGGCGCGCCCGAGCGGAGGAGCCGGCGGACCCCTCGCACACCATCGCCGCGGCGATCCGCGGCCTGCGGCTGCGCTACATCATCGTCATGCTCGCGCTGATCGTGCCGGGCACCCTCTTCGTGCTCGGCTCGCATTACGCCAATACGCGCTTTGCCCGTGCCACGGCGATGGCCGTGCTCGTCGCCGACGCGGCGGAGACGGCGGAGCGGGCGGCGCGCACGACGATCCTCCTGGCCGCGCCTTCGGGCAGCCGCATGCCGCGCGCCGACGTCGCCCTGGCGGCGAGCGCGGAGCGGCTCGACGGCATCATCGCCAGGATGGAGGCGCAGTGGACTCTGCTCGATCCGGGGCTGCGCGAATGGCTGATGTCGCAGGGCGCGGTGCGCCGCGGCGAACCGCTTGCGCTGCTGCATGAATTGCAGCATGCGCTGCGCGCGGCGGCGACGGCAGCGCCGGGCGAGCGCGAGGCGGCGGCCAGGCGCCTCGACGACATGATCACCTTCCGCATCCAGCCGGATCTGGCGCAATTCGCCGCCTCCCTGCGCGGCTTCAACCGGCTGCTCGCCGACCGGGTGAAGATCGCCATCAATATCATGGGCGGCGTGCTCGCCCTGTTTGCGGCGTCGATTCTTCTCTTCATCTTCCTGCCGATGGACCGCTCGATCCGGCACGCCCTGGCGCGGCTGAGGACCGCGCTCGAGGCCGCCAAGGCGGCCGACCGGGCGAAGTCTGAATTCCTGGCCAATATGAGCCATGAAATCCGCACGCCGATGAACGGCGTCCTCGGCATGGCCGAGCTGATGGCCAATACCGAGCTCGACCAGCGCCAGCGCGTCTACAATGACGTCATCGTCAAGTCCGGCAGTGCGCTGCTCGCCATCATCAACGACATCCTCGACTATTCGAAGATCGAGGCGGGGCACGCGCAGATCGACCCGGCGCCGTTCAACCTGGCCGAGGTGGTCGAGGATGTTGCCGCCCTCGTCTCCTCCAGGGCATCCGAAAAGGACCTGGAGCTAATCGTCAGCCTCGACCTGAACCTGCCGGAGTGGGTGGTGGGCGATGCCGGGCGGGTGCGGCAGGTCCTCACGAACCTCGCCGCCAATGCGGTGAAATTCACCGAGCGCGGCCATGTGCTGATCGAGGCGCGGCAGGAGGGCGAGGCGGTGCTGTTCAGCGTTTCCGACACGGGGATAGGCATTCCCGAGGACAAGCTGCCGAGCATCTTCGACAAGTTCAGCCAGGTGGACACCTCCTCGACGCGGCGGCACGAGGGGACCGGGCTGGGGCTGGCGATCGCTTCCCGGCTGGTGGCGCTGATGGACGGCTCGATCAGCGCGGAAAGCAGGTTGGGCGAGGGCTCCACCTTCCGCTGCCGCATTCCCCTGCCGGCGCATGAGGGCCGCCCCCGTGAGCCGCTGCCGACTGCGTCCGTGGAGGGCGCGCGCATCCTCGTCGTCGACGACAACGAGATCAACCGGCGCATCCTCACGGAGCAGATGCGCAACTGGGCCTTCGATTGCGTCGCCGTCGAGAACGGGCGGATCGCGCTCGCCTTTCTGCACGAGGCGGCGCGCCTCGAAGCCCCGGTGGATCTCGTGATCCTCGACTATCAGATGCCCGGCATGAACGGGGCCGAACTCCTGCGCCGCCTGCGGATGAGCCCGCACGGAGCGGATACCCCGGCTGTCCTGCTCACCTCCGTGGACGACGCGACGGCGCTGCGCGATCTGAAATCGGCCGGCGCCCGGGCGGTGCTGACGAAACCCGCCCGTTCCGCCGTTCTGCGCAAGACGATCACCGAAATCCTGGCACAGACGCCGCGTGCCGCCCGGCGCGCGGAAGCGGCGGGCGAACTGCGGCATAACGCCGGCGGCGGACCGAAGAGCGCGGAAATCCTCTCCCTGCCGAGCGCGCCCGAGCGGAAGCTGGACATCCTCGTGGCCGAGGACAATGACGTGAACCAACTTGTCTTCCGCCATGTCCTGGAGAATTCCGGTCGGCGCTTCGCGATCGCCGAGAACGGCCGGGAGGCGGTTGCACTCTGGCGCCGCGGGCGGCCCGCCCTTGTTCTCATGGATATTTCCATGCCGGAGATGAACGGCCTGGAAGCGACGGCGGCGATCAGGCTGGCGGAGGCCGAGGAGAAGCTTGCGCGGACGCCGATCATCGGCTTGACGGCGCATGCGCTGGAGGGCGACCGCGAGCGCTGCCTGCGGGCGGGCATGGACGACTACATGACCAAGCCCGTTTCCCCTGCCAAGCTAGAAGCCAAGATTTCCGAATGGCTGCCGCGGGCCGACGCCGCGCGAGCGTGACGAGCGGCCATGAGGCGGGAAAACAGCACGAGCCCATGCTCTGAACCACCAGCCTTCACCGGTGCAGATTGCACTGATCCGGAGATCATCCGGGCGGCATTCGCTCGAATGTCTGGAGCGAGGGATCGATCGTGTCCCACGCATGGCCACGGATCGCGAAGGTGACCACCTGCGGATTGAACTGAGCGGGGTCGTCCAGGCTCGTCGCGTGGACTGCGATCGCTTCCGGATTTGCGGCGAATGCCACATATACCGGGGTTCCGCAGGTCGGGCAGAATGAGTGGGTCTTTTCGTGCCCGCTTTCGCCCGCGACCCGCCAGGCTGTCGCCTCGCCCGTAATCCTCACATCGGCTCGCCGCGGGAAGGTCAGATAGGATCCGTGGCCCGTGCCGCTTCGTTTCTGGCAATCCACGCATTGGCAGTGGTTCTCGAAGATCGGTTCACTGCTTGTTTCGTAGCGGATCGCGCCGCACGCGCATCCGCCCGTATAGAGCTTGGTCATGTCTACGCTTTCTCTGAAGTGATGTTTGACGCGGCGCCTGGGATTAGGCCGCCTTGCGTCTTGCCAGGAGGTCGATGCCGCGACCGGTCTCCAGGAAGGATTTCAGGCTGGAAAGGACGATCGGCCATCCCCCTTTGATGGCTTTTTCCATTCCGCTGCCGGCCTGGAGCTCGTCATGGGTGACGGTCAGCCGGACCAGGTCGTCGCTCTTGTCGATGTCGAAGGTGACCCTGCTGTGGCTTGCCGGGTCGGCGGTTTGGGAAGCTTTCGCCCAGGTGATGACGAGACGAGAGGGGGGCGAGACCTCCACGACCTTGCCGACCAGCTCGACGGACCGTTCATCATCGGCGCGGATGTGCTCCCATTCCGAGCCGGATTTCCAGTCGGAAACATTCTCGTGGCCCCAGTAGCGCCTTGCGAGTTCCGGTTTCGTTATGGCCTCGAACACCTTCTCCGGCGTCGAGAAAATATAGGTCACGTACACGAAGCTGGTCGTGGTCATCGTCATTCTCCTTCGAGTTGTTTCTTCAGATCGTGCAGCAGGCTGAGCCGCTGACGTTCGAATTTCCGCACCCACCGCTCATAGACCTCGTGCAGCGGCACCGGGTTTATAAAGTGCAGCTTTTCCCGGCCGCGCCTGGCCGTGCTCACCAGGTTGGCGTCTTCCAATATCCCGAGGTGCTGCGTTGCGGACTGCCGCGTCATGTCCAGGTTCTCGCAGAGCTGCCCGAGCGTTTGCCCGTTCCTCTCGTAAAGGAGGTCCAGCAGCTTTCTGCGTGTCGGATCGCCCAGCGCCTTAAATACCTTGTCAGCATCCATCGTGCTCACCTCGCGAGCATCAATATGCAGGTAAATACCTGCATGTCAAGTGACGGCAGACAGCGGCCGGGAACTGCCGGGCAAGCTTTCGAGGGAACCAAAGGGGTGAGGACAGCGGCGTCGCTAACGCCGCATGGCGCAGGTCGGGGGTGCGCGTCGTCGGTCTTTTATCGGTTGTGTCTTTTATCGGTTGTGAAAGGCTGGACTATTCGCCGCCGAACTCTTCGGGATCGAAGAGATATTCCTTGGAGCAGAATTCGCAGTTCACGCGGATCACACCGTCCTCGGTGCTCTCCTTGATCTCCTCGGCGGTGAAGCCGTCGAGGATCGACTTGATCTTCTCGCGCGAGCAGGAGCAGTTGTCGATGACGTCGACGCCTTCGTAGACGCGCACGCCCTGTTCATGGAACAGGCGATAGAGCAGCCGTTCCGCCCCGACGGTCGGGTCGAGCAATTCGTCGATCTCCACCGTGCCGAGCAAGGCCAGCGCCTCCTGCCAGGCATTGTCCTCCGGGTGGCCGTCGCCGATGTTCTCGGTGTCGCCGTCGCCGCCCGGCAGATCCGCCATGCGGCTGCGTTCGGCGGATGCTGGCAGGAACTGGATGAGCAGGCCGCCGGCGCGCCAGTGTTCCTCCCCGCTCTCGCCCGGCTTTACCATTCGGGCGACGCCGAGCCGCACCTCGGTGGGAATCTGCTCCGATTGGCGGAAATAGGTGCGTGCCACCTCTTCCAGGGAGGAACCGTCGAGCTGCACGATGCCCTGATAGCGGTGCATATAGGCGCCCTGGTCGATGGTGAGCGCCAGGATGCCCTTGCCAAGCAGTTGCTCGGGCGAATCCTCGCCGCGCTCGACGGCCTGCCCGAGCCGCTCCTCGTCGAAGCGCGCATAGGCGCGCATGGAGCCGGGGGTCGAGAAGTCCGCCACCAGCATGTCCACGGGGCCGTCCGACTGCGTCTGGACGATGAACTTGCCGTCGAATTTCAGTGAGCTTCCGAGAAGAACCGTAAGCACCACGACCTCGGCGAGGAGGCGCGAGACGGGTTCCGGATAGCTATGGCGCGCGAGGATCTGGTCCAGCATCGGCCCGACCTGCACCGCGCGACCGCGCACCTCCAGCGCCTCCACCTCGAAGGGGACGACGTGATCGTCGCCGGCGAAACCGAAATCGCCGAGTTTTGCTGAACCCTCGCTCACTGGGCGAGACACCAGGCAAGCACCGCCTTTTGGGCGTGGAGACGGTTTTCCGCCTCGTCGAACACCACCGAATGCGGCCCGTCGATGACCTCATCCGTCACTTCCTCGCCCCGATGGGCGGGCAGGCAGTGCATGAATAGGGAATCCTTGTTGGCGAAACTCATCAGCCTCTCATTCACCTGATAGGGCTGGAACACGTTGTGGCCGCGGGCGCGATGCTCCTGGCCCATGGAGACCCATGTATCAGTGACGACACAATCCGCGTCGCGCACCGCCGCCTCCGGATCCTGCATCAGGGCGACGCGGCCGCCATTGGCTTTCGCCCACTCCACATAGTGCGCCGCCGGCTCGCTTCCAGCGGGGGTGGCGACATTCAGCCGGAAGCCGAACCGCGCGGAGGCCTCGATCAGCGAATGCAGCACATTGTTGCCGTCGCCGGACCAGGCGAAGAGCCTGTCCTTCACGCTGCCGCGGTGCTCCTCATAGGTCATGACATCGGCCATGATCTGGCAGGGATGCGTATCGTCGGTCAGCCCGTTGATCACCGGGACGGTCGCGTTCTCAGCCAGCTCCAAAAGCCGCGCATGCGCGGTGGTGCGGATCATGATGGCATCGACATAGCGCGACAGTACCTTGGCCGTATCGGCGATGGTCTCACTTCGGCCGAGCTGCATTTCCGCGCCCGTCAGCATGATGGTCTCGCCGCCCAGCTGGCGCATGGCCACATCGAAGGAGACGCGGGTGCGCGTGGAAGGCTTGTCGAAGATCATTGCAAGCACCTTCCCCTCGAAGGGCTTGTCGCCGTGGCCGGCCTTGAGCCGCGCCTTGCGCTCGCGGGCGTCGTCCAGCATGAAGCGCAGATCGGCGGCCGAAACGGCCGAAAGATCGATGAAGTGGCGTGGCACGGCGCTCATCCCCTGCCGGCTTCCGCCATTGCGGGGGCGGGTGCCAGCGCCTGCATCGCCCGGCGTATCCGCTCCAGCGCGTCGCCGATCTCGCCGTCGGTGACGTTGAGCGGCGGCAAAAGGCGCAGCACGTTCTCGCCGGCCGGCGCGCCAAGGATCTTCTCCTCGGACATGGCGTCCCGCAGGGCGGTGTTGGGGACCTTGCAGCGGATGCCGAGCAGGAGCCCGGCGCCGCGGATCTCCTCCACGACCTCAGGGAACTCGTCGGCGATGGCGGCGAGACCTTGCTTGAGGAGGAGGCCCTTGCGCGCCACCTCGTCGAGGAAACCGTCCTCGAGGATTATGTCGAGCACGGCGTTGCCGACCGCCATGGCGAGCGGATTGCCGCCGAAAGTGGTGCCGTGCACGCCGGGAGTCATGCCGCTGGCCGCCTCCTGCGTGGCGAGGCACGCGCCGAGCGGGAAGCCACCGCCGATGCCCTTTGCGATGGCGGCGATATCCGGCGTCACGCCAGACCACTCATAGGCGAAGAGCTTTCCGGTGCGGCCGACGCCGGTCTGGATCTCATCGAGGATGAGCAGCAGACCGTGCCTGTCGCAGAGCTCGCGCAGCGCCTTCATCATCTGCGCCGGGACCGGGCGGATGCCGCCCTCGCCCTGGACAGGCTCGATGAGGATGGCCGCGGTGTCCGGCCCGATCGCCTGCTCCACCGCCTTGAGGTCGCCGAAGGGCACCTGGTCGAACCCTTCCACCTTGGGCCCGAAGCCTTCCAGATATTTCTTCTGGCCGCCTGCAGCGATGGTGGCCAGCGTGCGACCGTGGAAGGCTCCTTCGAAAGTAATGATGCGGAACCGGTTCTCCTCGCCCCTGGCGTAGTGGTAGCGGCGCGCCGTCTTGATGGCGCATTCGAGCGCCTCAGCGCCGGAATTGGCGAAGAACACCTTGTCGGCGAAGCTGTTCTCCACGAGGCGCTCGCCGAGGCGCCGCTGGCCAGGGATCTCATAGAGATTGGAGACGTGCCAGAGCTTCTGCGCCTGCTCGGTGAGCGCCGCCACCAGATGCGGATGGGCGTGGCCGAGGGAATTGACGGCGATGCCGGCGGCGAAGTCGAGATAGCGCGTGCCGTCGGCGGTGATCAGCCAGGAGCCTTCGCCGCGCTCGAAGGCGAGGGGGAGCCTGGCGAAAGTATCGTAAAGCGCCGAACCGCTCATGCAGGTGTTCTCCGGGACGGTGTTGACGGCTTTGCCGCCGCAAGGCGAATAAAACCAAAATGCCGCCCCAGGGGCGGCACGCGCGCTTTTATCGGCATTTTCCCCCGCAAAGTCAACGCTCGCCCGGCTTTGCGCCGCGCGCGCCAAGTGGATGAGCTGGGGCGGCTGCGCGCCCAAGTTGGGGAAAACCGAAAAAACTGATTCGCGAGTGAAGAGGGACTCTTGTCACGGAGTCAACCGATAGGGTAGTTTGGATGAGTAACGACTAGATTTCGTGCGGCGGACCATCAAAACCATATAGATGTGGTGTCCACAGGGCAATTTGCCAGGTGGAGCCGCACCGGGATTCCGCGCGATTGCCACAGGAGCGGTTCCTGATGAACTGGACAGACGAACGCGTCGAAATGCTGAAGAAGCTCTGGGCCGAGGGCCTGAGCGCGAGCCAGATTGCGGCGCAGCTGGGCGGCGTCAGCCGCAATGCGGTTATCGGCAAGGTGCACCGGCTGAAGCTTTCCGCCCGGGGGCGGGCCGCAGGCGCGCCGACGCGCCAGAAGAAGGCGGCAGCGGCCGCGGCGAGCGGCGCGGCGGCGGGAGCGCGGCGGCAGCGTAGCGCCCGGCCGGTGACGGCTTCCATCGGCGCCACGGCGCTGAAGGTGCAGTTCGAGGAAGAGGCGGTCGCCTATCACTATATGCGCCCGGCGCGGGACGTGGTCGTGCCGATGTCGCGCAACCTGAAGCTGGTCGAGCTGACCGAGCGCACCTGCAAATGGCCGAACGGCGACCCGCTGGCCGAGGATTTCAGCTTCTGCGGCAGCGACGCGGGAGAGAATGGACCCTACTGCGGCTATCACTCCCGGCTGGCTTACCAGCCGGTTTCGGAACGCCGGCGCAGCAGATAGGGGACGGGGCAACAACGAGCGGACCGATTACCTCGGGCGGCCCTTTGCCGCCCGTTTTTTTTGGATCCGCCGCAAAGCTGCGGCGCTATCTCAGCTCACGGCGGAGGATCTTGCCCACATTCGACTTCGGCAATTCGCTGCGGAATTCCACGTGCCGCGGGCGCTTGTAGCCGGTGAGCTTCTCGCGGCAGAAGTCGAGGATGTCCTTCTCGGTGAGGGCCGGGTCCTTCTTGACGACGAACAGTTTCGGCGCCTCGCCGGAATGCTCGTCCGGCACGCCGACCGCCGCGACCTCCAGCACGCCGGGGTGGTGCGCGACCACCTCCTCGATCTCGTTGGGATAGACGTTGAAGCCGGAGACGAGGATCATGTCCTTCTTGCGGTCGACGATCTTGATATAGCCCGCCTCGTCCATGACGCCGATATCGCCGGACCTGAAGAAGCCGTCCGGGGTCATGGCCTTGGCGGTCTCCTCCGGCTGGTTCCAGTAGCCGGCCATCACCTGCGGCCCGCGGATGCAGATCTCGCCCGCCTCGCCGATTTTCACGGCCTTGCCGCTGTCGTCGCGGATCGCCACGTCCGTGGAGGGGAGGGGCAGGCCTATGCTGCCGGTGAATTCGGGCGTGTCGAAGCGGTTCGCCGTCGCCACAGGCGAGGTCTCTGACAGGCCGTAGCCCTCGGTGATCTTGCAGCCGGTGAGCGCCTTCCAACGGTCGGCGACGGAGCGCTGCACGGCCATGCCGCCGCCGAAGGTGAGTTCTAGACCCTTGAAGTCGAGCTTCTGGAAGTCGGCATTGTTGAGGAGCGCGTTGAAGAGCGTGTTGAGGCCCGGAAAGACGTTCACCCTGTATTTTCCGAACTCCTTCACGAGGGCCGGGATGTCGCGCGGATTGACGATGAGGACGTTGTGCGTGCCGAGCTTGATGCCCATCAGCGCGTTCACGGTAAGGCCGTAGATGTGATAGAGGGGCAGGGCGCAGAGATAGACCTCGCGCTCCGGCCTGGGCCTGTCGTGATAGGCGCCGCTGAACCAGACCTCGCACTGCAGGACGTTGGCGAGCACGTTGCGGTGCAGCAGGATGGCGCCCTTGGCGATGCCGGTCGTGCCGCCGGTATATTGCAGGAAGGCGATGTCATCGAGGCCGACCTCGACAGGCGAAAGACGGGCCGAGGCTCCTTGGCGCATTGCCTGTTTGAAGGGAATGTGGCCCGGCAGTTCCCACTGCGGCACCAGTTTCTTGACCCGGCGCACCACGAGATTGACCACATGGCCCTTGAGGCCCAGCATGTCGCCCATGCTGGCCACGACGACGTGCTTCACCTGCGTGTTGCCGATCGCCGCCTGGAGGGTCTTGGCGAAATTCTCCAGGATGATGATGGCCTCGGCGCCCGAATCCTTGAGCTGGTGCTCGAGTTCCCGCGCCGTATAGAGCGGGTTGACGTTGACGACCACATAGCCGGCCCGCAGCGCCGCCATCATGGCGATGGGATATTGCAGCACATTGGGCATCATGATCGCCACGCGCGCGCCCTTCGTCAGGCCGAGCGACTGCAGGAAGGCGCCGAAATCGCGCGAGGCCTTTTCGAACTCGGCGAAACTGATCGTCTTGCCCATGCTGGTGAAGGCGGGGCGGTCCGCATAGTTGCGGCAGGCCTCCAGCATCATATGGGCGAGCGAGCTGTGGCGGAACGGCTCGATCTCCGCGGGGATCTTCTCGGGATAAGTTTTGAGCCAGGGCTTTGCACCGTCTTTGCCATTGGCGGCGCCAACGGCGGATTTCGCTTTCGCCGCTCCCTTTGCGCCCGACCTCGCCTGAGCGGACCGAGCCTCCTCGGAAGGCGCCGCGGTCGCAGCGGCGACCGCCGCCTCGCCCTTGCCGCCGGACCGGGTTTTCTTTCCGGAAGCTTTTGCCGGCTTTTCCTTGACCGATGCAGCCTTGACGGCGGTGACCTGCGACGGTCCCTTTGCCGCCGGCGGGGCGGCCTGCGCCTCCGCTGCTTTCCCTTTTTCGGCGACGCTGGCAGCTGGCGCGGTCCTCTTCCTGCCGCTCGATTTCTCGGCGGTGGGCTCCGAGACCTTCGCGCTCTTCCTCACCGGACTTGCCTTTGCAGCCGCCGGCTCCGCTTCCGGGAGATTGCCTCGCGCCCGCTTGCCCCCTTTTGCACCGGATGGCTTGGCCGTCGCGGCATCGGTGGTGCTTGGAGGCGGCTCGTCCGTTACCGGAGGGGTGGCTGCGGCCTTGCGCCTGCCTGCCGGCTTTTCGGCCGACCTGCTTGGACTTTTCGATGCGGTGGCGGTTTTCGCCGTGCTGCGCCGTCCGGCTGCCGGCTTCTTTTCGGTCTCGCCAGGAACTGCTTTATCCCGACTGGCGCCGTTTTGCTCGCTCGTGCCGTTTCTCTTGGCCATTCTTCCCTCCCTCGAAAAGCCCAATCGCGTGGACGTTCACGCCAAATATCCGCGTCGCCCGGCGGTCTCCGCCTGATCGTCCGAGCCATGCCGACAGGACATTATGGCCACACGGCTCGGCCCGGCAAGCTCCGATCGCTCGCCCGCCGATTTACTGGCCGAAGCCTTCGTGCGCCTCGAGGAAAGCGAGCTCTTCGCGCGTGCTCTCCCGGCCGAGGGCGCGGTTGCGGTGGGGAAAGCGGCCGAAGCGCTGGATGATGTCGCGATGTTCGAGCGCGTAACGCAACTGTTCCTCAAGCCCCAGCGCCTTGAAGAGCATGACGGAGAGTTCCTGATCCGCGGCGATCTCCGAATGCTGGAAGGGCATGTAAAGGAACTGCCTCTGCTCGGGCGGCAGTCCATCGTCGAGCCGCTTGTCCACCGCCGCGCGGGCGATGCGCACCGCAAGATCATCCGTGGAGAAGGCCCGGGCCGTGCCGCGATACATGTTGCGCGGGAACTGGTCGAAGAGGATCACCGCCGCAAGCGCCGCGCGCTGCTCCTCCGTTGCCTCCTTAGGCAGATCATTGCTCAACCGCTCGTGCAGCGATCCGAAGCGCTGCCTCATCGTCTCGTCGATATCCCTGGTGCTTTCGAACCAGTTTTCCGGCCGGACCTCGCCGAACCAGAAGGAGAGGATGTCGTCGCGCCAATTCTTGGCCATAGAAGTCTCCCGTCGACCGCCCTGGGGCATGTCCCGCCTATGTGGGGATGTCCGCCGCCGCCTGTCCACCTTCGCCGCTGGATTGGGACGAAAATCGCGTTGGACAAAGAATCACAGGTCGCTCTTTGCGCGGGGGAGTTCCCTCACGAAAGGAACTTTGCTTATATGCGCCCCCAAGAGCCATCGGGAACGGCTCGAATAACCTCTTGGGAGAAACCCTATGAAAACCAAAATGATGTTCGCGGCCTCCTTGCTGGCTGCCACGGTGCTCAGTGGCGCGGCGAGCGCGAAGACCTTCGTCTATTGCTCCGAAGGCTCGCCCGAAGGCTTCGATCCAGGCCTCTACACGGCGGGAACCACATTCGATGCGGCCGCGCACACGGTCTATAACCGGCTGCTCGAATTCAAGCCTGGAACCACCGAGACCGTGCCGGGCCTTGCCGAAAGCTGGGAGATTTCCGACGACGGCCTGCAATACACGTTCAAGCTGCGGCCGGGCGTGAAATTCCAGACGACCGACTTCTTCACGCCCACCCGGGACCTCAATGCCGACGACGTGATCTTCTCCTTCGAGCGGCAATGGAAGAGCGACCATCCATGGCATCAATATGTCGCCGGCGCCGCGTGGGAGTACTTCAACGGCATGGGCTTCCCGGATCTGATCGACAAGATCGAGAAGGTCGACGACATGACGGTGCGCTTCACGCTGAAGCGGCAGGAGGCCCCTTTCCTCGCCAATCTGGCGATGCCCTTCTCCTCGATCGTGTCGAAGGAATATGCGGACAAGCTGGAAGCGGACGGCCAGCAGCAGCAGCTGAACCAGCAGCCGCTGGGAACGGGTCCCTTCGAGTTCGTCGCCTACCAGACCGATGCCGTGATCCGCTATCGCGCCCATGAGGACTACTGGAACGGCAAGCAGAAGATCGACGATCTTGTCTTCGCCATCACGCCCGACGCCTCCGTCCGCTTCCAGAAGCTGAAGGCCGGCGAATGCCACCTGATGCCGTACCCGAATGCGGCCGATGTCGAGCAGATGAGATCGGACCCGAACCTGAAGGTGATGGAGCAGGAGGGCCTCAACGTCGCCTATCTCGCCTACAACACCACCCAGGCCCCCTTCGACAAGCCCGAGGTGCGCAAGGCGCTGAACATGGCGATCAACAAGCAGGCGATCGTCGATGCGGTGTTCCAGGGAATGGCGACGCCCGCCAAGAACCCGATCCCGCCGACCATGTGGTCCTACAACGACTCTGTCCAGGACGATCCCTATGATCCGGAAGCGGCCAAGAAGATGCTGGAAGAAGCCGGTGTGTCCAACCTTTCCATGAAGGTTTGGGCCATGCCGGTGAGCCGGCCCTACATGCTGAACGCGCGCCGGGCGGCCGAGCTCATCCAGTCCGACTTCCAGAAGATCGGAGTCAATGTCGAGATCGTCTCCTACGAGTGGGCCGAGTATCTGGAGCGCTCGAAAGCCAAGGACCGCGACGGCGCCGTGATCCTCGGCTGGACCGGTGACAATGGCGATCCGGACAACTTCCTGCACACGCTGCTCGGCTGCGACGCCGTGGGCGGCAACAACCGCGCCCAGTGGTGCAACGAGGAATTCAACAACCTCGTCGAGCAGGCCAAGCAGGCGTCCGATCAGGCCGAGCGCACCAAGCTCTATGAGGAGGCGCAGGTGGTCTTCAAGCGCGAGGCGCCCTGGGCCACGCTCGACCATTCGCTTTCCATCGTGCCGATGCGCAAGGAAGTGGAGGGCTTCGTGCAGAGCCCGCTCGGCGACTTCGCCTTCGAGGGCGTCGACATCGTCGAGTAAGCGCCCTAATTCCATCTTCGGAGGCGCGCCGGGAAACCGGCGCGCTTCTTGCCATTTGCATTGAGGCGAAGCCGCACAGGCTCACCTGTATTTCGTAGGAGATCGAAAGCGCCATGTTCCGGTTCCTGCTCCGGCGGCTTGCGGTCCTGATCCCGACCTTCATCGGCGTGTCGATCATCGCCTTCGCTTTCATCCGCGTGCTTCCCGGCGATCCGGTTGCACTGATGGCCGGCGAGCGGGTCATGTCGCCGGAGCGTCATGCGGAGCTGATGCGCGAACTCGGCTTCGACAGGCCGATCTGGACCCAGTATCTCGACTATCTCGGCGGCATTCTCACGGGCGATTTCGGCAACTCCATCGTGACGCGGCGCCCGGTCCTGGACGAGTTCCTGACGCTCTTTCCCGCCACGATGGAGCTGTCCCTCTGCGCGATCATCCTTTCCGTCGTCATCGGTGTGCCGCTCGGAATCGTCGCGGCGGTGCGCCGGGGATCCTGGCTTGACCAATCCGTGATGGGATTTGCGCTGGTCGGCTATTCCATGCCGATCTTCTGGTGGGCGCTGCTGCTGATCATCCTTTTCTCCGGCATCCTGCAATGGACGCCGGTTTCGGGCCGCATCTCCCTCATGTATTTCTTCCCGCCCGTGACCGGCTTCATGCTCATCGACAGCCTGCTCTCCGGCCAGGAGGGCGCGTTCAGATCGGCGGTGTCGCATCTGGTGCTTCCCACCATCGTGCTCGCTACCATTCCGCTGGCGGTGATCGCGCGGCAGACGCGCTCGGCCATGCTGGAGGTCCTGGGCGAAGACTATGTCCGCACCGCGCGCGCCAAGGGCCTGCCGCCGCGGCGGGTGGTCGGGCTGCATGCGCTGCGCAACGCACTGATCCCCGTGGTCACGACGATCGGCCTCCAGGTGGGCGTTCTGCTTGCGGGCGCTATTCTTACCGAGACGATCTTCTCCTGGCCGGGAATCGGCAAATGGATGGTCGATAGCGTCTTCAAACGCGATTATGCGGTGGTGCAGGGCGGGCTGTTGCTCATCGCCGGCATCATCATGCTCGTGAACCTGATCGTCGACGTGCTCTACGGTCTCATAAACCCCAGGATCAGGCACTGATGGTTACGAATGCGAAAGAAGCCGACGCGGCGATCGGCCTGGAAGGAGGCCCCGCAGTCGACGCCACACGCCGGGCTATGCTCTACGAGTTCTGGTATTATTTCCGCCAGAACCGCGGCGCCGTTCTGGGCCTTTGCATTTTCCTGCTGATCGTTCTGGTCGCGATCTTCGCGCCCCTCATCGCCCCGCACAGTCCGAGCGCGCAGGTGCGCGGCTCGTTCCTGGTGCCCCCCGTCTGGCAGGCCGGCGGCAGCTGGGACTTTATCCTGGGCACCGATGCGGTCGGGCGCGACATCCTCTCGCGCCTCATTTACGGGGCGCGCTTCTCGCTCTTTGTCGGCCTCGTGGTGGTCACCCTCTCGGTGATCTCCGGCGTGATCATCGGCCTGATCGCCGGCTATTTCCGCGGCACGGTTGACACGATCATCATGCGGCTGATGGACATCATCCTGGCTTTCCCGTCCTTGCTTCTGGCGCTGGTGCTCGTGGCGGTTCTGGGGCCGGGGCTGTTCAACGCGATGATCGCCATCGCGCTGGTGCTGCAGCCGCATTTCGTGCGGCTGACGCGCGCGGCCGTGATGGCGGAGAAGGGCCGAGACTATGTCATGGCGGCCAAGGTGGCCGGCGCAGGCAACATCCGCCTGATGTTCAAGACGATCCTTCCCAATTGCACCGCGCCGCTCATCGTGCAGGGGACGCTTTCCTTCTCCACCGCGATCCTGGAGGCGGCTGCCCTCGGCTTCCTAGGCATGGGGGCGCAGCCGCCGACGCCCGAATGGGGCACGATGCTGGCCGAGGCGCGCGAATTCATCCTGCGCGCCTGGTGGGTGGTCACTTTCCCCGGCCTTGCGATCCTGATCACCGTGCTCGCCATCAACCTGGTGGGCGACGGCCTGCGCGACGCGCTTGATCCCAAATTGAAGAGGTCGTGAGCGATGGCTTTGCTCGAGATAGAAAACCTGACGGTCGAATTCGACACCGCCGCAGGCAAGCTGCGGGCGGTCGACGGCATCTCGCTTTCCGTGAACGAGGGTGAGGTGCTGGCCATCGTCGGCGAGTCCGGTTCGGGGAAGTCCGTATCCATGCTGGCCGTCATGGGGCTTCTGCCCTGGACGGCGACGGTGACCGCGGACCGCATCAGCTTCCAGGGCCGCGACATCCTGAATCTCTCGCCTGCCGAGCGGCGGCGCATCGTCGGCAACGACATCGCCATGATCTTCCAGGAGCCGATCGCGAGCCTCAATCCCTGCTTCACCGTCGGCTTCCAGATCGAGGAGACGCTGCGCCAGCACACCGACCTCGACCGCTCGGCACGGCGCAGGCGCACCCTGGAGCTTCTGAGATCGGTCGGCATTCCGGAACCGGAGGACCGGCTGAACGCTTTCCCGCACCAGATGTCGGGCGGCCAGTGCCAGCGCGTGATGATCGCCATGGCGCTGGCCTGCAACCCGAAGCTCCTCATTGCCGACGAGCCGACGACGGCGCTGGACGTCACCATCCAGAAGCAAATCCTCGATCTGCTCATGCGGCTGCAGGCGGAAACGGGGATGGGCATGATCCTGATCACGCACGACATGGGCGTGGTGGCCGAAACCGCCGACCGGGTGATCGTGCAGTACAAGGGCCGCAAGATGGAGGAGGCCGACGTGCTTTCGCTCTTCGAGGCGCCGAAACACCGCTATACGAGAGCCCTGCTTTCCGCCCTGCCTGAAAACGCCGTGGGCGACCGGCTGCCCACCGTCGCCGACTTCGCGCTGGACGACACGCCCTATGTGGGAGCCGCCTCATGAGCGAGATCGTGCTCGAGACGCGCGAGATCACGCGCGACTATCACATCGGCGGCGGGCTGCTCCGCCAGGGCCGCGTGATCCATGCAGTGAAGGGCGTCAGTTTCAAGCTCGAAAAGGGCAGGACGCTTGCCATCGTCGGCGAGAGCGGCTGTGGCAAATCCACCCTTGCACGCATGATCACCATGATCGACGCGCCCACCTCCGGGGAGCTTTTCATCGATGGCGAGAAGGTGGACATCTCCCGCAACGGCCTCACGCCGGAACTGCGCAGGAAGGTGCAGATCGTCTTCCAGAACCCCTATGGCTCGCTCAACCCGCGTCAGAAGGTGGGGGACGTGCTGATGGAGCCGCTCGTCATCAATTCGGACCTTCCGGCCGCCGAGCGCCGCGACCGGGCGATGCAGATGCTGACGAAGGTGGGCCTCGCGCCGGAGCACTTCAACCGCTACCCGCACATGTTCTCCGGAGGCCAGCGCCAGCGCATCGCGATTGCCCGCGCGCTGATGCTGAACCCGCGGCTGCTCGTGCTCGACGAGCCGGTCTCCGCGCTCGATCTTTCCGTCCAGGCGCAGGTGCTGAACCTGCTCGCCGACCTGCAGGACGAGTTCGGGCTGACCTATGTCTTCATCAGCCACGATCTGTCCGTCGTGCGCTACATCGCCGACGAGGTGATGGTGATGTATTTCGGCGAGGCCGTGGAATACGGCACGCGCGAGGAGGTCTTCTCGAACCCGAAGCACGAATATACCAGGACGCTGTTTGCCGCGACGCCCCGCGCCACACCTGAAAGCATCCGCGCGCGGCTTGCGCGCAAGGTGCAGAAGGCGCCGGCACCGCCTCAGCCCGCGCGGGCTTAGACCAAAGTCAGGATTCATTTGCCGGCGCGGCTCTGGCATCACTTCCGGGGATGATGGCGCGTGTCCAGGGGCACGCGCGCTCATGTCTGGGAGGACACAATGGCAGTTGCATCGACGGTCGATACTGGTCGGCGCGCGATGACGCGCGAGGAGAAGAAGGTGATCTTCGCCTCCTCGCTCGGCACCGTGTTCGAGTGGTACGACTTTTACCTTTACGGCTCTCTTGCCGTTTTCATCGGCGCCACATTCTTCAGCCAGTATCCGGAGGCGACGCGCAACATCTTCGCGCTGCTTGCCTTCGCTGCGGGCTTCCTGGTGCGGCCCTTCGGTGCGCTGGTGTTCGGGCGCATCGGCGATCTCGTCGGGCGCAAATACACCTTCCTCGTCACCATGACGATCATGGGTCTGTCCACCTTCCTGGTGGGCCTGCTTCCCGGCTCTGCGAGTTGGGGCCTCGCCGCACCGGTCATCCTCATCGTGCTGCGCATGCTGCAGGGCCTGGCGCTCGGCGGCGAGTATGGGGGTGCCGCGACCTATGTGGCCGAGCATGCGCCCGACAACCAGCGCGGCTACTACACCTCCTGGATTCAGACGACCGCGACGCTTGGCCTGTTCCTGTCGCTGATCGTCATCCTGATCGTGCAGAGCTCCATGAGCCGGGAGACCTTCGCCGCCTGGGGCTGGCGCATTCCCTTCCTGCTCTCGGCGATCCTACTCGGCATCTCCATCTGGATCCGGCTGACGCTAAGCGAATCGCCCGCCTTCAAGCGCATGAAGGAGGAGGGCAAGGGCTCCAAGGCGCCGCTGTCCGAAGCCTTCGGCCAGTGGAAGAACGCCAGGATCGCGCTGCTCGCCCTGCTCGGCCTGACGGCGGGCCAGGCGGTGGTCTGGTACAATGGCCAGTTCTACGCGCTGTTCTTCTTGCAGAACGTGCTGAAGGTGGACGCGCAGTCGGTCAACATCATGATCGCCATCGCGCTGGCATTGGGCACGCCCTTCTTCGTCTTCTTCGGCTGGCTGTCGGACAGGGTGGGCCGCAAGGTGATCATCATGGCCGGCCTGGCGCTTGCTATCGTCACCTATTTCCCGCTCTTCAAGGCGCTCACCTGGGCCGCCAACCCGGCACTCGCCCAGGCGCAGGCGCAGGTGCGGGCGACGGTGACAGCGGCCCCAGGCGACTGCAAGTTCCAGTTCAACCCGACCGGGACGGCCAAGTTCACCACGTCCTGCGACGTCGCCACCTCCTTCCTGACGCGCGCCTCCGTGCCCTATGACGTCGTGCAGACGGCGCCGGTAGGCACGCCCGCGACGGTCAAGATCGGCGACACCACTATCGAGTCCTACGACGTGGTGGCGGCGGGCGCGGACGCCAAGGCGCGGGAGACGGCCTTCGCCCGCTCGGTGAACATGGCGCTGCAGCAGGCAGGCTACCCGCTGGTGCGCGACCCCGCGCGCGTGGCAGAGCCGAAGCTTGATGCATTCGTGGCGGCCAATCCGGAACTGAACCTCGACGCGGCGGCGATCCGCGGCGGGCAGAGCACCATGGTCCCGGCCGAGCAGGCAGTGAAGGATGGGCTATTGACGGCCGAGGAAGCGGCCGCGGCAGGCGGCGAGGTGCCGGTCTACTCGGTGCCCGGGGCCGGCGCATTCAAGATGGTGGCCGATCCGGCAGCCGTAAGTTGGCCACTGGTTATCGGCATCCTGCTGATCCTCGTCATCTATGTGACGATGGTCTACGGCCCAATCGCCGCTATCCTGGTGGAAATGTTCCCGACCCGCATCCGCTACACCGGCATGTCACTGCCCTACCATATCGGCAATGGCTGGTTCGGCGGGCTGCTGCCGGCGACCGTCTTCGCCATGAGCGCCTATAGGGGAGACATCTATTTCGGCCTCTGGTACCCGGTGGCCGTGGCGGCAATGTCGCTCGTCATCGGCACGCTCTTCGTGCGCGATACGCTCGGTACCGACCTGAACGCGAAGGAATAGGCCCTCGCTGCACCCAGCTCTTCAACCCGGCGCGCCCTGCGCCGGGTTTTCCTTTACCTGTCGGTCGTAGACGGGGGCCTCAGCCCTTGCCGAAGAAGTCAACCTTGCCCAGCGGGACGCCCTTGTGGCGCAGGATACCGTAGGCCGTCGTCACGTGAAAATAGAAGTTGGGCAGCGCGAAGCCGAGCAGATACTCCTTGCCCTTGAAGTCCATCGAGAAACGCTGCGTCTTGAGCGCGACGGGAATGTCCTCGCCAGCATCGATCGCCTGCGGCGGAACGGCCTTGAGGAATTCCACCGTCTTGGAGATGCGGGCCTGCAGCTCATCGAAGCTTGATTCCGTGTCGGGCATTGAGACCGGTTCCACCTGGCCCACCCTGACCGCGGCGAAGCGTGCCGTGTCGCTGGCGCGCTGCACCTGCGCTGTCAGCGGCGCCATGTCCGGATAGAGACGGGCCTCGAGAAGGTCCGAATGGGGAATTTCCTTCTCGTCAGCAAAGGCGCGGCCCTTGTCCAGGAACTTCGAGAAATGGCCGAAGGTCTGGATGAAGACGGGGATGGTGGCTTCGTAAAGCGACAAGGTCATAGGGCTTCCTTGAGAATTGATCCATTGAGGAGGAATTGTGCGCCGGCGGCAAACGCCGAGCGGGGCGAAGTTAGGAGGTTTCCGGCTTCAATCAACCGGAGGCCTGCACACTCCTGACAAGTTTGTTCAAAGGTCAGCGCTGCTGCCGATTAATATCCCAGCCGATCGCGCTCCGCAGGAAATTGTAGCCGAGGGCGATGAAGCTCGCCTGGTCGCGATTGTCCTTCCCATAACCGTGCCCGCCCGCCTCCGGCTCGTGGAAATAGGCGGGATAGCCGAGTGCCTGCAACTTGGCGGCCATCTTGCGCGCATGGCCCGGGTGGACCCGGTCGTCACGCCGAGTCGTGGCAAGCAGGATGGGCGGATAGGCCCGGCCCGGCTCCGTCGCGTGATAGGCCGAGAACTCCTTGATGAAGGTCCAGTCCTCCGGCTTGTCCGGATCGCCATATTCATCGATCCAACTGGCGCCGGCGAGCAGCTTTGTATAGCGCCGCATGTCCGTCAGCGGGATCGTGCAGAACAGCGCCCCGAACCGTTCCGGGTAGCGGGTCAGCATATTGGCGACGAGGAGACCGCCGTTGGAGCCGCCTTCTGCCGCGATTCGCTCCGGCCGGGTGACGCCGCGCCGCACGAGGTCCGCCGCCACGGCGGCAAAATCGTCATGGGACAGGCGCTTGCCCTGCCGCCGCCCCGCCTCGTGCCATGCAGTGCCGAATTCTCCGCCGCCGCGGATATTGGCGACGAGGCTTGTCCCGCCGCGCTCGAGCCACAGCTTGCCGATGGAGGAATTGTAGTATGGCTGCACCGACACCCCAAACCCGCCATAGGCGGTGAGATGGACCGGCGCATCGCCCGTCTCGCTGACCGGCCCGACCTGCGTGTAGGGAATCCTTTCGCCATCGACCGACACTGCCTCATGGCGCGTGACCACCAGCCCCGAGGCGTTGAAGGCTTGCGGGCTGCTCTTGAGAAGCGCAGGCGCGCCGAAGCGCGGGGCTTCCCGTAGATCGAGCCGCAGCAATTGCGGCGGCGTGATCGGGTCCTGCACCGCGACGAGCGCTTCTCCATTGGTCTCTTCGGGTTGGGAATCAAGCGGCCAGAGATGCGCGGTGCCCGTCGACGGCACCGTGTCGATCGGATGGCGGGCCCAGCCCGCAGCGTCCGGCAGGAACATCTCGAAACGCGGAACGAGATTGTCGAGGATCGAGATGACGACCTTTCCGTCATTCCAGAAGAATGACTGCAGGGCCCGTCTTTCGCCGGGCTCGAACAGGATGGCGAAGTCGCGGCCGCCGGCCAGGAACGCGGAAAGCGAAATGCCGATGAGCATGTCGGCCGCATAGGTCGTGCCGGAAACCGTCCACGGCTTTCTCGGCTTCACGACCAGCCAGTCGCCGAAGGCGCTCCACCATGAATCGAGCGGCAGATCGACGCGTATCTTAGGACCGCTCCGGTCGCCCACCCAGCCGATCGCCTCGAAAAAGGCAGGCCGCTCGACGAACCAGATCCGCTCCTCCCCGCTGGTGCGGTCGCATTTACCGCCGGCGCTCATCGCCTCGACGCCGGTCTCGAAGATCACGGGCGCGGCGAGCGGGTCTTCACCGCGCCGCCAGACCCTGACCGTGCGCGCATAGCCGGAACGCGTGGCCATGCCTTCCCCGAGCGTGCTTGCGATCAGGACCGTATCGCGATCGAGCCATTCCAGCCCGCCCTTCGCCTCCGGCAGGTTGAAGCCTTCATCCACGAAGCTGCGCGCTTCGAGGTGGAACTCGCGATGGACCACCGCGTCGCTGCCGCCGCGCGAAAGGCGCAGGATCGCGCGCTCATGTTTCTCCGGCTCGACGAAAGCGCCGCCCCAGGTCCAGTCCTCTCCGTCCCTAGACGCCATCGCGTCGAGGTCGAGGAGCACCTCCCATTTGGGCTCCGCCTTGACATATTCCTCCATAGTCGTCCGGCGCCAGAGGCCGCGGGGATTCTTCGCATCGCGCCAGAAATTGTAGAGGTACCCACCGCGCCGCGTTATCCCTGGGATATTTTCAGGCCGATCGAAGATAGCGGTAAGGTCGTCGCGATCGCGCTCGAAGCGCGGCCCGCCAAAGAGATCCACCGTCCTTGCGGATTGGCTCCTGACCCACTGAAGGACGTTCGCGCCCTCGATCTCTTCCAGCCACAGATAGGGATCGTCGTCGGGCGAGTCTTTCGTGGGCCGCGGCTCGTAGCTGGTCATGGATCAATCCGACGGGCCGAAAGCGGTTTCACACGACCGCAGGCGGGGACCGTCTGCGCTGGACGAGGCAAAAGAGGCGGCTCCCGGGGACGTCCACGCCGCCAACGCTTTCGTCCGCTCAGCCGCCCATTGCCGCCTGAACCGCCCGCTTCGCCATCACCACAATAAGGTTGGCGCGGTATTCGGCCGAAGCATGGATGTCCGACATCAACCCCTCGGCCGGTAGCGTGATGCCATCGAGGGCGGACGGATCGAAGGAGTTCGACAATGCTTCCTCAAGACCCGTGGCGCGGAACACGCCGTCTTCGCCCGCACCCGTCACGGCGACGCGCACGCCCTCGGGGCGTTTTGCCACGAACACGCCGGTGAGCGCATACCGCGAGGCGGGGTTCGGGAATTTCGCGTAGCCCGCCTTGTCCGGCGCCGTGAAGGACACGGCCGTCACGATCTCGTCCTCCTCCAGCGCCGTTCCGAACAGGCCGGTGAAGAATTCGTCGGCGGAAAGGGCCCGCTTGCTGGTATGGATCATGGCGTTGAGAGCCAGCATGGCCGCGGGATAGTCGGCCGCCGGATCGTTGTTGGCGATCGAGCCTCCAATCGTGCCCATATGCCGCACATGCGGGTCGCCGATATGCCCGGCGAGGTGGCAGATGGCCGGGCAGATTGCGGCGAGGCCCTCATGGCCCGCCACCTCCGCATGGGTGGCGCCGGCGCCGATGCGCACATCGCGGCCGTCCACGTTTATCCCCTTCAGCTCCGGGATGTGGCGCAGGTCGATGAGGTCGGAGGGGGCGGCCAGCCGCTGTTTCATGGTGGGGATCAGGGTCTGCCCGCCCGAGACGAATTTCCCGTCGGCGGCCTCGGACAGCAGGTTGACCGCCTCGGCGACCGAGGAGGCGCGATGATAGGTGGTCTGGTACATGGAGGTCTCCTCTACGCCGCCTGCGCTTTCCCGCTCATCTCCTGGGAGGCTGCCAGGATCGCCTTCACGATATTGTGGTAGCCGGTGCAGCGGCAGATATTGCCCTCGAGCTCGGCGCGCACGGTCTTCTCGTCTAGCCCGCCGGGATAGCGGCGGATCATGTCGACGGCGGCCATGATCATGCCCGGCGTGCAGAAGCCGCATTGCAGCCCGTGATGCTGCTTGAACGCTGCCTGGACCGGATGAAGCTGGCCCTCTCTCGCCAGTCCCTCGATCGTGAGGATATCACTGCCCGAAGCCTGCGCGGCGAGCATTGTGCAGGATTTGACTGCCTTTCCGTCCATATGCACGACGCAGGCGCCGCATTGCGACGTGTCGCAGCCGACATGCGTTCCGGTAAGCCCCTGGTCCTCGCGCAGGAACTGCACGAGGAGCGTCCGGTCCTCCACCATGCCCGAAACCTTGCGGCCGTTCACCGTCATCGAGACTTCCGCCATGGGACTCCCTCCTCAGTCGCGTATTTTGTGCAGCCCGGCTCCCGGACGGGACCGCTATTCGCCCACAGATTAGCCGAGCAGGCCCGGTCAGACAATTGCAGAAGCGGCGGCTGTCCGCCATGCAACTTTGCTTGATCTTCTGCGGCGATGCTTGTATCAGGCACGAGGCGATGGAGCCGCGCTCCTTGCCGGCCGTGCCGCTTTAGCTCAGTTGGTAGAGCACATCATTCGTAATGATGGGGTCGTCAGTTCGAGTCTGACAAGCGGCACCATTTCCCTTACACGCCCTGCCGTTGTGAACGCCCGCCGACACGCCTTTTCCTGCCGCGGCCCGGCCGAAGCCGAGCCGCGATCACACAAGCTTATAGGTACCTAGATGCCGATGCCCTGCTTGACGCGTTCGCGGGTGAGCGGCAGGTCGTAGAAGCGAACCCCGGTGGCGTTGCGGACAGCATTGGCCAAGGCCGCAGCCACCGGCCCCTGCGCGGCCTCTCCCGTGCCGAGGAACGGTTGGCCGGGCCGGTTGATGATGTGGACATCCACGCTTTCCGGCACGCTTGAAAAGCGCAGGATTGGATAGCTTGACCAGTCTGTGCTCGTCACCCGCGTGTTATCGAAGGTCACCTGCTCGTAAAGCGTCCAGCTGATGGACTGGATGATGCCGCCTTCGGTCTGGTTGCGGATGCCGTCGGGGTTCACCGCCTCGCCGCTGTCGATAGCCGACACCGCGCGGACCACACGCACCCGGCCGGTCTCGCGCTCCACCTCCACCTCGAGGGCGACGGCGAGAAATGCCGCCAGATTCTTGTAGCGCGCGAATCCAAAGCCGCGGCCGCGGCCATTGGCGGGGGCATCGGTCGACCAGCCGAATTCCTGCGCCGCCTTTTCGACGACCGCGCGGGCGCGCTCGTCTTCCAGATGGCGCAGCCGGAACTCCACAGGATCGGCTCCCGCAATGATCGCCAGCTCGTCCATGGTGCTTTCCAGGGCGAAGACATTGGCATAGGCGCCAAGCGCGCGCAGCGCCGAAACCCGGAGCGGCATCTCCGACACGAAATGCCAGAGCACGCGACGGGGAAAGACATAAAGGGGCACCGCGTTGCGGTCGCCATTGCCCGACTGCGATATGTTGAAATTGGGCGGGCGCACCGGGAAAGCCTGCGCCCTGTGCCGGGCGGCGAGCAGTGAGGGCGCGCCGCCGGGGCGCGTGGAATGCACATTGCTCCACAGATCGTAGTTCCAGCCGGTGATGCGGCCGTCCTGGCCGACGCCCGCCCGCACCTTGATGAGCATCGCCGGACCATACGGCTCCCAGCCATGCTCGTCCTCGCGCATCCATTGCAGGCGGATCGGCCGGCCAGGCACCGCGGCGGCAATCATGGCGGCATCAGCCGCTGCATCATCCGCGCCGTTGTGGCCATAGCAGCCGGAGCCCTCCATGTGGATCACGCGGACCTGCTCGACATTCATGCCAAGCATTTCAGCGATCGCCTCCTGGTCGGGGTAGACGCCCTGGGTGTGCGACCAGACGGTGAGCTGGCCGTTCTCCATCAGCGCCACGCCGCAGGACGGGCCGATGGAGGCGTGCATCTGGTAAGGACGCGTGAAGGTAGCCTCAAATACCTGGCCGGAAAAGTCGCCCGCGCCGTCTTCCGCGACCGTGCCGATGTCGCCCTTGGTGCTTTCCAGGAAGGCGGGAAGCTCGTTCTGGTTCGGCAGGACCGCATCCTCTGACCAGCGTGCCGCCTGCTGCAGGACGCGCATGGCGTTGACGGCCTGAAATTCCTGTTCAGCCACCACGGCAAGGAAGCTGCCATCGCGGATGACCGTAATGACGCCCGGCATCTGCTCGACCGATGTGGTATCCACGTCCTGCAGCTGCGCCGCCTGGGCCGGCGGACGGACGACGCGGGCATGCACCATGCCCTCGAGGCGCAGATCCTGGACATAGGCCGCGCCGCCCGTCACCTTGGCCGGTATGTCAACGCGCGGCAGCGACTGGCCGATGATGCGCAGGCTATCGGGACTCTTGAGCAGCGACTGCGGCTGCGCTTCGACGGCAAGCAGCTGGTCGGAGACCAGCTCGCCATAACCGATCGTCTGCCCGTTCTGGCCGACGATGGCCTTGCCTTCCGCCCGCAGGCTCTCACGCGGCACGTTGAGGCGCCGCGACGCCTCCGTGATCAGGATCTCGCGCACTTGCGCCGCCGCGTTGCGGATGGCCGTGCCCGAATTCTGCATGGATTGGCTGCCGGCGGTGAAACCTTCGTCAGGTGTCCGGCCCGTATCGGCGGTGATGAGGTTGATGTCGCCCGGCTCGACCTCCAGCTCCTCGGCCGCGACCTGGATCAGCGCCGTCCTGATGCCCTGGCCGAGTTCGATCTTGCCGGTGAAGACGGTGATGTCGCTATTGGCATCGATGCGGATCCAGGCATCCAGCCGGCGCGCATCATCGAGGCTGCCCGGCAGTTTCGGCGGCTCGGGCGCCGCGGGGGCGGGGGTTGCCTGCTGCGCCAGCGCGTGGCGGGCGAGCGAGAAGCTGACGACCAGCGCCCCGGTTCCCATAAGGACGCCGCGGCGTGAGATGCCCTTCCTGCGGTCGGTCGAAAATTCGTCTTGCGGGACAATGGTCATTATCCAGCCCTCCTGTCCGTCTGGGGCGCCCCGGCCTGCTGCATCAGCTCGCCCGCGCGGCGGATCGCCGCCAGGATTCGCATATGCGTGCCGCAGCGGCACAGATTGGTCATCAGCGCGTCGCGGATTTCCTGGTCGCTCGGCTGGGCGTTCTTCCGGAGCAGCGCATGGGCGGTCATCATCATGCCCGGGATGCAGTAGCCGCACTGCGCCGCCTGCTGCTCGATGAAGGCCGCCTGCAGCGGCCCCGGTTCCTCGATCGTGCCGAGGCCCTCGACCGTGGTGATCTCGCGCCCTTCCATCAGCGACACCGGGGTGACGCAGGAGAGCACCGCCTCGCCGTCGACGACGACGGTGCACGCCCCGCATTGCCCGAGGCCGCAGCCGAACTTGGCGCCGTTCAGTTGGAGATCGTTGCGCAGCACATAAAGAAGCGGCGTCGCGGGATCGACGTCCACCTCGTGCGTTTCGCCATTGACGTTCAGGGATATCGCCATGTTCTAGTCCTCCGCGCCACCACTGGCGCCTACATTTTCGGGGCCTCTTTCAATGCCGTCGGACGGCCGGATCGCCACCTTGTGCTCGCCCGAACGCGTCCGCGCCACCAGCTCCACGAGATTCTCCCAGGCGGGAGCATCGGAAAACCGTTCGCGCATGTAGGCGAGCAGATCGGCCACCTGCTCGTCGTTGAGAACGCCCCCAAAAGCCGGCATGACGGAAGTCGCCTCGCCATCCGCCGGCGGCAGGCCGTACAGGACCACATTGACAATGTTCTGCGGGTTCGGCGCGTTGACCGCTGTGCTGAGGGAGAAGGGCAGGCCACCGAAGGGCTGCGGCCGGCTGCCGTCATGGCAGCCCGCGCAGGCGCCGGCATAGATCGCCGCACCATCGCCCTGAGCACTTCCCGGTTGCGCGGCGGCGGCAGGGGCGGCATCGACCAGTGCTGGACTTTGACTTTGTGAAACCTCGGCCAGCAGCGCCTCGGCGCGCGCTTGGCGCTCCGCATCGGGTTCGCCCATCACCGAAGCGACATAGGTCGCGATGGCGGCGATATCGCTGTCCGGCAGGAGGCCGAGATTTCCGGTCACCTCCGCCATCGGACCGCGCGAGACGCCATGGTGCTCGTGCCAGCCCTGGCGCAGATAGAAAGCCAGGCTTTCCTGGTCCCACGGGATGGGCGCGGGCGACTCCGTATTGATGGCATAAGCCTGCCAGCCTTCCGCCTCGCCGCCGCCGAAATGGCGCTCGGGGTCGATCGCGCCGAAGCGGTTGCGCGGGCTATGGCAGGCGCCGCAATGGCCCAGGCCCTCGGCGAGATAGGCGCCGCGATTCCACTCCTCGCTCTGCGCCGTGTCGGGATGATAGGCGCCTTCCTCGAAGAAGAGGAGCTTCCAGCCGGCAAGGATCATGCGCATATTGTAGGGGAAGGGCAGTTCGTTCTCCGGCGCGGTCGAATTCACCGGCTGGCGCGTCATCAGGAAAGCATAGAGTGCCCGATTGTCCTCGTCGGTCACGCGTGTGTAGTGGTCATAGGGGAAGGCCGGGTAGAGATGGTTGCCTTCCCGGTCGACGCCCTCGCGCATGGCGCGCTGAAAGGCTTCCTCGCTCCACTTGCCGATGCCGGTTTCCGGGTCAGGCGTGATGTTGGTGGAATAGATGGTGCCGAACGGTGTCGGCAGGGCAAGTCCACCGGCAAAAGCGGGCTGGCCTGGAACCGTGTGGCAGGCGATGCAATTGCCGACCGCAGCCAGCCTCGCTCCCTGCTCTATCAGCTCCTGGTCGAATTGCGCCCGATCGACAGCCGCTACCGGCTCGATCTCGCCCTTCCAGGCAAGGGCGAAAAATCCGACCGCAGCGATCAGAAGAAGGATCAGCACTCCCGCCGCGACACGCATCAAAACGCGCATTAGGCTCCTCCTCCCAGACTGCCGCATCAGCAGTCATTCCAACGAAAGCTGGGACCACTGAGCAGTAAGTCAATAGTACAATCCACGCGGGGGGAAGACCAGCAATCCTGGGGTGCAGGAGGGCCAGAAACCATCCTTTAGAATTCGGAGCCGCCTCAGATAGTCCAGCCGCCGTCTATGGCGTAGGCTTGGCCGCTGGTATAGGTCGCCGTTGCCAGATAGACGGCAAGGTCGGCGATCTCCTCCGGCGTGCCGAGGCGGCCCATGGGTTGGCGGGCAATAAAGGCTTTTCGCGCACCCTCATAGTCGCCGGTTGCCTTGAGCCGCTCCTGCAGCGAGGGGCTCTCCACCGTACCGGGGCAGATCGCGTTGCAGCGGATCCCCTGGGCCACGTAGTCGGCGGCCACCGCCTTGGTGAGCCCGATCACGGCCGCCTTTGTCGTGCCATAGGCGAAGCGGTTGGGCACGCCCTTGATGCTGGAGGCGACCGACGACATGTTGATGATGGCGCCGCCGCCGCGCTCGATCATTTTCGGCAGGACGGCGCGGATCGTACGCACCATGGCTTTCACATTGAGGTTGAAGGCGAATTCCAGATCCTCGTCCTTCATGTCCAGCACGGTGCCGGAATGCACCACGCCGGCGCAGTTGAAGAGCACGTCGACCGCGTCGATCTCGGCCACCAGCGCCTTCACCGCGGCATCGTCCAGCACGTCGAGCCTGCGCGTGATGATCCGCTCATCGCCGCCGAGTTCGGCGAGCAGAGTCTCGTTGATGTCGGTCGCATAGACAGTTGCGCCGGCACGGGCGAAGGCGAGGGCACTGGCGCGTCCTATGCCCTGCGCGGCGGCGGTAACGAGAACTGTCTTTCCCTCAAGATCGGCGGTCATCGCTCTGCTCCCGGATGGTTCTATGCGTCGCCCTCTCATAAGCCGGGCGCGGCTGAAGCACCACTCTCTTTGCATGCCGCGCCAATGATGCCCAAGCGGGCGTGACATTCCCGCCGGAAAAGATATCTCTGGCTGGTTCCGGAACCGCCGAGGGAGGAGACCGCATGATCATCGACACGCATCTGCACGTCATCGACAGAAAGGCGCTCAGCTATCCCTGGCTGGAAAACGCGCCGCCGCTCAACCGCGATTTCCTCTACGAAACCTATGCGCGCGAGGCCCGGCGCGTCGGTATAGAAGCGGCTTTGCACATGGAGGTGGACGTCGACGAGAGCGATATCGAGCGGGAAACGGATTACATCGGCAGGCTCGCCGCGCAGCCCGGCAACCTGATTGCCGGTGCCATCGCCTCCTGCCGTCCGGAACATCCCGATTTCGCCGCCTATCTGGAGCGCCAGGAGGCCAACGAGCTCGTCAAGGGCTTCCGGCGCGTCCTGCACGTCGTGCCGGACGACGTGTCCGAGCGGGCGCTTTTTCGCGAGAACATCGCCCGCCTCAAGGGCACGCGCTTCACCTTCGATCTGGTCGTGCTGCCGCGGCAACTACCGAAGGCGATGGCGCTGATCGATCTTGCGCCGGACGTCCAGTTCATCCTCGACCATTGCGGCGTGCCGGACATCAAGGCAGGCGAGGTGGAGCCGTGGCGGGCGCATGTGCGCGAGATCGCGCGGCGGCCCAATGTGACGGCTAAGATCTCGGGCGTCGTCGCCTATACGGACGTCGAGAACTGGACCGTTGAAATCCTGCGCCCCTGGGTGGAGCACGTGGTCGAGTGTTTTGGCTGGGACCGGCTCGTGTGGGGCAGCGACTGGCCGGTCTGCACGCCGGCCGGCGGGCTCTCCACCTGGGTTGCGGCTACGCATGCTCTCTTTTCAGGAGCGAGTGAGGAGGAACGCAAAAAGCTTTTCTCGGGCAACGCACGGCGGATTTGGCGGTTGGGCTAGTTTGTCCTACCGCCGCATGTAAAGCCATAGGGTCACCGGGGCGAGCACCAGCGTCAGCACGACCGGAGCAGCGAGCGCGAGGGCGATCTGAGTGAGCGTCGTGCCCTCACCCAAAATTGCGCGCATGGCGGTCGCCATGTGGGAAACGGGATTGACCTCCACGAAGGCCCGCAGCCAACCGGGCATGGTCTCAGGTTCCACCATGATATTCGAGGCGAAGATCAGCGGAAACATGACGGTGAAGCCGATCGTCATCACCGTCATCGGGGTACGGATCAGGAGTCCGAGCACGATGAAAATCCAGCCGGCGCCGAAGCCGATCGCGATCAGCAGCGCAAACCCGCCGAGCACGCCGAGAAGGCCGGCATTCGGCCGATAGCCGAGGATGAGGCCGATGGTGAGGATGATCGTGCCGGCTATGAGATGGCGCAGGATGTCGCCCACCATCAAACCCGCAAACGGGGCGAGCGACCAGATCGGCAGCGAGCGGAAACGGTCGAACAAACCTTTTCCAAGGTCGGTCGAAAGGCCCATGCCGGAATAGACCGAGTTGAAGATGACTGTCTGGACCAGAATGCCGGGCAGGAAATACTGGAGGTAATCGCCCGTCGAGCCCGCAAGCGCGCCGCCGAACACGAAGGTGAACAGCAGCGTGAACATGATCGGCGTCATCACCAGATCGAAGAGCTGCTCCGGCACATGCCTGAACTTGAGCACCGCCCGCCAGGCGAAGACCAGGGCATTGGAAAAGGATGACGGTTCCCGCGGGCGCTCCACCCGCTGAAGCACCGCGGCGGCGGGGTCGATCGCACTCATGGCCTTTTCCCCTTTGCTGGCTCACTTTCCGTGGCACGATCGGTCAGAGCGAAGAAGACTGCATCGAGGCTAGGCTGGCCGAGCGAGAAATCCGTTACCTCGATATCCGCGGCCAGCAGCGCCGCAATGGCTTCGTTGGCGGCCTGCGCCGTGCCGGCAATGACGGAGAGTTCCGCCCCTTCCGCGCTCGGCTGCACCTGGTGACCGAGCCTTTGTTCGAGGATGGCCGTGGCCTCGGCCATCCTGCCGGCGTCGGCCAGCGCCACATGCAGGAAGCCAGATCCCGTCGCTGCCTTCAGCTCGCGGCTTGTTCCTTCGGCGATCTTTCGGCCGTGATCGATCACGGCGATGCGGTCGGCGAGTTGGTCCGCCTCTTCAAGATACTGCGTGGTGAGCAGGATCGTGACGCCGGAGCCGGCGAGCTGCCGGATCATACGCCACACGCCCTGCCGCGCCGTCGGGTCCAGGCCTGTCGTCGGCTCGTCCAGGAAGAGGACGCCGGGGGTGACCACCAGCGAGGCGGCGATGTCGAGCCGGCGCCTCATGCCGCCAGAATAGTCCTTCACCTGCTTGCCGGCGGCGTCCGACAATTCGAAGGCTGCAAGCAGCGCATCGGCGCGCGCGCGGGCCTCCCGCCCGCGGAAACCCCACAGCCGGGCCAGCAACATCAGGTTCTCGCGGCCGGTGAGATCCTCGTCCAGCGAGGCGAACTGGCCGGTCATGGCGATTGCCGCGCGCACCGCATGCGGCTCGCGCAATAGATCGTGGCCCATCACGCTCGCCGTGCCCGCATCCGGCGCAGCAAGGGTGGCGAGCATGCGCATCAGGGTCGTCTTGCCAGCGCCATTGGGGCCCAGAATGGCGAAGATCATGCCGCGCGGCACGTCGAGATCGATGCCGTCCACGGCACGGACATCGCCGAACTGCTTGGCAAGGCCGCGTGCCGAGATGGCAAGCGGAGCGGCTTCGGCGCGCGCCAGCGGCTCGCGGAACTGCGGTTGGTCGTTCATAGCGGTTCGTCCCTCGGTGCAGCCTGGCTCAGCCGGGCTCTGCAGCGGCGAACCCATAGCCGAGAATGCGGCTCTTTGCCACCGGCCGCGCGCAACCTGCTGACACTTAGCTCCTAGCGCAAATCTCAGGACAGACGAGCGCTGCGCGACCGCCGCCGCGCCACCTCGTATGCGACGGCGCCGACGATGGTGACGGCGATCATGATGAGCGCCAATGCATTGACCGCGGGGGTGAGGCCGGTGCGCACCTTGGTGGCGATATAGACCGTCAGCGGCGTGTCGAAGCCGCGCACGAAGAGCGTCGTGTTGTAGTTCTCGATCGACTGCAGCGCCGCCAAGAATCCCGCGGCGATCAGCGACGGTTTCAGGAAGGGCAGGATGACGCGGCGGAAGATCATGAATTTCGATGCGCCAAGTCCGAGGGCCGCCTCTTCCTGCGTCCGGTCGAAGCGCTGCAGGCGGGCGGCCACCATCAGCATCACATAGCAGATGATGAAGCTCGACTGCGCCAGGACGATGAGGAAGGTGCCGCCGCCGACGCCAAGCTGGCGCCAGAGCACGAGCGTGGCGATGCCGATGACGACGCCCGGCGTCAGGAGCGGCGAGACCATCACCGCATACATGACGCTGCGGGCGCGGGCATTGAGGCTGGTGAGCAGCAGGGCGGCCGCCGTGCCGATCGGCAGGGCGACGACGAGCACGAAGAGGGCCACCACCAGCGAGGTCCAGAGCGCCTGCCACATGCCCGTATCGGCGGCGAGCGCGTTGAACCATTCAAGCGTCGTGCCCTGCCAGGGCGTCACCGTGGGAAAGCGGCTCGTGTTGAAGGTGGCGGCCGCCATGATGGCGAGCGGCGCGAAGAGATAGATGAAGAAGGCGGCGAGATAGAAGCCGAAGAGCCCCTTCAGGATGCGGTCGGCGGCACTCATTTCGCCACATCCGTCAGGTTGACGCGCGCGATCCGCAGCGTGGCGAGCACCACTGCCATGCACAGCACCAAAAGCACCAGCGCATAGGCCGCGCCCCGGTTCCAGTCGCCGCCTTCGAAGAACCAGTTGTAGATGATCTCGGTAAACCAACGGCTGCCGGGCGCGCCGAGAAGGGCGGGTGCCACATAGCTGCCGGCGGCGAGCATGAAGGTGAAGACGCAGCCGGTGGCTATGCCCGCCTTGGCATGCGGGATAACAACGCGCCAATGCGTGCGCCAGACGGAGGCGCCGAGGTCCCTTGCCGCCTCGATCTGCGATTTTTCCAGGGATTCGATCGCGCTGTAGATCGGGAAGAGCATGAAGAGGATGTAGGCATAGACCATGCCGGCGAGCACCCCTGCATTGCCGTACCAGCGCACGGGTTCGTCGATGATTCCCAACGAGAGGAGAAGCGCGTTGAGGGGTCCACGGAAGGCAAGCAGGATGTACCAGGCGAGTGTGCGCAGAACCTCGTTTATCCAGAACGGAATGGTGAGTGCCAGAAGCACCACTGCGGTCCGGTTGGGCGCGGCCGTCTGCGCCAGCCAGTAGGCGAGGGGATAGCAGACGACGAGAGTCAGGAACGCCACCAACGCACTCGCCCACACCGTCTTGAAGAAGATCGAGCGATGGACGCTCTCGTTAGCCAGGTAAAGGATGTTGTCGAGGGAATAGACGTCGCGCGGACCGCCGAGGTCCGCCGGCGGCAGGTTGGGCCGGAGCGCATAGTCGACCATCATGATGTTCGGCGCCAGCACCATGCCCGCGAGCCACACGGCGACGAGGGCTGCGAAAAGAGTGCCGAGCCCGGTGCCGAAACGCCCGTAAAATTCAGACATCAGCCAGCACCACCGCGTTCTCCGCGCGAAAGCTGAAGCTGGCCCGCTCGCCGATGGGAGGCGCCGAGCCGAGCTTGGTGTTCGGAATGGAGACGATCAGGCTGTTGCCGTCCTCGAGCGTCCCATAGGCAAGCGCGAAGGCGCCTTCGAAGTCGATGCGGTCTATCGTGGCGGCGATCGTATGCCCGCCCTCGGCACCGTAAGCGAGAGCCTCGGGCCGCACATAAAGCTTCGCCGGGGCCCCTGCCGAGAGCCCGTTGCTGGCGCGGCCGCGAAGGGGCCCATGCGGGCTGTCCAACGTCGCGAAGCCGCCTTCGACCGATGCCACTTTTCCGCCGATGGCGTTTGTTTCGCCGACGAAGCCGGCGACGAAGGGCGTAGCCGGATTGTCGTAAAGCTCGCGCGGCGCGCCGACCTGCTGCAGGATTCCGGCGCTCATCACGGCCACGCGGTCGGACATGGCGAGCGCCTCCGACTGGTCGTGGGTGATGTAGATGAAGGTGACGCCGGTGCGCTTCTGCAGCTCCCGCAGTTCCGAGCGCAAATGCTGCCTGAGCTTGAGGTCCAGCGCTGAAAGCGGCTCGTCGAGCAGCAGCACCTGCGGCTCCACGGCAAGCGCCCGGGCGATGGCCACACGCTGGCGCTGGCCGCCGGAGAGTTCGCCCGGCATCCGCTCGCCGAAACCCTCGAGCGCGACGAGCCTCAGCAGTTCCTCGGCTCTGGCCCGCCGCACGGACTTTTCCACGCCGCGCGCCTCGAGACCGAAGGCGATGTTCTCCCACACCGGCATGAGCGGAAAGAGTGCCAGCGACTGGAAAATCATGGCGGTCGGGCGCTGGTCGGGGCCGAGCCCACGCATGTCACGCCCACCGATTAAAATCTTTCCCTCGGTGGGCTGGAGAAAGCCGGCGACCATGCGCAGGATCGTCGTCTTGCCGCAGCCAGAGGGGCCGAGGATGGAAAAGAACTCCCCCGCCTCGACGGTAAAGGAGACCTCGTGCACGGCCTGCGTGCGGCCGAAGCGCATGCCGACGCTGTGAAGCTCTACCGAATGTGACATGCTTGCCCGCGATATGGAAAGGGCGGGCCGCGGCCCGCCCTAGAGGGATCAGGCGGAGAGGAACCGGTCCTGATATTCATTGCGCTTGGCGACGAACCAGCTCTCCTGGATCGGCCACCACCAGAGCTTCTCCAGCGCATCGCCGGGATAGGCGGCGGCGAAGAAGGCTTTGGCCTCATCGGAGGTGAGTTCCGCCGCGCCGACGGCGGTGGAGTTGATGGAGGTGGCATTGGTGTACATCGCACCGGCTTCGGGTGTGAGGAACCAGTTGATGAAGGCATAGGCCTGGTCGACGTTTTCCGCGCCCTGGGGGATGGAGACGCCCTCCATCCAGGTGAGCGCGCCTTCCTTGGGCGCGATGAAGCCGATCGGGAGCCCTTCCTTGGCGAGCGCCGCGGCAGTCGAATCCCAGGTCTGGCCGATGGCGCAGCCGTTGACGCGGAAGGCGCCCTGCGCCTCGTTCTCGTTGTTCCAGAACTGCGCGATATTGGCCTTCCGGCCGATCGCCTCGGCGAGAATGACGTCGTAGATCTTCGTCATGTTCTCTTCCGACTTGAAGGCCTCCACCATGGGCATGGGCAGCTTGCCCTCGGCTTCCAGCCAGAGCCCGAGGCCGACCAGGCCGGAATGGCCGCGCACCGTGGCCTTTCCCTGCATCTCCGGCTTCCAGATGTCGCCATAGGACGCGGTGCCGTATTCAAGCGGCGCCTGCTCTTTGTCGAAGGCGATCGCCTCCGTGCCCCAGTCGGTCGGCACCTGGTAGCGCTTGCCGCCGACCACCGCGCCCAAATTCGCCGAGTTGTTCCAGGCGCTGGGCAGGCACTTTGCCACCTCCACCTTCGACTCGTCGATGGGCTGCACAAGATCGAACTCGACATAGTTCGGCACCCGGTCGACGGTCGGCCAGATGATGTCGAAGCCGGCGCCGCTGTTGGCGCGCAGCTGGTTCAGGAGTTCGTCATTGGTGCCGTAGGGGGTGTAGTTCGGCTTGATGCCCGTGGCCTTTTCGAATGCCGCCAGCATCTCGTCGTTGAGATAGCCGGCCCAGGCGAAGATGTTCACCGTCCCGGACGACCCTTGCGCGTATGCGCGCGAGATGAAGGGCGCCGCAATCGCCAGGCCCGCGATGGAAGCCGCGCCCTGGACAAAGCTGCGCCGTGTGATCGAATTCATGTGAAGCTCTCCCATTAAGTCCGTTGCCTGCGCAGCGGTTAGGCCCGTCATGTTACACGCAGATGAAAGCCGGGCAACGAAAATGCATGACGGCGGGCCGCCGGCGAAAGATGCGTTGTGCCGCCGATTTCGCCGCATCGGATCCCGTTCCTTGACCGCCCGAGTCGCGCCTTTTGTCCAGGGCGGGGCGTAACGAGCGGAAAAGATTCCTGTAATTGCCGGGAACGCAGTGTTCGATCGCGTGTTTAGAGCGCACCCCGTTGTGTGGAGACACAGAATGAACAGCGCGATCGAGGATCGGACGCTCATCGGCTTCCGGCCGATGCACGTCCGGGAAGTCGCGATTTACCGCGGCCCGCATTTCTACAGCGAGCTGCCGATGATTCGCATCCAGCTCGACCTTGGCGATCTGGAACACTGGCCGACCAATCGTCTTCCGGGCTTCGCCGAACGCCTGGCCGCCCTGCTCCCGGGGCTGCAGAGCCACGGTTGCAGCTATGGCACGGAAGGGGGCTTCATCCGGCGCCTGGAGGAGGGCACGTGGCTCGGCCATGTGACCGAACATGTCGCGCTGGAACTCCAGACGATGATGGGGTCGCGGGCAACGCGCGGCAAGACGCGCTCGGTGCGCGGCAAGCCGGGCGTCTACAATGTCATGTATGCCTATTCGGACGAGCCGGTGGCGCTCTTGGCCGGACGCATTGCGCTGGAGCTGGTCCAGCACCTGTTGCCGGCGGAGCTGCGGGGCATCCAGGGCCTCGACGAGATCTACGAGACGCCCGAAACGCCGTTCGATCTCGCAGAGCGGCTGGAAGCCCTCAAAGACCTTCATCGTGATGTCGCCCTCGGCCCCACAACGGCCTCGCTCGTGCGCGAGGCGCAGCGCCGGGATATCCCGGTCTGGCGAGTGGACGATACGAGCCTGGTCCAACTCGGCCAGGGCAAGTACCAGAAGCGCATTCGCGCAAGTTGCACCGGCATCACCTCCGAGATCGCGACCGAAATCGCCTGCGACAAGGATCTTACAAAACGCCTGCTGCAGGAAGCGGGCATTCCAGTTCCGCGCGGCTCAGTCGTCCGGTCGGCGGACGAGGCCGTCAAGGCGGCTGAGGATCTTGGCTATCCCGTCGTGGTCAAACCGCTCGAGGGCAACCACGGCCGCGGTGTCACGATCGGGATCGAGACCGCCGACGAGGTGCGCTGGGCTTTCGACATCGCCCGCGAGCACGATCGGACGATCCTCGTCGAACAGCAATTCAGCGGCTCCGATCACCGCATCCTGGTGATCGGGGGCGAGGTGGTGGCAGTCGCCGAGCGGCTGCCGGCCCATGTGGTCGGCGACGGCCGCCGCTCCATCGCCGAGCTGATCGAAATGGTCAACCTGGACCCGCGTCGCGACGAGGGCCACTCGGCCTTCCTGACGCGCATCGAGGTGGACGAGTGCGTCGAGCATTTTCTTGAAAAGCGCGGGCTGACGCTGGCCAGCATTCCGCCGGAAGGCCGGCGGGTCGACTTGCGTCCGACCGCCAACCTGTCCACCGGCGGCACTGCGATCGACCGCACCGACGAGATCCATCCCGAAAACGCACTGATCGCCCGGCGCGCCGCGCAGATCGTGGGGCTCGACGTGGCCGGCATCGACTTCCTCTGTCCGGACATCCGTCGGCCGGTATCGGAGACCGGCGGCGGAATCATCGAGGTCAATGCCGGGCCGGGCTTCCGCATGCATCTGCAGCCGTCCGAAGGACGGTCACGCAATGTGGCGCGGCCGATGATCGATCTTCTCTTCCCGCCCGGCTCCCGCAGCCGCGTGCCGATCTTCGCCATCACCGGAACCAACGGCAAGTCCACGACCTCGCGCATGCTCGCCCATATCCTGAAGCATGCCGGGCTGAAGGTCGGGCTGGCCATGACGACAGGCATCTTCATCGACGGCCAGCGCATCGCCAAGGGCGATTGCTCCGGTCCGAGGAGCGCCCGTCTGATCCTGCGCGAGCCCACCATCGATGCGGCCGTGCTGGAAGTGGCCCGCGGCGGCATCCTCCGCGAAGGGCTTGGTTTCGACCGCTGCGATATTGGGGCGGTGCTCAACGTTTCGGCCGACCATCTTGGCCTGCGCGGGCTGGACACCGTGGAGGACCTTGCGCAGGTCAAGGGTGTCGTCGTGGAATCGGTGGCCCGCAACGGCTGGAGCATCCTGAACGCCGACAATCAGCCGAGCGCCTCGTTGGAGCGTGTGGCCAGAGGCCGGATCTGCTACTTCTCCATGCGTGGGAAGAACGAATGGCCGGCATTCCTGCGCCGCCACATCGCTGAAGGCGGGCGTGCTGTCACCTGTGAGATCGAGGCCGGCCGCTACGATATCGTCATTCATGAGGATTGCGAGAAGCTCTTTGTCATGGATGCGGCGGAAATACCCGCCACTTTCGGCGGCCTTGCCGACTTCAATGTCGAGAACGCGCTTGCCGCGATCGCCATGGCCTACGCGCAGGATGTGCCTCTGGGGGTGATCCGCAAGGCGCTCTGCAGCTTTGCGACGAGCTTCGAGGAGCTGCCGGGCCGGCTCAACCGCTTCGATGGGCATGGCTTTACGACAATCGTCGACTACGCGCACAACCCGGACGGGCTCGCTGCCCTCGGCCGCTTCGTGCGCAAGCTGAAGCGCCCCCTCCAGCGCTCGATCGGCATGATCGGCATCCCAGGCGACCGGCGCGACGTCGACATCCGCGAGATGGGCAGGCTGGCCGCCGGCCTTTTCGACACGATCGTGTTCAAGGAGGATGACGAAAGGCGCGGCCGCGCGCCCGGCGTGATCGCCGGGCTGCTCAGGGAGGGTGCGCTTGAGGCGGGATGCCCGCCCGAACGCATCCACACGATCCTGCCGGAAAACGAGGCCGTACTCTTCTGCCTCCAACTCGCCCGGCCCGGCGACCTTGTCATCCTTGGTGCCGATGAATACGAAGCGGTCTGGCGCCAGGTCGTCGAATTCGAGGGCAATTCCCCCGTCGAAGATCCCTTCCGGGCCAATATTCGTCGATTGAAGGTGGGGTGATGTGGTCGATCATTGTGCACGGCGGCGCCAAGACCATCGAGCCGTCCGAGAGGGAAGCGAATAGCGCCGGCTGCCTCGCCGCCATCGAGGCCGGTGCACGCATCCTGCGCGGCGGCGGCAGCAGCATCGATGCAGTGGAAGCAGCGGTGAAGGTGCTCGAGGATGATCCGACCTTCAATGCGGGCCATGGCAGCGCGCTTAACGCCGAGGGAGAGATCGAGATGTGCGCGTCAGTCATGGAGGGCGCCAAGCTCAATGTCGGCGCCGTCACCGTGCTCAGGGGCGTCCGCAACCCCGTCAGCGTGGCTCGGACCATGCTGTTCGACGAGCCCATCCTGCTTGCCGGTTCGGGTGCCCGGCAATATGCCGCTGACAAGGGCCTGGAACTCTGCAGTCCGCAGGACCTGAAGTCGCCGGAGCAAAAAAGGAGCTCACCCAGTCGGGATACGGTTGGCTGCGTCGCCTTGGATGAAAAGGGCAACCTTGCCGTGGCCGTTTCCACCGGCGGCCTCGACGGAGCAGCGCCGGGCCGCGTCGGCGACTCCCCGCAACCCGGCTGCGGCTATTACGCGGACAATGCCATCGGCGCGGTCTGTTTCTCCGGCGACGGTGAGCAGATCGCCCGCGCCATGCTCGCAGCCCGTGTCATGCACGGATTCGATGCGGTCGATCCCGGGCGCACCATAGAGGCCGCGCTCAACGCGCTTGCTCGCGTCGGCGGCGAGGCGGGGGCGATCGCGCTGGCGCCTGACGGCACGGCGGGATGGGCGCACAACAGCAGTCACTTCGCCGTCGCGATGGCGAGCAGCATATTGCCGAACCCGAAGGTTTTCCTCTCGAAGGAGGAAGAGGAGGAGCTTGCGCATGCCTGACAAGGTGAAGAAGGCCGGCCCGCGCCGGAAGGGAACCCTTGTCATCATAGGCGGCCACGAGGATCACGACGGAGAGCGGGTCATCCTGAAGGAGGTGGCCAGCCACATCCCAGACGGCAAGCTTGTGCTTGCCACCATCGCCTCCCACGAGCCGGAAGGCTATCTCGAGAAATACCAGGCCACCTTTGCCGAGCTCGGCGTGTCTCAGGTCAATGAACTTTACGTGGACGACCGTGCCGAGGCAGGCCTTGAGGAAAAGCTCGAGATGCTGGAGGGGGTGAACGCAATCTTCTTCTCCGGCGGCGATCAGTTGCGCATAACCAGCCAGATAGGCGACACGCCGATCTATGAGCGCGTGCACGAGATCTACCAGTCGGGCGGGCTGATCGCCGGCACGTCCGCCGGTGCCTCGGTGATGAGCGACACGATGCTGGTGCGCGGCCCGAGCGCCACCTCCTTCCGCATCGGCGATCTGCACATGGCGCCGGGTCTTGGCCTCCTGCCCAATGTGATCATCGACCAGCATTTTGCACAGCGGGGCCGCATCGGCCGGCTCATCGGCGCCGTCTCGCAGAACCCGCGCGTTCTCGGCATCGGCATCGACGAGAACACCGCCATTGTCGTCCAGGGGGAAAGCTTCAAGGTGATCGGCAATGGCGCCGTCTATCTCGTCGACGGCGGGGGTGTCACCCATTCCAATATCGCGGAAGCCGCCGCTGATCAGGCCCTGTCGATCTACGATCTGAGGGTGCACGTCCTGAGCGCGGGCGACATTTTCGACCTTGCCACTCGCCGCCCTGCGCACGAGATCCAGGACAAAACCTAGCCCGGCTCCTACCACCAGCCCAAACAGAAGAAGGCGGCCGAAGCCGCCTTCTTGAACCGCAGGGTGCCAGTACATCCGTGGTCACCGCGGCGGTCAAGCCGCGTGTTGCCAGAGGCCAGGGAGGGAGTTGGCACCTGGTAACCGCGGCAAGCTCTGCGCGCGAGGGCTACGCCGCTTTCTTGTTGGCTTTCGCCTCCGCCAACTGCGTCAGCAGCTCATCCGTCTTCTTTTCCTCCTCGAGATTCTGCTCGAAGATCCTGGCGGCCTCTTCCATGCCGAGCTGCTGGGCCCAGGTCCGGAGCGTGCCGTAGCGCGAAATCTCGTAGTGCTCGATGGACTGGTTCGCAGCCACGATACCTGCGTCGAGCGCCTCCGAATCCGAGAATTCCTCCAGGATTTCCTGGCCTTCAGCCACGAGACCCTGCATCGCCTCGCAGGGCTTGCCGCGCGCCGCCCGGTCCATGCTCTCAAAAACCTTCTCCAGGCGTTCGATCTGGCCTTCGGTTTCCTGGCGATGGGTTTCCAGCGCCTTCCTCAATTCCTCGCTCTTGGCAGCCTTCGCCATCTTGGGAAGGGCGCGCAGCACCTGCTTCTCGGCGTGGTAGATGTCCTTCAGCGTCTCGAGCATCAGCGTTTCAAGGGTGCGGGTCTGGCTGCTGGGCATTGCGCTCTCCTGTCTAAATCTTCCTGCGAGCCCTTCGAACGAGTATCGCGCCCATGTGTTCCACACGTTGGAGAATTCTGCAGGGCTGGTACCGCGGTCGGGCTGCTTTTTCTCGCCTCGCCCGAACAATAGCGGTCATCCGGGGTTCGAAGGGCATCGGCGGCACGCCCGCGGCGGATCGGAGAAGATCAGGAAGGGATAAGCGATGAGCGCAGCAGGGCTCGACGCATGGTGCGGGATGATCCAGGCGACGAACGTCTCGCTTCTGGATATCCGCCAGATCGCCAAGATGCGCGACGCGCAGTCGAAGGGCATCCAGGCGCTTTGGCCTGAAAGCGCGGGCGGGTGACGGGTTCGCGCATGCCCCACGTCGCGATCAGCGAGCGCAGCCGTCTGCAGAGCGCCGACGAGGCGGCGAATCTGGTGCGCGGGAAATGCGAGCCGCTCCCGTCCCCGGAGGACGCGGAAGCGTTCGGCGCGTTCTTCGATGCGTTCGCCGACGCCCGCGTTGTGCTGCTGGGCGAAGCGACCCATGGGACGTCGGAGTTCTACCGCGCTCGCGCCGCGATCACGCGACAGCTGGTCGAGAAGCACGGCTTCAACATCATCGCCGTCGAGGCGGACTGGCCCGATGCGGCCCGCGTGGACCGCTACGTCCGGCACCGCCCAGCGGGGCGCTACGACGAGGAGACGTTCGCCCGCTTTCCTACCTGGATGTGGCGCAACCGCCAATTCGAAGATTTCGTGCACTGGCTGCGCGCGTATAATGCCGGCCGGCCTGCGGAAGACCGGGCGGAGTTCCGCGGCCTCGATGTTTATTCCCTGGATTCCTCCATCGAGGCGGTGATCGCCTATCTCGATCGGGTGGATCCGGATGCCGCCAGGACCGCACGCCGGCGCTATGGCTGTCTCACCCCCTGGCAGGACGAGCCGGCCCACTATGGCCGCGCCATGCTGCGCGGCGGCCGCGATACCTGCGAAGGGGCTGTCGTCGCGCAGCTCGGCGAGCTACTGGCCCGCCGGCTCGACTATGCCGGAGCGGATGGCGAGGACTTCTTCGATGCGGCCCAGAATGCGCGCATCGTGCGCGCCGCCGAGCACTACTACCGCATCATGTATTACGGCTCGACAGAATCCTGGAATCTGCGCAACCGGCATATGTTCGACACGCTCAAGGCGCTGCTGGCAAGGCGCGGTCCGGGCGCCAAGGCTGTGGTCTGGGCGCACAACTCCCATATCGGCAATGCAGCGGCCACGGCCATGGGCTGGCAGGGCGAGTTCAATATCGGCGAACTCTGCCGTACCGCATTCGGCGACGAGGCGGCGCTGATCGGCTTTGGCACCGACCGCGGCACCGTGGCGGCCGCCGACGACTGGGGCGGCCCGATGCGCATCATGGAGGTCAATCCATCGCGGCCGGATTCGTATGAGCGGGTCTTCCGCCAAGCTGGCATCGCTCGTTCCCTGACGGACCTGCGCACCTGCCCCGATCTGCGCGACGCGCTAGCCGCGCCGCGGCTGGAGCGCGCCATCGGCGTTATCTACCGGCCGCAGGCGGAGCTACACAGCCACTATTTCGAGGCGGTGCTGCCTGAGCAGTTCGATGCTTTCGTCTGGTTCGAAGAAACGCATGCAGTGGCGCCTCTTCCCGCCGAGCGGCCGCACGGCGTTCCGGAAACCTATCCTTTTGGACTCTAGCCGAACCCGGGAGGCCGCATATGTCGACCCAGATACCCCTCGAACGCAGCGATGAGACTGGCACGGAGACCGCTGGCGGACTCGTCGAGATCCGGCCCGACCTCGCCTATCGGCGGCTGATGATGGTCAATGTCATATTCTACGGCCTTCCTTCGGCAGGCGCGGGCAATTGGGTCCTGATCGACGCCGGGGTGACGGGCTCGGCGGGCGCGATCCGCGCGGCCGCTGAGGCGCGGTTCGGCAAGGATGCGCCGCCCTCGGCGATCGTGCTCACGCATGGCCATTTCGACCATGTTGGTGTGCTGGAGACGCTTGCGGAGGATTGGGACGTCCCGGTCTACGCGCATCCGCTGGAGCATCCCTATCTTGATGGCAGCCGCTCCTACCCGCCTGCCGATCCGTCCGTCGGCGGCGGCCTGATGGCGCTTCTGTCGCCGCTCTTTCCGACGAGCCCAGTTGATGTGGGCTCCCGCCTGCGGGCGCTGCCCGATGATGGAACCATCCCGGTGATGCCCGGCTGGTGTTGGATCCATACGCCCGGCCATACGCCTGGACATGTTTCTCTCTGGCGCGAGGAGGACCGCACCGTCATCGCCGGCGACGCCGTCATCACGACCGGGCAGGAGTCGGCCTATGACGTCGTCATCCAGTCGCCGCAGATGCACGGGCCGCCGCGCTACTTCACGCCGGATTGGCAGGATGCCTGGGCCTCCGTGCGCAAGCTCGCTGCCCTCGAGCCGGAACTCGTGATTTCCGGCCATGGCCATGCGATGCAGGGTGCCGATATGCGGGCAGCGCTTCACGAGCTTGCCGAGCGGTTCGACAAGATCGCCTTTCCCGACCGCATGCAGCCCGGCTGAGATTGTCCTTTTTGAGAGGTGTTCGAGGTGTTCGGCGGACAAACCGAATTCTTGAACCGCCGCGAGGCGGGGCAGCGGCTTGCCGCGGAGCTGGCGCATCTCAAAGAGGAGCAGCCGGTGGTGCTTGCCTTGCCGCGCGGCGGCGTTCCGGTCGGCTTCGAGGTGGCGAAGGCGCTCTCCGCCCCGCTTGATCTCCTCATGGTGCGCAAGCTCGGCGCTCCCGGCCATTCGGAGCTCGGCATTGGCGCCGTGGTCGACGGCAGCGATCCTCAACTCGTCCTCAACGACGAGGCAATGGAGATCATAAGGCCGAGTTCGGACTATGTGCGCGAGGAGATGGAGAGGCAGCTCGCGGAGATCGACAGGCGCCGCGCCGCCTATTTTGCCGAGCATGACCCCACGCCCGTTTCCGGCCGCACGGTTATTCTCGTCGACGACGGGATCGCCACCGGCGGCACGGTCCGCGTCGCGCTGAAGGCGCTTCGCCGGTCGAACGCGGCCCGCATCGTGCTGGCCGTCCCGGTCGCTCCGCGCGATACGCTGGACGCTCTGCATGACGACGCCGACGAGGTGGTCTGCCTCGCAACGCCGCCCAATTTCCGCGCCGTCGGTCTGCACTACGAGAACTTCAGCCAGACCAGCGATGCCGAGGTGATCGCCTGTCTAAAGGCAGCGCGCGAATGGCTTTCGTCCAGCGACTGACACGTTTCGCGACCAGTCGGCGAGATCCTTTGCTACCGCGCAACGGCTAGCAAAGATCATGAGCGGGGCGCGGGGGGGGGGCGGCAGAGGCAACCCGTCCGTTCGCGCCCATCGCGGGGTACGGTGGGAACAATCAGGTCACCTCTTTTAAGCGCGTTTTCAAATACTAAATCACCTTCGGCCACTCCGCCGGGGAGTGTTGCCGTCCCCTTTGGCTCCAAGTGATGCTTGCTCAACTTTGAGGAGTATTGCCTATGAAGATCGCCCAGATCGCTCCGCTAGCCGAAAGCGTTCCGCCGCGTCTTTACGGCGGCACCGAGCGCATCGTTTCGTTTCTTACCGAAGAACTCGTGCGCCGCGGCCACGAGGTCACCCTTTTTGCCTCCGGAGATTCGCTGACCTCGGCGGAGCTTGTCTCCTGCTGCAACCGCGCCCTGCGGCTCAATCCGGAGGTGCGCGATCCGATACCCCATCACCTGATCATGCTGGAAAAGGTCCGCCTGCGGGCTGACGAGTTCGACGTACTGCACTTCCATATCGATCTTCTGCATTTCCCCCTCATCAGGCCGATCGCCCATCGGACGGTCACGACACTGCACGGCCGCCTCGACCTGCCGGACCTGCAGCCTTTCTATCAGACCTTCCCGGAGATCCCGGTCGTTTCAATCTCGGATCACCAGCGCCAGCCGCTGCCTATGGCCAACTGGATCGACACGGTCTATCACGGCCTGCCGCTGGACCTGCTCCCCTTCAGCCCGAAGGCTGACGGCGGGTATCTGGCTTTCCTCGGCCGCATCTCGCCGGAAAAACGCCCCGACCGGGCCATCGAGATCGCCGCTCGCGCCGGCATGCCCCTGAAGATCGCCGCGAAGGTTGACAATGCGGATCAAGCCTATTGGCACGGGGTCATAAAGCCGGTGATCGACCGCCACCCGAATGTCGAATATATCGGCGAGGTGAACGAGCAGGGAAAGGCCGAATTCCTGGGCAGGGCATCCGCCCTTCTGTTCCCCATTGACTGGCCGGAGCCTTTCGGTCTCGTGATGATCGAGGCGATGGCCTGCGGCACGCCGGTGATCGCCTTCCCCTGCGGCTCGGTGCCGGAGGTGCTCGACCATGGCGTGGCCGGCTTCATCGTCCACTCCCTGGACGAGGCGGTGGCCGCCGTGCCCCAGGCGCTGGCGCTCGACCGCGCCAAGGTGCGCGCCCGCTTCGAGGAGCGCTTTAGTGTCGAGCGCATGGCCACCGACTATCTACGGTGCTATGAGCGCTTGCTACATCACCGCATGCACATGGTGCCCTTCCCGACCGAGGCGGTGGGCAGACAGACGGTCGCGTGATCCTCTCGTCTAAGGAGGTTATCCATGGACGCCCGCACGGACCCCTTCGCGCCGCGCCCCGACGAGTTCGGTACGGTACGCACGCCGCAATTCTTCATCGCCGCCTCCGCTCCCCTCCAGGAGCGGCGGCCGCGCACGCAGAAGCACGGCGACACCTTCTCAATGTTCGACCACAATGGAGACGCGCTCTCGGGGCCCGGCAGCCCCGAGGGCATCTTTCACCGCGACACGCGATACCTGTCGCATTTCTTCCTCACCATCGGAGGCGAGCGCCCGCTCCTCCTGAGCTCGATGCTGCGCGACGACAACGCGCTGCTCACCTTCGACCTTGCCAATCCGGACCTCTACGAGGACGGGAAACTCACCCTCCAGCATGACCTGATCCACATCCGTCGCACGCGCTTCCTGTGGAACGGCGCCTGTTACGAACGCATCAGCGTACGCAACTACGACGAGGCGCCGCGAAAGATCCGCCTGGAGCTCGCCTTCGCCTCCGATTTTGCCGACCTCTTCGAGGTGCGCGGCGCCCGTCGCAGCCAGCGCGGCGAGATGCACGCGCCCAAGGTGGAGAGCGACCGCGTAACCCTCGCCTATACCGGGCTCGACAAGGTCCTGCGCCGCACCATCCTTCGCTTCGACCCGGTTCCGGTCACGCTCACCGGCGCCAATGCGGTTTTCGAGGTGGAGCTGCAGCCACGCCAGACGCGCCAGCTCTTCGTCGAGATCCTCTGCGGAGCCGAGCCGCAGCAATATACCCCGCGGCGCCTCTTCTTCTCGAGCCTGCTCGATGCCCGCCGCGCCACGCGTGCCGCCGTCGCCAACGCCGCCTCCGTCGCCACCTCCCACGACGTTTTCAATGAGGCGGTGCGCCGCGCCGTGGCCGATCTCTACATGCTGATCACCGAGACGGGTGACGGCCCTTATCCTTATGCGGGCATTCCATGGTTCAGCACGGTCTTCGGCCGCGACGCGCTCATCACCGCCCTGGAAACTCTCTGGCTCGACCCGGCCATCGCGCGCGGCGTGCTGAAGCATCTGGCAGCCAACCAGGCGACCGAGGAAAACCCCGCCGCCGATGCCGAGCCGGGCAAGATCCTGCACGAGGTCCGCTACGGCGAGATGGCGGAGCTGGGGGAGGTGCCCTTCCGCCGCTATTATGGAAGCGTCGACGCCACTCCACTCTTCGTCGTTCTTGCCGGCGCTTATCTGGAGCGCACCGGCGATGTCGAGACGCTGAGATCCCTCTGGCGGAGCATCGAGGCCGCGCTCGCCTGGATCAGCGATTACGGCGACCGCGACGGCGACGGCTTCGTCGAATATGGCCGACGCACGCTGGAAGGGCTCGCCAACCAGGGCTGGAAGGACAGTTATGACGCTGTCTTCCACGCGGACGGCAGTCTCGCCATCGGGCCGATCGCCCTTTGCGAGGTGCAAGCCTATGTCTACGGCGCCTGGAAGGCCGCCGCAGGGATCGCCCACGCCATGGGCCTGCGAGGGCCGTCTCTCGACTACGAGGCGAAGGCCGAGGAGCTCCGCGCCCGCTTCGACCGCGCCTTCTTCGACGAGGAGCTCGGCACCTATGTGCTCGCGCTGGACGGGGAGAAAAAACCTTGCCGCGTGCGCGCTTCCAATGCCGGCCACACGCTATTCACCGGCATCGCCTATCCCCACCGCGCCCCCCGCGTCGTATCCGCGCTTATGGACCGCGCTTCCTTCTCCGGCTGGGGCATCCGCACGGTGGCTACGACAGAGGCGCGCTACAATCCCATGAGCTATCACAACGGCTCGGTCTGGCCGCACGACAACGCGCTGATCGCCGCCGGTTTGGCCCGCTACGGCTTCCGCGCGGAGGCCGCACGTGTCTTCGAGGGCCTGTTCATGGCCTCGACCTATATCGACCTCCGCCGCCTGCCGGAGCTTTTCTGCGGCTTCCCGCGCCAGAGGAGCCGCGGCCCCACCTTCTATCCCGTGGCTTGCGCGCCGCAGGCCTGGGCGGCGGTAGCGCCGCTGTCGATGCTCCAGTCCTGCCTTGGGATGGGCTTTGACCCGTCCTCCGGCACACTGGTCTTCCACCAGCCCATGCTGCCGGAGTTCCTGGACGAGGTGACGCTGCGGGGCATCCGCCTTCCGCAGGGCCGGCTGGACGTGTTCCTGCGCCGCGTCGAATCCGAGGTGGTGGTCCAGGTGCTGGACCGCGAGGGCGACACGCGAGTGACGACCACCTATTGAGCGCCGGCGGGGCCGCCACCCTCCCACTCCAGGGAGGGTGGCGGCCTTTAGCCGTGCCCCTGAGGATACAGCGCCGTCACACGCCTAGGAACGGCTGGAACCCGCCGAAGATCATACGCTTGCCGTCAAAGGGCATGTTGTCCCAGTCCGGCTTCATGCGCGGATCGGCCATCACCTTCTTGTTCACCTCGTCGCGGTGCTCGCGCGAGCGGTAGACAATCCAGGAGAACACCACCACCTCGTCCTCCTTGGCCTGCACGGCGCGGGGGAAGGAGGTGACTTCGCCATAAGGCGTGTCGTCGCCAATGCACTCCACATAGTCGAGCGCGCCGTGCTCGCGCCAGACCTGCTGGCCCAGCCGCGCCTGCTCCTTGTATTGCTCGATTTTGTCCTTCGGCACCGGAATGAGGAAGCCGTCAACATACGCCATGGAAAATCCTCCGTTGCTTGGGTTGGCGACCATAGGACGAATGAGGCAGCGCGAAACCGACAGCCGCCCCCAGTCGGTTTTCATCATTCTGGCGCGCAATTGAAGGCACACATGACCGGCTACGCAGCCCCGCCATGCCTGACTTCGCCATGCAGCTTTGGCTGTGGTGGCTGTACCGGAATTCTTGGGCGCTCGATCCTAACTGTCCAAGACTGCTCTGACCTTGGCCGCGAGTTGCTCCAGCGAGGCTGGCTTCTGCAACAGGTTCACCGCGGGATCGAGGACGCCATTGTGGACGACCGCGTTGCGGGTGTAGCCGGTGGTGAAAAGGACTTTGAGGTTGGGGCGGCGCTTCAGCGCCTCCTCGGCCAAGCGGCGACCGTTCATTTCCGGCATGACAACGTCTGTAAAGAGGAGGCTGATATCCGGGTGGGCAGCGAGCGCTTCCAGCGCCTCTGTCCCATCATGTGCTTCGATGACGCCATAACCCAGGTCGCGCAGCATTTGCGCGGTGAGCGAGAGGACCTGCTGGTCGTCTTCCACCAGAAGCACGACTTCGCGGCCGGAGGGGAGCGCAAGATCCTGCCCTACCTTGCGCTTCGGTGCCTTGGCAGCGGCGCCATAAAAGCGCGGCAGGTAGATCTTAATGGTCGTGCCGTGGCCCACTTCTGAATAGATGTTGATATGGCCGCTCGACTGTTTGACGAAGCCGAAAACCTGGCTGAGCCCCAGCCCCGTACCCTTGCCGGGGCCTTTCGTGGTGAAGAAGGGGTCGAAGGCCTTGGCCATCACCTCCGGCGTCATTCCCGTCCCGGTATCCGTGACCGCTATCATGACATATTGGCCGGGCTTGATGGCGTGCTCCGCGGCGTATGCCTCGTCGAGGTGGCAATTGGCGGTCTCGATGGTGAGACGGCCACCCTCGGGCATGGCGTCGCGCGCGTTGACGGCCAAGTTTACCACGGCGTTTTCGAGCAGGTTCTTGTCGGCAAAGACTTGCCAGAGTCCGCCGGCGAGCACAGTCTCGATCTGCACGGTTTCGCCCAGGGTGCGACGCAGAAGCTCCGACATCTCGGCCACCATCTGGTTGGCATTGAGCGGTTGCGGAGCGAGAGTCTGCTGGCGCGAAAAGGCGAGGAGGCGCTGCGTAAGGCTGGCGGCGCGGTTGGCGCCGTCCCGCGCGGCAGCGATGTAGCGGGAGATGTCCTCACCTTTGGCGAGACGCCGTTCGAGAAGGTTGAGGGACGAGAGGATCACGGCCAGCATATTGTTGAAGTCATGCGCTATCCCGCCCGTGAGCTGGCCCACCGCCTCCATCTTCTGCGCCTGGCGTAGGGCGCCCTCGCTCTTGAGACGAGCTTCGACGGCCTCCGCGATGCGCTCCTCCAGCGTGCGGTTGAGCTCCATCAGCTCGGCGTTTGCCTTCTCCGCGGCGCGGCGCGCTTCCAGCAACTCGCGCTCGTAGCGGCGGCGGTCCGATGCATTGAAGACGGTAATGCGGACAAAGCGCAGATTTCCCGCTTCGTCGCGGCGCTCGACTACATTGACGAGCACGGGGAGGGGCGAGCCGTCGGCGCGCACAAGGTCGAGCGCCACCTCGTTAAAGAAGCCCTGCATCCGCATCAATGGAGCGAAGTGGGTCTCGTAATATATTTTCCCGGCGATGTTCAGAAAGTCCTGGAAGCGGCGGCCGACGAGCTCGGCCTTCCCACGGCCGAGCCAGTTGCAGAAAGTAGAGTTGGCCTTGCTGATCCGCCCGTCTGCGCCCGCGGACACATAACCGCAGGGAGCATTCTCGAACAGGTCCTCCAGGTCATCGAGCTCCTGGGCCATGGGCTCCGAAAGCGCGCTCAACCAGGCCTGCCTTCGAGGAAGGCCTTCATGGCGGCAACAGTCTCCTCGGGGGCGCTGAGGTTCGGGCAGTGGCCGGTCGCCTGGAGGAGGACGAATTCACCGTTGGGCAGCTGCCTGCTGACGTATTCACCCACGCTTTGCGGGGCAATCACGTCTTCCGAGCACTGCAGAACGAGGCAGCGCGCCTTGACCGCGGGGAGATCCGCGCGGTTGTCCGAAAGAAAGGTGACGCGTGCGAACTTCTTGGCGATTTCCGGATCCGTCATGCAGAAGGAGTTGGTCAGCTCCTCGCCCAGCTCCGGCCGGTCGGGATTGCCCATGATCACCGGGGCCATGGCCTGTGACCAGCCCATATGGTTGGCATCGAGGAAATCCAGAAGTTCGTGGATCTGCGCCTCACTGAAACCGCCGGTATATTCCCGATCATCGATGTAGCGGGGGGATGGGCCGATCATGACGAGTTCGTCGAAGAGGTCAGGCTCCTTGCGTGAGGCAATGGCACCAATCATCGCGCTGACCGAGTGGCCCACGAAGACCCCGTGGGTGAGATCGAGGGCGCGGCAGATCTCGATGACGTCGTCGGCATAGCCTTCGAGGGAGGAATATTTCTGCGGATCGTACGCGGAAAGCTGGGACCCCCCGCATCCCACATGATCGAAGAGCACGATGCGGTAGTCCCTCTCAAAGGCGGGAGTGACGAACCGCCACATATTCTGGTCGCAACCGAAGCCATGGGCGAAAACCATCGGTTTTGCCCCCGAGCCAATAACTTTTACATTGTTTCGCCGCAGCGTCGTCAAGAAGGTCCCCTCAGCGCATAATCGGAGACGCCCGGCGCACAAAGCCCGAGGTGATCTCGTTTGGTCGATGGAAAGTAGGGCCAAATCGGCCCCAGTTCAATCAAACTTCCTCTGCGTGCTCGTAACATCCGCCGCCCTGCCTGATCTGGTAGAACGCCACCAGGACCGCGGGGCTCCCTACGTCAAGCGGAGGATCTCCTTGGCGCTCTCCTCGTCGGTGATGAAGACGGTGGGCTCGACGAGGGGCATGGCGCCGAGCAGCGCCTCGATCTTTTCTGGCCCGCCGGAAGTGAGGATGCGCATGCGCGCGCGGCGCAGGCGGTCGACATCCACGGACATGACGAGATCGTTGATCGGGTGGTCCACCAGTTGGCCCCGCCGGTCGTAGAAATGGAAGAGCACATCGCCCACCGCGCCCTTGGCGGAAAGCGCCTCGCGCTCCTTTTCGCTGAGATAGCCGCCACGGTATGGGATCGTGGCCGAGGCAATACCGCCGACCGAGACGAGGACCGCATCCAGCGTGTCGGCCATCGAAAAAATCTCGCTTAGGCCGCAACGTTCGATCAGCGACTTTTTCGTGGCGGGGCTGTCCACAACCGCAGGCGCCGGGATCAGATAGCCGTCGCCCTGAAAGAGCTGCGCATAGCGCCAGGCGAACTCCGGTGGGTTGAAGCGGCGCGCGATCCCCACGCCGCCGAGCAGCGAGATCACCTTGAAATCTACCAGGGGTTTTGGGCGGATATAGGGGAGAGTGGCAGAAAGCGTACGCCCCCAGCCGACACCGACCGACATCCCGGACGACATCACGTCCGAGAGATAATGACCGGTCGCCGCGGCGATCACGGGGATGGGATCGGCGGCGGGATCGGTGAGCGGCGCCACGATGGCGCGGTCCAGCGAAAAGCGCCTTTCCAGCTGCCGCTCAAGCCCGGTGATTTCCGCAAGCTCCCCCTCGATGCTGATCTTCACCTCGTTGCGCGCCCGCGCCTCGGCCAGCATGCGCACGACGCTGACACGCCCCACGCCGAGCACGTCAGCGATCTCGTTCTGTGTCATCTGTTCTACGAAATACATCCAGGCCGCCCGCGTGCGCAGCCGGTCTGACCGGCTGTTGCCCGGCGCGCCGTTGCGCAGCGCCTCGCTGGAACCTCCGTCGGCATCGCTCTCGCCGGTGGCCGTCCTCATGCTTTTGGCCTTGCTCATCCGGGTGTCCTGTGGCTTCCTCTCGGAGGAAAGATGCGTGACGTGAGCGGAGCAAACAGCGAAGCGGCCACGGGGTCAATGCTTGGCACTGCCCCGGGTGCCTTCGGAGGCGTCATACCTTATGCTTAGGGAGACTGGCAAACTGCGCGAGCTGCCGAACGAGGCGGCGGCCAATGTGAAGGACCGGCTGCGCGATCTGCGCGATTTCCTCCGCGCTCGCCGCCATGATCGTATCGCCGGCCACTCCCGCCAAGGTCCGGCTGGGCAGATCGGGGAGCTTCTCGGTCATGCGGTGAGTGTCGTCGATGACACGCTGACCTTCGCCGAAAGCGTATCTAGCGGCCTGCTGCCGCTGCGGGACAGCTCCAATCCTGGCCCGCGCCCCCTACCTGTCTATTTTCCGGGCGGCGAGGCTGCCTCCTGGCGCGGCGAGCGGGCCTTCCGGCACGATATGTATGCGGCAGCCAAGCGCGCATCCTCCGCCTTCGGTCTTGAGACAGATTCCTTGCGCGAATCGGCGTTCAGCACGGCTCATGCAGCCGCGCGGCGGCGACATGCCATGCTTCTTGCCCGCCTTCACGATGCTTCAGCGGAGCGCCTGGAGTCGGTGGCCGATCTGGCGGCCGCTCTTATGCTCGAACTGAAGCACGCTCTCGAAAGCGAGGGCCAGGAGACGAGGTCTCAAACATTCGTCCGCCGCTACGTGCCCGGCCTGCTTGGGAGCGCGCTTGCCACCCTAGATCTGCAGACGGCCAGCGAGGCGGAATTCTTCGAGCTTCTGCTACTTGCCACGGAGGCGCGAGAGGAGCGGCTCATGAACTCGCTGTCGGACAGCGATCCGGACGCCCTGGCCGAGGTCATCTCGCGGCTGCTTGCGCATCTGGCATAGAGCCGGCCCGCAGCAGCCTGGTCGTTTTTATCCTTTGAGGCGCGCTGGCGTTATCCGCTTGTACCGCCGCATGGCAGAGGTCAGGTGGCTTTGACTGGAGAAGCCGCTGAGATAAGCCGCCTCCGCGATGGTCATCTCGGTTTCTACGAGCAGCTTCTCTGCGAAGCTGAGCCTAAGATTGACGAGATATTTATGCGGCGGTTCGCCGAATGTCTTCGTGAAGGCTTGAATGAAATGTCCGGGCGAGAGATTGCAGGTAGCCGCGAGCTCCGAGACGGAAAGCTTGCGCGCGAAATTCTCCTTCAGATATTCCTGCACGCGCCTGGCTGATACCACCGGGAGCCCACCCTTCACTCTGCCTGGCGCCTTGGCCGAGGCGGTGTAGTTGCGCAGGATGTGCACGCCGAAAAGCGTGACGAGGGAATCCACCAACAGGTCGTTGGGCGGCTCGTCGCGCGTCAACTCGGCCTTCAGCATCTGCGCGAGGTGAAGCGCCGGGAGATCCACGGTGCCGAAGGGTGGCGGCTGCAGATCGGGGCTGCCCATATCGAATTCCTGGCCGGCAAGCTCCATCAGGCTGTCCGGCCGTATAGCGACGACGGCGTTTTCCCTCTTGTGGGACCAGGTCGTCCGGCTATCCGTGAAAGCCGGGCTGACGACTATCATGCCGAGAGGAGCATCGAATGTCTGTGGCTTGTCGCTCGCGAAGGCGGATGTGATGCCGGGCGAGGGGGCAAGCATCACCGCCAGGAAATGGGAGTCGGAGAGGAAGACCTGCGACCCAGGCTGACGGACCGAATGGATCGCTCCGCCTCTGAATGTGGTGATTCGCGGTCCCGCATCCTCCGGAATCGGGTCCAGAATACTTGGGTTCACTGTTCTTGCTGACGTGAATCGTCGAAACGACGCGCTGTTAACGTGTTGCTGCATCGGTGGCCGCCACCCCGAATTTTAGTTTTGCAGCAACTTCCGTGATTTTCACATTGTCTGCAAGCTTTTAAAAATCCTTGACTGAATTCGGTGTTAATTTCCCGTTCTAGGATCAGCCGTTTCCCGGCGCTGGACGGGTGAGAATGGACACGATCTCCTTCTTGACGGCAGGAATACTTGCCGGGCTCATGCTGAGCTCGGTCAATCCCATTTCGAGATAGGCGGGCAGCAGGTCCAATCGCGCGGCCGATTCCCCGCACATGCCGATCTCGACCCCGGCGGCTCGCGCTGCATGGGCTGCCTGCGCCACCGCGGCCATGACCGCCGGGTCGGCGGCATTGTTCAGTTTGGCGACGGCAGGGTTCAGCCGGTCTGCGGCCATCACATACTGCGTCAGATCGTTGGTGCCCACGGAGAAGAAGGAGACCTCGCGGGCGAGCTCGGCTGCAGCGAAGACGGCGGCCGGCGTCTCGATCATCACACCAAGTGGAAAGCTGCCGTGGGCGACAGACTGCCGTTGCAGTTCGTTCCGGCACTCCTGGATGAGCGCCTTCGCCTGCCGCACTTCATCCACCGTCGAAACCATGGGCAGCATGACCCGGAGATTGCCATGCACCGCCGCGCGCAGGAGGGCGCGCAGCTGCGTCTTGAAGATATCGGGCCGGTCGAGGCACATGCGGATGCCGCGCCAGCCGAGGAACGGGTTTTCCTCCTCGGGAAACTCGATGCCGGCAATCGGCTTGTCGCCGCCGATATCGAGCGTGCGCACGATCACAGGATGAGGCGCGAAAGCTTCGGCGAGCGCCGCATAGGTCTCGGCCTGCATTTCCTCGGAGGGAAGATGCAGATGCCGCATGAAGAGGAGTTCCGTGCGGAACAGGCCCACCCCCATGGCGCCAGCCTCCTTCGCGGCTTCCACCTCCTCCAGCGACCCCAGATTCGCCGCGACATGGATGACGGTGCCGTCGACTCGGCGGGGCACCACATCGCGATAGGCCCTGAGCGCCTCCTTTTCCGCATCGGCGGCGGCGACCGCCGATTTCAAACGCCGGCTCGCCTCCGCATTCGGATCGGCAATCACGATCCCCTGATCCCCGTCGACTCCGACGATGCGCGACTCGCGCAATGCATGGACCGCGTCGCCCAAGCCCAGCACCGCAGGAATGCCATGCGTGCGGGCGATGATGGCGATGTGCGAGGTGGCGCCGCCGTGGCCGCAAACAACGCCACCGATGCGCCTCAAAGGTGCGCGGGCGAGGTCCCAGGCGCCGATATCCTCGGCGACGAGGATGGCACCTTCCGGAATCTCGGCGAGGCTCGCCTGCTCCTGACCAAGGAGGGCAAGGCAGGTCTGCCGGCCCACGGCATCGACGTCCTCGGCGCGAGCGCGGAGATAGGCGTCCTCCATGCCGCGGAAGTCCGATGCGAGCCGTGATGATGCGGCAATGACTGCGGAGACCGCGTCGAGTCCCCCGTCGATCGCTTCGATTGCCAGCCGATGGAGCTCCTCGTCCCCGGCGATATCGCGCAAGGCGGCGATGATGCCGCGGTCGCCCGCCGGCATTTCGCCGGAAAGCGAGACGTCGAACTGGTCCCGCACCCTGGCGATGGCAGCGTCGAGGCGCTGTTTTTCCGGGCCGATCTCGTCGGGCCTCAAGCTTCTCTCCTGCGGCCTCAATTCGGGTGGAAAATAGGCAAAGACCGGCCCGAGCGCCGCGCCCGCGCTAGCCGGCACGCCCCGCAGGCCGCCTTCGAACGACGCGGCCGGAGCAGGGTCCGCTGCAGGCTCCTTGCCGGCGGGCTGAGCCGCTGAGGATTCCTCATCGAGGCCGGAGCGCGGGTTTTCCAGATAGGCGATGAGGGCTTCCAGCGCTTCCGCTGCGTCCGCGCCCTCGGCCCGCACGGTGATCCTGTCTTCCTCCTTCACGCCGAGCAGCATCAGCTTCACCGAGCTCTTGGCGCTTGCCGACTTCTCGCCCTTCACGAGGGTGATGTCGCTTTCGAAGCTCTTTGCAAGCGACACGAAGCGCGTGGCTGGTCTGGCATGCAGCCCTTCCTGCACCCTGACGATCGTCGAGCGTTCCATAAGCCTCGTCTCTGCTTCTGTTATAGATAGGGCGAGTTGCCCCTATTCGCCGATGGCAATGACGGCGCCCGCCGTGAGAGCCTCCACCAGAGCGGCCGGATCAAGTGCGGTTGCGCAGATTTCGCCCGGGCGTTCCGCCTGGCTGGCGCCGTTGAAGCTGATGACCACGTGCCCGATCTCGCGCACCTTCTTCCAGGCGGTGTCGCCGATGGCGGTAACTTTGGCCGAAAGCGGGCCGATACGGATCGGAGTCCCCGGCGAGGGCGGCGTCTCCAGCGGCCCTTCCTGGACCGCGTGCAGGACGGACACTTCCGCAAGCTCTGGCGGTGCGCCATCCGCAAAGAGAATGAGGACCCCGCCTTCCGCCAGATCGGCGACTTCGGGGCCCACGGCCGTGATGCGTGTCTTCAAGTAAAGCGGCATGTACTCGCCAAACCTCATTGTTGGGGCGGCGCCGCGAGCCGCCGCCCTTTTCCGATTAGAGCACCAGCAGGCTCACCACCCAGGCAATGAGCACCGACACCGGACCCATGATCTGGCGGCTGATGAGCACCGCCGGAACGCCGATCTCAATGGTTTTGGGTTTTGCCTCGCCGAGCGCCAGGCCCACGGGCACGAAGTCGCAGCCGACCTGCGTGTTGTAGGCAAAGAGCGCCGGCAGCGCCATCGCCGGGGAGATCGTTCCATTGGCGATCTGCGGGCCGATGATGGCCACGCCGATCACCTGTGCGATCACCGCGCCGGGGCCAAGCACCGGCGACAGGAAAGGCAGCCCGCAGATGGCGGAGATCACGAGCAGCCCAATGATGTTGTTCGCCAGCGGCCCCATCGGCTGGGCGAGCAGATCGCCAATGCCGGTATAGAGGATCAGGCCGATCAGCATGGTCACGAACGCCATGAAGGGTAGGACGTTTCGGATCACCTGGTCTATGGTGCGGCGGCCGGCATTGAAGAAAATGCCGACGACGCGCCCCATCACGCGGCCGATGCTGCTGATGAGGCCGACCAGCCCGCCTTCGCTCGTTTGCGGTGCGGTAACCGTGGGCGAAGGCGCCGTTTGCGACGTCAGCGGCTCCCTTGTGCCGGCGGCAACGACGCTTTCGGCATCGCCAGCAGGCTCGATGTTCTCCGGCTTCACGCCGGAGACATAGATGTCCTCGGTGATGAATTGCGCCAGCGGCCCCGCCTGGCCGACTGGCGTCAGGTTCACCGTCGGGATGCGCTTGCGCGGATAAACGCCGCAGCGGGCGGTGCCGCCGCAATCGACGACTACGACTGCCATCTCGCCTTCGATGGGTGGCGACTTGAATCCGTCGACCGCCTCTGCACCGGTGAGTTCTGCGATGCGCTGAGCGACGGGATGAATGCCGCCCCCCGTTACCGAGACCACCTTGTTGCGCTCGGGCGTCGGCTGGATGACCAAGGGGCCGCCCCAGCCGCCGGAGCCTTTGGAGATCTTGACTGCCTTGTAGGTGTTGTTGGCCATGTTTCCCTCCCTGCCGGCTTAGAGCTCGACGCCCTGGCGGCGCGCCATGATGGCGGTAATGCGCTCGGTCAGGATGCCTTTGAGAAGGATGATGAGCAGGCCGACGATGGCGTACCAGATGGCCACGGTGATGTGATAGCCTTGCGCTACGGAGCCGTTGCGCTCGAGCTCGAGCAGCGCGACCAGGATGCCGCCCCAGACGAAATATTCGCCGGGATTTATGTGCGGGAAGAGGCCGAGCGGCGGGTGCACGTATGAGACCGCAGCATCATAGAAGGCGGGCTTGTGCCTCTCTTCCAGGAAGGTGCCGAAGGTATAGGCCATCGGGTTGGTCAGGAAGAACACCGCAAGCAAGGGCAGTACCGTATAGCGGGTGAGCGCTATGCGCCCGGCGCCGCGGGCAAGGCCATGCACGCGCTGTTCGCCGACCAGTTCCGTCACCGCGTAGAACGCGGTCATCAGCACGATCAGCGTCGGGATGATGCCGGTGACGAAATCGGCGAAGACCTGTCCGCCGCGCTGAAAGATCCCGATGAAATGCCGACCGATGCTTGTCAGCCAGCCGAGCTGCTCTTCCTGCTGCACATTCTCAAGCCGCTGCCGGAACTCCTCGACGCTGAGATCCCCGCCGTTTGCAGCTCCATCGGTGGCGGCCTGGGCGAGGATCAGGAGATCCTTGCCGGCATGATCAGCCGCGAGCGCCCCGTGGAGCCCCGCCTCACTGGCAAACGCGCCGACGGCATGGAGGCTTTGCGCCGCCATGTCCCCGTGCTGTGCCAATAACGAGATGAATGACATTTTCCCTCCTCACCAAAGTGCCCCAACCCTGAGGGCGTTGCTTGTTACCCTTTACGCAGCAGCCGCCTGAAGATCGCGCGGCGGGTATTCCTGCTCCCGCTTGTCATCGATCTGCCGGATGGCCTGGCGCACCGCTTCTGTTACGCCGCGTTCCTTTTCTCCAAGCACGGCCGGGTTCTGACGCAGCCTGTCGAGGGGGATTCCCTCGAACTGCTCATATCTGGAGAACTTCGTGAAAACGGAGCGGCCATACATGACCAGGACGCGGCGCAGTTCCAGATCCGGCGAGACCACCACGATGGCGATGGCGCCCTTCCTCAGACGGCCATGGAAAACGCCCGTGCCCACATAGCCGTCGCTGAACCTGTTCGTGATGCCCTTGAAGACGTCCGAATAGTGGCGCATTTGCAGCCACACGCCAAAGGCCTGAAGCGCCCAGACCACGGCCAAGAGCAGCAGGGCCCATTGCCACATCGCCATCAGGCACTCCTCCCGAAGTCCCATACAGAAAGCCGGCCGTGCCGGTTAACGCCGGATTAAGAACATTTGTTTTTCCAGATGTCAAATTGTATATTTGCGGGCGAGGAACCTTTGCGTATCCCGCCTCATTGGTTTTGCCGGCCCAGATGCTATGATTGCCGAAGGAGGCGTCCTTGGACCTGGAATTCAAGAAGGAACTGGCTCTGATGCCCGATCTCGGGCACCGCCTGCGGCAGCTGCGCTGGTTCCGCACGACCTTCCGTGCCAATGCGCGGGCGGTTAGCGCCCATTACGGCACTCGCTACCAGATCGACGAGGCAAAGCTGACGCGCGTCTTCTTCGATTGGGTCGAGATGGTGGACGCGCGGAAGGAGTTTGCCCGCGTGGACCGTGCCGACTTCATCGTCTTTTCCGCCGGGCTGGCGCTGAAGGAGCTTATCCGGCAGGGACCGGCGCGCGTGCTGGCTGATGCGCCGCCTGAGGCTCGGCTAGAGGATCCCACGGCGCAAATCGTGCATTTCTGGCCGGAGGGCTTTCTTTATACGAATTACTGCGTCTGCGCGATCGCGGCTCTCTTCGAGCAGGAATTCGGCCGCACGCCGGAACTTTCCCGCTGCGCGGATGATCTCAGGACCTGGTGGTCTTACCGGGAGAACACGCGCGAGATGCCGGCCGCGGCCGTCGCCTTCCTGGACCGCTTCCTGGGCGCCGAGCCCAACTGGGTTGCGCCGGAGCTGGTCGAAAGCCGGCCGGCGATGCGCGAAGCGCTCGCCGCGCTTGGCGCTGGGAGCACGGCGCAGCTGGGCGGTAAAGTATGACGCTTTGCGGGAGCGGGCGCCGCGGCAGGTGCGGCCCTCCCGCAGGCAAATCCGCTAGACCAGCATTCCGAAGGGGTTCTCGACCAGGCGCTTGAAGGCGACGAGGAGCTCGGCGCCGAGCGCCCCGTCCACCGCCCGGTGGTCGGTCGACAGCGTCACCGACATGATGGTGGCGACCTTGATCTCGCCTCCCTTCACCACCGGCCGCTCCTCGCCGGCGCCGACGGCCAGGATCGTCGCATGCGGCGGGTTGATGACGGCGGCAAAATCCTTGATGCCGAACATTCCGAGATTGGAGATCGCCGCCGAGCCGCCCTGATATTCCTCCGGCTTGAGCTTGCGGTTGCGGGCGCGGGACGCGAGGTCCTTCATCTCGTTGGAGATGGCCGACAGCGTCTTCTCGTCCGCCCGCCGCACGATCGGCGTGATCAGCCCGCCGGGGATCGAGACAGCCACGCCCACATCGGCATGCCTGTGCCTGACCATGGCGCTTTCCGTCCAGGAGACATTGGCGTCCGGCACCGCCTTCAGCGCCATGGCGAAGGCCTTGATGATCATGTCGTTGACGGAGAGCTTGTAGGCGGGCTTCTCGCCGGCCTCGGTCTTCACCATGGGCGCGGCATCGTTGATCTGCTTGCGCAGGGCCAGCAGCGCGTCGATCTCGCAGTCGAGCGTCAGATAGAAATGCGGGATGGTGCTTTTCGCCTCGACCAGCCGGCGCGCGATGGTCCGGCGCATCGAATCATGCGGCACCAGATCGTAGGTGCCCTCCGCGTAGAGTTTCAGCACCGCCTCGTCCGACATGGGCTTTGGTGCCGGTGCAGGCGCTTCGGGCGCCCTGGCTGCCACGGTCGGCTTGGCCGTTCCGCCGGCCATCGCCGCTTCCACGTCGGCCTTCACCACACGGCCATGCGGGCCCGAACCTGTGATCGCGGAGATGCTGAGGCCCGCCTCCTTGGCGAGGCGGCGGGCGAGCGGCGAGGCAAAGACGCGGCTCTCACCCTCGCCATTGTGGAACGGGTCTGCTCGAACCGTCGGGGCGGGCTGCTGCTTGTCGTCACCCTCTCCCGCGCCTGCCGCGCGACCTCCACCATCGGCGGTAGGCGCCTCCTTCGGCTTCGCCTCGGTCTGCGGCTGCGCGGCCGGCGCTGCGCTCCCGTTCCCGCCGGTCTTGGCGGCTTCCTTCACGTCCTCGCCCTCCGCCGCGAGGACGGCGATCAGGGCATTCACCTTGACGCCCTGTGTACCCTCGGGCACGACGATCTTGGCCACCCGGCCCTCGTCAACGGCTTCCACCTCCATGGTTGCCTTGTCGGTCTCGATTTCGGCGATCACATCGCCCGGTGAGACCGTGTCGCCCTCCTTGACCAGCCATTTGGCGAGGTTGCCCTCCTCCATGGTGGGCGAGAGGGCCGGCATGGTGATCTGGATCGGCATGGCGCTCCCTCCTCAGGCCCGGTAGGTGACGGCTTTCACCGCCTCGACCACTTCCGCGACGGTGGGTAGCGCAAGCTTCTCCAGATTGGCGGCATAGGGCATCGGCACATCCCTGCCCGTGACGGTGATGACCGGCGCATCGAGCCAGTCGAAGGCGCGCTGCATCACCTTCGATGCGATGTGATCGCCGACGGAGGACTGCGGGAAGCCTTCCTCGATCGTGACCAGCCGGTTCGTCTTCTTGACCGATTCGATCACCGTATCGAGGTCCATGGGCCGGATCGTCCGCAGGTCGATGAGTTCCACGTCGATTCCCATCCCGCGCAATTCCTGCTCGGCCTTCACCGCATAGGTCATGCCGATGCCGAAGGAGACGAGCGTCGCGTCCTTGCCCTTCTTGTGTATGCGCGCCTTGCCGATGGGCAACACCAGATCCTCCATCTTGGGCACATCGAAGGTGTGGCCGTAGAGGATCTCGTTCTCGAGGAAGATCACCGGATTGGGATCGCGGATCGCCGCCTTGAGCAGGCCCTTGGCGTCAGCGGCCGTGTAGGGCACCACCACCTTCAGGCCGGGAATATGCCCGTACCAGGCGGAATAGTCCTGGCTGTGCTGCGCGGCCACGCGCGCGGCGGCGCCGTTCGGCCCGCGGAAGACGATGGGCGCGCCCATCTGCCCGCCGGACATGTAGAGTGTCTTGGCGGCCGAGTTGACCAATTGGTCGATCGCCTGCATGGCGAAATTGAAGGTCATGAACTCGACGATGGGCTTCAGTCCGGCGAAGGCGGCGCCGATGCCGACCCCGGCAAAGCCATGCTCGGTGATCGGCGTGTCGATGACGCGCTGCGGACCGAACTCCTGCAACAGGCCCTGGGTGACCTTGTAGGCGCCCTGGTATTCGGCGACCTCCTCGCCCATGACGAAGACGTCCGGGTCGCGGCGCATCTCTTCGGCCATGGCGTCGCGCAGCGCCTCGCGGACGGTCATCTGCACCATCTCGGTGCCCTCCGGGACATCCGGGTCGGCGGCGACATCTATCTTGGGGGCGGCGGGAGCCCTCGCGGTCTCCGTCCTGGCGGTTGGCTCGTCCTGCGACTGCCGCTCCTTTCCGCCGGAAGCCTTGTCGGCCTGCTGCGGCTCCTCGGCTGATTTGGAGGCTGCCGAGCCCGCCCCGGCAGCCTCCGCGGCGCCGTTCAGATCCGCTTCGCTCTCCCCGTCGCCGAGCAGCAGCGCGATGGGCGTGTTCACCCTTACGCCCTGCGCACCCTCCTCGACGAGGATCTTGCCGAGCGTGCCTTCATCCACCGCTTCCACTTCCATGGTCGCCTTGTCCGTCTCGATCTCGGCGATCACGTCGCCGGGGGCGACCTTGTCGCCTTCCTTCTTGACCCATTTGGCCAGATTGCCCTCCTCCATGGTCGGGGAGAGCGCGGGCATCAGGATTTCCGTGGGCATCGGCGCATTCCCTCAGAGCAGGATGTCTGTATAGAGCTCGGACGGATCGGGCTCGGGATCGGATTGCGCAAAGTCGGCCGCATTGGCGACAATGTCGCGCACCTCCTTGTCGATCGCCTTCAGATCGTCCTCGCTCGCCCACTTCCTGTCCAGGAGTCGCTTGCGTACCTGTTCGATCGGGTCGTGCTCGGAGCGCATCTTCTGCACCTCGTCCTTGGACCGATACTTCGCCGGGTCGGACATGGAGTGGCCACGATAGCGGTAGGTCTGCATCTCCAGGATGATCGGCCCCTTGCCGGAGCGGCACCAGTCGACCGCCATGTCGCCGGCCGCCTTCACCGCCCGCACATCCATGCCGTCGACCTGGATGCCGGGGATGCGGAAGGACAGGCCGCGATGGGCGAAATTGGTCTCCGCCGACGAGCGGCTCACCGCCGTTCCCATCGCATAGCGGTTGTTCTCGATGATGTAGACCACCGGCAGCTTCCACAGCGAGGACATGTTGAAGCTCTCATAAACCTGGCCCTGATTGGCCGCACCGTCGCCGAAATAGGTCAGCGAGACATTGTCGTTGCCGCGATACTTGTTGGCGAGCGCCAGCCCCGTTCCAAGGGGAACCTGCGCGCCGACGATGCCGTGGCCGCCGTAGAAATTCTTCTCCTTGGAGAACATGTGCATCGAGCCGCCTTTGCCCTTGGAGTAGCCTCCGCGGCGGCCCGTGAGCTCGGCCATCACGCCGCGCGGCTCCATGCCGGTGGCGAGCATATGCCCGTGGTCGCGATAGCCGGTGATGACCTGGTCGCCCTCCTTCATCGCCATCTGCATGCCGACGACGACCGCCTCCTGGCCGATATAGAGGTGGCAGAAGCCGCCGATGAAGCCCATTCCGTAGAGCTGGCCGGCCTTCTCCTCGAATCTGCGGATGAGCAGCATCTCGCGGAAGGCGAGAAACTCCTGCTCCTTCGAGAAATCGGCCGGCTCCGGCACCTTGAGGACCGGCGTGCCGCCGGCGCCGGACGAGGTCTTGGCCGCCGCGGGCGCCGAAGCGGGGCGCCGGGGACTTGCTGATGACGATTTTGCTGATGTTCTTCTGGCGGCTGTCGCCATCGTTCACTCCCTGGACTTCGTCTCTTGCCGGACGCGCGGATATGGGTGGCCGACCTCCCATACTGCCGCAGGACCTCCCTCCCGTCCATGGCAGGGGCAAGCCGGCCATGGGCATTTGGCGGCGCAAGGATTAACATGCAAGGGGCTGCCTGCACCATGCCAAATATGCATGGCTGCCATGCCGGCTAAGTAGCTAACAAGGCAGGGCTTTTAAGCGATTAACCGGGATCCGGTTAATTCGTCGTTCCAAGCCTCCGGAAGATGACGATCTCGTTTTCCTGGGCGAAGTTCAGGGTCCGCCGCGCCTGCTCATCGAGCATGTCCCTTTCCATGCTGCCGTCATTGAGCAGGGCCAGGCGCTCCTCGAGCTTGCCGCGCGTCTTGCGCAGGCCATCCAGTTCCTGCTCCAGCTCTGCCACGCGTTCCTCGAGATGCCCCTTGGCATTGAGGCCATAGTCGCCTCGATAGGCGTGGAAGCTGAAATAGGACAGCACGACAATCGTAATGGCCGGCACGATCAGCCGGCCCGTGTTGCGGCGCTTGTGATGGCGGGTCCACATGCGGCGAGACTCCTTCCGCCGCATCTGCCCACAGTTTGCTTAACGGAGCGTTATCCGCCCTTTGAAGGCACTAGCCGCGCAGGATCGAGCGCCCCGCATAGCGGGCCGCCTTGCCGAGCTGTTCCTCGATACGGATGAGCTGGTTGTACTTCGCCAGCCGGTCGGACCGGGCGAGCGAGCCCGTCTTGATCTGCCCGCAATTGGTGGCGACGGCGAGGTCGGCGATGGTGGAATCCTCCGTCTCGCCCGACCGATGCGACATGACGGCCGTATAGGCCGCCTTGTGCGCGGTCTCCACCGCATCGAGTGTCTCGGTCAGCGTGCCGATCTGGTTGACCTTCACCAGGATCGAGTTGGCGATGCCCATATGGATGCCGTCCTTTAGACGGGATGCGTTGGTGACGAAAAGGTCGTCGCCCACCAGCTGCACCTTGCCGCCGGCAAGGTCGGTCAGCACCTTCCAGCCCTCGAAATCGTCCTCGGCCATGCCGTCTTCGATGGAGATGATCGGGTATTCGCCGGCGAGCTTGGCAAGATATTCCGCCTGCGCCGTTCCATCGCGCGTCTGGCCCTCGCCTTCATAGACATATTTGCCTTCCTTGAAGAACTCGGTCGCCGCGCAATCGAGCGCGATGGCGACCTCGTCCCCCGGCTTGAAGCCGGCCTTCTCGATCGAGGCCATGATGAAGTCGAGCGCCGCATTGGCGTCCTTAAGGTTCGGCGCAAAACCGCCCTCGTCGCCCACATTGGTGTTGTGGCCGGCGGCCTTCAGACCCGACTTCAGCGTGTGGAAGATTTCAGAGCCCCAGCGCACCGCTTCGCGCAGGGTCTCCGCGCCGACGGGCATGACCATGAATTCCTGGAAATCGATCGGGTTGTCCGCATGCGCGCCGCCATTGATGATGTTCATCATCGGCACGGGCAGGATATGCGCCGATGCGCCGCCGACGTAACGGTAAAGTGGCAGGCCGGAGGCGTTGGCCGCCGCTTTCGCCACCGCGAGCGAGACGCCGAGGATCGCGTTGGCGCCGAGCCGGCTCTTGTTAGGCGTGCCGTCGAGCTCGATCAGCGTGCGGTCGATGTGGATCTGCTCCTCCGCTTCCATGCCGCCGATGGCTTCGAAAATCTCGCCGTTCACCGCCTCCACGGCCTGCGACACGCCCTTTCCGAGATATCGCCTGCCGCCGTCGCGCAGCTCCACCGCCTCGTGTGCCCCGGTCGATGCGCCCGACGGCACCGCGGCGCGGCCGAGCGAGCCGTCTTCCAGCACCACATCGACCTCGACCGTAGGATTGCCGCGGCTGTCGAGGATTTCACGTCCGACGATGTCGACAATGGCAGTCATGGGGATGTCCTCTGGCTTTTGGGCGTGGGAAAAGGTCGCGCTCCTCTTACCCGACGCGCGGAAAAAGACAATGCCGCAGGTCAGCCTCTTCCTGGCCACGTCGCCTCGTAACTGAGCGCGGCGCGCCTCCCCACGGGTAAGCGCCTGCGCCTCTACCTCCCCTTGGCGATGCGGTCGAACGCCATCAGCCGCTCGAGCAGCGCCGGCATCTTGTCGAGCGGCACCATGTTTGGCCCGTCGGAAGGGGCATTGTCCGGATCCTGATGCGTCTCGATGAAAACGCCTGCGACGCCGACGGCCACCGCCGCCCGCGCGAGCGTCTCGACGAACCGCCGCTCGCCGCCCGAAGACTCCCCCTGCCCTCCCGGCCGCTGCACCGAATGGGTGGCGTCGAAGATGACCGGCGCGCCGATCTCGGCCATCAGCGGCAGGGCGCGCATGTCGTTGACCAGGGTATTGTAGCCGAAGGATACGCCCCGCTCCGTCACCAGGACATTGGCATTGCCGGAACCCGTCACCTTGGCGACCACGTTCTTCATGTCCCAGGGGGCGAGGAACTGGCCCTTCTTCACGTTCACGACCTTGCCCGTCCGGGCGGCGGCCACCAGGAGGTCCGTCTGGCGGCAAAGGAAGGCCGGGATCTGCAGCACGTCTACGAATTCCGCGACGATGCCGCACTGCTCTTCCGTATGCACATCCGTCAGCAAGGGCACACCGAGCTCGCGGCCAAGGTCGGCAAAGACCGGAAGAGCCGCATCGAGCCCCGCGCCGCGCCTGCCGGAAAGCGAGGTGCGGTTGGCTTTGTCGAAGCTCGTCTTGTAGACGAAGCCGATGCCGAGCTTTTGCGTCAGCTCCTTCAGCCGGCCGGCGATGTCGAAGGCGTGCTCGCGCGATTCGAGCTGGCAGGGCCCGGCGATCAGCGAAAGCGGCGCGTCGTTGGCGAACACGGCCTTGCCGATCTCCACGCGCGGATTGGGGCTCATGTCGAAGACTCCTCGAATAGGAAAGCTGCACCCTGCCCGGAGGCGGGCGGCACGACCATCCTGCCTTCATGCACCCGGAAAGCGATGCCCGCAATGGTCAGGCGGCGGCGGACCGCGTCGAGGTCGCGCGTCTGAAGGATGAGACCGCGCAGCCGCAGCCCGGCTTGCTCCTCCGCCTCGATGCCATGGACCTTTCGCAACAGGCTTGGAGACAGAAGAGAGACCGCGGAGTTGGCGAGGTTAACCTCAATGCCCCCGGTGAACTCGCCCGGCAGGTCCACGTCAAGAAACGCGGAAAGAAACTCCGTAAATCCGCTCGGTTCCTGCGCTGTCATCAGAATGCGGGCAAGTCGGGTCACGCCATTTGCATGTCTCTGCAGAAAGGTTCGATCGACGGCCGGGACTTTCACGCGTTCGCAGGTAAAGAAGAAACATTCCGCATGGCGCGGTGCTGCGAAAGCCAGCCTGAAGGAGGCTTCGTCTTCACCGCCGCGGCCGTCCGCCAACGCGCGGGAGAAGAAAAGGCAAGGTCCGGCTGAAAGGCCGATTTCAACAAACCTCGCATGGTCGGCTTGGGCGTCCCTCGAAGCGAGCGCGACGGCTGAAAAGCCCTCATCGCCAAACCTCTCCCGGTACATCCGGTCGCGGGAGACGAAGGTGTTGCCCCGCTCTGCGGCCACCCGGGCACGCAGCTCGTCAGCAACCGCCAGCGGCTCGAGATAGGTCCCGTCGGGAAAGAAGACACAGCAATTGGCTGTGCCGAACGGATGGGTCGCATCCGGCGCCACCGTGAAGCCGAGTGCCGACAGTCTGGCACGGGCCTTTTCCAGGCTTGCCGTCGGCAGCACGCAATGGTCGAGGGACCGCATCACACCAGCCGAGACTGCTCCACGGCCGCGGCGATGAAGGAGGCGAAGAGCGGATGCGGCTCGAACGGCCGGCTCTTCAGCTCCGGATGATACTGCACGCCGATGAACCAGGGGTGGTCGGGATATTCGATCGTCTCCGGCAGCACGCCGTCGGGCGACAGGCCGGCGAAGACAAGGCCGCAGGATTCGAGCTTTTCCCGATAGCCGATATTGACTTCGTAGCGGTGCCTGTGGCGCTCGGAAATCTGCTCGCTGCCATAGATCCCGGCGATCTTGGAGCCGGGCGCGAGCCGCGCCTCATAGGCGCCGAGCCGCATCGTGCCGCCGAGATCGCCGGTCGCCGTGCGCTTTTCCAGCATATTGCCGCGCAGCCATTCGGTCATAAGTCCCACCACCGGCTCCTCGGTCGGGCCGAATTCGGTCGAAGACGCGTTCTCGATGCCCGCCAGCGAGCGGGCCGCCTCGAGACAGGCCATCTGCATGCCGAAGCAAATGCCGAAATAGGGCACTTTCCGCTCGCGGGCGAATTTCGCGGCAAGGATCTTTCCCTCCGAGCCGCGCTCGCCGAAGCCGCCGGGCACCAGGATACCGTGCACCTTTTCCAGCCACGGCGCCGGGTCTTCCTTCTCGAAGATCTCCGACTCGATCCAGTCGAGCTTCACGCGCACCTGGTTGGCGATGCCGCCGTGGGAGAGCGCCTCGTTCAGCGATTTATACGCGTCCTTGAGCCCGGTATATTTGCCGACGATCGCGATTGTCACCTCGCCTTCCGGATTGTGGATCCGGCGCGAGACCTCCTCCCAGCGCTCCATGCGCGGTTTGGGCGCGGGGTCGATGCCGAAGGCGGCAAGCACCTCCGAATCGAGCCCTTCCTTGTGATAGGCGATCGGCACGTCGTAGATATGGGATACGTCCAGCGCTTGGATCACCGCCGACTCCCGCACATTGCAGAAGAGCGAGAGCTTGCGCCGCTCCTCCTTGGGGATCGGCCGGTCGGCTCGCACGAGCAGGATGTTCGGCGCGATGCCGATCGCCTGCAATTCCTTGACCGAGTGCTGTGTCGGCTTCGTCTTCAGCTCGCCCGCCGCCGGTATCCAAGGCATCAATGTCAGGTGGATGTAGACGGCGTTGCCGCGCGGCAGTTCATTGCCGAGCTGGCGGATGGCTTCCAGGAAAGGCATGGCTTCGATATCGCCCACCGTGCCGCCGATCTCGCACAGTACGAAGTCGAAGTCCTCGTTTCCCTCCAGGATGAACTGCTTGATCTCGTCCGTCACATGCGGGATCACCTGCACCGTGGCGCCGAGATAGTCGCCGCGCCGCTCCTTCTCGATGATGTTCTGATAGATGCGGCCGGTGGTGATGTTGTCGCGCTTGTTGGCCGAACGGCCCGTGAAACGCTCGTAGTGCCCGAGATCGAGATCGGTCTCCGCCCCGTCATCCGTGACGAAGACCTCGCCGTGCTGGTACGGCGACATCGTTCCCGGATCGACATTCAGATAGGGGTCGAGCTTGCGGAGACGCACCCGGTATCCGCGCGCCTGCAAAAGCGCGGCGAGTGCCGCCGCCGCAATGCCTTTGCCCAGGGAGGAGACCACGCCGCCGGTGATGAAAACATATCGCGCCATGGGGCTTATCGCTTAGCCCCGTGCGGCCGATTCCGCCACAATAAAATGCCTGTCCCCATCTCTTTTCTGCGCATAACGGCCAACGTCCATGGGCGACTCGGAGCCGCCCCGCCAAATGCCGGGAAACTGCGCGACCTATTGGCCGGTGGGAACGCGCGGCTCGGCATCGGCCGGCGCATTCTGCTCCCCTGCAGGCGCCGGCGCTGCCTGGGGCTCTGTCGGGGCAGGTGCGGACTGCTCGCCCGTCGGGGCCGGGGCCGTGTCGCCGGACGGCGCCGATTGCTGCTCCGCCGGCGCTGGAGCGCTCTGCTCTCCTGCGGGAGCCGGGGCGGTCCCCTGGCCGGCGGGAGCAGGTGCCGATTGCTGTCCGGCCGGTGCCGTCGGAGACTGGTCTTCCGCCGGGGCGGGGGCCGTAGGCTCGGCGGTCGTGGCGCCGCCGCCTTGCGTATCGCCTCCACCGAGCTCGTCCAGGATGCCGGCACCGCCGCCGCCGGCGGGCTGCGTCTGCTCCTGCGGCAGGCGGTCGAAAATGTCGGTCGGCTGTGCCTGGTAGCGGGCAAAGAGCGAAAGGGCGAGGGAGGTCGCGAAGAAGGCCGCCGCCAGGATCGCCGTCGTGCGCGTCAGGGCGTTCGCCGCGCCGCGCGCCGACATGAAGCCGGAGCCACCGCCGATCCCCAGCCCGCCGCCTTCCGAGCGCTGCATCAGAACCACGCCGACGAGCGCAAGCACGACAAGCAGATGAATGACGATGACGATTGTTTGCATTTAGACCTTCCGGCGCCTGGCGGGGCGTAGCTTACCCGCGGACGCGGCTCAATACACGGCTTCGCCGGCTTTTCCAAGCCCCGCCGGCCCGGAGATAAGCATGCTTCCCGGCATTGCAAGGGAGGCGCTTGCCCAGCTACTCCATCACCGCTCCCGCTATGGCCAGATAGTCGGCAGCCTTGAGGCTCGCGCCGCCGATCAGTGCCCCGTCGACGTTGAGCAGCGAGAGGAGTTCGCGTGCATTGGCCGGCTTGACCGAGCCGCCATAGAGGAGCCGAATGCCCGCCGCCTCACGCCCGAGCTTCCCTTGCAGCTCCCCTCGCAGATGGGCATGGGCGGCCGCCACGTCCGCCGCCGTGGGCGTCAGGCCGGTGCCGATCGCCCAGACGGGCTCGTAGGCGACAACGGTGTTGTCCGCCGTCGCGCCCTCCGGCACGGAGCCCGCGATCTGCCGCGAAAGCACTGTGAGCGTTTCGCCGGATTCGCGCTGGGCCTTGGTCTCGCCGATGCAGATGATCGCGACAAGCCCCGCGCGCCAGGCGGCCTTTGCCTTGGCGGCGACCGCCCCGTCGCTCTCGCCGTGGTCCGTCCTGCGCTCCGAATGGCCGACGAGCACATAAGTGGCCCCGCAATCGGCCAGCATCTCCGCGGAAATGTCGCCCGTATGGGCGCCGCTTGCCTCGGCATGGCAATCCTGGCCGCCGACGGCCACCGGGGTCCCGGCAAGGATCTCCGCCGCCCGGCTCAGGAGCGTCGCCGGCACGCAGATCAGGCCCTCGGCATCGGCGCCTGCGGCCTCGGCAAATCCCGCGCCGATCGCCTTCAGTTCGCCGAGCGAGGCGCTGGTGCCGTGCATCTTCCAGTTTCCGGCGATGAGGGGGCGGATTGCTGGCGTCATGGGAGCCTCCGGAAGCGCGCAATGGTCAACGAGGGCGTTCACTAGCAAAATGAGCCCACAAAGCAATCGACAGCGATGCTTTAGGGCGCTATTCCCGGAAAAAGGCCAGGAACAAAGGCCGGACAACGAACGGCAGACGCTATGCTAGACAGCCTGCGAAAAGCGGCAACCACATGGGTGGTGAAACTCCTGCTCGGTATCCTGGTGGTGAGCTTTGCCATCTGGGGTATTTCCGGCCAGATGCTTACGGGAAGCGCCAGCGACGTGGTCACCGCCGGCGGCACGACGGTTTCGGCCCTGGACTACCGCCTCGCCTACGACCGCCGCATCGCCGAGCTCTCGCAGCAGCTCGGCATGCAGCTCACCCGCGAGCAGGCGGTGGCGTTCGGTGTGGATGAGCAGGTCCTGTCGCAGCTCTCGGCGGGCGCTGCGCTCGACGAGACGGCGCGCGAGATCGGTCTCGGCGTCTCCGAGCAGAAGCTGGCGGAGCTGACAGCCGCCGATCCCACCTTCCAGGGACTCGACGGCCGCTTCGACCGCAACCAGTTCGAGTTCGTGCTGAGCCGCATCGGCATGCGCCCGGAGGACTATCTCAGGAATCGCGAGCAGGCGGCCGTCCGCCAGCAGATCGTGGATGGCGTTGCCGCCGGGGTCTCGGCCCCCGACACGCTTTTGAGCAGTGTCGCCCGCTATCGCGGCGAGGACCGGACGGTGGAATATGTCGCCCTGCCCCGCTCTCTCGTCGAGCCGATCGAGCCGCCGACCGACGAGCAGCTGACCAGCTGGTTCGAGGAGCGCAAGGACCAATATGCCGCGCCCGAGTTCCGCAAGATCGACTATGTGAAGCTGGAAGCCGAGGACATCGCCGATCCGTCCGCCATCGCCGACGAAGAGGTCCAGCAGCACTACGAGTCGCAGCGTGCCCAGTATACGACGCCGGAGCGCCGCACCGTCGAGCAGATCAATTTTGCCTCCGAGGATGAGGCCAGGACCGCGCGGCAGAGCCTGAACACCGGCACCACTTTCGAGCAGCTCGTCGAGCAGCAGGGCAGGAAGCTCGAAGACGTGCGGCTTGGCTCGCTGACCCGCAGCGAGATCGCCGACCAGGCGATCGCCGATGCGGCCTTCTCGCTGGTCGAAAGCCAGGTGAGCGATGTCGTCCAGGGCGCCTTCGGCCCCGTGCTCCTGCGCGTCACCGAGATCATCCCGGAAAAAGTGACCCCGCTCGAGGAGGTGAGGGATCAGATCCGCCAGCAGCTTGCTTTGGGCGAGGCCAACCGGCTCCTGCTCGACACCTATGATCAATATGAGGACGCCCGCGCCGGCGGCGACACGCTGCAGGAGGCGGCGGAGCGGCTGAGGCTTTCCGTTCGCACCATCGAGGCGGTGGACCGCGAAGGCCGCAGGCCGGACGGCACTCCCGTTGAGGATGTCCCCAACCTTGCCGCCCTGTTGAATGAGGCCTTCGAAACGGAAGTCGGCGTCGAGAACCCGCCCATCAACCTTTCCGGCAATGGCTTCCTTTTCTACGAGGTCGCCGAGATCATGCCTGCCCGCGCCCGCGAATTCGCCGAGGTGCGCGACCGGGTGCTCGCCGATTGGACGAATGCCGAGGCCGCAGCGCGGCTCGAGAGCCGTGCCAGGGAGCTGGAGGAGCAGCTGAAGGGCGGCAAGACGCTTGACCAGATCGCCACGGAACTCGGCCAGCAGAAGGCCGTAAAACGCGGCGTGAAGCGCGAGGCCAATGACGCCGATCTCGGCCGCGCCGGCGTGGAGGCGGTCTTCGGCGTGGCGAAGGGCGGCACGGGCACCGTCGCCAATGCGGCGGGTGACGGGCGCCTTCTGTTCCAGGTGACCGAAGTGTTCGAGCCTGCCGCCACGACCGCCGAATCGCTGCCCGAGGATGTGCGCAACGCGATCAGCCAGGGTCTGGAGAACGAGCTCCTGAACCAGCTTGTCGGCAGGCTCCAGGCCGAGCACGAGGTGATCGTGAACCGGACCGCGCTGCAGCAGGCGCTGACTTTCTGACGCCATGGCTGATCTCAAGGCCCATATCGCCAAGGTGGCCTCCGGCGCGGCGCTCGACTTCGCCGAAGCGCGCCAGGCCTTCGAGATCATCATGTCGGGCGAAGCGACGCCGAGCCAGATCGGCGGCTTCCTGATGGCGCTGCGCGTGCGCGGCGAGTCGGTCGACGAGATCAGCGGCGCCGTCGACACCATGCGGGCCAAGATGCTGCGGGTACCGGCCCCCGCCGATGCGATCGACATCGTCGGCACCGGCGGCGATGCGTCGGGCACCTACAATGTCTCGACCTGTGCGGCCTTCATCGTCGCCGGCTGCGGCGTTCCCGTCGCCAAGCATGGCAACCGCGCGCTCTCCTCCCGCTCGGGCGCCGCCGACAGCCTTGCGGCCCTCGGCGTCAACATCGAGATCGGGCCGGAGAAGATCGCCGCCTGTGTCAGGGAAGCCGGCGTCGGCTTCATGTTCGCGCCCAACCACCACGCCGCCATGCGCCATGTCGGGCCGACCCGGCTGGAGCTGGGCACGCGCACCATTTTCAACCTGCTCGGCCCCCTTTCCAATCCGGCCGGCGTCAAGCGGCAGCTCGTCGGCGTCTTCTCGCCCCAATGGGTGGAGCCGCTCGCTCACGTGCTGAGGCAGCTCGGCACTGAAAAGGCCTGGATCGTCCATGGCGACGGGCTCGACGAGATGACGACGGCGGGGACGACCCGGGTCGCCGCGCTGGAAAATGGCGAAGTGCGAAGCTTCGAGATCACCCCGGAAGAGCTTGGCCTCCCACGGGTGGCCGCCGCGGAGCTGAAGGGCGGCGATGGGGAGCACAATGGCAAGGCGTTGCGCCGGGTGCTCGAGGGGGAAAAGAGCGCCTATCGCGACATCGCTGTTCTCAACGCCGCGGGAGCCCTGGTTGTGGCCGGCAAGGCGACAGCGCTGCGCGAGGGTCTTGCGCTTGCCTCCGAGGCGGTCGACAGCGGCCGCGCATTGGCAAGGCTCGAAAAGCTGATCGAGATTTCCAACCGGGCTTAGGCGGCATGGCGGACATTCTGCGCAGGATCGAGGCATACAAGCGCGAGGAGATCGCCGCTGCGAAAGCGGCGCTGCCCCAGGCCGAGCTTGCGGCGCACATCCGCGACGCCGAGCCGGTCCGCGGCTTTGCCGCCGCCCTTCGCGCCCAGCATGCCGCCGGCCGCTTTGCGCTCATCGCCGAAATCAAGAAGGCGAGCCCCTCCAAGGGCATCATCCGTGCCGACTTCGATCCGCCCGCCCTCGCAGCGGCTTACGAACGGGGCGGCGCCGCCTGCCTTTCCGTGCTCACAGACCGCCCCTCCTTCCAGGGCGCGCCGGAGTTCCTCCGCCAGGCCCGCGCGGCGACGCAGCTTCCCGCCCTGCGCAAGGATTTCATGTTCGAGCCCTACCAGGTCTTCGAGGCGCGCGCCTGGGGCGCGGACGCGATCCTCATCATCATGGCGAGCGTGACTGACGACGAGGCGAAGGCGCTCGCCGAGAGCGCCGCCGAACTGGGCATGGATGCGCTTGTCGAGGTCCATGACGAAGCGGAGCTGGAGCGGGCGCTAAAACTCCCCTCGCTTTTGATCGGCATCAACAATCGCGATCTGCGCAGCTTTGAGACGAGGCTGGAAACGAGCGAAAGACTGGCCCCGCTGGTGCCGGAGGACCGCATGATCGTCGGCGAAAGCGGCATCTTCACCCATGCGGACTGCGCGCGGCTTGCCAGAGCGGGCATTTCCACTTTCCTCGTAGGCGAGAGCCTGATGCGCCAGGACGATGTGGAGGCCGCCACGCGCAACCTTCTCGGCCTGTCGCCAGGGCTCCGGGCAGCCGGCTGATGACCGAGGAGGGCAAAACCGGCCTCACCCATCTTGGCGCCGACGGACGGGCGGAATTGGTGGATGTCGGCGGCAAGAAAGACAGCGTGCGCACGGCCGTCGCCGCGGGCGGCGTCGTGATGGCGCCGGAGACGCTGCAGGCGATCCTCAGCGGCAATGCCAAGAAAGGCGACGTCATCGCCGTTGCCCGCATTGCCGGCATCATGGCGGCCAAGAGGACGCATGATCTTATTCCGCTCTGCCATCCGCTGGCGCTCACCAAAGTGACGGTGGAGATCGAACCGGACGAATCGCTGCCCGGGCTCCGGGTGGAAGCCATGGCGCGCGTTACGGGCAAGACAGGCGTGGAGATGGAGGCGCTCACCGCCGTTTCCGTCGCCTGCCTCACGATCTATGACATGGCCAAGGCGCTCGACAAGGACATGGTCATCACGCAGATCCGCCTCCTGGAGAAGACCGGCGGAAAATCCGGACCCTGGCGCGCCGGGAGCGCGGATCATGGCCCTGCTGCCGGTTGACGAGGCGCTGGAGCGCGTCCTTGACGGGCTGCAGCCGCTCCCGCCCGAGGAACTGCCGCTCGCCGACGCTGCCGGCCGCGTGCTCGTGGGTGCCCTGAAAGCCCGCCGCACGCAGCCGCCTTTCAATGCCTCCGCCATGGATGGCTACGCCGTCCGCTCCGCGGATATCGCCTCCCCGCCCGCAAGCCTTGCCGTCACCGGCGAATCGGCCGCCGGCCGGCGCTTTCCGGGCGCCGTCGGGCCGGGCGAGGCGGTGCGCATCTTCACCGGCGCTCCCGTCCCGGACGGCGCGGACACGATCCTCATCCAGGAAAACGCAGTTCCTGTGGACGAGGGTCGCATCGAGGCTTTGCAAGCCGTCGCGCCTGGCCGGCACATCCGCCGCGCCGGCCTCGACTTTCGCGGCGGCGACGTGGTGCTCCAGGAGGGGCGGCTGCTCGACCCGGCGGCCCTTTCGCTAGCGGCCGCAGCCGGCCACGCGCGGCTCCCCGTTGTGCGCCGGCCGGTCATTGCCGTGATCGCCACCGGCGACGAGCTTGTGCCGCCCGATGAGACGCCGGGACCCGACCAGATCGTCGCCTCCAATAATTTCGGCATCGGCGCGCTGGCGCGGATGGACGGGGCCGATGTGCTCGATCTTGGCATCGTCCCGGACGACCGCGAGGCCATCGCCGGCGCGATTCGCCGGGCGCTCGGCGCCCGCGCCGACATCATCGTCACGCTCGGCGGCGCTTCGGTCGGGGAGCATGATCTGGTGCGCGAGGTTCTGACCTCCGAGGGCATGGACCTCGCCTTCTGGAAGATCGCCATGCGTCCGGGCAAGCCGCTGATGTTCGGGCGCTTCGGCGGCGCGCGCGTTCTGGGACTGCCCGGCAACCCGGTCTCCAGCCTCGTCTGCGCGCATCTTTTCCTGCGGCCGCTCATGGCGCGGCTTTCCGGACGGGTGTTTCGGCCCGACCTGCGCCCGGCTTTTCTCGGCAAGCCGATGAAGGCCAACGACGAAAGGCAGGACTATGTGCGTGCCGTCGTCGTTGAGGGTTTCGAAGGCCTGCTGGCCACGCCCTTCGACCTGCAGGATTCCTCGATGCTGACGGCGCTTGCGGCGGCCAACGCGCTCATCATCCGCGAGCCGAACGCGCCGGCCGCGGAGCCCGGCAGCCCCTGTCGCGTGCTGATGCTTCGCTAAGAGCAGGCGGCCGGCGCATCCTCTCCCCCACGCAGGCGGGGGAGAGGTGTCGAGGCGAAGCCGAAACGGAGAGGGAACTGCAGAAACCGATCTGCGGCGGCCCTGCTTTGTGGGTCATGAGCGGTCCATCCCGCGATTCGGCCACTCGCCCGACCCATGCGGGGGATAGCACTGGGCCAGTTCGGCTGCCAGAGGAGGCTCTCAGGGACACAGGCGTCCACGATCCCCGCCAACCAGCACTCCAAGTACCCCCGCGGACCACGAGCACCCGGCTAGGATTTGGTAACCATATTTATTTACTGTTGCGGAACACAACTGGAACATATAGCGTATGTTCTGGGTTTGTTTTGACCGATTCCGGGTGGTTTCCATGCTAACGCGCAAACAGCACGAGCTGCTGCTTTTCATTCACGGCCGGCTGAAGGAGACGGGCATCCCGCCCTCCTTCGACGAGATGAAGGAGGCGCTGGATCTCGCCTCCAAATCCGGCATCCACCGGCTGATCACGGCTCTGGAGGAGCGCGGCTTCATCCGCCGACTGCCCAACAGGGCGCGCGCGCTGGAGGTGCTGCGGCTGCCGGATTCCATCGCGCCGGGCCTCGGCAGCCCGCGAAAATTCTCGCCCAGCGTCATCGAAGGCGGCCAGGGCCGCGCAGCCCCCGCCTCCCGGCCGGTGGCGAGCAATGACGATGAAGTGGGTGTCGTTTCCATCCCGGTCATGGGACGCATCGCCGCCGGCGTTCCCATCGAAGCGATCCAGAACCAGACCCATTCCATCGGCGTCCCGCCGGACATGATCTCCGGCGGCGAGCACTATGCGCTGGAGGTGAAGGGCGATTCGATGGTGGAAGCCGGCATTTTCGACGGCGACACGGTCATCATCCGCCAGACCCAGACGGCCAATCCGGGCGACATCGTAGTCGCCCTGGTCGACGACGAGGAAGCGACCTTGAAGCGCTTCCGCCGCAAGGGCGCATCCATCGCGCTCGAAGCGGCCAACCCTGCCTATGAGACGCGCATCTTCGGTCCCGACCGGGTGAAGGTGCAGGGTCGGCTGGTGGGTTTGATCCGCCGCTATTGAGCCCGCCGTCCTGCCGGGACAGAGCCGAAGACGAAGGCCCTCGATGCCTTTCAAGACGCGCCCTCCCCCTTATGGAAGGGTGGGCGTTTTCATCGCCGTCGCACGGATTTCATAACTCTGGCCAGGGTGCCACGCCTCAACGCGTCTAGCCAAACCGCTCCGAATGGTGTGGATCAAATCGGCCCCGCCGCCCGGATGCGCAAAAATAATCTGCAGGAAAAACAAGCTCCTGCACGATTTCCGCATTTTTTTCGCCCGAGATTTTATCCCCACCCCCGGCAGCCCTCTTACAATCCGTCCCATCGCTCTTGCGGGAACCGGATGCGCACCGGGTGTTCGGGAGAGCGGCGGCAACCTCCCCCTCCAGGGATCGGTACCTGGAGGCATGCTGAGGGCCCGCGACAGGCCGGCGGTGCCGGGGTGCTGGGTGACAGACAGCACTTCGGAAAAACGGATGCTGGGTTCCAGACAGCATCGCGGAAACCGCGGAGAAGCCGCTAGGGCTTTTCCTTCGGCCCGGCAGAGACCACCCCCTTCATTGGGTGCAGCCGGGACGGAGAAGAAGCC
>NZ_JAPSLH010000047.1 GCF_031180965.1 Chelativorans sp.
CCCGCGGGGCCCCGCGGTGGGGGGGGGGCGGTTTGGGGGGGGCGGGCCCGCCGGGGCACCCCCCCCGGCCCGGCGCCGGAGCTCCGGCGCGCATCCTTGCCCGCGCGAGGGCGGAGCCCTTAGGCGGGACGTGTTCGGCCCTGAGGTTTGAAAGCAACCTATCGGCGAGTGAAGCTGGGGGAAGATCAATGACGTCGCTCTGCCTGTGACGCTTGCTCGGATCGCTTGATGACACGAGCGTCAGCGACAGAAGCATTTCTCTAAGATGATCTCGAATGTCCCGTTCGCGGACTATCCGGTTTGGACACCAATGTCGAAAACAGCACCGAGGCAGTGGCAACGGGCACCAACCGCTGCACCATAGAGGGTAACCGCAACCAACTCCTCGTGTTTAATTTTGACAAAACGATCTGACAGCACTATATGTGCGCCATGACTGAACGAGACAACCCTGTGCAAGACTTCGTGGAGGCAATGGGCCTGCGGTTTCAGGACCAGCAGATGCCGCGCATTGCCGGCCGTCTGTTCGGACTTCTGCTTGTGGAGGGCGGCCCTTTCAGCTTCGGTGAATTGGCTGATCGTCTTCAGGTCAGCCGAGGCAGCATCAGCACCAATGCCCGGCTGCTCGACGATTTGGGGCTGATCGAGCGGGTGGCAAAGCCGGGCGACCGGCAGGATTATTACCGCATCGCACCTGAGGGGCTGGTCAGCCTCTTCAGGAAGCAGCTCGCGAAGTTGCGATCGTCCGGTGAGTACTACCGGAACACTGCCGAGCAGCTTCCCGATCACATGAAGCATGCCAAGCGGCGCCTGATTGTCGCCGCAACTTATGCTCACAAGGCCGCCGAGGGCTTGGAACGCGGCCTGGCCGAAGCTGAAACAATCCTGGAAGAGCAGAAGGTAGCCTGATCTGGCGAGACAGAAATGGTGCTGGGCGCAGATCTGCACACACAAAGTTCAATTTATACTGAACGAAGGAGATATACGGATGGGGCGAAAATGGCCGAAGCGCCTTGGAGTGGCCGCCGTGCTTGCGGCGACGGCTGTGGGTGCCGTCATCTACGGGGCAGGAGGACGGACGCCTCAGCCGTCTGAGGCGGGAGTTTTCGCGCCCGAATGCCGCGAGCTCGCGCAGATCGAAGTGACGACGGTGGAGCCGCGCGACATGAGCGAGCGCGTCCGCGTCAGCGGCGAGCTGCGCCCCGTTAACCGGGCGGTGATCAAGGCCAAAGTCTCGGGCACCGTGCTCGACGTGAATGTCCGGCAGGGGCAGGCCGTCAAGGCCGGCGACATTCTCGTTCGCTTCGAGACCGAAGACCTCCAGTCCGCTCTTGTGCAGCAGGACAGCAATGTGGAAGCCGCACGGGCGCAACTGGCACTCGCCGAGCAAACGTTGGAGAAGACGGAGCGTCTGGCCCAGCGCGGCTTTGCGACGACGGCGGCGCTGGAGAAGGCGCAAAGTGACGTGGCTGCTGCTCGTGCCAATGTCCAGGGGCTCTCCGCCCAATCGGACACGGCGCGGACTGCCTTGCGCGACGCCGTGCTCGTGGCGCCCTTCGACGGCATCATCGCGAGCCGCTCGATCGAAGCGGGCGAGAACGTTGCCGCTAATACGGAGCTCATGACGGTGGTGGACACCTCGGTGCTTGAAGCCGAAGTGCTCGTCTCGACGCGCGATATCGCGCGTCTCAAGGTCGACCAGACGACCGAGCTGCAGGTCGACGGCCTGGAAGACACCACCATCCTCGGCACAGTGGACAGGATCAACCCGGTCGCCAATGAAGGGTCGCGCCTGGTTCCGGTGTTCATCCGGCTGGAGAACACCGAGGGCCGTCTTTGGGGCGGCATGTTCGCGACCGGCTCCATCCTCGTCCGCCAGGAGGAGGATGTGCTTGCTATCCCGCAAACGGCGCTTCGCAACAATGAGGAGGGCCAGCACGTGCTGAAGATCTCGGACGGCAAGCTGGTCCGCCAGCCGGTCGAGCTCGGGCCGTTTTGGGACGGCGGAAGCCTCGTGGAGATCACCAGCGGCATCGCGGCCGGAGACACCGTTCTCAGCGCTCCGCTGCCCGAGCTTCAGGCCGATATGCCTGTCACCATTTCGACTGCCGGATAAAATCCCATGTTTCTTACGCGCATCTCCGTCGGCTACCCCGTCTTCGCCACCATGATGATGGTGGCACTGGTGGTGTTCGGCCTTTTCTCCTACCAGCGGCTCGGGCTCGACCAGTATCCCAATGTGGACGTGCCTGTCGTCGTGGTCATGACCTCCTATCCGGGTGCGACGCCGGAGACCGTCGAGACCGAGGTGACACGGCCCGTCGAGCAGGCGCTGAACACGATCAGCGGCATCGACCAGGTTACCTCGACATCTTACGAGGGCCGCTCGCTCGTCGTCGCGTTCTTCAAGCTGGAAGTCTCCGGCGCCGCGGCCGCCCAGGACGTGCGCGACCGGGTCGCACCGCTGGAGGCTTCGTTTCCCAGCGGCGTGGACAAGCCGCTCGTCCAGCGCTTCAATCCGTCCGATCAGCCGATCGTCTCGATCGCGCTGAGTTCACCGACCGTTAGCCTGCCCGAGCTGACAAGGATCGCGGACCGGCAAATCGTGAAGGAGATCAGCACGATCTCTGGCGTCGGCGAGGCGATGCTCGTCGGCGGGCAAAACCGGCAGATCGGCATTCAGCTCGACGAGACCAGGTTGCGGGCCCTTGGCGTCGGCGTCGATGAAGTGGTCAGCGCCCTGCGCAACGGCAATCAGAACCTCCCCGCCGGCAATCTGGTCACCGCGCTTTCAGACCGAACGATCCAAGTCCAGGGGCGGATTTCCGAACCCGAAGATTTCCTCGACATGATCATTGCCCGCCGGGGAGGAGGTCCGGTCTATCTGCGCGATGTCGCCTCCATCGTCGAGACTTCTGCCGACGCCACGAGCCGCGCGATCTACAATGGCGAGACGGCGCTGGCGATCAATGTGGTCAAGGTGCAGGACGCAAACACGGTCGAGGTCGCAGAGGCCGTCAAGGCGCGCATCGCGGCACTTGGCGCGGAGCTGGCGCCGCAGGACGTGCAGTTGCGCGTCGTCAGCGATTCATCCATTGCCATCGAGGAGTCGGTGGAGCAGGTGCAGTCCACGCTGATCGAGGGCGCGGCGTTGGCCGTCGCCATTGTCTTCCTGTTTCTCAATTCCTGGCGCAGCACGGTGATCACTGCGCTGACGCTGCCGATCTCGATGATCGGCACGCTCGCCGTCATCAGCTTCCTCGGCTTCACCCTCAACACGATGAGCCTGCTCGCGCTCACGCTCTCCATCGGCATCCTCATCGACGATGCCATCGTGGTGCGCGAGAACATTACGCGCCACCTGCACATGGGCAAATCGCATATCCAAGCCGCGCTCGACGGTACCAATGAGATCGGCCTTGCCGTCATGGCCACCACGGCGACCATCGTCGCCGTCTTCCTGCCGGTCGCCTTCATGGAAGGCATTGTCGGCCGCTTCTTCTACGAGTTCGGCGTTACTGTCTCGGCGGCCGTGCTCATCTCGCTCTTCGTCAGCTTCACGCTCGACCCGATGCTTTCCAGCGTCTGGTACGATCCCGATGCGCAGCCGAACGCCAGGAGGGGCCCGATCGGCCGCCTTGTCGCGCGGTTCGACCGCGGCTTTGAGAAGCTGGGCGGCGCTTATCGCCATGTGATCTCCTGGACCCTAAGGCACCGCCTGATCACGCTCATCGCGACCATCGGGATATTCGTCGGCAGCGTGTTCATGGTCCCGCTCGTCGGTGTGGAATTCGTTCCGCCGGCGGATCAGGGACGTATGCAGGTCAGCATCACCGCCCCGGTCGGATCCTCGCTGGACTATACGAGCGCCAAGCTCGGCCAGGTGGAGCGCGCGTTGAAAGAATTCCCGGAGGTGCGATCCGTCTATTCCACCATCAACACCGGCGCCGGTGCGGGCAAGCATAAGGCGAGCGTCCTCGTCGAGCTCGTGCCGCATGCCGAAAGGCAGGGCACGCCCACCACGCTTGCCCAGCCCGTCCGTGAGCGTCTCGCAGCGATTGCAGGCATCGATGTCGCGGTCGTGCAGGAGGGCCTCGGCGGCGGCCAGAGCCCCGTCCAGATCAGCGTGATGGGCGACGACCGGGCCGTGCTGGAGCGCATCGCCAAGGACCTTGCCGCAGAGATGCGCCATATCTCTGGCATGGTGGACGTCGCGACGACGGCCGAAGAGCCCAGCTCGGTGCTTGCCGTGCGGCTGAGGCGCGAAGCCGCGAGCGATTTCGGCATCAATGTCCAGCAGGTGGGCACGGTGCTAAGTGCGCTGGTCGGCGGTGAAGAGGTGACGAGCTGGACGGACGATGCCGGCGAGAGCTACGACGTCGTGGTACGCCTGCCGCAGGAGCAGCGCGCGGATGCGGCCGCTCTCGGCGAGCTGATAGTCGGGAACGGGCGCACCGACGCGCGCGGCGCACCGATCATGGTCCGCCTCGACCAGATCGCCGATTTCGACACGGCGCTGACCGCCTCGGAAATCCAGCGTCTCAACCTTACGCGCGAAGTCAAGGTGACCGCCGACGTCTCCGGCCGCACGCTCGGCGATGTGACGGCGGAGCTTCAGGCAGTCATCGACGCGAAGGACCTGCCCGCCGGCTACCGCATCCAGTCCGGCGGCCAGTCCGAGGATATGCAGGAGACGATGGGCCATATGGCCACCGCGCTCGCCATGGCGGTGATCTTCATCTACATCGTGCTCGCCTCGCAATTCGGCAGCTTCGCCCAGCCCATCGCCATCATGGCCGCCCTGCCGCTGTCGCTCATCGGCGTGCTCCTCGGGCTCCTCGTGACCGGCAGCACGATCAACATGTTCTCGCTGATCGGCTTCATCATGCTGATGGGCCTGGTGACGAAGAACGGCATCCTGCTGGTCGACTTCGCCAATCAGGAACGCAAGCGTGGCCTGCCGCTGAGCGAGGCCCTGATCAGCGCCGGCGCCATCCGCTTCCGGCCGATCATCATGACGACGCTCGCCATGATCTTCGGCATGCTACCCCTGGCGCTTGCCGTGGGCGGCGGCGGCGCGCAGCGCGCGCCGATGGCTCACGCCGTCATCGGCGGCCTGATCAGTTCGACCATCCTGACGCTCGTCATCGTGCCGGTGATCCTGTCATACATTGACAGCATTACTCGGCGTCTCGCCCGCTTTTTACCCAAGGCGCCGGACGAGCACCATGCAGCCGAAGGTGGTTCGGTCTAATGCGATGTGTTGCCGAATTGTTTTGGTATGCTGGGGACGGCAAAGAGGTGTCCTTGTCAGTCGAACCGGTTCAACCTGTGCCGGACATGCCTTGATGTCACCGGCGGGCGTGTCCAGACGAAGGGCGCAAAAGGGGAGTCATTTGCACGTACCCGCTGGCGGCGCCTTCGGGCCGGAAGCTATCAGTCCGTTGTTAGGAGCAATTGGCAGCGAGCGGCTGTTCCTGCGAGCTATCTATGTCGTTCACAGGCGAGAACGACCGGCTTCGATGCGGACACTGCATTTTAGCAAGGCGCTAGTGTTTGAATGATCAACGGCGGACCATTCGAACTCAGGACTGAACTTCAACACTCCAGGCTAGGGCGTACTTGTATCCCGCAGGCGAGAACTCATGAGTGCGCCAGGCGCCGGCTGGTGCCACACGAGCTGATACGCTTCCACGGCGTTCTCGGACGTGACGGCTAGTCCGGGCAGGGCTACCCACGGAGGAACCGGCGCCTTCATCAGCGCAAGCAGCGTGGCCGTCGCTGCGGCGGCGCCCTGGTCGTAGGGCAGCTGCGCGCCGATGCCCTTGATCATGCCGCCCGACACCATCTCGATCGCCGCCTCGTTGCCGAGGTCCACCGTGGCTATCGCGAGCTCGCGGCCTGTGCCACGAAGTGTGGAGACGGCTTTCATGGCCGGGACGTCCCAAACGGCAAAGAGCCCGGCGAGTTGGGGCGATCGCTCAAGGAGGCCGAGCACGGCCTCTTCAGCACGTTCCGGAGAGACGAAGCGCTCGCGGACGATGGTCACATCAGTGCGGAGCGTGGCCATCCATTTGCGAAAGGCGATCTCGCGCTCATGCGTTGCGTAGAAGTCGTTGGCATAGCCTAGGATGCCGACCAGCCCGCCTTCCCCTATGTGAGGCGAAAGCAAGCTGGCGCAGGTCTGGCCGAGGCCGAAATTGTCGGTAGAGACGACGCTGGCATAGTCAGTGCCGGGCAGGAGCCCGGTGGGCGCGTTGTCGAGAAGCACGAGGGACTTGCCGGCCCGGGTCACTGCGCGGTGGGCTTCGGCCACCTCGGCATTGCCGATGGGGATCGAGATCACGGCGTCGACGGCAGCATCTGCAAGACGGTGAAGGGCCGCAATCTGTGCTGCGACCTCGAAGCCGCAATCCACCACCTCGACCACCGCCGCACCGTACCTGCCAAGCATCGTGACGATGCCTGCAAGTTCCTGCTTCGACCAATCGCTCGTGGTGGTGTGTAGCACGGCGGCCACAGCGAAACGCCGGCGGTGCGCTTCCATCTCGTCAGCGGCGCTGAGTGCGATCTGGTTGGCGGGCACGGCGCGTTCGCCGTGCGGACCGAGCCCGGCGATGGTCATGGTAAGGCTCCGGAAAGAGAGGGAGTCATGGCTGCTGGCCCGGATCTGTAGGTGCGAGCCTGGCATGCAAGGCGAGGAAATCGGGATGGCGCAGCGGCGAGCCCTGGGTGATCCAGCCCTGAAGCAGCGTGGGAGAAAAGAGCTCCTCGATCACCACCTGCGCGGCGCCCACGAGGCCAGATGAGGCGCCCATCTGCGAGCGGACGATCCTGAGGTCACGGGTCACCAGCGGGTGCGACAGCCGGTAAACCGCCTCGCGAATACCGGCGAGCAGACTATCGCCCGTCTCGGCCACGACGCCGCCGATAACGATCAGAGAGGGGTTGAGCATGTTCGCGAGTGGCGCCAGCGCCTCGCCAACCATGCGGCCGCAGCGGGTCAAAAGCTCGACGCAGAAGATATCGCCAAGCTGTGCGCCATGGCCGACATCCACCACGGAGACGTCGCCCTGCCGCTCCAGCGCCTGGGTGAGGTAGCGGCTTTCGCCGGATTTGGCGGCGGTGCGCGCCTGGTGCGAGAGGGCGTCCGCGCCGGCAACGGCCTCCAGAATGGCATCGCCGATCCGGGTATGGCCAATCATCCCTGTCGCCCCTTCGGCGCCGCGGTGGAGGCGCCCCTCGGAGATGAGGCCGGCGCTGATCGACCGGCCGAGCTTTACATAAATCATATCCGGCGCGGGTTGCCCGGCGCCGGCCTTGAACTCGCCCATGGTCATGGATTGTACGCCGCTGCGCACCCAAACCGGCGCGCCGAGCCGGGTGATGAGCCGTTCAACGAAGGGATAAGAGCTCCAGCTCTGCAGCGAGGACATCACGGGCACGGCTGCGAAGGGAACGCCCGTCTTCTCGACAGCGCCGGGCATGGCGAGCCCGATTCCCCAGGGAGCGGGGCGATCGCCTTCCTCCATCATCCATGCGAAGAGCATGGCGAGACGGCCGAGGATCGCTTCGGGGCCTTCGGCAAGATCAGCGGCCTCGTGGTGCTCGAACAGGAGCCGGCCGGAGAGGTCCGCGACGCCGACGGCGATCGAGCTCTGGTCTATTGCCGAGACGAGAATCGAGCCGGCATCGGCTCGGAAGCGCATGTGCCGCGGCGCCCGCCCGCCCGTCGCGGGACCCAGTTCGCCTTCGCGGAGGAGGCCGAGATCCATGAGAGCGGCGATCCGATCGGCAATGACGGCACGCCCCAGCTCGGACGAGCGCTCGAGCTCATGTCGCGTGGTGGCTCGGCCTTCGCGGATGAGATTGAGGACGAGGGAGAGGCTCGCTTGGCCGGCCTCGATGGTGCGCGGGCGGCCAAGCGCGCGGCGCTGCCGTTCACTTAAGGCTGCCGCCTGCTCCACGCGTCCGCTGCCTCCCGCGCCATTCCCGTTTCCTGAGCGCAATGCGCCCTCAGAAGACGTATTCCCGCTCGTGTCCCGGATCAAGCTAATACCTTATGATATTTTTCCGACAAAAGTTAGCGATCTTATGTCGATTTATAGTTGACGTCCGATCGTAATCCGGCATAGCTGTTGACATGAGGAGACCGGGCGGCTCGGCATATCGCCAATGCCTTGGAAGAAAGGGGAGGAGCGCTCATGGCCATCAAACTGGCCTACCACGCCAATTGCTGGGGTCCGCTCGGCGGACACGCCGTGGGGGTGACCTCGATCACCCAGCTCACCTATGTCACGTTCGGCGACATGGAGCGGGCGATTGCCGAGATTGGCGACGCCGGTTACCAGGGCGTCGAAATCTTCGATGGCAACCTGCTTCATTACCAGGGCCGGCTTCCGGAGCTGCGCAGCGCCCTGCAAAGAGCAGGGCTGACCCTCGTCGCCACCTATTCCGGCGGCAACTTCATCTTCGACGAGATTCTGGGCGAGGAGCTTGCGCAGATTGAGCGCGCCGCTGGAGCTGCGGCGGAACTCGGCGCTGTCCATCTCGTCGTCGGGGGCGGAGCCAAGCGCGCCAGGGGCACCCTCCCTACCGACATCCCGAAGCTAGGGGCGGCGCTGGAAAAGGTGGTGGAGATCGCAAAGCGCGCCGGCCTTAAGGCACACTACCATCCGCATCTCTCCACCATCGTCGAGGGGCCGAAGGAAGTCGCCGAAGTTTTCAAGCACACGAGCATCAATTTCTGCCCGGATACCGCACATCTGGCGGCCGCCGGCGGCGATCCCGCCGAGCTCGTCCGGCAGCTCGCCGGCCGCATCAGCTACGTTCACCTGAAGGGGCTGCGCCGCGCGCCCTTCGGCTTCACGCCGCTCGACGAGGGCGACCTGGACAACGGTGACGTCATCGACGCGCTGCTCGAGAACGGCTTTGACGGCTGGATCACCGCCGAGCTCGACTCCTGGCCCGACCCATTGGCGGGCGCACGCCGGAGCTTCGCATTCCTGACCGGAAGGCTTGGATAGCCTTTCCGCACGATCATCGTCACAAAGGGAGGAAACCATGGGACGAATATTCAGCAAGGCGCTGCTTGCGGCGCTCTTCAGCGCCGCGATCGCCGGCGCTTCGTTCGCGCAGAGCCCCGAGGAGGCGCTGGCCGCACTCGCCGGCAAGACGCTCAGCACCGGCCCGAACGGCGAAAAGCCCGTTTCAGCCTCGGAGATCAGTCTTACAGACGACGAGATCACCAAGATTCGCCAGATGAACGCCAAGGCGGCGATCGTCATGCACTATGGCGGCGACGACTGGAGCCAGGCGCAGATCGCTGGCCTGAAAGCCCAATTCGAGAAAATGGGCGTCGAGGTGATTGCAACCACCGATGCAGGCTTCAACTCGGCCAAGCAGGTCTCGGACATCGAGACGATCATGGCGCAGAAGCCGAACATCATCGTCTCCATCCCGACCGACCCTACGGCGACGGCGAATGCCTACAGGCAGGCGGCGGAAGCCGGCACGACGCTGGTCTTCATGGACAACGTTCCGAAAGGCTTCACCGCCGGCAATGAGTATGTGAGCGTCGTTTCTGCCGACAACTACGGCAACGGCGTCGCTTCCGCCCACCTCATGGCCAAGGCGCTCAATGGGGAAGGGCAGATCGGCCTTGTCTTCCACGCAGCGGATTTCTTCGTGACGCGCCAGCGCTATGAGGCGTTCAAGGCGACGATCGCGGAAAATTATCCGAAGATCGAGATCGTGGCCGAGCAGGGTATCGGCGGCCCGGATTTTGCGGGCGATGCCGACCGTGCGGCGTCGGCCATGATGGTCGCCAACCCGACCCTCGACGGCATCTGGGCGGTCTGGGACGTACCGGCGGAAGGTGTGATCTCGGCCGCACGCGCCAATAGTCGCGACAACCTTGTAATCACCACGATTGATCTCGGCGAGAACGCCGCCATCGATATGGCCCGGGGCGGCTTCGTCAAAGGCCTCGGGGCACAGCGCCCTTATGATCAAGGCGTGACGGAGGCGATCCTCGCCGGCTACGGCCTGATCGACAAGGAAGCGCCGGCCTATGTGGCGCTGCCGGCCCTGCCCGTCGAAAAGGCGAACCTGCTCGATGCATGGAAAGAAGTCTATTCGACCGAAGCGCCGGCCTCGATCAGGGACAGCATGAACTGACGCTCCCAAGCGCTTGGGGACGGTCCCCCCGTCCCCCCTTTCTCTTAGATCAGCGACGAGTGACGCCATGAAAAAACTCAATGTAGCGATGATCGGCGGCGGCTTCATGGGCAAGGCCCATGCGCTCGCCTATGCGGCGATGCCGATGTTCTTCTGGCCTGCGCCCGCCATTCCCGTGCGCAAGATCGTCGTCGATGTGACCGAGGCGATGGCGGCGGATGCCAGCGACCGCTTCGGCTTCGAGGAGGCTTCCACCGACTGGCGGGCGGTGGTGGAGCGCCGGGATATCGACGTTGTGGATATCTGCACGCCGAACAATTCCCACGCCGAGATCGCCATTGCCGCCGCCCGCGCCGGCAAGCACATCATCTGCGAGAAACCGCTGGCGCGCACCGGCGACGAGGCCAGATCGATGTACGAGGCGGTGAAGGGCGGGACATCCATCCATATGGTGGCGTTCAACTACCGGCGCACGCCGGCGGTGGCGCTCGCCAGGAAGCTGATCGACGAAGACCGCATCGGCGAGATCCTCAACTTCCGCGGCACCTACCTGCAGGATTGGTCAGCCGATCCGGACGCGCCGCTCTCCTGGCGCTTCCAGAAGGATATCGCCGGATCCGGAACCGTTGGCGACATCGGCACCCATGTGATCGACTTCGCCCGGTACCTCGTCGGAGAATTCGCTGCGGTAAGCGCCGTGACCAAAACGCATATCCACGAGCGGCCGAAGCAGGCCGGCGGCGTGGACAAGCTCGGCGTCGGCGGGGACAGGAATGCCGAACGCGGCAAGGTCGACGTCGATGACGAGATGCTGACAATGATCCGCTTCCGGAACGGTGCGATCGGCTCCATCGAGGCGACGCGGAACGGCTGGGGCCGCAACAATTTCCTGACCTTCGAGGTGCACGGCACCAAGGGCTCGCTTGCCTTCAACTACGAGCGCAGGGACGAGCTGCAGGTCATGTTCAAGGACGATGCAGCCGATGCGCGCGGCTTCCGCACAGTCTATACAGGCCCGGCACAGCCCTATGGTGAAGGCCTCTGGCCCATACCCGCGCTTGGCATCGGTTATGGCGAGACGAAGATCATCGAGTGCTATGATTTCTTCCAGGCGATCACGACCGGCGAGCAGCCTTCGCCGAATTTCGAGGACGGCTGGCGCATCTCGATGATCGCCGACGCCATCCTGAAATCGGGCAAAACCGGCGAGTGGGTGGAGCTGGAATGACGGGAGCGGCGGCCGGATGGACCGCGGTCGATCTGACCGACATTTCCAAGCGCTTCGGCGGGGTTCATGCGCTGCGCGAGGTAAGCCTGCGTGTGCGGGCCGGCGAAATCCATGCGCTGCTCGGCGAGAACGGCGCAGGCAAGTCGACCATCTTGAAGATTTTGCGAGGCGTGCAGGTGCCGGACAGCGGCTCCATCGCCATTAAGGGTGAAAGCTTTCCGGCCCTGTCGCCCCAGCTCGCCCGCGAAAAGGGCATCGGCATGATCTTCCAGGAGCTGAGCCTGGTGCCGACGCTAACGGTGGCGCAGAACATTTTTCTCGCCAACGAACCGCTGACCGCACGCGGACTGATCGACGACAGGCTCATGGAGCGGCGGGCGCGGGAGATCTTCGCACTGATGCGGGTGGAGATCGATCCCACGGCCGTAGTAGCCGACCTGCTCACGGGCCAGCAGCAGCTCACAGAGATCGCTAAGGCGCTGTCGCAGAACGCCGAGGTGCTGGTGCTGGATGAGCCGACCTCCGCCCTCAGCCCTGCGGAGGTGGATGTCCTTTTCGGCCTGCTGCGGCGTCTCAAGGCCGAGGGCAAGGCCATCATTTATGTTAGCCACCGCATGGACGAGATTTTCATGATCGCCGACCATGCGACCGTGCTGCGCGACGGGCGCCTGATCGCATCCCGCCCGATCGCCGAATACACCCTTGCCGGCTTGATCGCCGACATCATGGGAAAGGAGACGCGCAACCTTTCGGATTTCGTGAGCGAGTCTTCGGCCACCGACGAAGTGGTGCTCCAAGTGGAGCACCTTTCGAGCCGGCAGCGCGGCGGCGACATAAGCTTTTCCTTGCGCCGCGGGGAAGTGCTCGGGATCGCTGGTCTCCTCGGCTCCGGGCGCAGCCGGCTGGCGCGTATGCTCTTCGGGCTGGAGCCGGTCGGCTCCGGCATGATAAGGCTCAAGGGCAAGGCAGTGACCATCGGGTCACCGACTGCGGCGACGGAACAAGGCATCGCGCTCGTCCCGGAAGACCGCAGGCGGCAGGGGCTCGTGCTCGATCACTCCATCCAGGCGAACATCGAAATTCCGATACTCAAGCGGCTCGGACGTTCCTTCTTCGTCGACAAGAAGCGCTCGCGCACAATCACCGACAAAACGATCGAGCGCCTCGCCATCAAGACCGCTTCGCGGGCAGCGCCCGCCAATGCGCTTTCGGGCGGCAACCAGCAGAAGATCGTCATCGGTAAATGGCTCGCGACCGAGCCCGACATCCTGATCATGGACGAGCCCACCGCGGGCATCGACATCGGCGCCAAGGGCGAGGTGCTGCGGCTCGTGCGCGCGCTCGCGGCAGAAGGAAAGTCGATCGTCTTCATCTCTTCCGAACTCGCCGAACTCATTGCGGTCAGCGACCGCATCGCCGTCATGGCGGAGGGCAGGCTGGTGGAGATGATAAACAAATCGGACCTGCTCACGGGTGATTCCGAACTCAGGGCCGAGCAGAAACTGCAGATCATCGTGCAGCAGGGAGGGAGGGCGGCATGACTGAAACGACGGCGGGAACCCAGCGCGGCGAGAGCCCTCTCGCCTATTTGAAGCGCACCTGGCGGCAGAACATCATCTATATCGGCTTCGTCGTGGTCTTTGCTTTCTTCGCAATCACGCTGCACGACCGCGGCTTCCTCGACCCGAACAACATCCTCAACATCGCCCGCCAGACCGCGATCATTGCCATCATGGCCGTGGCGATGACGCTCGTACTCTCCTCGGGCGAGATCGATCTTTCGGTCGGCGCCGTGGCGGGGCTTGCGTCCGTTAACACTGCACTCGCCATCGCCTGGGGCGGCCTTCCGGCGGGGATAGCGGCCGGCTTGCTGACGGGCATAGCGGTCGGGCTCGTCAACGGCTTCCTCTCCACGCGGCTGCTCATTCCGACGTTTCTCACCACGCTTGCCATGATGGGCGTGGCCAAAGGGGCGGCGATGTGGATCTCCGGCACCGCGGCGATCCCGATCCTCGACCGCACCTATCCGGCCATTTTCGGCGGCGGCAATCTCGGCCCGCTGCCGAGCCTGCTCGTCTGGATGCTGGCGGTCGGCATTATCGGCCATATCGTGCTGCTCCGCACCAAGTTCGGCCGGCAGGTCCTCGCCGTCGGCGGCAATGTCATGGCGGCGCGCTATTCCGGCATAGACACGGGGCGCATCAAGATGGCGGTGATCGTGATCTCGGCCACCACGGCCGCGCTCGCTGGCATGCTCTATGCCGGCCGCCTGCAGACGGGCCGCTTCCAGCTCGGCGAGGGTGACGAGCTTTCCGTCATCGCGGCGGCCGTGTTGGGCGGCACGAGCCTGTTTGGCGGAAAGGGCACCGTCGTCGGCTCCATCATCGGCGCGCTGATGATCGGCGTAATCAACAACGGCCTCATCCTTATGGGGCTCGAATATTCGCAACAGCTCATTGCGCGGGGTGCTATCATCATCCTTGCCGTGGCCCTGAGCCAGGCAGGTTCCAAGAGCGGCCAAGGCTGAACCTTACCTAGCAGCGGCATCAGGCGGGCATGACCACCGGCGAGCTGTGCCGCAGGCATGGCATCTCGGATGCGACCTTCTACACCTGGCGCAAGAAGTACGGCGGCATGGAGGGTGTCGGAAGCCAAGCGGCTGAAGGCTCTGGAGGAGGAGAATGCGTGCCTGAAGGCTTGCGGGCTATGACCTGCCCAAGGGCGTTGTCTTATGGACGAACTCCCGCGCAACACCAGGGGTAAAGTGCAGAAGAAGGCCATGCAATCTCGTTACGACCAGCTGTTCGAGTCTAACTCGAGCAATCTTGAGGGCACGGAACACGGCGACCACAGCCTTTCGCGCAGAACGTCTTAAGAATGTGCAGGCTCCCCATTGCGCTCACTCTTGGCCTAGGGCGCGAGTTTGACTGCGACAGCGTCAGCAGGCGAAGAGATGCGCAGGCTTGCCGCGCACTCCAACTTCGACCGCGAAAATGGCTCCCTCAAACGGGTGCGAGGCAAGGTAGTCGTCCGACATGGTGAAACGGGCGGAGCTGATGTAGAGCGTGTCCAGTTCTGCGCCGCCGAAGGCGCAGCTCGTAGGCCATGAGCAGGGAAGCTCGACCACGCGGTCGATGCTGCCGTCGGGAGCAAATCGGGCAACGCAGGCACCGCCAGCCACGCGGCAGTTCCACAGGTAGCCGTCCGCATCGATGCAGGAGCCGTCAGGTAGACCGCGGGAAAAGCCGGCATGGAAGATGCGCCTGTTGACTGGGCGCCCGTCCATCGACATGTCGAACGCATAGAGCGTGTTGGCCGATGTATCGGCCGTGACGAAGAGACCCCCCGGCAGCCAAGCCATCGTGTTGGTGATCCCGTACTCACTGGACGTGAGCTGCTGCAGCTCGAGTTGAGGCGAGAGGCGGTAATAGCTGCCCGAATTCTGCGTCTGCGCGCGCGGGCTGCCGTCGGGCTCGAGATTGGTCTGCATCGTACCCACCCAGAACGAGCCGTCGGGCGCGACGGCCCCCTCGTTGAGCCGATTTCCCGGCA
>NZ_JAPSLH010000019.1 GCF_031180965.1 Chelativorans sp.
CTGTCGCGGGCCCTCATCATGCCTCCAGGTACCGATCCCTGGAGGGGGAGGTTGCCGCCGCTCTCCCGAACACCCGGTGCGCATCCGGTTCCCGCAAGAGCGATGGGACGGATTGTAAGAGGGCTGCCGGGGGTGGGGATAAATTTTCCGGCGAAAAAATGCAGAAATCGCGCAGGGGCTTGTTCGTGCTTGTGAAAATTTTTCGCGTCGAGGCGGCGGGGCAAGATCCATCCCCGCCGCCCGCCCGAAATGGCCGCTCCGTCAGGCGGCGCGGCGCTCGTGCCGGCCTTCTCTGATCTCTTCGGCGAGCTTCTCGCAGAAGGCGTCGAGGTCACCGGGATTACGGCTGGTCACCAGCCCCTGGTCGGTGACGACCTCGCTGTCCTCCCAGCGGCCGCCGGCATTCATCACATCGGTCTTGATCGAGTGATAGGAGGTGACGCGTCGGCCCTTGACGATGCCGGCCTCGACCAGGAGCCAGGGCGCATGGCAGATGGCGCCGATCACCTTGCGGTCGGTCCAAAAGCTCTTCACGAAGTCGATTGCCTTTTGCTCAACGCGCAGGAGATCCGGGTTGATCTGGCCGCCCGGCAGCACGAGGGCGTCGTAGTCCTCCGGCCGTGCCTCATCCAGCGTCCTGTCGACGGGGACGGGCCGCCCCCAATCCTTCTCGTCCCAGCCCTTGATCTCGCCGCGTTCGAGCGAGACGACGTGAACCTCCGCGCCCGCCTCCCGCAGTTTCGTCAGCGGGACTTCCAGCTCGGACTGCTCGAATCCGTGGGTTGCGAGAATGGCAACGCGCTTTCCGGAAATATCCTGCATGGTACTCTCCATTGTTCGGGGGATTTGTCCGCCGAACGGAGAGGGGGAGGCGTGTGTTCCCGGACTTCCTGACTCCAAGCGCGGCCGGCGCAGATTGACAGGGCTTGCCGGCCGGGGGCAAGGTCGCGAGCCCAGCGGAGGAACGCGGAGATGAGCAGCTACGCCACGCCGAACCTGCCGGCGCGCGATTTTTCGGAGACGGCGCGCTTTTATGCGCCGCTTGGCTTTGCGGAGACTTGGCGCGACGAGGGCTGGATGATCCTCGTGCGGGACGGCATCACGCTCGAATTCTTCCACCACCCGGAGGTGGACCCGCTGACAAGCTGGTTCAGCTGCTGCCTCAGGCTCGACGATCTGGATGAGTTTTATGCCCTGTGCCGGGAGGCGGGCATTCCCGAGGCGCGCCAGGGGCAGCCGCGGCTGCATCCGCCGCGGGTGGAGGACTGGGGCGGCCGGGCGGCCGCGCTGATCGACCCCGACGGCACGCTCCTGCGGCTGATCCAGAACCGGACGGGGTGAGCGCGGCCCGAGCGTAAACCTGAGGGATTCTTGCCCGGCGGCTGCGCTGCCGGTGCCTGGAACGGAGCCTTGCAAGAAAGGACGAGCCGAATGCCCTATGAATTGCGCGCGGTCCGGTCCGCTGAGGACTGGCGTCACCTCCACGAGATCCGCCGCAGCGTGCTTTTCACGCCGGAACGGCATGCGGACGTGGAGTATGATGAGAACCATCCCGACGACCGCGCGGAGGGAAACATCCCCCTCCTGCTTCTTTTCGAGAGCCGCCCCGTCGGCGTCGTCCGGCTCGACGTCAGGGGCGAGGCCGCGATCGTCCGGCTCGTGGCGGTCATCGCGAGCGAGCGGGGCAGGGGGCATGGCAGAATTCTTGGCGCGCTCGTTGAGGAGGAGGCAAGGCGCCGCGGCGCAAGAACCCTGTTCGTGAACGCGGCCCCGGACGCGGTCGGCTACTATGAGAAGGTGGGATGGCGCCGGTTCGATTGGAACACGAGCGAGCTTCAGGGTATCGCCCAGGACTGTGTGCAGCTCAGGAAGGACCTTTAGACCGACATTCCACGAAGGCGGCGAGATTTCGAGCGTGGATTTCAGCCCCACGTCCTGGTCCTCGCTGGCTCTCGGGCGGCACGTCCTCGGCCGTGATGTCACCTGCGTACCGCGATTACGGACGCAAAGCTCCAGGTCACTCCTCATCTCGCCGGCAAAGGCCAGCTCCACGAAATCAAAGGTGACCGCCCAACAATGCGCTGATGTGTATAACAACGGGAAAAAGATGCCTCTCGTAATTCTGATCGGTGCCTCGGGGTCGGGGAAGACTACTATCGCCAAAGCGATCGAGGGCCGCTATCCCGATCGCATCCGTGTGTTTTATTTCGATCGGATTGGCGTCCCGTCCGCAGAAGAAATGATTGCGGAATATGGGTCCGGCGAGGGCTGGCAGCGGGCCAAGACCATCGACTGGATGGCGAAACTGGCCGAGATCAGCAGGTCGGGGCAGAACGTGCTGTTTGAAGGCCAGACGCGGCTTTCGTTCATAGAGGAAGGCGCTTGGGCGGCAGGTGGAACTTCCTATGTTCCGGTCCTGGTGGACTGCGACGACGAGACCAGAACAAAGCGCCTGCAATTCGAACGAAACCAGCCCGAGCTGGCGAATGCCGACATGATGAACTGGGCGCGCTATCTACGTGTCGAGGCCGAGAAGAATTGCTGCGCGATCCTCGATACTTCTGCCCTGTCGCTGGAGGAAAGCGTCGAGCGCATCGTCTCGGTGTTTAGAACGATCTGACACCGGGCCAGCACGGCTCCAGCAGACGACATTCCTTCGATCTCGGTAACGCCTCGACTTAGCCCAGCTCGGACTCGACGCTTAGCCCGACGCCCAACGGTTCACACGGATGTCATGCCCACTGCTTAGAGAGTAGCCAGGCGGGTGGCGTGGGGGTCGGGCGTGCAGGCGGTATCAGCGTTTCTTGGTCGAGAGCGTAGGCTTTCCTCATTGCGGTTCGACGCAGGGCGGTTTTTCGGCCGCGCCTGGCTAGCTTTGGCGGTCGCGGCCGGCCTCGTGTCGCCGGCGGCGGCGCAGGCCGTTCAAGGGTCGGGTTCCACCTTTGCCCAGCCTATCATCAGCACCTGGGCGCGGGATTTCCTGCGCGACCGCGCGGACGGAAACGACTTCGTGGCCAATGAAGGCGGGATCGATTACGAGCCCGTAGGTTCCTTGGCCGGCATTCTGAGGCTGAGCCAGCCGGAGGTCGATTTCGCCGCCTCGGACGCGCCTCTTCCGCCCGAGGAAGTTGAGAAGCGGGGGCTGGCGCAGTTTCCCATCGTGCTCGGCGGGCTCGCGGCGGTGGCCAATCTGGACGGCTTGCGCGCGGGCGAGCTCAGGCTCGACGGCGTGGTCCTGGCGGAAATCTATCTGGGCAGGATCACGCGCTGGAACGATCCGGCGATCGCGCGGATCAATCCTGAGCTCCAGCTGCCGGATCAGCCGATCAGCGTCGTCCATCGCTCCGACGGGTCGGGCTCGACGCTTACCTGGACCCGCTTCCTGTCCGCTTCAAGCCAGGAGTGGCGCGAGAAACTTGGCGCCGACACGCTGATCGACTGGCCGACTGGGATTGCGGCAAAGGGCTCCTCCGGCGTCATCGAGGCGATCCGCAACACGCGAGGCGCCATCGGCTACGTGGAATTCGGCCAGGTGGTGCGTGCCGGCCTTGCCTATGCGCAGATCCGCAACCGCGCAGGAAGCTTCGTCACTCCCAGCCCGGAGAGCTTCGCGGCCACGGCCAGTGCCGCGGACTGGGATCCGGCCAAGGATTTCTACGTCCACCTGACCGATGTGGACGCGGCGGATGCTTATCCTCTTGCCGCGGCGACATTCGTTCTGATGCACCGCAGGGAGCGCTCGGCAGCACGCACGCGCCGCACGCTCGCATTCCTTTCCTTTGCGCTCGACAAGGGCGCGCCGACAGCCGCCGCGCTCGGTTATGTGCCGCTGCCGGATGACCTGGTGGCGAAGGTTAAGGACCATTGGCGCGCTGCCCTTCCGGGCGCCGCGGAATACTAGCCGGGACGGCGCCGCAGAAGCGGCCGGCCGCCCGAAACAATCCAAGACCACGTGGGGACAGGGGTCATGCAAGTCGACTATTTCAGAGACATCATCGTTCCGGTGATCGGGGGCCTCGGCATCTTCCTGCTGGGACTTGAATTCATGTCAAACGGCATCCAGGCGCTGGCCGTCAACCGGATGCGCAGCCTGCTCGGCAAGGTGGCGGGCACGCCGGTCAAGGGCGTGCTGGCGGGGACCTTCATCACCGGCATTCTGCAGTCGTCGACAGCCATGACCGTGATGGTCGTCGGCCTCGTCAATGCGGGGGTGGTGGCGCTGCGGCCGGCGATCAGCGTCATCATGGGCGCCAATATCGGCACAACCCTCGGCAACGGCCTGATCGCCCTGCCGCTGGGGCCGCTCGGCCTGCTTTTCGCCGGGGTTGCTGCGCTCATCTACGTCTTCTCCAAGAACGAGAAGACGCGCAATATCGCGCTCGCCTGCATGGGCTTCGGCCTGATCTTCTACGGTCTCAACCTGATGACCGGCGGATTGAAGCCGCTGCGCAACATGCCGGAGATCATGGAGCTCATCTCCGGGCTGAACGCCCAGAGCTTCGGCGGCCTTCTTGCCTGCGTTCTGACCGCCGCCGCCATCACGGCGCTGATCCACTCCTCCTCCGCCACCATCGGCATCGTCATGGGGCTGGGGGCGGCGGGCGTGCTGGACTGGCAGACGGCGGTGGCCTTCTCGCTCGGCGCCGATCTCGGGACGACGATCACGTCCTGGATGGCCTCGCTCAGCCTGTCGAAGAACGCCAAGCGCGCCGCCTACGCCCATATTTCCTTCAACGTCATCGGCGTGGCGGTGATGCTGCCGCTGTTCTTCCTGTCCATGCAGCTCCTGGAATACGCGATGCAGTGGTTCGGCGGGAACCCCGGAACGCCGGTGATGGTCGACGGCAAGGAGACCTTCCCGCTGGTGCCGGTGGCGATCGGCCTTTATTCGACCGCCTTCAACATCTTCAACACGATGCTTCTCTTCCCCTTTGTCGGCGTGTTCGAGCGCTTCCTGGCCCGCATCGGCCGCAGCGACGAGGAGATGATGGAGGACTACTCGACCCCGAAATATCTCGACCGCTCGATCTCGTCGGATCTGGTGAAGGCCGTGCCGGCGGTGCAGAACGAGACGCTGCGCGATCTGCGGGCCGGGGCGGTTTTCCTCGACATCGCGCGCAATGCCAAGGGAGCGCCGGCCGATCCCGGCGAGCATTTTACGGCGATCGACATCCTGAACCGGGACATCCGCTCCTATTCGGCCTCGCTTTTTCGCGACGACATGCCCTATGACCAGCTCGACCTGGTTGCGAGCCTCATCGAGGAGGCGGACTTCACGGCGAGCCTTGCCGAGGCGCTGCATCAGGTCGCGCGCCGGGTGAAGCGGGAGAATTTCGGTCCGCTGGCGCGCGAAATCGTCAACGCCGCGCTCGACAGGCTGGATCACGTGATGCGCACCATCATGCCGGCCGGCGGACTGGACATGCCGGCGCTGCCTGCCGGTCACGTGCAGCTGGCGACCGTGGAGGATCTGCGGTCCAAAACGCTGCGCGCGCGCATCAGCTCCGCGGAGCGGGGCGCCATCCTGGCCATTCTGGGCAGTGTCGAGCGCGCCGAGCTCCTGATCAAGCGCATTGACGACGAGCGCCGGTCCGTGAACCGGGCCGCCGTGCTGGCGCGCGTGGCCGAAGCGGGCCGCTCGACCGGGCGCATGGCTCCGGCCGGGGACGTCAGCCCAGTTCCGGCGGAGTAGTTGGCTAAAGAGAAGGGGCGTCTCCTTCGCGATCACGCGGGGACGCCCTTCCTGCCGGGCGCGACATCGTCAGACAGCTTGCCAGCCACTGTGACGCGGCCGGATTTCTTCGGATGCTTTTATTGGCGATGGCTGCCCTGGTTGCAACCAGATACCAGCCATCCGCCTCGATGAGGCGGATGGTGTCTCGAACAGTCTTGCGTGGCGGCATGGCCGCTCATGAGCACCCGCTGGTCGCCCCGCAGGTGTCGCATTTCTCGCAGGTGCCGTTGCGGACCATCGTGAAGTTCTGGCACTCGGAGCACATGTTGCCCGTATAGCCCTGCGCAATAGCCTGCGCCCGGCGGTGGGATTCCACCTTCTTGGCTTCCGCGGCCTCGCTGGCGGCGCTTTCGGTGAAGAGGGCGTTCACTTGCGCTCCGCTATGGCTCCGCGCGTTCGTCGCTTCGGAAGCCAAATCGTTGGCTTCCGATCGGTCTTCGACCGACCGCTCCTCACCCTCCTCGACGATTTCTTCGGCAAGCTCCCTGGCGCGCTCCTCATAGTCGCGGCGGAAGGCGGTTGCTTCCTCCTGCAGGCCCTGGTGAGTGGGCTTCAGCGCCGTGACCGTGGCTCCGGACGAGATGGAGCGGATGTTCGATGTGGCCGAAGCCATGGGCGCGGTGCGCGCCGGGGCAGGGGAGGCGGACGAAAGCTCGCCCTTCGGGTCGGTCTTGCCCGCCACCACCTTGAACGGCGTGGCGCCGCGCGTCAGACCCTTGGAGAAGGGGAGCGCCTTGCCCTCGGTGATGCCGCGTCCGAGCGCCGTCTTGTCGAAGTCGGACGTGTCCACATGGGCAAGGTCGTTGCGGCCGAGATAGGAGATCGCCAGCTCGCGGAAGATATAGTCGAGGATCGAGGTGGCGTTCTTGATGGCGTCGTTGCCCTGCACCATGCCGGCCGGCTCGAACTTGGTGAAGGTGAAGGCCTCCACATATTCATCGAGCGGCACGCCGTATTGCAGGCCGAGCGAGATGGCGATGGCGAAATTGTTCATCATCGCGCGGAAGGCGGCGCCTTCCTTGTGCATGTCGATGAAGATCTCGCCGAGGCGGCCGTCGTCGAACTCGCCGGTGCGAAGATAGACCTTGTGGCCTCCGACCACCGCCTTCTGGGTATAGCCCTTGCGGCGGTTGGGCAGCTTTTCGCGGTCGCGGTAGAGGCGCTCCACAACGCGCTCGACGATCTTCTCGGTGACCTGCGTCGCGCGCGCGGCCATGGGCTGGGCGACGAGGGCTTCCATCGCATCCTCCTCGTCTTCCTCCTCATCGGCGATGAGGGAGGAATTGAGCGGCTGCGAAAGTTTCGAGCCGTCGCGGTAGAGCGCGTTGGCCTTCAGCCCCAGCTTCCAGGAGAGCATATATGCGTTCTTGCAATCCTCGACCGTCGCCTCGTTGGGCATGTTGATGGTTTTCGAGATGGCGCCGGAGATGAAGGGCTGCGCCGCCGCCATCATGCGGATGTGGGATTCGACCGACAGATAGCGCTTGCCGATCTTGCCGCAGGGATTGGCGCAGTCGAAGACGGGCAGGTGCTCGTCCTTGAGGTGCGGTGCGCCCTCAAGGGTCATGGCGCCGCAGACATGGATGTTGGCGGCGTCGATCTCCTTCTTGGAGAAGCCGAGGGCGGGCAGAAGCTCGAAGGAGAAATCGTCAAGCTGCTCCTGGGTGAAGCCGAAGGTCTCCTTCAGCCAGTCGGCGCCGAGCGTCCACTGATTGAAGGCGAATTTGATGTCGAAGGCCGACTTCAGCGCCTCGTTCAGCGCCTCGATCTTCTCGTCGGTGAAGCCTTTGGCCTTGAGCGTGGAAGGGTTGACCCCCGGCGCCTGGTTCAGATTGCCATGGCCGACGGCGTAGGCCTCGATCTCGGCGATCTGGGCTTCGGAATAGGCGAGGGTGCGGAGAGCCTCCGGGACGGCGCGGTTGATGATCTTGAAATAGCCGCCACCGGCAAGCTTCTTGAATTTCACCAGCGCGAAGTCGGGCTCGATGCCGGTCGTGTCGCAGTCCATGACGAGACCGATCGTGCCGGTGGGCGCAATGACGGTAGCCTGCGCATTGCGGTAGCCGTGCTTTTCACCCAGCTCCAGCGCACGGTCCCAGGCGGCACGGGCATGCGCCGGGAGGTCGGGATCGGGGCAGTCTTCCGCCTTGAGGGGAACCGGGTTGACCGACAGCTTCTCATAGCCGTCCGAAAGGCCGTGGGCGGCGCGGCGATGATTGCGGATGACGCGCAGCATGGCTTGAGCATTTCGCTCATAATCGGGGAAAGCACCGAGCTCGGCGGCCATCTCGGCCGATGTGGCATAGGCGACGCCGGTCATGATGGCGGTGAGCGAGGCGCAGATGGCGCGGCCCTCGTCGGAGTCATAGGGGATGCCGGAGGTCATCAGGAGGCCGCCGATATTGGCATAGCCGAGGCCGAGCGTGCGGTATTGGTATGAGAGCTGCGCGATCTCCCTGGACGGGAACTGCGCCATCATGACGGAGATCTCGAGCACGATTGTCCACAGGCGCACGGAGTGCTCGTAGGCCGCGACGTCGAACTTGCCGTCCTTGCCGCGATAGGGCAGCAGGTTGATGGACGCCAGATTGCAGGCCGTGTCGTCCAGGAACATGTATTCCGAACACGGATTGGAGGCCCGGATCGGCCCGCCTTCCGGCGAGGTGTGCCAGTCGTTCATGGTCGTGTTGAAGTGCAGGCCCGGATCGGCCGATGCCCAGGCAGCGTAGCCGATCTTTTCCCACAGGTCGCGGGCTTTGAGGGTCTTGGCCGGCTTGCCGTCGATGCGGCGGATCAGCGTCCAGTCACCATCGTTCTCGACCGCGCGCAGGAAATCGTCCTTGAGCGAGACGGAATTGTTGGAGTTCTGGCCGGAGACGGTGAGATAGGCCTCCGAATCCCAGTCGAGGTCGTAGGTCTTGAACTCGATCTGCGTGTAGCCCTGGCGCGCGAACTGGATGACGCGCTTGATATAGTTTTCGGGCACCGCGTTCTTCTTTGCGGCCTTGATCTCGCGCTTCAAAGCCGGGTTTTTCGCCGGATCGAAGCAGTCGTCGCCGTCGCCCTCGCAGTTGATGCAGGCCTTCATGATCGCGCTCATGTGCTGGCGGACGATCTTGGAGCCGGTGACGAGGGAGGCGACCTTCTGCTCCTCGTTCACCTTCCAGTCGATGAAGGCCTCGATGTCGGGATGGTCGGCGTCGACGATCACCATCTTGGCCGCGCGGCGCGTGGTGCCGCCGGACTTGATGGCGCCGGCGGCGCGGTCACCGATCTTGAGGAAACTCATCAGGCCGGACGACTTGCCGCCGCCCGACAGCTTCTCGCCCTCGCCGCGCAGCTGGGAAAAATTGGAGCCGGTGCCGGAGCCGTATTTGAACAGCCGCGCCTCGCGCACCCACAAATCCATGATGCCGCCCTCGTTGACGAGGTCGTCGGCAACGGACTGGATGAAGCAGGCATGCGGCTGCGGGTGCTCGTAGGCGGATTTCGACTTGGTCAGCTTCTTGGTGAAGGGGTCGACGTAATAATGGCCCTGGCCAGGGCCGTCGATGCCATAGGCCCAGTGAAGCCCGGTGTTGAACCATTGCGGCGAGTTGGGCGCCACGCGCTGCGTGGCGAGCATGTAGGAGAGCTCGTCCATGAAGGCTTGGGCGTCGGCTTCGCTATCGAAATAGCCGCCCTTCCAGCCCCAATAAGTCCAGGTGCCGGCAAGGCGCGAAAAGACCTGGCGGGCGTCGGTCTCGGAGCCGTAGCGCTGATCCTCGGGGAGGGCGGCCAGCGCCGCCTCGTCCGGCACGGAGCGCCAGAGGAAGGAGGGGACGGAGTTCTCTTCGACCCGCTTCAGGCGCGCGGGCACGCCGGCCTTGCGGAAATATTTTTGCGCCAGAATGTCGGCGGCGACCTGGCTGAACTGCGCGGGGACGTCGATGTCCGCCAGCCGGAAGACGATCGAGCCGTCCGGGTTCTTGATCTCGCTCACGGCCTTGCGGAAGGGAATCTCCGCATAGGGAGACTGGCCTTCCTTGGTGAACCGACGTTCAATGCGCATCTTCTTCCCTCTTCGATCCTATATATAGCGTCCGCCGCGACGCAATGCCCGTAACATCCCGCCCACCGGACGGCTCAACTTAGCCACTGCTGCCAGCTCCTGAAGCAAGGCAGCAGCCAAACCCGTTTCCCGCCTTCCCATTCGCAGTCCGAACGGCCCGCGGGAGAGGCCAGGGCAGCCAGGCCGGGGCCGGCGTAATCGTTCTCCGCATGGAGGAAACAACATCATATGGTGTTCATCGTAGCCTGTAAACGCTAAATATAGCGTTAATGGACGGTTTTGCCACCATGCGCCCCCGCCGCACGAAGACACGCCATCTCCGCCCGCGGCGGCGACGGGCGCAAGCACAGAAATACGGGTTTTGTTGAACTGAACGACCTGTCCGACTTTTCGGAGGCGCCCGCTGGCAGGCGCTCCTCGACCATAGAAAACGACTCGCCCTAGCGCGTCAAGGATTCGTTCTTGTAAGTTTTGTGACCGCTAGATGTTGTATGCCCCGCATGTGGATATCGGGGACGGCGCGAATGGCCGCTTGCGATCCGGAAGCGGCCGAAACGGGCCTATCGGGCCGGTTGCGGCGACCCCCGCAGCAGTCGTTCGGCGCGCGGGGCGGCGCTTGCGGGAACGCAGCTGATCGAGCCGATCGCGTTCGGCCCATAGACCACATAGCCGCTTCCCGAAGGTGGCGTATGGGGTGCGGTGACCGGCAGATAGACATAGCAGACGCTCCCCTCAACGGGATCGCGCAGGCGCTGGATGATGGTGTCCCGCAACGGGCCGGCGAATGTCGCCTCAAGCTCCATGCGGGGCATCTGCTCCCAGTTTTGCTGCTGTGCGGCGGCATGGGGCGCGGCTGCGGAGAGGGCGAGCGCAAGCCCGCAGGCGCGAAGGAGGCGCCAGCGCGGCGCAGCGGATCGGGCAGCCGCCCGCGTCGTCAAAACTCCACCGCCAGGCCGACGCGCCCGATATGCTCGTCGCCGCCTCCATAGCCGTAGGAGCCGTGCAGGACCGTCAGCAGCTGCGTGTCCAGCCGGTGGGCAAAGCCCAGGCCGAGACCCACCTTGTCGCGATAGAAGGAGCTGTTGAAGGAGAGGGTGGTCTTGCCCGGCGCCGAGGGCATAATTACGGGGGCGAGGGCGGCGACTGCGGCAAGGCCGCCGCGGCTCTCCTCGCGCAGTTCCGCCACCTCGCCGCCAACTCCGGAAAGGGCGCTGTTCAACTGCCCGACCGTCGCGGCGTCCGTGGCGGCCACGCCGGGCGCGACATTCGCGATGCGGCGTTCGGCGCCGGCCGCGCCGACGGACACAGTGTTGGCCTGAGTGGCGATCGAGCCTGACCCGATGGCGACGGAGTTGGCGGCCGTCGCCGTGGCTCCCGGCCCGAGGGCGGCGCTGTTCGTTCCCGTGGCGGTGGCAGCATCGCCGAAGGCAGTGCCGCCATTGGCCGCCTGCGCGCCGACGCCGACAGCCACCGAGCCGGTGGCCACGGCGCCCCTGCCTATCGCGATGGCGTTGACGCCGCTGGAAGAAGCGCCCCAGCCGACCGCCACCGCTCCCCCGGCGGTGGCAGCGGCCTGGGCGCCTAGCGCGAGGGAGTTGTCGCCGCTCGCTCGGGCCTGGTAGCCGGCGGCGGTAGCCTGCTCGCCATGCGCGCCGGCAATGTTGTTGCCCGAGCCATCGTCGAGGAAGCCCGTGCCAAGCGCGACTGCGTTGATGCCCGTCGCGGCACTGGACGCGCCGAAGACCGAGCTCCCGTCGCCGATCGCCGAGCTTGCCTCGCCAAACGCCGAGCTACTGCTTCCCCCTGCAACACTGAACGCCCCAAAGGCAGAGCTTCCCAACCCCTCCGCAGTACTGCTGGCGCCGAAAGCCGAGCTAACGAAGCTGTTAGCGCTGCTTCCGGCGCCATAGGCGGAACTTCCCAGGCTCAGGGCGCTGCTATGATAGCCGTAGGCCGAACTCGAAACGCCACTGGCGCGAGCCTGATACCCCGCGGCGGTGGTGTTCGAGTCGCGTGCGCCGGCGATATTGTTGCCGGAACCGTCATCAAGGAAACCGGTGCCGATCGCGGTCGAGTTGCTTCCTTCCGCGATAGAGGCGGTACCGAACGCCGAGCTGTAGTCGCCGATTGCATTGGCAGCGGCGCCGATCACGTTGCCCGCAGCGTCATACATCGCTCCGCCGACGGCGGTGCTGCTGATTCCCGTTGCCTGCGCGCCGAGACCGCCTGGCTCGGAGTTGCCGCCGATAGCGGTGGTACCGTGCCCATTTGCATCCGTGCGAGCGCCGAGCGACGTGCTGCCGATCCCACTGGCCGCGCTGAGCTCGCCGTAGGCGGAGCTACTGTCGCCGCTGGCATTGCTTTGAAGACCATAGGCCGAGCTGAAGTCCCCTATCGCCATGCTCCTATCGCCGAACGCTGAGCTCGAGAAGCCGCTCGCACTGCTTCGATAGCCGACAGCCGTGCTAATTTGGCCAGTTGCGCTACTCAGGTGTCCATATGCTGAGGTATTGGCACTGCCTGCTTGACTTCCGGAACCGGCAGCCGTGCTGCCCGAGCCGTTGGCGGTGCTGCTTACGCCAAAAGCCGAGCTGTAGTCGCTGTTTGCCGTGCTGTCGGTGCCTACAGCCGTGCTGTAGCGGCCGCTTGCCTGGGCTGCAGAGCCGATGGCTTCGCCCATATTGTTAAACATCTGGCCGCCGATCGCGGTGCTGCTGATACCCGTCGCCTGCGCACCATTTCCCTCGCCAAAACCAGCGCCGACGGCGGTAGCGCCTTCCTGGCTAGCTGTCGTGCGCCCGCCGATCGCAGTGCTGCGATCACCGCTCGCCGTGCTCCCGAACCCAAAGGCGGACCCAACGTCTCCGCTCGCCTCGCTGTTGGCACCGTAGGCCGAACCGAGGGTGCCACTGGATACGCTTTCAAAACCGCAGGCCGTCTTCAGATCGTCTCCGCCGTCGTCACCCGCAGGGTTCGGCCCCGCCCCTCCATTCGCACATTCCACCGCCAGGGCCGATTGCGGCGCGAGCACCGCGCCTGCAATAGCTCCCAGGAAAAATAAACCCAGAGTTCCGCGTCTTACCACAAAGCCCCGCGAGGCGGTCTCTGCACCCGAAGCTGGAGCATTCGCGGCAACGGCAGAACTGGCGGACAAGTTAGTGCGATATTTTCGTGTAGTCCCCATCTATCCCCCCATGAGCCGTACAGATGTCATCTGGCGGGCCGCCGCTCAAAACTCGCCCTGCAGGCCAACGCGTCCGCCATGCGCGGAGCCGCCGCCATAGGCGTAGCCGCCCGTGACCGCCAGCGGGAAGGGCGTGTCAAAGCGGTAGGCGAGCGAGCCGCCGACGCCGAATTCGCTGCGGAAGGCGGACGCATTGAGCGTCCAGCTCACCTTGCCCGGCGCCGAAGGCATGGGCGCTGCCGTCATGGCCATAGCCGCCGCTACGCCCTGGCGCGATTCCTCCCGCGTCTCCTCGATCTGCCCCTGAAGACCGCCGGCGAAACCCTGGAGCTGGCCCACGGTCGCGGCGTCGGTTGCGGCTATGCCGGGGGCGACATTGGTGATACGGCGCTCGGCCCCGGCAGCGCCAACGGACACAGTGTTGGCCTGAGTGGCCATCGAGCCTGACCCGATGGCGACCGAGTTGGCGGCAGTCGCCGTAGCTCCCGGCCCGAGAGCGGCGCTGTTCGTTCCCGTGGCGACGGCAGCATCGCCGAAAGCCGCGCCGCCATTGGCCGCCTGCGCGCCGGCGCCCACCGCCACGGAGCCGGTCGCCACGGCGCCCGTGCCGATGGCGATGGCGTTGGAACCGCTGGATTGAGCCCCCCAGCCGACCGCCACCGCTCCCTCGGCACTGGCGGCCGCCTGGGCGCCCAGCGCGAGCGAGTTCTCACCGCTCGCCCGGGCCTGGTAGCCGGCGGCGGTCGCGTAATCGGCATGCGCACCCGCAAAGTTGTTGCCCGAGCCATCGTCGAGGAAGCCCGTGCCCAGAGCGATTGCGCTGAGACCCGTCGCGGCACTGTTGGCGCCAATCGCCGAACTGAGCACCGCGTCGGCAATGCTGCCCGCCCCATAGGCAGAGCTTCCTAACCCTTCCGCAATACTGCTGGCGCCATAGGCCGAACTTTCCGGGCTGAGGGCGGTGCTATGATAGCCGTAGGCCGAACTGGAATCGCCGCTCGCGCGAGCCTGATAGCCCATGGCTGTGGCGCGGGCGTCGCGTGCGCCGGCAATATTGTTACGAGAGCCGTCATCACGGAAACCGGTACCGATTGCCGTCGAGTAGATTCCTTCCGCTATAGCGCCGGTTCCGAAAGCCGAGCTGTAGTCGCCGCTTGCATTGGCAGCAGCACTGAGCACCCCACCGTCACTATCATATCTCGCGCCGCCGACGGCGGTGCTGCTGATTCCCGTTGCCTGCGCGCCGAGACCGCCCGGCTCTGAGCTGCCGCCGACCGCGGTGGCACCATGCCCGCCGGCGTCTGCGCCAGCGCCGAGCGCCGTGCTGGCAACGCCCGTGGCCGTAGCAGCCAGGCCAAAGGCCGAGCTATCTGTGCCGCTCGCAATGCTAGTTATCCCGTAAGCCGAGCTGCTTTGGCCACTGGCCGTAGCACCGGGGCCAAAGGCCGAGCTTCCGTCGCCGGTAGCTGAACTCGAGGAACCATATGCCGAGCTAGATTCTCCGCTTGCCGTACTGAACAAGCCAAAGGCGGCGCTAGAGGCCCCGCTAGCTACGCTTGCAACGCCGTAGGCCGAGCTCTGAATTCCGCTTGCACGGCTGGAATATCCGTATGCTGAGCTGTAGTCCCCACTAGCGTTTGCGTCGGTACCGCACGCGACCGCGCCGGCGCCACCGGCCGTCGCGCCGCCGCCTCCGCCCGCCGTGCTGTCGCAAACGAATTGCGCCCGCGCCGGGGGCCCCGACGCCGAGAACTCCGACCGCTAGCGCCGTCGAGAGAAGATATCGATACGCCGTAGCCATTCAGCCCAACCCTTGTCCGCACCCTCTCCGCCGCTTGTGCCGGATGAAAGGCCGGCGCGCGGCCCGGATCGAAAGCTAGCCATTCGGGACCGGCCGGGCATCCTCCAAACGATTGATTTCGGCGCGCCAATTCTCTGATCCGGTGATAAGGTTTCTGCGCGCACTGCGCTTCGCCTGGGGGAGGGAACGGTGATGGCGGTTTCTCTTGCGCCCGAAATCTTTTCGGAGGTGGTGGGGGCGATCTATGATTGCGCCATCGACCGTGAGGCGTGGCCCAACGCGCTCACCCGCCTGCGTGAGGCGATGGGCTTCCACAACGCTGCGCTGGCGCTGCAGGCGCTTCCCTCGGGCGAGGTGCTGCTCAACGTCACCAGCGGCATCCCCGCGGACTATCTGGCGAGGATGCCGCACTATGGGGCCGACGTCGTCGAGCAGTGGGGTGGCGTGGAGGCCATGCGCAGCTATCCGCTGTACGAGCCGCTGGTGCTCTCGTGGATTCGCGAGCGGTCGCTTTGGGAAGGAAACCGGTACTACAACGAATGGGGCTTGCCCCAGGGCCTCGTCGACGGGATGGGAATCGGCGTAGCCCGCGATCCGGCCTCCGTGGGGTCCCTCGGTCTTGGCCGTCATCGGGATGCGGGGCCGATCACAGAGCGCGAGGTGGAACTCGCCCGTCTCTTCATTCCGCATTTGCAGCGGGCGGTGACGATAAGCCGGATCCTGGATATCAAGACCGTTTCCGTCGTCACGCTCGAGACGGTTCTCGATACGGTGGCCGCGGCGGTCATCCTCGTTGACGCCAATCTGGCGATCGTCCATGCCAACCGCGCGGCCTTGAAACTGTTTGCAGCCGGGGGCCCGATCGCGTCCGTCTCCGGCCGGCTGCAGGTGAGCGTGCCGGCAGCGGCGGCCGCCCTCCGGCTCGCTGTTGCGCAGGCGGTGGCTGATGAAGCGGCACTCGACGGCAAGGGGCTGGGCATCCCGCTCTCCCGGGACGGGGAGAAGCCGAGGCTGCTCTACGTCCTGCCGCTCGGCCACAGCGAATTGCGCGCCAGCCTTGTACCGCGCGCCGTCGCCGCGATTTTCGTCGCACCGCCCTTTTCTCCGCCTGCCAAGCCCCATGCCGCCCTGGCGGCCCTGTTCGGGCTGTCAGGCGCGGAATCCGCCGTGCTCGGCTGTATCGTGGCCGGCCGGAGCGTGAAGGAGACCGCGGAAAGCCTCGGCATCGAGATCAGCACGGTAAAGACACATCTCCACCGCATCTTCCAGAAGACCGACACGCGGCGGCAGGCCGAGCTCGTCAGCCTGGCCGCGTCCTATGCGCTGCCGATAGAGGAGTGACGCGGCCCGCGCCGGCGGCGGTCAGACGAAAGCGTCAAGCAGAACGAAGACCAAGGCGGCGAGCAGGGCGGAGGCGGGGACCGTCAGCACCCAGGCGGCAACGATGGTGCGCACATGGGCGCGCCGCACCAGCTTGCGGCGGGTGATCTCCTCGCGCGACAGTTTAGGCGCGGCGCGTATGTCCTTGACGGCGACGCGCTTTCCCCCGGCGGGTCGGCTGTTCTTCGCGCGCGCGTTCTTGCGCTCCAGATAGGCGCGGCGGCGCTTGGAATGGGCCGTGTACCACTCGCGGAAGAAGCCGACGCCGAAGACGGCGCCCACGGCGGTGTGGGTCGAGCTGATCGGAAGGCCGAGCCCGGAGGCGATGATCACGGTGATCGCCGCGGAAAGCGCGACGCAGAAGGCGCGCATCGGGTTCAGCTTGGTGATCTGCTCGCCGACCATGCGGATGAGCTTCGGGCCGAAGAGGACGACGCCGAGGGAGATGCCAAAGGCGCCGATGACCATGACCCAGATGGGAATGACGACCTCGCTGGTGACCGCATTCGCCTCGGCGGTGAAAACGATCGCCGCCAGCGGGCCGACCGCGTTGGCGACGTCGTTGGCGCCATGCGCAAAGGAGAGCAGGGCGGCGGAGATGACGAGCGGCAGGTTGAACAGCCGGCGCAGCGACTGGTTGCGGTTCTCCATGCCTTCCGACTGGCGCTGCACAAGGACGTGCGAGGCGGCCCAGACCAGCAGGAATGCGGCCAGGCCGAGCCCGGCCACCGTGCCGTTCCCCAGTTCGACGACCTGGCCCAGCCCCTTGGTCGCAAGATAGGCGGTGAAGGAGCCCGCCATGATGGCGATGAGCAGCGGCACCCAGCGGCGGGCCGCGGCGACCTTGTCATCCTGATAGATGATGAAGGTCTTGATGAAGGCGAGGAAGAGCGCCGCCACGATGCCGCCCGCGAGCGGCGAGACGACCCAGCTGGCGGCGATCTGCGCCATCACGGGCCAGTCGACAGCGCCAAATCCGGCCGCCATGATGCCCGCACCGACGACGCCGCCGACCACCGCATGGGTGGTGGAGACGGGCGCGCCGATCCAGGTGGCGAGATTGACCCAGAGGGCGGAGGAGAGAAGGCCCGCCAGCATGGCGCGGATGAAGATGGCCGGATCCCCGACCGCCTGCGGCTCGATGATGCCCTTGGAGATGGTGTCGACCACATCTCCGCCGGCAATGAGCGCGCCGGCGCTCTCGAACACGGCGGCGACCAGCAGGGCCGAACCCAGCGTCATGGCGCGGGCGCCGACCGCCGGGCCCATATTGTTGGCGACGTCATTGGCGCCGATGTTCAGCGCCATATAGGCGCCGACCGCCGCGGCGGCGACGACGATGACGGCGCGCGGCTCCCCGAACACGTAGACCGAGGCGAAGATGGTGGCCAGCGCCAGGAAGAGGACAGCGAGGCCGGGAGCGACCAGACCGCGCGCGACGAGGCTCGTCGCCTCCTCGACATAGACGAGCTTCTCGAGATCCTTGTCGAGCGTCTGCTTCTTGGCGTGTGCTGTGGTTTCGGTCATGGGCGGACAGATGGGATGCGGCGGCGCGGCGGCGGGCTCAAGGCCCTGGTCACCCGACTAGAGAATGCGGCCGCGGGGCACAAGCGCCCGGCGGCGAATAGCGGTGCAAAGCCCATCTCACGCGGCGATTTTGCGCGGATTGCCGTCGAAACCCGCGATAAGGGCGGCAAGCTCCGGCTCGTTGACCATGCGCCGCGCGTCCTCGCGTGCCACCCAGCGGCGGGTCCGCTTCTTCTTTTCCGGCCAGCGCCTCACCTCGCGCTTCACCTCCAGCGGGAAGACGGCGACCTCGCAGCGCCAGGTGAGGCCGGTCGGCATCTGCTTGCCGTAGAAATAGCGGCCGAGCTCGGCGCTGCTGGTCGTGCCTTCCACGCCCGCCTCTTCGAGCGCTTCCCGTGCGGCGGTCTCGGACAGCGACTCCCCGCCTTCCGGCCAGCCCTTCGGCAGCACCCAGCGCCCGGTTCCGCGGCTGGTGACGAGCAGCACCTCGACGTCACCGCCGGCGCGGCGCCAGGGGAGAGCGGCCGCCTGCACGCGCGGGGGGTTGCCGCCGAAAAGCCGGCGGAGCCGCTCGAAGATATTCAACCGGCCAAGCTGGCTGATCATCGCGTCCTTTCCGAATCGGGCCGCTACGGCGCAAGGCCGGCGGCAGGATATGCCGACCGCCGCGATAGGCAAATGAAAGCCGGCCCGCTTGGTTCCGTCGGGCGTCCGCAGGGGAAGAGTGGGAGGGGCTAGACGGCCTCGCCCTCGGCGATGGGCTTCTGATAGGAGAAGCCGAGGTCCCAGGGGAAGTAGATCCAGGTGTCCTGGGAGACTTCGGTGATGAAGGTGTCGACCAGCGGCCGGCCCTTCGGCTTGGCATAGACCGTGGCGAAATGGGCCTTCGGCATCATGGCGCGGACGATGGCCGCCGTCTTCCCGGTGTCGGTGAGGTCGTCGACGATGAGGATATCCTTGCCTTCGTCCTCCATGAGGGCGGGGGAGATCTCCTTCAGCAGCTTCAGCTCACCCTGTTCGGTGTAGTCGTGATAGGAAGCGATGCAGACGGTTTCGATCAGCCGGATGCCGAGCTCGCGGGCGATGACCGCGGCCGGCACCAGCCCGCCGCGCGTGATGCACACGATCGCCTTCCACCGGCCGTTGACGCCGGCCAGCCGCCAAGCAAGCGCGCGGGCGTCGCGGTGGAATTGGTCCCAGGAAACGGGGAAGGCTTTGTCGGGCAGGGCCATTCTCATGCACTCCTGAGCGGGGCGGGGAAAGCCCGCAGGGAATGCAGGGGGCATTAGCCGGAAAGGGAGGGCAAGCGCAAGCGGCCTGGGATTGCCATTTCCACAGCGATGCGGGGCGCCAAGAATTCAGATGGAGAAGCTCGTGCCGCAGCCGCAGGAGGCCACCGCATTGGGGTTCCTGATCTGGAAGGACTGTCCGATCAGGTCGTCGACGAAGTCGATGACGGAGCCGCCCATATAGACGAGGGAGAGGTCGTCGATCAGGACGGTCGCCCCGTCCTTCTCGATGACGGTGTCGTCGTCATTGCGGCCGTCCACGAGGTCGAATTTGTAGGAGAAGCCTGAGCAGCCGCCCCCCTCGACGGAGACGCGCAGCGCGATCTTGCCCGGCTCGGCGGCGAGGATCTTGACGATGCGCCTTGCCGCGGCCTCGGTCAGCTCGACGCCCTTCATCTCCGTCCTGGCATCAATGCCCATGGGATCACCTTGCCTTCATCCGAGTTGGATAGGTATGAACGGGCAGGCGGCGAGTCAACATGCGGCGGCGATGACGGGCCCGGCAAATCTCGATGGCATCGGCTTCGGCTATCGGCCGCGCGCGGCCTATGCCTGCGACCCCCTGCGCTCGCGCGGACGCCTCTATGCCGAGCCGGAAAGCCGCACGCGCACGCCGTTCCAGCGCGACCGCGATCGCATCATCCATTCCACCGCCTTCCGGCGGCTGAAGCACAAGACGCAGGTCTTCATCGCCCATGAGGGCGACCATTACCGCACCCGGCTCACCCACTCGATTGAGGTGGCGCAGATCGCCCGTGCCCTGGCGCGCGCCCTGTGCGTCGACGAGGACTTGGCCGAGGCGATCGCGCTGGTGCACGATTTCGGCCACACGCCGTTCGGCCATACGGGCGAGGAGGCGCTGAACGAGAAGATGGCGCCGTGGGGCGGCTTCGACCACAATGCGCAATCCCTGCGCGTCGTCACGCGGCTGGAACGGCGCTATGCGGAGTTCGACGGGCTCAACCTTTCCTGGGAAACGCTTGAGGGCCTGGTCAAGCACAACGGGCCGCTTACCGATGCGGACGGCCGGGGGCTGGCGGGGCCGGTGCCGCCGGCGATCCTCCATTATTCGGAACTGCACGACCTGGAACTGCACCGCTTCGCCAGCATCGAGGCCCAATGCGCGGCGATCGCCGACGACATCGCCTACAACGCGCACGACATCGACGACGGCTTGCGGGCAGGCCTGCTGACGCTCGACATGCTGCGCGAGGTGACGCTGCCCGGCAGCATCCTGAAGGCGGTGAAGGAGCGCTTTCCGCATCTCGATCCGGTGCGTACGGGCCATGAGCTGATGCGCAGGCAGATCACGCTCATGGTCGAGGATGTGATCGCCAATGCCAGGGCCAATCTGCAGAGCCTGAATCCGGACTCGGCGGACGCGGTGCGCGATGCCGGCCGCACCCTCGTCGCCTTTTCGCCCGCCATGGCCGCGGAGGAAAAGGAGCTGAAAGCCTTCCTCTACCGCAATCTCTACCGCCACTCCTCGGTGCTCGCGGTGCGCGGGGCGGCGGACCAAATCGTGCGCGACCTCTTCGACGCCTATTTCGCCGATCCACGGGAAATGCCGGAAGGCTGGCGTGAGGGGCTGGACCGCGCCGAGGAGCGGATCCGGGCGAGGGACGTCGCCGATTTCCTCGCCGGGATGACCGACACGTATGCGCTGAAGGAGCACGAGCGCCTGTTTGACCGCACTGCCGATTTGCGTTAGGGCGCTTGCGGCTTGAAAGCGGCGCCGCCGCGTTGATTTATTGATCCGGAATTGGGTTTCATGAACATCTTTGCCGATTTCTCCGATCGGGTGGCGAAGGCCGTAACCGCACTCGGCCTGAGGGCCGCCGATGGCGGCGATCTCGACCTGTCGCGCCTGACCGTCGAGCCGCCGCGCGATCCGAGCCATGGGGACCTTGCCACCAATGCGGCGATGGTGCTGGCCAAGCAGGCGGGCGAAAACCCCCGAGCGCTCGGCGAAAAGCTCGCCGCGCATCTGCGGCAGGATCCGGATGTGGCGGAGGCGAGCGTGGCCGGACCCGGCTTCGTGAACCTGCGGCTCGGCAACGGGTTCTGGCAGGCGCGGCTCGGCGAGATGCTGGATTTGGGCCGGGACTACGGCCGCTCGCGCAGCGGCGCAGGCCGCAAGGTGAACGTGGAATATGTGTCGGCAAACCCGACCGGGCCGATGCATGTGGGCCATTGCCGCGGCGCGGTGGTGGGCGACGCCCTGGCCAATCTGCTCGCCTTCGCCGGTTATGACGTGACGCGCGAGTATTACATCAACGATGCCGGCGCGCAGGTGGATGTGCTGGGGCGCTCGGTGCTGCTGCGCTACCGCGAGGCGCTGGGCGAGGACATTGGCACGATCCCCGAGGGACTTTATCCGGGCGACTATCTCGTGCCGGTCGGAAAGGCGCTGGCTGAGGAATACGGGACAAAGCTCCTGGAAATGCCCGAGCCGGAGGCGCTGGCGATTGCCAAGGACAAGGCGATCGGCGCGATGATGGCGATGATCCGCGAGGACCTTGGCGCGCTCAACGTGCATCACGAGGTCTTCTTCTCGGAGCGCTCGCTGCATGCCGGCAATGGCGGTACGATCCGCTCGGCCATCAACGACCTCACCCTCAAGGGGCATGTCTACAGGGGCAAGCTGCCGCCGCCGAAGGGACAGCTGCCGGAGGACTGGGAAGATCGGGAGCAGACCCTGTTCCGCTCCACCCAGGTGGGCGACGACATCGACCGGCCGCTGATCAAGTCGGACGGCACCTTCACCTATTTCGCCGCCGACGTGGCCTATATGAAGGACAAGTATTCGCGTGGCTTCGAGCACCTGATCTACGTGCTCGGCGCCGACCACGGCGGCTATGTGAAGCGGCTGGAGGCGCTGGCCCGTGCCATTTCCGACGGCAAACTGCATTTGACCGTGCTGCTCTGCCAGCTGGTCAAGCTGTTCCGCAACGGCGAACCCGTGCGCATGTCGAAGCGCTCGGGCGAGTTCGTCACGCTGCGCGATGTGATCGACGAGGTCGGGCGCGATCCCGTCCGCTTCATGATGCTCTACCGCAAGAGCGATGCGCCGCTCGATTTCGACTTCGCCAAGGTGACGGAGCAGTCGAAGGACAACCCCGTCTTTTATGTGCAGTACGCCTCCGCGCGCTGCCATTCCGTTTTCCGCCAGGCACGCGAGCAACTGGGCGTGCGGGAGATCGAGCGCCCGGCGCTGCGTGCCTCTCTCCACCGGCTGGAGGACGAGGGTGAGATGGCGGTCATCCGCAAGCTGGCCGAATATCCGCGCCTGATCGAAAGTGCAGCCCAGGCGCTGGAGCCGCACAGGCTGGCATTTTACCTGTATGATCTTGCCAGCCAGTTCCACGCGCAGTGGAATCGTGGCTCCGAGACGGAGCAGTTACGATTTGTTAAAGTTAACGACCCAGAGTTGACATATGCCAGGCTGGGTCTGGTGCAGGCTGTTTGCGATGTCGTAGCGTCAGGACTGGCGCTCGTGGGGGCGGAGGCTCCGACGGAGATGCGCTGATCGCGGCCAGATACTGTCACCATTTGCCCACATTGCGCTGGTAGCCAACTGCAAGCATGACGTCGCCGGCGTCCGACCGGGTGTGGGAAAATGGCTGAAAGCATCTTCAAGACGAATTTCAAACTCGATCTGGCGCAGGACGATCCTTTCGCCGAACTCACGCGGATCATGGGGGACGATCCGCGGCTGGAGGCGCAGAAGCGCCAACAGCAGCCGGCGGAGGATTTCGCCATTGATCTTGAGAACGAGCTGCTCGGCGGCGCGGCCAACGACCTTGAAGCCCACCAGCCGACCGAGGCGGACCTCATCGCCTGGCGCCAGGCGCTCGATGCGGTTCGGCCGCAGCAGCAGGCCCCCTCGGATTTCGACAGCACGCTTGACGCCATGCTGGAAGACGCACTGTCGGATCAGGGTGAGGCTTGGGAGGCTTCCGCGGATGACGCCCAGCACGTGAGGGCGGCCGACCAGCCGCTCCAGATCGAGGAGGCCTCCTGGTCGTCCCAACCCGATCTTCCGGCGAGCGACTTCCCTGCCGCCGCTGCTGGCGGCGAGCTGCGGGAAGAGGGAGTTCAGTCCTATCCGGCTGAATACGAGCCTGAGGGCCAGGACGAGGAGCCGCTCGTCGAACGCGCCGAAGCCCACGACTATTCTGATGGGGCTGCCGAGAGCGAGACGCCCTTCGACTATGCCAGGGCGCTCGCGGGACGCCCCCAGCTTTTCGACGAGGGGCAGTCCCGGTCGGACGAACAAGCGCCCCAGCCCTATGACAGCGCCCCCTCGGACGAGGCGTGGAACTGGGACGAGGAACTTCCGCAAGAGCCGCACCAGCACCAGGTAGAGGACTGGCTTCCTCAACTCGCCGCGTCCTCCGCGGTGGCCACACATCACCAGTGGCAATATGCCGAGGCGGGCCAGCAAGCGGAGCCGGCCGGCCATTCCCTGACGCCCTTCGAAGAGGACGGCCCGCCGGAGCTTGAAACGGTCGATGTGCCGGAAGACACGCTTGCGCTTGCCGATCAGCTCGACATCCCGGAGGTTCCCTATCGGGAAGAGGTGAAGCCTGCGGCCGAATTCGACGAGATCGAGGAGATGCTTGCCGGCGCCTTTGGCGAGGCGGCGGAACAGCCCGATGCGGCCGGCGACCTGTGGGCCGAGACCAGCCCGGCCAACACCCCGCCGGCACAGCAGTTCTCCCTGGAAGACGATTTCCACCTGAACGATTTCGACGCGACAGCCCCTATGGCCGGGCGTCCGGCCGCCGCGGGATTCGCGGACAACTGGGATCAGGCCGAGGATGGCCCGGCGCCATCTGCCGCGACGCGGACTCCGGCCGCGGCCAGGTTGCCGCGCATGAGCTCTAGGCTGATGATGACGGCTGCGGCCATCGGGGGGGTCGTTATTCTCGGCGGCGCGACTGTTTTTGCTCTCTCCTTCGGTGGCGATGGCGAGCCGGTGGTGCTTTCCGCCGATGCTTCGCCTGTGAAGGTGCGGCCGGAAAACCCCGGCGGTATCCAAATTCCGAACCAGGAGAACCCCGTCTACAAGCGGGTGACCGGCGACCAGGCGGCCGCCAATCCCGAGCAGCCGCGCCTGATCTCCGCGGCGGAGGAGCCCGTCGACCTGTCGCTGCCGGATGATGACGAGATCGCTTCTTCCGAGGAACCGGCGCCCGTCGAGGAAAACGTGGCGCTCGCGCCTGCCGAAGAGCAGGGCGCCGGAACCCAAGAAGCCGAGGCGACGGGAGAGCGGCTGGTCAATCCGATGGTAGAAGAGAGTGCCGACAATGGCGGCCTGGCGGTGACGCCGCGCCGCGTGCGCTCCTTCGTCGTCCGTCCCGACGGAACCATGGTGCCTCGCGAAATCCCGACGCCGCAGCCCGCGGCAGCCGAGACCGGTCCGGCCGAAGCGGCTCCGGCGGAGCCTTTGCAGACCGCTGCGGCCCAGGACCCCACATCAACGGGCACGACGCCCGCCGAGCAAGGACAGCCGCAGGGCGAGCCTGGCTCGCTGACAGCCCCTGCCGACGCGGCTCGGATGGCTGGTACGGATGCCCCCGCGGCAGCCTCCGCCGAAAACACCGCGCCGGCCTCCATTCCAAGCACCGGCCCGATTCCCCCCTCGCGGCCGGCCAATCTCGCGCCGGCCGAGCAGCCGCAGCAGGTGGCCTCGGCGCCCCCCGTCCAGCCGCAGCGAACGCAGCAAGCCGCGCAGCCGGCACAGCAGCCCACTCAGGTCGCCGCCCTGCCCAGCCAGAACGGGGGCAATGCCGCCTCCGCCTCTTCGGAGTGGTCGGTGCAGATCTCCTCACAGCCCACGGTGGAAGGCGCTCAGCAGTCCTACCAGCAGCTTGCGCAGCGCTTCGGAAACATGCTGCAAGGCCGCGGCGTCAATATCGTCAAGGCCGAGATCGAGGGGAAGGGCACTTTCTACCGCGTGCGGATACCGTCCTCGTCCAAGGACGACGCGATAAAGCTCTGCTCCCAGCTGAAAGCATCCGGCGGCACCTGCTTCGTGTCGCGATAGGCGCTGTTCTTGTCTGCCCGCAAAAAAGCCGCCGCTCCCGCGGCGGCTTTTTTTGTGGCTGCGACCGGCTATCCCACCTGCACGGCGCGGATGATACCTTCCATGAGGTCGTGCAGATCATCGCGGTGGCCGCTGCGCGCGGAAGGCTGGTCCTCCGCGGATGTCATCACGACGGTGAGGCCGAGGCCGGGCACGATATAGATCATCTGGCCGCCATAGCCCCAGGCATAGTTCACCCGATGGCCCGCCATTTCGTCGAGAAACCAGCCATAGCCGTAGCGGCCGTCGTGGAAGACCGAGCGCGTGCGCGGCACCCAGGATTCCTCCACCCACTCCTCCGGGACGACTTGCCGGTCGCCGACCCTGCCGCCGTTGCGGTAGAGCTCGCCGAAGGCCAGCATGGATTTCGGCGACATCGCCATCTGATTGCCACCGAGATAGATCCCCTGGGGATCGCGCTCCCAGCCGGCGATGGCGAAACCTTCGAGGGGCGCCAGCCACTCCCGCGCGAGGTCGAGGGTCGAGCGCCCGGTCTGGCGCGTGAGGATCGCCGAGAGCAGATGCGTGTTGCCGGTCGAATAGAGCATGCCGCCGCCGGGCTCGCCGGCAAATGGCTGGGCGAGCGCCGCGCGGACCCAGTCCCGGCTCGACACCCACCGGCCGTAGTTGGCGCCCGAGGTCCGGCCGAGCCCGGCCTGCATCGACAGCAGGTTGCCGATGGTGATGTCGTTGATGCGCGGATCGGCGTCCTCCGGCAGCTTGTCGCGCAGGAGCGGCGCGATCTTTTGCTCGGGGCCTTCCAGCACGCCCTTGTCGATGGCAATGCCGATCAGGGCGGAGATGATCGATTTCGACGCCGACTTGATGTTGGTGGGCTCGTCGGTGGAATGGCCGCGAAAACCCCCCTCGACCAGGACCTTGCCGTCGCGGGCGACGATCAGCGTTTCGAGCGGCTCCAGCCGCTCCGCCTGATCCACGACGGCGTCCAGCGAGATTGCGGATTGCGGTGCTTCGGCGGCCCTCCTCAGCTGCGCCAGCGCAGGTGTGGCGGGAGGGAGGGCGAGGGCGAAGGACAAGGCGGCTGCGAGTATCTTTCTCATGAGCGCTAAGATAATGGCACTCGTGGCAATCCCAAGGCCGCTTGCGATGGGTGAATACGCGGAGGTGCCTTGCGCCGCGCATCCGGCTATGCTCCGGCCATGAGCGAATCAAAAGCAATGATCCTCGGTGCCGCCGGCACACGGCTCACCGCGGACGAAAAGGCCCTTTATCGCGACGAGCGGCCCTGGGGCTTCATCCTCTTTGCGCGCAACATTTCCGAGGAAGGGCAGGTGCGCGACCTGATCGCGGCGATGCGCGACAGCGTCGGCCGGCCGGATGCGCCCGTATTCGTCGATCAGGAGGGCGGCCGCGTGCAGCGGCTGCGCCCGCCGCTAGCGCCGAACTATCCTCACGCCGCGGCGCTCGGCGCGCTCTACGCGCAGGATCCGGCGGCGGGCCTGCGCGCCGCCTGGCTGATGTCGCGGCTGCACGCTTTCGACCTGGCGCGGCTGGGCTTTTCCGCCGATTGCCTGCCGGTGCTGGACGTGCCGGTGCCCGGCGCTCATGACGTGATCGGCAACCGCGCCTATGGGCAGGACCCGCAGGCGGTGGCCGCGCTCGGCCGCGCGGCGGCCGAAGGGCTGATGGCGGGCGGCATCCTTCCCGTCATGAAGCATGTGCCGGGCCATGGGCGGGCAGGGGCCGACAGCCACCTCTTGCTGCCGCGCGTGGACGCTTCGCTGGAGGAATTGCGGGCGCGCGACTTCGTGCCCTTCAAGGCGCTTGCCGGCCTTCCGATGGCGATGACCGCGCATGTCGTCTATGCCGCCCTCGATCCCGACAATCCATCCACCACCTCGGCCCGCGTGATCGAACAAATCATCCGCGGCGAGATCGGCTTCGACGGGCTCCTGATGAGCGACGACGTCTCCATGAAGGCGCTTTCTGGGGATTTCGGCACGCGGGCGCAGGCAATCCTTGCGGCGGGCTGCGATCTTATCCTTCACTGCAACGGCGTCATGGACGAGATGCGTGCGGTCGCCCAACGAACGCCGGAATTAGCGGGCAGGGCTGCGGCGCGGGCTGAAAGAGCGCTGGCGGCGCGCCATGTGGCCGACCGCACGGAAGAGACGGCGGCGCGCGCGGAGTTCGATCGCTTTTTCCAGGCTGTGGCCTGAAGACAATAAGGACGGGCGGATTGGCCGAGGCGGTACAGCAGCAGGCGGCGGGGAAAGCGGGAAAACCCATCCCGATGGACAAGTTGTGGGCCGAGGATGCGCCGGAACGCGGCGTCTCCGAGCCTGTGCTTGCCGTCGATGTCGACGGGTTCGAGGGCCCGCTCGACCTGCTGCTTCATCTCGCCCGCAACCAGAAGGTCGATCTGGCACGCATCTCCGTGCTCGCCCTTGCCGAACAGTATCTGCAGTTCATCGAGCGCGTAAGGCAGATGCGGCTCGAGCTTGCTGCCGACTATCTCGTGATGGCGGCCTGGCTCGCCTATCTCAAATCGCGGCTGCTCATCCCCAAGCAGCGCGGCGACGAGGAGCCGACCGGCGAGGAAATGGCGGCCATCCTGCAATTTCGCCTGAAGCGGCTGGAGGCGATGCGGGACGCCGCCGCGCGGCTGGTCAACCGCAACCGGCTCGGACGGGACGTCTTTGCCCGCGGCATGCCGGAGCCGGTGGTGATCGAGCGCAAGAGCGCCTTTTCGGCGACGCTCTACGACCTGCTCACCGCCTATGCCAGCCAGCGGCAGCGGCGCGCCGTCACCAATGTGCAGATCGCCAAGCGCGGCGTCTGGTCGCTGAAGCAGGCGCGCGACATCCTCACCCGGCTGGTCGGCGAACTGCCGGACTGGACCACGCTGGATCGCTTCCTGATCACCTATCTCGCACGGCCGGAAGAGCGCGCGACGGCGATCGCCAGCACCTTTGCGGCCTCCCTGGAGCTCGTGCGAGAGGGGGCGCTGGAGATACGGCAGCAGGAGCCCTTCGCGCCAATCTATGTGCGCGGAGGGCAGAAGCGGCCCGAAACAACAGAGACGGTACCATGACCGAATCCGCCAATGTCATTCCCTTCGTCATGGAGGACGGCAGGCCGGAAGAGGGGAGCCGCGGCCCCTCCGGATTTCCCTTTGCCGAGGCGAAGCGCATGGCCGAAGCGCTGGTCTTCGCGAGCGCCGCGCCGGTCTCCTCCAAGGCACTTGCCGAAAGGCTGCCCGACGGCGTCGACATCGCCGCCGTCATGGAGGAACTGCGGCGCGACTATGCCCGGCGCGGGGTCAACCTGGTGCGGGTGGAGGATTCCTGGGCCTTCCGGACGGCAGGTGATCTCGCCTTCCTGTTGAGCCGCGATGCCGTGCAGCAGAAGAAGCTGTCGCGCGCCGCGCTCGAGATGCTCGCCGTGATCGCCTACCACCAGCCCGTCACCCGCGCCGAGATCGAGGAGATCCGCGGGGTCGAGACCTCGAAGGGCACGCTCGACCTGCTGCTCGAGACCGGCTGGGTGAAGATCCGCGGCCGGCGCCGCGCACCAGGCCGCCCGGTGACCTATGGCACGACGACGGAATTCCTGGATCATTTCGGGCTGGAGGAGCTGCGCGACCTACCCGGCATGGACGAGCTCAAGGGCGCAGGCCTCCTTTCGCCGCGCATGCCGTCCAACTTTTCCATGCCGCAGCCGCCGGCCGACTCCGATACGCTGGCGCCGGACGAGGACGCGCTGACCGACATAGACCTCGAGGAGCTCGGATTGTTGACACCGCGCGTCGAGGGTGATTGACGGCGCTGTGCGCGATGACCAGCGCCTGAGAACAGGCCGCTGGCCAGCTTTCGGCGCGAGCCCGGAGTTTGCGTGATATGAGCGAGGCAGTCGAAAAACCGGCACGCGTCACGGCCGGAGTAACCTTCGCCGCGCGCCTCACCTTCGAGCGAATCAGCCACCGCTTCACGCCCGACCGGGCGACGCTCGACGAGGTGACCCTTTCGGCGGAGCCTGGCGAGGTGCTGTGCCTTCTGGGGCCGTCCGGCTCCGGCAAGACCACACTTCTGCGGATCGCCGCCGGCATCGAGAGCCAGACTGCCGGACGCGTGCTCCTCAACGACCGGGAAATCGCCGGACCGAATGTCTTCCTGCCGCCGGAGGAACGCTCAATAGGCCTGGTGTTCCAGGATTTCGCTCTGTTCCCGCACCTCACGATCCTGGAAAATGTCCGTTTCGGACTCACCGCGCTTTCCCGCGACGAGGCCAAGCGCGAGGCGATGATCGCGCTCACCCGCGTCGGGCTCGAGCGCCACGCCTCGGCCTATCCGCATGTGCTTTCGGGCGGCGAGCAGCAGCGCGTCGCGCTTGCCCGTGCGCTCGCGCCGCGCCCGGCCGTGCTTCTGATGGACGAGCCCTTTTCCGGCCTCGATTCACGGCTAAAGGACAGCGTGCGCGCAGAAACGCTCGCCATTTTGCGTCAGAGCCGGGCGACGGCGATCGTCGTTACCCATGACGCGGAGGAGGCGATGCGCATGGGCGACCGCATCGCGCTCTTGCAGGGCGGGCGGCTGGTGCAGGCAGGCACCGCGGAGGAGCTCTACCTTAGACCGGCGGACCTTTTCGTCGCCGGCTTCTTCTCCGAGCTCAACCTGTTCGACACCCGCGTGGCCAACGGGATAGCGGACACCCCTGTCGGCCGCTTCGCGGCGCCCGGGCGGATGGACGGCGACGCGGTGACAGTGGCGGTGCGGCTGGCCGGCTTGGAAGTGGCGGAAACGCCCGGATCCGTGGAGGCGAGGGTGGTGTCGCGCCGCTTCCTCGGTGTCGCGGAACTTCTGGAGCTGGGCGTGCCGGGGGCGGAGGAGCATGTGCGGGCGCGCATACGCGCAGGCTCGCTTCCGCCGGGGGCGCGCGACATATGGCTCAATGTTCGCCCGGACGACGTTCTAGTGTTTGAAAGACGGCGCGAAACCGCATAAATCAGGTAACGACCTCGCAATCAGGCAAAGAGATCAACTATGGGTTCCTTCTCGATCTGGCACTGGCTCATCGTGCTCGTGGTGGTGCTGCTTCTGTTCGGCCGCGGCAAAATCCCCGAGCTGATGGGCGACATGGCCAAGGGCATCAAGAATTTCCGCAAGGGAATGACGGACGAGGCCGACGAGGCCAAGACGGTGGAGCACCGCGCCGACGAGCCGGTCGCCGACGTCAAGCAGAAGGCGAGCAAGTCCTAAGCCCTCCGCGCTTCCGGCTTCTTCGGAATAAAAGACGATGCTCGAGCTCGGCTGGTCCGAAATTCTTGTCATTGCGATCGTGCTGATCGTCGTGGTCGGGCCCAAGGACCTGCCGCGCGTTCTGCGCAGCTTTGGCCGCACGACGGCGAAGATGCGGACCATGGCCGGCGATTTCCGCCGCCAGTTCGACGAGGCGCTGCGCGAGGCGGAACTGGAAGACGTGAAAGGACTGGCGCAGGACCTGAAGAAATTTGATCCGCGCTCGGAGATCAGGAAGCATCTGACCCCGTTGGAGCAGGCGGGCAGGGACATACAGAGCGGGTTGAATGAGGCTGCAAGGCCGAAGCCGCTCGCCGACAGCACGCCGGCGGCCGATCCGGTCCCCGCAGAGCCGCTGAAGAACGGCGCGGCCAACCTGCCGGGCGAAGCGCCTGCGGCCGTCGCCGCCGCCCCGGCCGTTTCGGCACCCGCGCCCGATCCGGCGCGTAAAGCCGCGGCAAGACCGGCAGCGGCGAAGAAGGGTTCCCCCGCCAGGACGGCAGCAAAGGTTGCGGAAAAGCCCGCTCCGCGCCGGAAGAAGACAGCAGGAACCGCCCCGTGAGCGCCGCGGAAGATGACGAGGTGGAAAAGTCCTCGGCGCCGCTCATCGAGCACCTGATCGAGCTGCGCTCGCGCCTGATCTGGGCGATCGGCGCGTTTTTCATCGCCTTCCTCATCTGCTTCTTCTTCGCCAAGGAAATCTTTAATTTCCTCGTGGTGCCCTTCCAGTGGGCGAGCCGCTGGGCGGGGCTCAATTCCGAGCAGGTCGACCTGATTTACACGGCGCCGCAGGAATTCTTCTTCACCCAGATCAAGCTTGCGATGTTCGGCGGGCTGGTGCTCGCCTTCCCGATGATCGCCATGCAGGTCTACAAATTCGTGGCGCCGGGGCTTTACCGCAACGAGCGGCGGGCATTCCTGCCCTTCCTCATCGCCTCACCCATCTTGTTCCTTATCGGCGGGGCGCTCGTCTATTTCTTCTTCACGCCCATGGTGATGTGGTTCTTCCTGTCCATGCAGCAGGTGGGGCCGGACGCCGAGGTCCAGATCTCACTATTGCCGCGCGTGTCGGAGTATCTCGGGCTCATCATGACCCTGATCCTGTCCTTCGGGCTGGTCTTCCAGCTGCCCGTCGTGACGACGCTGATGGCGCGTGTGGGCCTTCTGTCCTCGCACGCGCTGGTCGACAAGCGCAAGGTGGCCATCGTGGCGGCCTTCGTGGTGGCGGCCGTGCTGACGCCGCCGGACCCGATCAGCCAGATCGGTCTTGCGCTTCCAACCATCCTTCTCTACGAGGTCTCCATCTGGAGCGCCCGGATGGTGGAGCGCAAACGCGAGGAAGAACGGCGGGCAGCCGAGGCGGCGGAAGCCGCTGAAAAGGACGCGCCGGCTCCCGCGGATGCCGGGACGAACGCAGGCCCGGCCTGATCTCCTCGGCTTGAGCTTCCTTTCAGGGCGTCGAAGTCTTTCCATGCCCGGACCCTAGCCATGCTCGACATCAGATGGATTCGCGACAATCCCGAAGCCCTTGTGCTTGCGTTGAAAAAGCGCGGCCAGGACGAGGGGGAGGCGCGATCCGCAGTCGAGGCTGTGATTTCCGCCGACGAGGCGCGGCGCACGCATCTGACCCAGCTCCAGGAGGCGCAGGAGCGCCGCAATGCCGCCTCGAAGGAGATCGGCAATGCCATGGGCGCGGGCGACAAGGCGACGGCCGAAAGGCTGAAGGCCGAAGTGGCCGAACTCAAGGGCTTCATCCAGGACGGCGAGGCCAAGGAGCGCGAGCTCGACGAGACGTTGCGCGATCTCCTGGCGCGCCTTCCCAACACGCCGCTCGACGACGTGCCGGTGGGCGCGGACGAGAGCGGCAATGTGGAAGTCCGCAAGGTGGGGGAAGCCAAGTTGCCCAACTGGGCCAGGGAGCATTTCGAAATCGGCGAGGCGCTCGGCGTCATGGATTTCGAACGCGCCGCAAAGCTTTCCGGCGCGCGCTTCACCGTGCTTTCCGGCCAGCTCGCGCGGCTGGAACGCGCACTCGGCCAGTTCATGCTCGACCTGCACACGACCGAGCACGGCTACACAGAAGTGCAGCCGCCACTGATCGTCCGAGAAGAGGTGCTCTTCGGGACGGGACAGCTGCCGAAATTCGAGGAGGACCAGTTCCGCACCACGGATGGCCGCTGGCTCATCCCTACCGCCGAGGTGCCGCTCACCAATCTGGTGCGCGAGGAAATCCTCGATGCGGAAAAACTGCCGCTGCGCTTCACTGCGCTCACCCCATGCTTCCGCTCGGAGGCAGGGTCGGCGGGCCGCGACACGCGCGGCATGCTGCGCCAGCACCAGTTCTACAAGGTGGAGCTGGTGTCGATCACCAATGCGGAGAGCTCGCTCGAGGAGCACGAGCGCATGACGGCCTGCGCCGAGGAGGTCCTGAAGCGGCTCGGCCTACCTTTCCGCACCGTGGTGCTGTGCACCGGCGACATGGGTTTCGGCGCGCAGAAGACCTACGACATCGAGGTCTGGCTGCCGGGCCAGAAGGCCTATCGCGAGATCTCCTCCTGCTCGGTCTGCGGCGATTTCCAGGCCCGCCGCATGAATGCGCGCTACCGCGCTGCTGGCGAGAAGCAGCCGCGCTTCGTCCATACGCTCAACGGCTCGGGCGTGGCGGTCGGCCGGGCGCTGATCGCCGTGATAGAGAACTACCAGGAGGAGGACGGCAGCATTAGCATTCCCGAAATCCTGCAGCCCTATATGGGCGGGCTGAAGAGAATAGAAGCGGTGAGAGGCTAGCGTGCGCATTCTTCTGACCAATGACGACGGCATCCATGCCGAGGGGCTGGCCGTACTGGAGCGCATCGCAAGGACGCTTTCCGGCGATGTTTGGGTGGTGGCGCCGGAGACCGATCAGTCGGGCTTCGCCCATTCGCTCTCGCTGTCCGAGCCGCTCCGGATGCGCAAGATTGACGACCGCCACTACGCGCTGCGCGGCACGCCGACCGACTGCGTGATCATGGGCGTGCGCAAGGTGATGGATGCGCCGCCCGACCTCATCCTTTCCGGCGTCAACAACGGCACCAATATCGCTGACGACGTCACCTATTCCGGCACGGTGGCCGGCGCCATGGAGGGCACGCTGCTCGGCATCCGCTCCATCGCGTTCAGCCAGGACTACGATTTCACCGACGACGTGCGCACGATCCCCTGGGAGACCACCGAGGCCCTGGGGCCGGCGCTCCTGAAGAAATTGGCCGCAACCGAGCTGCCGCAGGGCGTCTTCCTCAATGTGAATTTCCCCCGCTGCGCGCCCGAGAAGGTGAAGGGGACCATGGTGACCTCGCAGGGGAAGCTGGTGCACGGGCTCTGGATCGATGAGCGGCGCGACGGCCGGGGCTTCCCCTATTTCTGGCTGCGCTTCGGCCGCAAGGAATCGGAGGTGCGCGAGGGGACCGACCAGGCCGCAATCCGCGACGGCTATGTCTCGGTGACGCCGCTCCATCTGGACCTCACCGCGCATGAAGTGCGCGAACGGCTGGCGAAGGCCCTTGCATGAGCCTTGGTGAGGAGGAGCGCGAGGGCTTCGCCGCCTTCATGCTTCGCATGCGCGCGCGCGGCATCGGCTCGAAGGAGCTTTTCGCCGCCATGGAGGCGACGCCGCGGGCAAGCTTCGTGCCGGCGGAGTGGCAGAAATGGGTCTGGTCCAATCGGACCGTGCCGATCGAATGCGGCGAGACACTGGAGCCCTGCGACCTGCACGGCGCCGTCCTCCACTGGCTCGACCTCAAGCCCGGCGTGCGCGTCCTCGAGATCGGCACCGGGTCCGGATACACTTCTGCCGTCATGGCCCGCATGGCCGAGCGCGTGCTGACGCTGGACCGCTACAAGCGGCTCTGCGAACAGGCCCGCCTCCGCCACGAAGCCTTCGGCCTGTCCAATATCATCGTCCGGCAGGCGGACGGGCTTGAAGGGGCGCCCGAGGGACCCTTCGACCGGATCGTCGTCTGGGCCGCCTTCGAGGAACTGCCCCGCCGCTTCGTCGACTTCCTTGCGAGCGGAGGCGTCATGATCGCGCCGCTCGGGCCGCCGGAAGACGAGCAGACCATGGTCCGGTTCACCAAGATCGGCAGCCGCTTCGAACGGATGGACCTTGAAGCGGTGCGCCTGCAGCCGCTGACGAAGGGCGTAGCGCTCGCCCTCTGACCCGCCGGCCGCGTTAAATTTCCCGCCCGTTCCAGAGCTTAACCGCCCAGTAAGATTAACAGGCTCTAATGGGCGGGAATAATAATCAGGAATGCGCGGGTAGCCTCATGTTTATGGGAATGACGCAACGGCACAGGGCATCGCTGGCGAGGGGCGCAGCGGTTCTCCTGATTGGCGGGCTGGCGGCCGGTTGCAGCGCCGCAAACCTGACCGACGGCCTGGCCACGGGCTCGACGGCGCCCGTGACCGTCGCGCAGGCGAATCAGCCCTATCCCGGGGACCAGCGGGTGGTGCGGCCAAAGGCGGATGTGGGCGGCGGCGGGATCCTGCGCAGATTCGCGCCGGCATCCTCGCTTCCAGCGCCATCCGCGCCGAGCTATACGGCCCCGGTCAGCAGCGCTCCCGTACCAAGCGTCTCCTCCTCGCCGCTGCCGGCGCCGGGCAGCGCCCAGCCTTCGGCGGCCGCATCGTCGGCGCCAATCGCTCCCGCACCGGTGGCCTCCGCTCCGAAGCCGCAGCCGGCAAGCCAGAGCCACGCCGCCGCCTCTTCGTCCGCCGGCACCTATACGGTCGCCTCGGGCGATACGCTCTACGGCATTGCACGCAGGACCGGCGCAAGCGTCACCGCCATCAAGCAGGCGAACGCGCTTCCCGCCGACGGCTCGATCCGCATCGGGCAGCGTCTCACCATACCCGGAGCGGCCACCCTCGCATCCGCGACACCCGCGAAGAAGGCCGCCGACCCGGTAACGACCGGTACGGCCGTGCGGCCCTCCAGCAAGCCGGCCGCGCCGAAAACAACCACGGTTGCCGCGACCGCCAAGCCGACACCGGCGGCCGAGGAGGCGCCGAAGGTCGCCGCCTATACGCCGCCAACCGAATCGCGGCCGAAGGCAGTCGAGGCGGTGGACCAGACGGAGGTCGCCGCGGTCGCGCCCGAATCTACCGGCGTGGGGCGCCTGCGCTGGCCGGCGCAGGGGCGCGTCGTCAGCAATTTCGGCAGCAATGGCGGACGCCGCAGCGACGGCATCGACATCGCCGTACCCGAGGGTACGCCGATCCATGCGGCTGAGAATGGCGTCGTCATCTATGCGGGCGACGGCCTGAAGGGCTTCGGCAACACGGTGCTGGTGCGCCATGAGGACGGTCTCGTCACCGTCTACGGCCACGCTTCGGAGGTGAAGGTCAAGCGCGGCGAGAAGGTGCGGCGCGGGCAGGAGATCGCCACATCCGGCATGACGGGCGACGCCGACCGGCCGAAGCTCCACTTCGAGGTCCGCAAGGGCACGAATCCGGTCGACCCGATGACCTATCTTCGCTGAGGCGCGACCAAGCTTTGCAGAGGCGCGACGGGTGATTCCGCCGCGCTTATGCCTTCAGCGCCTGCCCCAGGCGGCCGGCCAGATCCTGGACGAACTGCCAGGCGACGCGACCCGAACGGCTGCCGCGCGTCGTCGCCCATTCCAGCGCTTCCGCCCGCAGCGTCTCCGGATCGACGCGCAGATCGTGATATCCGACATAGCCCTCGATCATGGCGAGATATTCGTCCTGCGAGCATTTATGAAAACCGAGCCATAGGCCAAAACGGTCCGACAGCGAAACCTTCTCCTCCACCGCTTCGGACGGATTGATGGCGGTGGAGCGTTCGTTCTCGATCATGTCGCGCGGCAGGAGATGGCGGCGGTTGGAGGTGGCGTAGAGAATCACATTCTCCGGCCGGCCCTCGACGCCGCCCTCAAGCGCGGCCTTCAGCGACTTGTACGACGTGTCGTCGTGGTCGAAGGACAGGTCGTCACAGAAGAGGATGAAGCGGTGGGGCGCCGGCCGCAGCAGGCCCATCAGCCTTGGCAGGCTCTCGATGTCCTCCCGGTGGATCTCCACCAGCTTCAGCGCGGGTTCCGCAGCCTTGCCGGCGCGATTGATCTGGGCATGCACCGCCTTCACGAGCGACGACTTGCCCATGCCGCGAGCGCCCCAAAGGAGGGCATTGTTGGCGGGCAGGCCTGCGGCAAAGCGGCGCGTGTTGTCGAGCAGGATGTCGCGCACGCGATCAACGCCCTTGATGAGCGCAAGGTCGACGCGGTTGACGCGCGCCACCGGCAGCAAGCATCCGGTCTCCGCCTGCCACACGAAGCACTCCGCCGCGTCGAAACGCGGCTCCGGCGGCGGGGGCGGGGCCATGCGCGAGACGGCTTCGATCAACCGGTCGAGCTTTTCGTTCAGCGCTTCGATCGCCTTGTCCGCCATTGCCGTCACACCTAGAAGAGGAGTACCGTACGGTACGGTTCTCCCACAGGTACCAGGGATTTGCAAGCCGGCGAGCGGGCACGGATGCCAAAGCGCGACCGAGTTTCGCGGGCGGTTGCAAAGAAGGGGCGAACATCTATATTCCGCGCAGTTTTTTCCGGCTGGCGCGTCAGCCTTCCACCTCAGGAGTTCTTCATGTTTGTGACACCGGCATATGCCCAGGGGGGGGCGGGCGCACCGGACATGCTGGTCAGCATTCTGCCCTTTGTGCTGATCTTCGTGATCATGTATTTTCTCATTATCCGGCCGCAGCGCCAGCAGATGAAGAAGCGAGCCGAGATGCTTGCGAATGTGCGCCGCGGAGATACGGTCGTGACCGGTGGCGGCCTCGTCGGCAAGGTGACCAAGGTCATCAACGACCAGGAGCTCGAGATCGACCTTGGCGGCGGTACAAAGGTGACGGCCGTCCGTGCCATGCTGGCTGATGTGCGCGTGAAGGGCGAACCGGCTCCGGCGGAGAAGGCTGCCAAATAGCGCATCAAGCGCATCCGCGGCCGGGGCGGCGGCCTGAACACAAGAGATACGATGCTACACTTCTCTCGCCTGCAGACCTTTTTCATCTGGCTCATCGTCGCCCTCGGTGTCGCCTATGCGGCCCCCAACGTCGTCCCGCAATCCTGGCTCTCCTCGCTACCCTATTGGGCGCCCTCGCGGCCCATGACGCTCGGCCTCGATCTGCAGGGCGGCTCGCATATCCTCCTGCAGATCGACCGCAACCAGCTCATCAACGAACGTCTGACGAGCGCCAGGGACGACGTGCGCCGGCTCCTGCGCGACCAGCGCATCGGCTATACGGGGCTGTCGAGCTCAGGACATTTCGTCCAGGTGCGCATCCGCGACGCGGGGCAGGTGGAAGCCGCCCGGCAGGCGCTGAGCGAGCTCACGCAGCCCGTGGCGGGCGGCCTGCTCGGCACAACCGCTGTCAGCGAGTTCGAGTTTGCCGAGCCGGAGCCCGGGCTCCTGCGCTTGACGCTCACGGATGAGGGCATCAACTACCGGCTTTCCACCGCGCTTGCACAGTCGATCGAGGTGGTGAGCCGGCGCGTCAACGAACTGGGCACGACCGAGCCCATCATCCAGCGCCAGGGCGAAGACCGCATCCTGGTGCAGGTGCCCGGCCTGCAGGATCCGCAGCGGCTGAAGGACATTCTCGGCACGACGGCCAAGCTGACCTTCCAGATGGTCGATCAGTCGGTGCCGGTGCAGGAGGCGATCAACGGCCGCGCGCCACCCGGAACAAGGGTGCTCTATTCGCGCGACGATCCCCCCGTCCCCTATCTGATCGAGGATCGGGTGATCGTCTCCGGCGAGAACCTCGTGGACGCGCAGGCCGGCTTCGACCAGATGACCAACGAGCCGGTCGTCACCTTCCGCTTCGACACGAGGGGCGCCACCCGCTTCGGCCAGGCGACGCAGCAGAATGTCGGGCGCCTCTTCGCCATCATCCTGGACGACCGGGTCGTGTCCGCCCCGCAGATAAGGGAACCGATCCTCGGCGGCACCGGGCAGATATCCGGAAACTTCACCATCCAGACGGCGAACGACCTTGCCGTGCTGCTGCGCGCCGGCGCGCTTCCGGCCAATCTGAACATCGTCGAGGAGCGCACCGTCGGGCCGAGCCTCGGCGCCGATTCCATCGCGGCGGGGCAGTTCGCCTCGATCATCGCCGCGATCCTCGTCTTCGCCTTCATGATCGCGGCCTACGGCAAGCTCGGGCTTATCGCCAATATCGCGCTGGCGGCAAACGTCATCCTGATCATCGCCGTGCTGTCCGTGCTGGGGGCCACGCTGACGCTCCCGGGCATCGCGGGCATCGTGCTCACCATGGGCATGGCGGTCGATTCCAACGTCATCATCTTCGAGCGCGTGCGCGAGGAGAGGCGGCAGGGACGGTCCCTGGTGCAGTCGCTCGATTCGGGCTTCCAGCGCGCCTTATCGACGGTCGTGGACGCCAATCTGACGACGCTCATTGCCGCGATCATCCTGTTCTATCTCGGCTCGGGCCCCGTGCGCGGCTTCGCCGTGACGCTTGCGGTCGGCATCATCACCACCGTGTTCACGGCCTATACGCTGACGCGCTGGATGATCGCCGTGTGGCTGCGCCACTCCCGCCCGACCAATCTGCCAGCCGGGATGGTGCAGTACCTGCCCGAGCAGCCCGCGATCAGCTTTATGCGCATGCGGCGCTATGCCTTTGTGATATCGGCCGCGGCGTCCATTGCGGCGATCGCCTCCTTCTTCACCGTGGAGATGAATTACGGCATCGATTTCCGCGGCGGCTCGTCGATCGAGGTGCGCGCAAAGGACGGCGCTGCCGACGTGGGCGATGTCCGCTCCAGGCTGGAGAACCTCGATCTCGGCGAAATCCAGGTGCAGGAATTCGGCAGTCCGTCCGAGCTTCTGATCCGCATCGGCGCGCAGAAGGACGGCGGAGACGCTGCCGAGCAGGCGGTGGTGAACGATGTCCGCTCGGCGCTCGAGGCGGACTACGAGTTCCGCCGCGTCGAGATCGTCGGCCCGACCATCTCCTCCGAGCTTGCACGGGCGGGCACCATCGCCGTCATCGTCTCCATGCTGGCGATGCTGATCTATATCTGGTTCCGCTTCGAGTGGCAGTTCGCCGTCGGCGCCATCGCCTCGACGTTGCATGACGTGATCATGATGGTCGGCTTCTTCGTCTGGTTCCAGATAGAGTTCAACCTGACCTCCATCGCGGCAATTCTCACCGTGGTCGGCTATTCGATCAACGACACGGTGGTCGTGTATGACCGCGTGCGCGAGAACTTGCGCAAATTCAAGAAGATGCCGATCGAGCAGCTGCTCGACTTGTCGATGAACGAGACGCTGTCGCGGACCATCCTGACGGGTCTGACGACCCTGTTCGCCCTGTTCGCCCTCTATCTGTGGGGCGGCGAGGTGCTCGCGTCCTTCACCATTGCCATGATCTTCGGTGTCCTCATCGGCACCTACTCGTCGATCTTCGTGGCCGGACCCCTGCTCATCCTGTTTCGGCTGCGCAGCCCGGCCGCTGCGGGCGCTGGCGAGGCGCAGGGCGTCGGCCAGCTGCCGGCCAAGGGATGACGGGCATGGAGATACGCGCGGCCCATTTTCCCGGCCGCGCCCCGATCGACGCCTATGGCAATGGCGGCTTCCGCTTCGCCGACATGTCGCATCGCGGGTCGCTGCTCTGCCTGCCCTCGGGCATCTACGGCTGGGAGCCGCGGGATGCGGCCATGCTGGCGGAGGAGGATTTCGTCCGGCCGATCGAAGAGGCCGGGCGGATACAGATCCTCCTGGTGGGAACCGGATCGTCGCTAAAAATCTTACCGGTTCAGCTGCGCAAGGCGCTGAGGGAGGCCGGAATGGCGGTCGAGACCATGTCCACCGGAGCGGCGGTGCGGACCTTCAACGTGCTCCTGGCGGAAGAACGGGCGGTCGCCGCCGCGCTGATCGCCGTCGACTGAGATGGCGCCCGCCGAGTCCGAGGCGGCGCAGATCGTCCGCCAAGCGGACCCGGACCGCTATCTTTCGGCACTCTATGCGCCGGCGGAAAAGCGCGGCGCAATATTCGCGCTTTACGCCTTCAACGCGGAGATCGCTGCGGTGCGCGACCGGGTGAGCCAGCCGCTCACCGGAGAGATGCGCCTGCAATGGTGGCGTGACACGCTGGCGAATGCTCACAATCCCGCCGCGATGGGCGAGTCGCCGCTTGCGGCGGCTCTGCTCGATACGATCCGCGCGTATCGACTCCCCGTCGAAACCTTGCAGGACATGCTGGAAGCGCGGATCTTCGACCTTTACGACGACCCGATGCCGAGCCGGACCGATCTCGAGGGCTATTGCGGCGAGACGGCCTCGGCGCTCATCCAGCTTTCCGCGCTGGTGCTCGACGCGGAGGCGGCGGCGCGGACGGCGGCTCTCGCCGGCCATGCCGGCTGCGCGCAGGCGATCACCGGGCTCTTGCGCCTGCTTCCGATCCATCGTCGACGCGGCCAATGCTATATCCCGCTCGACCTCCTGCAGGCCGTGGGAACGAGCCCGGATGCGCTGCTCTCCGGCGCCGACGCCGCCGGAGCCACGCGCGCCATAGCGGCGATGGCCGCCTTGGCACGCGAACATCTCAACGCCTTCAGGCAGGGGGCAGGGAAAATTCCCGCGCCGCTGCGCGCTGCCTATCTGCCGCTCGCCCTGACGGAGGCATATCTCGACCGCATCCAGTCCGGTGCGATCGATCCTCTGGAAGAGAGCGCGGCGCTGGCTGGCCCGCGCCGCCACTGGCTGCTCCTCAAGCACGCACTGCGCGGCTGGTAAACCCAGGCGAAAATCCGACGAGCGGCGGCGCCGCATTTCCGCCGCGCTGCTTTGTCCACTAAAGTATGCTCATGGTGTTCGAGCTTCGGAGATTCGCCATGTCGGTGCTGGCCGGGAAGACTGCGGACAAAGGCTGGCGCAGCGTCATCCTGGAAATGGTGACCGGCTTGCGCGCCGCTGTTCTGCGCTTTCCAGTGCCGACGCTCTTCGTGGCCGCCGCCACCATCCAGGCCAATCTGGTCATTCTGGGTATCGGCCTCCTCACCGGGGATCGGCAGCCGGGCGCCTCCGACGAGATACTGGCATTCAGCTTCCAGTGCGGCGCGCTTGCCGCGCTTGCGGCGGCGCTGTTCGGCGAGGCGCGGGGCCTCGCGCCGGCGCTGCGCTCGGCCATGGCACTTGCCGCAGGCATCACAGCGACCGCGGCGCTTGCCTTCCCGCGCACCTTTCTCGCCACCGAGTGGACGCTTCTGCCGGCCCTGGCTGGTCTCGTGCTTGTCGCCCCGTTCATATTGCGCGGCTCGAGCGGCTCGTTCTGGATGTTTTCGGCGCGCGTGGCTTTTGCCGCGATTCTGGGAATCCTGGCCCTGCTCCTCTTCGCCGGCGGGATTTCCGCGATCCTCGCCAGCCTAACGGTGCTGTTCGGCCTCACCGTTCCTGAGGAACTCTACCAGCATGTCTGGGCCTCGACCGGTCTTTTCGCCGCGCCGCTCTTTGCCCTCGGCCAGTTCCCGCGCGAGTTCGACGAGCAGCCAAGCCACGCCATGGCCGGTTTCATGGACCGAGGGATGCGCGCTCTGGGCGATTTCGTCGCCGCGCCGCTACTCATCGTCTACGCGGTCATCCTGCATCTTTACGCGCTGAAGATCGTGTTCACTGGAGAAGTGCCGGAGGGCCAGATCGGCTGGCTCGTGCTCGTCTATGGCTTGTGCATCTTCGGCGCGCTGCTGGTGATCAATCCGTTCTTCGACCATGCGCGCGCGCCGACCCGGCTGTTCCTGCGGCTGTGGCCCTTCTTCCTGCCGATCCCGCTGGTGCTACTCTTTTACGCGCTGGCGGTGCGGGTGAGCGCCTACGGCATAACGCCGGAGCGCTACCTGCTCGGTCTTTTCGGCCTGGTGATCGCTGCCATCCTCCTCGTGCAGCTCTGGCCGCGCCTGCGCGGCGACATCCGGGTGATCGCCGCGGTTCCGGCGGCCGCGCTCCTCTTTGCGAGCTTCGGGCCGCAGGGGGCGCTCGGCGTATCGCTGGCCAGCCAGACCGGCCGCTTTCTCGCCATCGTGCAAAATCCGCCCGTGGAGGGGAAACGCCACGACGAGGCGCTTTCGGCGCTGCAGTTCCTGGAGAGCCAGCAGGCGCTCGCGCGCGTGGCCCCGGCGGGAGCAGACGCATCCGACCAAACTTACGAGGCGATCGCCCGCGCCTGGGGGCTCGATCCGCACAAGGCGATCGGCGGACCGAGCGGCTTTGCGCTCTCGGAGGGTTCCACGCCGTCCGCCATTGCAGTCACCGGTTTCGACACCGTCGTGCAGAACGTTCAGCTCGGCGTCTCCGCCGACAGGCCGGTTTCGGTGCGCTTGCCTTCGGGCCCTCAGCTTCTCTTCACGCTGGAGCCCGATGCCATCGTCGTCGCCATCGGCGAGGAGCGCACGCGCTTTCCATTGGCAGCAGGCGATATCGAACAGATGACGCGGATCGGCAGCGCGGGCGCTCCCGTCGAGATCCCTCTCGAATCGGGTGGGCGCCGGATCATGGTGCTCCCGTCCTATCTCTATGCAGATGTCGGCGAGGAGCCGCAGATCCAGAACCTGCAGGGAATGATCGCCCTACGATCGCAGGACTGGACGCAGCGCTAGATCACTCGGCTGCGGCGCGGGCGGCGATGCCCAGCCAGCCGCGGCAGTCGGCGAGGGCTCGTGCCGTGATCGCGCGCTTCTTGGCAAGCGTCTTTTCCTTGCCGCGCAGCCGCTTTCCCTCCGCCTTTGGCGCCTCAATGGGTGGGAACAGGCCGAAATTGACGTTCATGGGCTGGAATGAGCGCTTGCCTGGCTCGTCGTCCGACAGGATGTGGCCGCCGGTGATGTGGCCCAAGAGCGCGCCGAAAGCTGTGGTCGGCGGGGGCGGCGCGACGTTCCGTCCCAAGCGCGCGGCGGCGGCGAAACGGCCGGCCAAAAGCCCCATCGCCGCGCTCTCCACATAGCCCTCGCAGCCGGTGATCTGGCCGGCAAAGCGCAGCCCGGGCCGGCTTTTCAGCTGCAGGGTGGAGTCGAGGAGGGCAGGCGAGTTGATATAGGTGTTGCGGTGCAGCCCGCCCAGCCGCGCGAACTCGGCTTTTTCCAGCCCGGGGATCATGCGGAAAATGCGCACCTGCTCGGCATATTTCAGCTTCGTCTGGAATCCGACCATGTTGTAGAGGGTGCCGAGCGCGTTGTCCTGGCGGAGCTGGACGACCGCATAGGGCTTTTCGTCGGGCTTGTGGGCATTGGTGAGGCCCATCGGCTTCATCGGCCCGTGGCGCAGCGTCTCAGGCCCACGCTCGGCCATCACCTCGATCGGCAGGCAGCCGTCGAAATAGGGCGTGCCTTCCCATTCCTTAAAGCTCGTCTTGTCGCCGTCGAGCAGGGCCTGGACGAAGGCCTCGTACTGCGCCTTGTTCATCGGGCAATTGATATAGTCCTTGCCAGTGCCGCCGGGGCCCGCCTTATCGTAGCGGGACTGGAACCAGCAGACATCGATGTCGATCGTGTCGAAATGCACGATGGGCGCGATAGCGTCGAAGAAGGCAAGCGCCTCGGCTCCGGTCGCTGCGCGGATGGCTTCGGCAAGGGAAGGAGCGGTGAGTGCGCCGGTGGCGATGATCGCCTGGTCCCAATCCTCGGGCGGAAGGCCGGCGATCTCCTCGCGGACGACGGTAATCAGCGGGTGCGCCTTGATGGCGCGGGTCACGGCCTCAGAAAATCCTTCGCGGTCGACTGCAAGGGCGCCTCCGGCCGGCACCTGGTTGGCGTCGCCCGCCTGCATGATCAGCGAGCCGGCAAGCCGCATCTCGGCATGCAGGAGGCCGACGGCATTTGTCTCGGCGTCATCGGAGCGGAAGGAATTGGAACAGACGAGCTCGGCAAGGCCGTCGGTCTTGTGAGCGTCCGTGGCCCGGACGGGGCGCATTTCGTGCAGGACGACCGGCACGCCGGCTTCGGCGGCTTGCCAGGCAGCCTCCGAGCCCGCGAGCCCGCCGCCGATCACGTGAATGGGTGCTAGCGTCATGCGCTGGAGATAGGCCCAACCGCGCGCCAATGCAACGCAGGAGTGCGGGGGCGCCGGAAGAGATTCAGCAGAAAAAACAACACCCGCCGGGGGAGGAGGTCCGGCGGGTGTCGTTTTGGTCGACCAGCGATCGGGAGGAGGAGATTGCTGGCCGCTATCCGTCAGGGTTGGGAGGAGGTAACCCTGACGAAACCCTCGTCTACGTTAGACCGACTTGCGGGCCACGTAGGGAATATCGCCGCGGGAGATGCCGAGATCATTGAGCTCGCGGTTCGAAAGGCGGGTCAGCTCGTTAACCGTCTGCCGGTAGCGGCGCCAGTTACGATAATTGCGGATCAGGTTCATTGTCTTGCTCGTTTCGTGTCAGTTCGTTCGTCTGTGTGACCCCTAGATAGTCTCCGTCGCGGCGCGGCGGAAGTGCGAATGTTGCATGGCAGCAATGCGTATTGTGCATTGCACCATAAATCCGCCGCGACCTTGTCCAAATGTGCCGGTTGCCCGCCATCTTGGTTAAGACCGCACCGTGCCGGCACAGGGCAGGGATGCAGCAGAGAACGGCCAAGGGTGCGCCGCTCCGCGCGAAAACGCCTGCTTCGGCAAATTTCCTTTGATAGCCGGGGCCCAGATGATATAGAACCCCGCGCTTTCGGAGGCGCGGGCTTTCGAAGCGGGTGTGGTGGAACTGGTAGACACGCCAGATTTAGGTTCTGGTGGCGAAAGCCGTGGGGGTTCAAGTCCCTCCACCCGCACCAGGCCACCCTCCTGACAAGGGATTTCGGCAGGCTGTGCGGTGAGGCGCCGTCAGGCGGCGCACGAGTGAACACAAAGGTTTGATAATGCAGGTTAGCGAGACTCTAAATTCCGGTCTTAAGCGCGAGATTAAGGTCACCGTGCCGGCCAAGGACATGGAAGCGCGCCTCATGGAGAGGCTGCAGGACGCCAAGAACAAGGTCCGCCTTAAGGGGTTCCGCCCGGGCAAGGTGCCGCTTCAGCACCTGCGCCGGATGTATGGCAAGTCCTTCATGGCCGAGGTGGTGAACGAGATCCTCAACGATTCCTCGCGCAGCATTATCTCCGAGCGCGGCGAAAAGCCGGCCATGCAGCCGGAAATCTCCATGACCGAAGACGAGAAGGAGGCGGAGAAGGTCCTGGCCGGCGCCGCGGATTTCGAGTTCTCGATGTCCTACGAGGTGATTCCGCCCATCGAGATCAAGGACCTTGCCACCATCACGATCACTCGGCCCGTCTATGACGTGCCGGAGGAGGAGGTGGAGGACCAGGTCAAGCGCGTGGCCGATTCCGTCCGCACCTACGAGCCGAAAGAAGGCAAGGCGGGGAAGGGCGACAAGGTCACGCTCGACTATGTCGGCAAGATCGACGGCGAGCCTTTCGAGGGCGGCTCGGCCACGGATTCGGAGGTCGTGATCGGCCATGGCCAGTTCATCCCCGGCTTTGAGGACGAGCTCTCTGGCCTGAAGGCCGGCGACACCAAGACCTTCAAGATCACCTTCCCCGAATCCTATGCCGCTCAGCACCTGGCGGGCAAGGAGGCGGAGTTCGAGGTGACCGTGAAGCAGGTTTCGTCGGCGGAGGAGCTCACAATCGACGACGAACTGGCGAAGAAGCTCGGGCTCGAGTCGGCGGAGAAGCTGCGCGAGATCGTGCGTGGTCAGCTCGAGAGCCAGTACGGGCAGATGACGCGCCAGAAAGCCAAGCGCCAGCTGCTCGACGCGCTGGACGAGGCCTACAAGTTCGAGGCGCCTTCGAAGCTCGTCCAGGCCGAGTTCGACAATATCTGGTCGCAGGTGACGCGCGATCTCCAGACTGCCGGCCGCACCTTCGAGGACGAGGAGACGACCGAGGAGGAGGCGCGCGAGGAGTATCAGCGCCTGGCCGAGCGGCGCGTGCGCCTCGGCCTGGTCCTGGCGCAGATCGGCGAAGAGGCCAATGTTCAGATCTCCGACGATGAGATGCAGCGGGCACTAATCGAGACGATCCGGCGCTACCCCGCGCGTCAACAGCAGGAAATCTACGATTTCTACCGCCAGAACCCGCAGGCGCTTGCTTCGATCCGCGCTCCCCTCTTCGAGGAGAAGGTGGTAGATCATCTGCTCGGGCAGATCGCCGTCACGGACAAGAAGGTGAGCCGCGAGGAGCTTCTGGCCGAAGACGAGGAAGACGGCGAGGAGAAGAAGCCGAAGGAAACCGCAAAGAAGAAGGCTGCTCCGAAGAAGAAAGCGGCCAAGAAAGAGGAAGCCGAGTAGGCTCACCGCTTCTTAAAAGAACCCCCGGCCCGCCCGGGGGTTTTTGCTTTTAAAGCAGTGCGGCGATGCGGCGGCCGACCGAGAGGAATTTCAGCGGGTTCACGGCTCTGCCGTTCTTGCGCACCTCGTAGTGCAGATGTGGGCCGGTGGAGCGGCCGCTGCTGCCGACCCGACCGATGAGTGCTCCGTTTCGGATCTCCTCGCCCTTGCGAACCAGAATCCTGCTCAAATGCGCATAGCGGGTGGTGATGCCGTTGCCGTGATCGACCTCGACCATGCGACCATAGCCGTCGTTCCAGCCGGCCGAGACGACGGTGCCCGCTCCGGCTGCGCGGACGGGAGCGCCTGGCGGGGCGCGGAAATCCATCCCCGAATGGTGTGCCGGCCGGCCGAGTATGGGATCGCGCCGCATACCGAAGCTGCTGGTTACCGCGGCGCCGGGGATCGGATTGGCGACGGGAATGCGCCGCGCCCGCTGCTTCACGTCTTCCAGGCGGTCGAGGGCATCGTCGAGTTCACGCACCCGTTCGTCGAAGGGGAGAGCGTCTCCGCCGGCCAGGAGCGGCCCGCCGACATCCTCTTCGCCATAACCCGAGGCGAGCGTTATGCCGGCATCATGAAGCGCCGCGCTTATCGCGTCGGCGGTTTGATAAGCTTCCTCGGTCAGCGTTCCGATGCGCGTAAGCTGGTTGGACTCCAGGTCGTGGAGCGCCCGGTCGAGCGCGGAGAAAAGCGCTTCGGCGCGTGCCGCCGGTTCCGAAGGCTCGTCTCCCTTCCGAAGCGGCCAAGGGATTTTGGCTGCCGCGAGGCCCGTATAGGCGCTTGCGGTGATAGCGGTCCGGTCAATCTGCGCGTCAGCCCGCACGTCCGGACGCGGCGTTGGAAGGGGGGCGGAGCCGCCGGCCGCCTTCAGCTGTTCGGCGCGTTGCAGGACCGGGTCCAATCGGCTGTGGCGTTCCACCAACTCGTCTTGCTTGCGAAGCAGCTCCGCCACCTTGCGCTGCATCAGCTGCTGTTCCATGGCTTGCCGGCTTGCCATCTGGTCCAGTTGCGCCCTCAGCGTCGCGATGCGGTCCTCGTAGGCCTGCTGCAGGTGCGACTGGCGCGCCATATCGGCTGCGACCAGGTCATCACGCAGCACGAGATAGGCGGTCGCGGCGAAATATCCGATCGTGATGCTCGCAAGGGCGGCGCAGGCGAATAGGGTCATCCATGGCCGGATGGTGAAATAGCGCACATCCTGCCCGCGCGCGAAGATGATGACGGGAAGATCGCCGGACCTGTCGAACGAGCCTGCGCGTTTTCCCAGCTTCACGGAGACTGCCCATTGCTGAAGATTTTCGATGGGCAGACTACACAGTATTAAGCTTAATAAATGCTTTCGCCGGGCTGCGTGCCCGGGTCGCTGTCTGAAAAGCTGGTTATTCTGATCCGCCCTTCAGGGCTTTGGCCGCCTTCAGCACCGCGTCGACATGGCCCTTCAGGCGCACCTTGCGCCAGGCGTCGGCGATGCGTCCATCGGGCGCGATGAGGAATGTGCTGCGCTCGACGCCCATATATTTGCGGCCGAACATGCTCTTTTCCGTCCAGACGCCGTAGGCCTCCACCGCCTTGCGTTCCGGATCGGCCACCAGATCTATGGTGAGGCCATATTTCGATTTGAACTTATCATGGCTCTTCGGGGTGTCCGGCGAGAGGCCGACGACCGGGATGCCTAGTGCGTCGAACTCGTGCTTGCGGGCGGAAAAGTCCATCGCCTGGGTCGTGCAGGTCTCGGTGTCATCCTGCGGGTAGAAGTAGAGAACGACCGGATTTCCGCGCAGACTCGACAACCGGAACGTGCCGCCGCCATCGCGCGGCAGTTCGAAATCGGGCGCCATATCTCCTTTTTCCGGTTTGGCCATTTTCTCACCCCTGTTTGCTGCTTAGGCCTGCCGTTACAATTCCTTTGAATTTCCGCGAGGCCGACCGCATCCTCCGGAAGCGCGGATATAGTGGTTGAACCGGATTCGCGGAACCCGGTCCAGCCGAGCTAAACTTTGACGGGTAGTTTGTGGCGCAGGAGCCAGGCGAGTACGAAAAGGTGCGCTTCCGGCGGGAGGACATAACGCCCCTGGAGAGCTTTCCGTCGGCCCGCATACCGCCGCCGGCGGCTTGCCGCGGCCGGCGCTCGCGCCTGCGGCGCTGGGTGCTGATGCCTGCGGCCTTCCTCGCCTCGATCCTCCTGCTGGCCTTCGCAGGCCTGTCTTTCGTCGGGGTGGATGCAATCGGCAATGAACGGTTGCGCCTGCAGGCCGAGCGGGCGATCGAAAGGCTCGCCGGCGTGGATGTGGACGTGACACTGGGCAGGCTGCATCTCGGCTTCGGCAAGGCGAGCCTCTTTGCGCTGGAGGTGCATGACGCCCGCATCGTGAGGGCAAGCGACAAGGCGCCGATCGCCAATGCGGGCGAGCTACGCTTCGGGCTTCGCGCCATACCGCTTCTGAGCGGCCGGGTGGAACTGGCGCGCGTGGCGATGGCCGATGCCGAATTGTCTCCCGCTCAGCTGTCATCCGGTACGAGTCCCAGCCTTGCCGCTCTTATCGCGCGGCCTTCGGCGATCAGTCCCGACGAGTTGCGCCGGGCCATCTTCAGCGCCATTCACCGTGCCTTCGAGGTAACGGAAGGCGCGGGGCTTGCCAGCGTCAGCCTTGTCAATATCGGTTTCCTGAGCGGAGGCCAGGCGGTGCCCGGGCTGTTCGTCGAGGCGTTGGAGATCGCCCGCACCGGCGATGCGCAGATCGACCTTCGTGGGAGCGCGCGCTACCGGGGACGCGACCTTTCCTTTGAAGGCGTGGCGAGGCGGAACGCCGCAGCGGACGCCGTCGAGGACCTCTCGTTGAAGATATCGGCTGCGCAGGAGACATCAGGCCCGAGGGCCGAGGCCCTCGTTCGCGCGATGGGGGATCTCGAAATCAGCCTCTCGGCGCGCGAGGCCGGCGGGACGGAGGGAGGGTTCCTGGGCGTCGACACGAGGATCACGGGGCTGCTGCTCGGCTTTGGCGAAGACGAGATCCCGCTGGACCGGGCCGCCATCAGGATCGCCGCAGCGGGTGCCGACAAGGTCTTTTCGGTGCTCGAGGCGCGTCTGGAGACCGGGCGGACCCTTCTCAATTTCCAGGGTACGGTCGGACCGGAGGCGCGCTCCGAAGGAGGCAGTTCTGCCGCCTACGGGATCGACCTCGTCTCCCGTGAATCGGTTCTTGCGGCAGCGGATTCGCCCGAGCCGCCGATCCCCTTCGGTATGCGCCTCGCCGGCCGGTTCGATCCCCTGGCCATGAAACTTTCCGCCGAGCAGATCGAGGTGCGGACGGCTGACGGCGGGCTGACGGGGAACGCATCGCTTCTCATGCCGACGGGCAAGTCTCCCGGAATAGCCGTCAATTTGAACGTGGCCGATCTTCCGACAGCCCAGGTCAAACAGTTTTGGCCCTGGTTCGCCGCGCCCGGAGCGCGCGAATGGGCGCTCAAGAATGTCTTCGGCGGGCGCGTGCGCGAGGGCGAGTTGAGCCTCAACGTTCCTCCCGGCCGGCTCGGCAACGGAGTGCCCCTGGGCAAGGAGGAGGTCGTTGGGCGATTCCTGCTCACCGACACGCGTTTCGATATCGCAGGAGACATCCCCCCCGTCCGGGACGGCGACGGCTCCGTCGAATTCCGCGGAACCGATGTCGATGTGGGACTCAGCGCGGGCACGATCTTTATGCCGGACGGCGCGTCGGTGCAGGCGCGCAACGGAACACTGGCGATCCACGCCGCCCATCTGAAGCCGCGCATCGGCAAGCTTGAGATCGATGTTGCCGGCGAGGCGCCGGCGATCGTCAGGCTAGCCTCCTATCGCCCGATCGACCTCTCGCGCTATTACAAGCTTGCCCCGGCCGATGTGAGCGGCACCATGAGAGGCCATATCACTGCCGACATACCGCTGCAGGCGGACATCCCGGCCAAGGATCTGAATTGGCGCGTGGCGCTGGATTATGAGGGGCTTTCGCTTGCCAAGCCCTTCGACGGCCAGCATGTCACGGAGGCCAAGGGGAATCTGCTGATCGAGCCGAGCCGCGCGGAGTTTTCCGCGCAAGCCAAGCTCAATGCGGTTCCCGCCTCGCTGCACATCGTGGAGCCGCTCGGCGGCGCGGCGACAGAACGCGTGCGACACATCGAGCTGAAGATGGACGACGCTTCGCGCGACAGGCTCTTCCCCGGCCTCGGAACGCTCGTCTCCGGGCACTTCACGGTGATCTACGACCAGCAGCCGGACAAGCGCGAGAAGATCCGCGTAAAGCTTGACACGGCGCGGCTAGAGGTCCCCTGGATCGGCTGGCGGAAGGGGCAGGGGATCCCGGCGACGGCCGATTTCTTCCTCGATCGCGACGGCGACACGATCCAGCTCTCGGATTTTTCCTTGCGGGGCGAGAGCTTTTCGCTTGCCGGACAGGTGCGTCTTACCGGAGGAAGCCTGGAGGAGGCGCGCTTCACTCATGCGCGCTTCAACCGCTCCGACGATTTCGCCGCGACGATCCGCCGTTCCGGGAAAGCCTATTCGGTGGCGGTGAGCGGTGCCGCCTTCGATGCGCGGGGAGTCATCAAGCGCGTCTTCGGCAGCGGCGCTGGATCCGGCGGAGCAGGGGGAGGCGGGGAGGCGGGCGGGGCCGTGACCGTGGAGGCATCGCTCAAGCGCGTCGACGGCTTCAACGGCGAAAACCTCGCACAGGTGAAATTTACCTATTCGTCTGACGGCAAGCGGCCGGACGAGCTTACGCTGGCGGGCGCCACCCCCACCTACGGTTCCGTGCACGTGACCAAGAACAGTGAGGGCGGCGGCACCGCCATACGGGCATCCTCGAACAATTCGGGCGCCGTGTTCCGCTTCCTCGATCTCTATGATCACATCCAGGGGGGCCAGGTCACACTGGCATTGCAGGGCGCCGACAACGAGAATCTCTCCGGGTTCATCGACATCCGCGATTTCTGGATCGCCGACGAGCCGCGCCTGCGCTCGCTGGTCGCCGCGACCGACAATGGCAACGGGCAGGTGGATGCGACGCGCGTCCATTTCGAGAGGGGCGCTGCGGGGCTCGCCAAGAGCAAGGGCCGCTTGGACCTCGCCAACGGTGTTCTGCGCGGAACGGCGATTGGCTCCACCTTCCAGGGAATGCTCTACGACTCGAACAACAATATGGACATCACCGGGACGTTCATGCCGCTTTACGGCGTCAACCGGATCTTCGGCGAACTGCCCCTCATCGGCCAGATCCTCGGCAATGGGCGCGACCGCGGCCTGATCGGCATCACCTATAGGCTGAGCGGCAAAGTCGGTGAGCCGCGGCTGGATGTGAACCCACTCTCGGCCATCGCGCCCGGTTTCCTGCGCGAGATCTTCGAGTTCCGCTGAACCCCGGCGACCGTCGCCGCCGAACGGGAGCGCCCGGGTTCGCCCTCTCCCGAGGTCAGAACCTCCTATTGCGGCCGGACGAGCACGTGCTTTTTCCGGCCCAGCGACAGCTTGACGACACCTTGCGGGGTCACGTCGTCCATGCTGACCACGCGGCGATCGTCCTCGACGGGGACATCATTGATCCGCACCGCGCCGCCCTGTACATGCCGCCGGGCTTCGCCGTTCGAGCCGGTCAGTCCCGCCGTCACGAAAAGCGAGAGCAGGCCGATACCTTCCTCCAGTCCGGCCCTGCTGATTGCGACGGTCGGGAGGCTTTCGGCCAGCGCGCCTTCCTCGAAGGTCTTGCGGGCCGTCTCGGCCGCCGCTTCGGCGGCCGTCCGGCCGTGCACGATGGCGGTGGCCTCGGTCGCCAGCACCTTCTTAGCCTCGTTGATCTCCGAGCCGCCAAGGGCGGCAAGACGGGCGATCTCATCCAGTGGCAGGCGCGTGAAGATCTTCAGGAAGCGCTCGACATCGGCATCTTCCGTATTGCGCCAGTATTGCCAGAAGTCATAGGGCGAGAAGACGTCCTCGTTGAGCCAGACCGCTCCGCTCGCCGACTTGCCCATCTTGGCGCCTGACGAAGTGGTGAGCAGCGGCGTCGTCACCGCGTGAAGCTGCGGCGTGCCCATGCGGTGGCCGAGATCGATGCCGTTGACGATATTCCCCCACTGGTCGGAACCGCCCATCTGCAGGATGCAGCCATGACGCTTGTTCAGCTCCACGAAGTCATAGGCCTGCAGGATCATGTAGTTGAACTCAAGGAAGGACAGCGACTGCTCCCGGTCGAGCCGCAGCTTCACGGAATCGAAGGACAGCATACGGTTTACCGAGAAATGGCGGCCGACATCGCGCAGGAACTCGATGTAGTTCAGATCGAGCAGCCAATCGGCATTGTTCACCATCACGGCGTCGGTCGGGCCGTCGCCGAAGCGCAGGATGCGCGAGAATATCCGCTTGATGCCCTCGATGTTGGACGCGATTGTCTCCGGCGAAAGGAGCCGGCGCTGCTCGTCGCGAAAGGATGGATCGCCGATCATCGACGTGCCGCCGCCCATCAGCGCGACGGGACGGTGGCCCGTCTCCTGCAGCCAGTACAACATCGTGCCCGTGATCAGATTGCCGATATGCAGGCTGGTGGCCGTTGCGTCGTAGCCGACATAGCCCGTGATCGGGCCCTTCATCGCGGCAGCATCGAGCCCCTCGGGGTCGGAAATCTGGTGGATGAAGCCGCGCTCGGAGAGGACGCGCAGGAAATCGGACTTGAACTGGGGCATTTCCAAAGATCCCTTCGCGGGGGAAAAGGCTGGAAGACGTGCGGGCGTTTAGCACCACTTGCGCGCCGCGCACAAGCAACGGCATGCGCTTGCACGGCACAAGCATCGGTGTTGCTCTTGGGGAGAAATGACGCCTTACGGATTCCACGCGGCGGGCCGGTCTAGCAAGACTGAGCGCTTGCTAGCCTACGGCTGCAAGCATGCTCGTCCGCGACGGCTGGTAAAGGTGCCCGCAATAAAGCGGCCCGACCCTCAGAAGGGGCCGGGCGGCAAAGTTGCGCCGCTCAGGCGTTTGCCTTGGCTTTCGGCTTGGAAGCGGTCTTTGCGGCCGTCTTGGGCTTGGAAGCCGTTTTCGCCGCAGGCTTGGCGGCCGCCTTGGATGGCTTTGCAGTCTTCGCTGATGCCTTCGCAGCCGGCTTTGCAGCCGTCTTTGCCGCGGTATCCACTTCCTCGACCGTGGCTTCGGCCACGCCCTTGCGCAAGGATTCGATCGCCTTCATGGCCGAGGCCTTTGCCTTGTAGCTTTCCGAGCTGAAGACAACCTCACCATTACGGGCGCGAAAACGAAAACGCGTCTCACCTTTTTTGTCTTTGTAGACTTCGAATTTGCTCACAGCCATTCCCCCGTGCAGACGTTGATTCGCCACATGCGAAGCGTCTCACGCAGTAAGGCGGCTGTCGAGCCGCAAGGTGTATTTTCGCGCCGGCGGCCAATCGACTTTTCTATTCGGAAGCAGCTCCCGCCGGGGAGAATCTTCTGTCGCTCATCTCAAACGTTTCGGACGCGGCTCGGCCAATTCGCCGCGCAGCCTGCGGTCAAGGTAGTCCGCGCACTCCTCGATGAGGGTGTCCGCGGCGTTGCTAAAGAAGTGGTTGGCGTCAGGGATTGTCTTCTGGGTGATGGTGATGCCCTTCTGCGACTGCAGCTTGTCCACCAGGGTCTGGACGTCGGGCGGCGGAGCCACCCGGTCGGCGCTGCCATGGATGATGAGACCCGAGGAGGGGCAGGGGGCGAGGAAGGAGAAGTCGTATATGTTGGGCTGCGGCGAGATCGAGATGAACCCTTCGATCTCGGGCCGGCGCATCAGGAGCTGCATGCCGATCCAGGCTCCGAAGGAATAGCCCGCCACCCAGCAGCTCTTGGAATCCGGATGCAGCGACTGCACCCAATCAAGTGCGGCGGCCGCGTCGGAAAGCTCGCCCGTGCCGTGGTCGAAAGCGCCCTGGCTGCGGCCGATGCCGCGGAAATTGAAGCGGAGCACGGTGAAACCGCGCTGCTGGAACATGTAGAAGAGGTCGTAGACGATCTTGTTGTTCATCGTCCCGCCGAATTGCGGATGCGGGTGCAGGATGATCGCGATCGGCGCGTTCTTCTCCTTCGACGGCTGGTAGCGGCCCTCGAGACGGCCGGCCGGGCCGGTAAAGATAACCTCGGGCATTTTTACTCCACTTCACATGCGCGGTCCGCAGTTCACGGGCGGGCCTTGACGCAGCGCCTGTGCGTCCATAGAAACTAGTTTAGAACTGTTCAAAACTGGGGCGGCGTTGCCGCCCTCCGGCAAGCCGGGTAGATAGGACGGCTCGCCTTGAGAATTCAAGGAAATAACGCCTCCCTGCTCACGAATGTGGCAGACGGCTCCACGGGTGGATATGGCCGGACCGCGCATCTATCTCGATTACAACGCCACCGCGCCGCTGACGGCTTCGGCCCGGCAGGCGATGATCGCTGCGCTGGAGGCGGCGAACCCGTCTTCCGTCCATGCGGAAGGCCGCGCGGCCCGCCGGATCGTGGAGGCCGCCCGGCGCGAGGTGGCCGCCCTCGTGAACGCCGACCCGGCGCATGTGGTCTTCACCTCCGGGGCGACCGAGGCGGCGACTATGCTGCTTTCGCCCGACTGGACCATGGGTCGCGCGCCGCTTCGTTTCTCCCGTCTCTATGTCAGCGCGGCCGATCACCCCTGCATGCTCTCCGGCGGACACTTCGCGGCGGAGGCGGTGGAGAAAATCCCGGTCGGCGCCGACGGCGTTATCGATCTTGCCGCGCTGGAACAGGCGCTTGCGCGCCATGACGGGACGGAAGGCTTGCCGCTCGTCGCAACGCATGTGGCCAACAACGAAACCGGCGTAATCCAACCGACCGCGGAGATCGGACGCCTCGCCAAGACGGCGGGGGGTGTCGCCGTCTTCGACGCGGTGCAAGCTGCTGGTCGCATCAGCATTGAGATATCAACCGGATATGTTGATTTCTTCATCCTTTCCTCGCACAAGATCGGCGGCCCGAAGGGCGCTGGCGCCCTGGTCGGTGCGAGTGACCTGATGATGCCGCGTGCGCTGGTGAAAGGCGGAGGGCAGGAGAAGGGCCATCGCGCCGGAACCGAGAATGTCGCGGCCATCGCCGGTTTTGGTGCGGCCGCCCGGGAAGCGCGTCTCGGCCTTGCCGAAATGGCTGGGGTGCGGGCCAAACGCGAGCGGATCGAGGCTGTCATCGGCGAGATCCTGCCCGACGCCGTTGTCCACGGCGAGCGCGCTCCGCGCCTTCCCAACACCGTCTTCTTTTCCATTCCCGGCATGAAGGCGGAGACCGCGCAGATCGCCTTCGATCTGGCCGGCATCGCGCTTTCGGCGGGTTCGGCCTGCTCTTCGGGAAAGGTCGGGCCGAGCCATGTTCTTCGGGCAATGGGGTTCGAAGATCAGGCGGGCGCGCTGCGCGTCTCGATAGGACTGCAGACGACGGAGGCGGAGATCGAAGCTTTCGCCGAGGCGCTGGGAAAAATCGTCGCAAAGCGAAGGGCTGTGACGGCTGCGGCGTGAGCCCCAGAACAGCTTTTTGGCATGGAGAAAAATGGAGTAAAAGAGGCATATTTTCTGATCGCATAGGTGAATTCGCGGCGAGCGCTCACTACATAGAGCGCTAGCTGCCAGAGTTTGTAGACGGCCGGACCTTGCATCCGGCATGGATGGAGAACGCTGATGCCTGCTGTGCAGGAGACGATCGATCAGGTCCGACTGATCGATGTGGACCAATACAAGTACGGATTCGAGACGCTCATCGAGAGCGACAAGGCGCCTAAGGGCCTTAACGAGGACATCGTCCGTTTCATCTCGGCCAAGAAGGGCGAACCGGACTGGATGACCGAATGGCGCCTGCAAGCCTTCCGCCGCTGGCTCACCATGGAGGAGCCGAGCTGGGCGCGCGTCAGCTATCCCAAGATCGATTTCCAGGACATTCACTACTACTCAGCGCCGAAAAACCAGACGGGGCCGAAGTCGCTCGATGAGGTCGACCCGGAGCTTCTGCGCACCTATGAGAAGCTTGGCATCCCCTTGAAGGAGCAGGAAATCCTCGCCGGCGTGCGAAAGCCCGGAGATGGCAAGGCAGATGGCGATGAGGCGAACGACAACGTCTATGCATCGGGCCGTGTGGCGGTTGACGCCGTGTTTGATTCCGTGTCGGTGGTCACCACCTTCAAGAAGGAATTGGCCAAAGCCGGTGTGATCTTCTGCTCGATCTCCGAGGCGATCCGCGAGCATCCGGAACTCGTGCGCAAATACTTGGGCTCGGTCGTTCCGCAGTCGGACAATTTCTATGCGACGCTCAATTCTGCGGTCTTTACAGACGGGTCGTTCGTCTACGTGCCGAAGGGCGTGCGCTGCCCGATGGAGCTGTCCACCTATTTCCGCATCAACGAGAAGAACACCGGCCAGTTCGAGCGCACGCTGATCATCGCCGACGAAGGCGCTTATGTCTCCTATCTCGAGGGCTGCACCGCGCCGCAGCGCGACGAGAACCAGCTGCACGCCGCCGTGGTCGAGCTGATCGCGCTCGACGATGCGGAGATCAAGTACTCGACCGTCCAGAACTGGTATCCGGGCGACAAGCAAGGCAAGGGCGGCATCTACAACTTCGTCACCAAGCGCGGCGACTGCCGGGGCAGGAACTCGAAGATCTCCTGGACACAGGTGGAGACCGGCTCGGCGATCACCTGGAAGTATCCGTCCTGCCTCTTGCGCGGAGACAATTCGCGCGGCGAGTTCTATTCCATCGCCGTGTCAAACGGTCACCAGCAGATCGATTCTGGCACGAAGATGATCCATCTCGGCAAGAACACGTCGAGCCGCATCATCTCCAAGGGCATCTCCGCCGGGCATTCCAACAACACCTATCGCGGCCAGGTCGCCATTCACCGCAAGGCGGAGAATGCGCGCAACTTCACCAATTGCGACTCGCTGCTGATCGGCAATGACTGTGGCGCACACACCGTGCCCTACATCGAGGCGAAGAATTCGACGGCCCAAGTGGAGCACGAGGCGACGACCTCGAAGATCTCCGAGGACCAGAAGTTCTATGTGATGCAGCGCGGCATCCCTGAAGAGGAGGCCATCGCGCTGATCGTCAACGGCTTCGTGAAGGATGTCATCCAGGAATTGCCAATGGAGTTCGCCGTCGAGGCGCAGAAGCTCATCGGGATTTCACTTGAAGGCTCCGTGGGTTGAGCCGGCAGACAGGTAGGTTTGGAAACGATGCTTGAGATCAGGAATTTGCACGCACGCATTGCCGAGGACGGCACGGAAATCCTTCGCGGCGTGAACCTTAGCGTGAAACCCGGCGAGGTCGCCGCGATCATGGGGCCGAACGGCTCGGGCAAATCGACGCTGTCCTATGTGCTCGCCGGGCGCGAAGACTATGAGGTCACCGAAGGCGACATCCTCTTCAAGGGTGAGTCCATCCTGGAGATGGACCCGGCCGAGCGTGCCGCAGCCGGCATCTTCCTTGCCTTCCAGTATCCCATGGAGATACCGGGCGTTGCCACGATGGAGTTCCTAAAAGTGGCTATGAACGCGCAGCGCAAGGCGCGCGGGCTGGAAGAGATCAAGATCCCCGAGCTTCTGAAGCGCGTTCGTGCGGCCGCGGAGGAGCTCAACATGGATATGGCCATGCTGAAGCGCCCGCTCAATGTCGGCTTTTCCGGCGGCGAGAAGAAGCGGGCCGAGATCCTGCAGATGAAGCTGCTGGAGCCCGCGCTCTGCGTGCTGGACGAGACCGATTCCGGCCTCGACATCGACGCGCTCAAGATCGTGGCGGACGGCGTGAACGCGCTGCGTTCGCCGGATCGGGCGGTGGTCGTCATCACCCACTATCAGCGCCTGCTCGACTATATCGTGCCGGACTCCGTTCATGTGCTCTACAAGGGCCGCGTCGTGAAATCTGGCGAGAAGGAGCTGGCGCAGGAGCTTGAGAAGAACGGCTATGCCGGCCTGATCGGCGAAGCGGCCTGAGAGCGGGGCGGATGATGAATATGCAGATGCAGATACGAAGAACCGCCGCCGAGGAGGCGCTTCTGGCGGGCTTTGCCGAGCGCGCCGCCAGCCTTCCGGGTGACGCCCGGGTTGCCGAGAAGCGCGCCGAGGCCGTCGAGCTCCTGAAACGCGGCCTACCCAACCGCAAGATCGAGGCTTGGCACTACACGGACCTGCGACGGCTTCTCTCCGTTGTGCCGCCTTTCGATCCGGCGGCGCATGCGGCGCCTCGCGCAGCGCTCCTGCCGGGCTCGGCCGTGCTGCCTGTGCTCAACGGAATCGCCGGCAAGGCCGACGTGCCGGCGGGTATCGCCGTGGCGAGCGTGACGAACGAGCTCAGCGACGGGACCTTCGCGCCGCTGCTCGGAGTGAACGGCGCCGACGATGCGGTGGGAGCGATCAACTCTGCCTTTGCCGCCGACGGCTTTGCCGTCGAGATTCCTGCCGGCACTGCGCTGGAGCAGCCGATCGAGCTGCAGAATGTGCAGGTCGGCGGTCAGGTCCATACGCGCTTTGCGGTGCGTGCCGGCGAGGGCGCCAAGGCGACGATCGTCGAGCGGCAGCTGGGCGAGGGCAATGCGCTCGTCTCGTCGGTGAGCCATCTGGAGGTGGGTGACGGGGCCGAGATCCTGTGGCTCATCCTGCAGGAGCAGCCGGAAAGCGCGATCCATCTCGGCCAGATGAATGTCCGTATCGGCAGGGATGCCAAGCTGACGCTTTTCGTCATGAATGCCGGCGGCAAGTTGGTGCGCCAGGAATTGCGCATCGTGGCGGCCGGCGAGGGCGCCGAGTTGCGTCTGCGCGGAGTGAACCTGCTCTCCGGCGGCACTCATTGCGACGTAACCATGATGCTCGACCATGCGGCTCCCGCGACCACCTCGACGGAAACGATCCGCAATGTCGTGACCGGCCGGGCGGAGGGCGTCTTTCAGGGGCAGATCCGCGTTGCGCGGGAAGCTCAGAAGACCGACGCCAAAATGGCTTGCAACACGCTTCTGCTTTCCGACGAAGGCGGCTTCTCGACCAAACCTGAGCTCGAGATCTTCGCCGACGACGTGGCCTGCGGCCATGGGGCGACGGTGACGGAGATCGAGCCCGCGCACCTGTTCTATCTGATGGCGCGCGGCATCGACGAGAAGACGGCGCGCGGGCTGCTCGTCAAGGCTTTCGTGGCCGAGGTGATCGAGGAGCTGGAGAACGAGCCGGTGGTCGAGATGCTCGAAGGAAAGCTCGATGCCTGGTTCGCCGTGCACGGGTGAGGGTGTCACCCTTCCATAGGGGAGGATGGCGGCCGCTGCTGGGCTCGGGTGCGGCGATGGTCTCGGGAGCCGTCGGCTTCCGGGATGACGTGAGAGGTAAGGGCAGTGGATCAAAGGATCGAGCAGGCAGTCTATGACGTCGAGGCTATACGCCGCGATTTTCCCATCCTTGCGCGCGAGGTCTACGGAAAGCCGCTCGTCTATCTCGACAACGCCGCCTCCGCCCAGAAGCCGCAGGCGGTCATTGATGCGGTAAGCCATGCTTACAGCTACGAATATGCCAATGTGCATCGCGGGCTGCACTTCCTCTCCAATGCGGCGACCGAAGCCTATGAGGGTGCACGCGGGAAGGTGCGGCGCTTTCTGAATGCCGGAAGGGTCGAGGAAATCGTCTTTACGAAATCTGCCACCGAGGCGATCAACACGGTCGCCTACGGCTATGCCATGCCGCTGATCGGCGAGGGCGACGAGATCGTGCTGTCGGTGATGGAGCACCATTCCAATATCGTGCCCTGGCATTTCCTGCGCGAGCGGCAGGGGGCCAAGCTCGTCTGGGTCCCGGTGGAGGACGACGGCGCCTTCCGCATCGAAGCCTTCGAGAAAAGCCTGACCGAGCGCACCAGGCTGGTAGCCATTACCCAGATGTCGAACATGCTCGGAACGATCACGCCCATCGCCGATATCGTGCGCATTGCCCACGAGCGGGGGATTCCGGTGCTTGTGGACGGCAGCCAGGGCGCCGTGCATCTGCCGGTCGACGTTCAGGCGCTCGGATGCGACTTTTATGTCTGCACCGGGCACAAGCTCTACGGCCCTTCGGGCATCGGCGTCCTCTATGGCAAGCGCGAGAGGCTTGAGGAGATGCGGCCGTTCCAGGGCGGCGGCGAGATGATCGAGGACGTGTCGGTCGACAGCGTCACCTATAACGAGCCGCCGCACCGCTTCGAAGCCGGCACACCGCCCATCGTGCAGGCCATCGGCCTTGGCGCGGCGCTCGATTACATTCAGCAAATCGGGCGCGAGAACATTGCCGCCCATGAAGCGGACCTGTCAAATTACGCGCATGAGCGGCTGCGGGAGATCAACTCGCTGCGCATCTTCGGCACAGCGCCGGGGAAGGGGGCGATCATTGCCTTCGAACTCGCCGGCATCCATGCCCATGACGTCGCCATGGTGATCGACCGCTCGGGCGTGGCAGTGCGCGCCGGCACCCATTGCGCGCAGCCTCTGCTCAAGCGATACGGCGTGACCTCGACGTGCCGCGCCTCCTTCGCCATGTATAACACCAAGGCAGAGGTGGATGCATTGGTCGAGGCGCTGCAGAAGGCGCGCAAATTCTTCGGATGAATGTCATGAGCCAGACCAGCGACAACCCAGACACAAGCCAGGCCGAAGAGCCGAAGACCGCGGTTTTCTCCGCCTCCGCGATCCCGGCCGAGGAGCTCGCACGCATGACGGACGACATCATCGGCGCGCTGAAGACCGTCTATGACCCCGAGATCCCGGCGGACATCTATGAGCTCGGCCTGATCTACAAGATCGATATCGAGGATGACCGCTCTGTGAAAATCGACATGACCTTGACGGCGCCGGGCTGTCCCGTGGCGGGCGAGATGCCCGGCTGGGTGCAGAATGCGGTGAGCGCTGTGGAGGGCGTGGGCCATGTCGATGTGAACATGGTCTTCGACCCGCCGTGGACGCCGGACCGCATGTCGGAAGAGGCGCAGGTGGCGCTGGGGTGGTATTGAGGGCAGGGCGCTTGCAACGTGCCGGCTTCCCGACCATTTTAAAAGAAGAACCCTTCCGCGAGTCTTGACCTCGCCGTGAATGGAGAAACAGATGGGCCGATTTCAGGTGATGACGATGACCGATGCCGCGGCAGCGCGCGTGCGCGAGATCGTCGAGACGCGTGAAGGCGCCCGCGGCATCCGCGTGGGCATCAAGAAGGGCGGCTGCGCGGGCATGGAATATACCGTCGATCTGGTCACGGAGCCGAGCCCGAAGGACGACCATATCGAGCGCGACGGTGCGCATGTCTATGTCGCTCCGGAGGCAGCCCTTTTTCTGCTCGGCACGGAAATGGATTTCGAGGTGACGAAGATCCGTACCGGGTTCACGTTCCGCAACCCGAACCAGAGTTCGGCCTGCGGCTGCGGCGAATCCGTCGAGCTGAAGCCGGCGGACCTGAAGGCACTGGCAGAGGCGCGGGCCGGCGCGGCTTGATTGGCCGGCTTTCCTGCCACTTCCCTCTCCAGCGCCTGATATCCACAAAGGAGCGGCGAGCTCTCAATCCACCCACAGGCCGTTGCGCCGGTGCCAGTCGGCGATGGACTCTTCCGGATAGAGGACAAAGGTCAAATCGCCCTCGCGGATCTCCGGCTCCACCCAATTCGCCTTACATTTCAGCATTAGGTGGACCCGGCGCGGCGGCACCGGAAGGTTGGTATCGATGGCGGAGGCGAAGGGGTGAACGAGTTCCGGCCAGGTCGGATCGTAGAGCCAGAGGGCCGATCCGCATTTTCGGCAGAAGCGCCTTTCGCCCGTGGAGATTTCGCATCCGGGCCGCTCCTCGTCCTCGATTTCGGCGCGATAGAGGCCCAGATGCCTCCCGCCCTCCACGACGAGCGTGGAGGAATCGGCGCCGAGATTGATTGCGTACCCGCCGCCGCCCTGCTGTTTTCGACAGATGCTGCAATAACAAAGCTGATAGGGCACCGGCGTATGGCTCTGGACCGCAAAACCCACTGCACCGCAGCGGCACGAGCCTTGGAGTAGCATCGGCATTTCAGTGCTCCCGAAGAGAAAGCAGGAGCCTAGTCGCGGCGGCGGTGCTTGTCAGCGGTCGACCGGAGGCATCCTGACAAGCGCCGCGCGACCTGCCATTGTCCGGCCATGACCGACGACGACATCCGCGATCTTTTCGCCGGCCTGGGCCGGTCACGATTAAACGTATGTTCGGGGGCAAGGGCATCTATCACAGCGGGCTGATCGTCGCGCTCGAAGTGGACGGCGAGATCCAACTCAAGGCCGATGCGGTCAGCGCGGCCGACTTCCAGGCCGCCGGCTGCCGCCAGTGGATCTATGCAGGCCATCCAGGGCGCAAGCCCACCGCCATGCCCTATTGGAGCGTTCCCGAGAGCGCGCTCGATGATGCAGATGAGATGGCGCGATGGGCGAAGGCGGCCTATGAGGCGGCGCTGCGTGGCGGGAAGGGGCCGAAACGCTAGACCTTGCCGGGTATTTTCATGAAATCGGGAAGGTCGTCGCCGAAGCCGAGCGGCGCATCCTCTTCCTCCCTGTCGCGCCGCCGCTCGTCCCGCCCGGTCCGCTGACGGTCTGGCCTTTTCTCTTCCGCGGCATTGGCGGATTTGATGGCGTTCCTGCGCTGGCGCTTCTCGTCCTGCCTTTTCGCCGCCGGGGCGGCGGCGCTCTCCGATGTTTCCTGCGGGCGCTCCGAACCGGCCTCGGGCCGCTGTTCGGCACGGTCGCCACGCTTGCCACCGCGCTTCCTCTCGCCCCGCTCCGGCCGGCCGCGGCGCGGCTTTTCATCTGCTTCATCGTCGGCCGACAGCGTGGAGAGGTCGCCGTCCAGCCACTCAATCTTCTGGCCGATCAGCTTCTCGATGCCGTCCACATATCTGAGGTCGGACCGCGTGACGATCGTGAAAGCCTTGCCCGACCGTCCGGCGCGGCCCGTCCGGCCAATGCGATGGACATAATCCTCGGAATGGATCGGCACGTCAAAATTGAAGATATGGCTGACAGCGGGAATGTCGAGGCCGCGCGCGGCGACGTCGGAGGCGACGAGAAGCCGCAGCTTTCCCCGCCGGAAATTCTCCAACATCGCCATGCGCGCGCGCTGGTCCATGTCCCCATGCAGCGCGCCTGCGTCGAATTCGTGCCGAACCAGCGAGCGGAAGAGGGTGGCCACCTCCGTCTTGCGGTTGCAGAAGATGATGGCGTTCTTAAGCTCGTCCCCCTCGGCGAGGATAAGCTCGCGCAGCCGCTCGCGCTTGGCCCACGGCTTGGAGCCGGCCTTGACCAGGCGCTGCTCGATGTTCGCCGCGGTCGTGGCAGGCTTCGACACCTCCACACGCACCGGCGCGTGAAGGAACTGCTCGGTGAGTTTCGTGATCTCCGGCGGCATCGTGGCGGAGAAGAACAGCGTTTGCCGCGTGAAGGGGATCAGTTTGCAAATGCGCTCGATATCCGGGATGAAGCCCATGTCGAGCATGCGGTCGGCCTCGTCGATGACGAGGATTTCAACGCCCGTGAGAAGCAGCTTGCCGCGCTCGAAGTGGTCGAGCAGCCGGCCGGGCGTGGCGATCAGAACATCGGCGCCGCGTTCGAGCTTTTTCTCCTGCTCGTCGAAGGAGACGCCACCGATCAGAAGAGAGATGTTGAGCCGGTGGTTCTTGCCGTATTTGACGAAGTTCTCTTCCACCTGGGCGGCGAGCTCGCGCGTCGGCTCCAGGATCAGGGTGCGCGGCATGCGCGCCCTGGCCCTGCCGCGCTCCAGCCTCGTCAGCATGGGCAAAACAAAGGAGGCCGTCTTGCCCGTGCCGGTCTGGGCGATGCCCAGCACGTCCTTGCCTTGCAACGCATGAGGAATGGCGCCAGCCTGGATTGGAGTCGGCGTGGTGTAGCCGGCATCGGTCACGGCGGCCAGGACCTTCGGCGACAGGCCGAGGTCTGCGAATGTCACGGCTTCCTGTGCGGTTTCTTGCGAATCTGACACGTATTGATTGTCTTTGCTGTTCTTCGGGTCGCGGCGCTCATGTCGCCTGTTGCCGGCAGTCGGGACCCCCGTGTCCCCGGGGCTAAGGCGTGGTGTGTCCAATGTCAACAGCAACTATTGACACAGCACCCGCCGTTTCACCGGTCCGCAAAGCCGGCAGCTTACGGGAAATTGGTTAGTACCGGAATTGTTCCGAGAGAATGCGCTCGTCCCAGGAATGGCTGGCGTCGAAGAGGATCGTCGCCGTCATGTCCCGCGATTCGCGAATGCTGATGCTCAGCACCGACTTGATCTCGGTATGGTCGGCCACCGCGTTGACCGGGCGCTTTTCCGGTTCGAGGATGGTGAGCTCGACCGACGACCGGTTGGACAGGAGCGCGCCGCGCCAGCGGCGCGGCCGAAACGGACTTACGGGTGTGAGCGCCAGAAGCGGCGCGTCGAGCGGCAGGATCGGGCCGTGAGCCGAAAGGTTGTAGGCGGTCGAGCCGGCCGGGGTGGCCACCATGATGCCGTCGCAGATGAGCTCGTCGAGCCGGAGCTTTCCGTCGATGGTGATGCGGATCTTCGCTGCCTGGTAGGATTGCCGCAGCAGCGAGACCTCGTTGACGGCCAGCGCCGTGGCGGTCTTGCCGTCCCGATCCACCGCCGTCATCTCCAGCGGACGGATCGTTTCAGCAACCGCTTCGGCGATGCGCTCGCGCAAACCATCCTCGCGGTACTCGTTCATGAGGAAGCCGACGGTGCCGCGGTTCATCCCATAGATCTTCTTGCCCGAGCCCATGGTCTCGCGCAGGGTCTGCAGCATGAACCCGTCGCCGCCGAGGGCGATGATGACGTCCGCATTCTCCGGCCGCTCCTGTCCGTAAAGGACCGATAGCCGGGCGGCCGCCTCGGATGCGTCCTCGGTGTCGGCCGAAAGGAAGGCGAGGGACAACGGCTTCTTCATTCAGGCAGGTTCTTCCGTTCACGCCGGGAGCGCACGGGTAGCACGCATGGGCCCTGCTGCAAAGGCAGACAGCCTCCGGCGGCGTCAAGCCAGAAGGGCGTTTCACTCGGCTGCCGATTATGCTATGCGCATTCCCCATGCCCTTGTAGCTCAGTTGGTAGAGCACCTGATTTGTAATCAGGGGGTCGCGGGTTCGAGTCCTGCCGGGGGCACCACAATCAAGCGGCGGCAGGAGTGCCGCAAGATGCTGTCTTCCCTCACCCACGGGCATGGTGCGCAGGATCGCCTACGAGGCGGGCCGGCTGCTGCTCCGCGATGATGGCGATGAATGCGGAAAAGGCGAAATGGATCTGCAGGCGCTTTCCTGAACGCGTCCCAACCCAACCGAAGGGGAGGGCCCTTTCAGGGGACGGCTATGAAGCCACGCGGAACCTGCGCTTGCTTGCGCTTTCGGCTCGCGGCGGGCAGAGTTGGGCAAGGGGCCCATGCCGTGCGGACCCGAGCCGACGGCCGCGGAAAGCCGCGCAGTGGCAGCCGGCGCCACTTTATGTCGTCTGGTCGGCTTTCGCTGCACCTATGGTCCGGTTTGTAGGAAGCGAATGGTGAGAGGGCCTAGGGTTGAACCTCAAGCGGGTAAGAGCAGACGGCATCCTGGCTGAGTATGGCCGCGTCCTTCCTGGCGAGGGCTTTTCGCACACGCCCGGTTCTGCGATCGGCGTTGCCTTCACGCCGCAGCGGCGAGCATATTGGTCGATAGGCGCCCAGCAGCTCGGTGGCGTCATCCAGCCGGCGAGCGTGATGATCACGCCCGCCGAGGGGATCGAGTGGCAGGCCTGGGACCTGATCTCCGACTCCATTGAAATCTGGCTCGACTCGGAAAGCCTTTCGCGCTGGTCGCAGGAGCATGGCGGACCGAATCGCATTGAATTCGACCTCCATGACCGCATCCACGATCCCATCATCATCGACCTCGCCGCACGGGTTCGCCGACTCCTGTGCGCGGATCACCCTTCCGGGGACGCGCTAGCGGCGCTCGGCCGGGAGCTTGGGGAACATTTCCTCCGCGTTTATGCGGGCCTGCGCATTCCCTTCGAGGAACGGCCGCTCGACCAGCGGCGCCTCAAGCGGGTTCTCGACCATATCGAGGCACATCTTGAAAGGCCGCTGGATCTGGAGCAGCTGGCCGACGTGGCGGCCATGTCCACCTTCCACTTCGCTCGGTGCTTCAAGGCTGCCACAGGATCTTCGCCGCATGTTTTCGTCGTGGCGCGGCGAATGGATCGTGCGGCCGCCCTTCTCCGCGCCAGCCGTCTTCCGGTCGCCCGTGTGGCCGAGGCGGTGGGCTTTACCAGCCTGCCGCATTTCCGCAGGCATTTTCGCGCACACTGGGGCGCAGGCCCCGGGGAATTTGCCGGCGGGGAGGCCGGCACGCCCTAGATTCAGCAAGAACGGGACCTACCGCAGCTGCGGTATGATGTGGATAGTGACCCCGATCTGACACGGTCCGGCTTGGCCGGCAGCAGGTTGGGGAAACCACGATGCGCTCAAGGCATGACGACGATATTCCCGCGGACGGAGTAAGCCGCCGCGAGCTCCTCGCAGCCGCCGGTCTGGGGCTTGCGGCCTCGCTGGCAACCCCGGCTGCAGCCAACACCCTCCACCCCGTAGAACTATCGGGGAGCGCCAACACCAGCAGACGCTTTGCCGGAAAGGTGGTGCTGATCACCGGCGCCACCTATGGCATCGGCCAGACGACAGCCGAGGCCTTTGCGCGGGAAGGGGCGAAGGTAGCCTTCTGTGGCCGGACTGAGGAACTCGGCCGAAAGGTGGAGGCCGGTATTCGCAGCGCCGGCGGCGAGGCGAGCTATATGCGCGCCGACGTGCGCGAGCCTGCCGAGGTGGAGCGCTTCGTCGCGGAAACAGCCAGCCGCTACGGCCGGCTCGACATCGCCTTCAACAATGCCGGCGTCTTCATGCCGCCAAGGGAGGTGCAGGACCTCAGCATCGAGGAGTACCGCAACCTCATCGCCACCAATCTGGACGGCGTCTTCTATTCCATGAAATACGAACTACCCATCATGCGCCGGCAGGGCGGCGGCGTCATCGTCAACATGGCGAGCGTCTCGGGCCACCGCGGCTTTGCGCATACGCCGCACTACTCGGCTTCCAAGCATGGGGTGATCGGCCTTACCAAGGCGGCCGCCGTCGCCAATGCCATGCACAATATCCGCATCGTCTCGCTCAGCCCGCTCGCCGTCGACACACCGATGCTGCGCGAGAGCTTCGCCTTCCAGAATGTCACCTACGAGCAGATGGCACCCAATTTCGTCACGCCCAGGATCATGATGACCGACGAGATCGCCCGCGCGGTGATGTTCCTGGCATCGGAAGAGTCCAGCTTCGTCGCCGGCATGGACTTGGACGTGACGGGCGGACAGCTCGCCTGAAATCTCCTTCCATAGAAGCCGAGGATCCCATGAAATTGCTTCCAGGAGCAGCAATGCTTGCCGCTTTCACTTTGCCCGCCGCCGCACAAGGCCTGCCCGGCCCGGAAAGCTACGAGCACTCCGCGGCGGACCGGTTGCAAATCGTCGACGTGATCAGCTCTGTCGGCTTCTATGCCGACCAGCGCCGCTGGGAACTCGTCGAGGCGGCCTTCGCGGAACGTGTTGTGATCGACTACCGCTCCCATAGGAGCGCCGCCGCGGGCCAGAGCGAGCCGCAGGCACTCACGCCGGGCGAGATCGTCACAGCCTGGAAGACGCAGCTGCCGGGGTATCATCACACCCAGCACCTCATCACCAACCCGCTCGTGCGGATCGACGGTGAGCGGGCGAGCGCCACCAGCCAAGTCTACGCCACGCATTACCTCTCGAACGAAGAAGGCGACGACCACTGGACCTTCATCGGCTTCTACGAACACGAGCTCCGGCGCACGCCCGAGGGATGGAAGATCACTCTCATGCGCGCCAACAAGCTATTCGAGCTGGGCAATCCGGACCTGCCGAGGCTGGCATCCGAAAGGGTGGAAGCGGGTCAGACCGCCACCGGCCCATGAAGCGCGGCTGTCGGGGCAACCCTCCGGCCCATGCCAGTACCCGCTACAACTGGAGACTCTCTATGCGTATGCTCATTTCCTTCCTTCTGGGAGCCATCATGGTCCTTTCCGGTGCCGGCGCCTCGGCTGAGGATGCTGACGCCAATATCCAGGTGATCCGTAACTATTATCAGGCCTATGCGACGGGCGACCCGGAAGCGGTCAGGCCCTTTCTCTCCGAGGATGTCGTCTGGCGCATCCCGGGACACCATCCTCTCGCCGGTGAAAAGCGTGGCCGCGACGAGGTGGTCGCTTTCTTCAGGGAACTGGCCAAGGGAGGGTTCAAAGCCGAGCCCATCTTCTTCCAAGCCGACGGAGATCTGGTCGTCGACATCCATCGCGGCTGGAGCAATATGGGGGAGGGGCCACAGATCGATCAGCTTTATGCGCTGATGTTCCGCATCGAGAACGGGCTGATCGTCGAGGCCACCAATTTCCTGACCGATATGCACCAGTCGGACGCCTTCTTCTGGGCGAACTACCCGCTGAAGCCGCTGCCCGGCCGACTGGCGGAAGCGGAGTGAGACATCGCCCACGCCTCACCTGAAGCCCTCCGCGTGAACGGCACGCGCGGGGCTTCAGCGATCCCCCGATGCGACGTCGCCCAGTCGGAAAGGCTGCTCCTGGACGTCGAACAGGACGCCGAGACTGTGCCGCGCCTGCTTGCTCAAGGCTTGCGTGCGCGTCAGCTCGAAAAGGGCAAAGGACCGCCCTTCGACCTGATATTTCTGCCCGAAGCCAAATCTGGTCTCCTCGATGCGCAGGGGCTGGCTCGTGTCGATGAGGCAGATCCAGTCATTCCCTTCGGCAACCGACGGAAGCACGAAGTCAAGCGCGTCGTGATAGGCGTTGAAAAGAAGAAGGATCGTGGCGTCGGAACCGCGCCGGCGGATACCGGTCGGCTGGGCCCTTCCGTCGAGCACGACGCCGAAGCATTTGGCGTGCGGATCGTTCCAGTGCTCCGGCATCATCTCGCCGCCACCGGGGTTTATCCACGTGGCGTCCTTGACATCCAGTTCCTCATTGTACTCGCCCGTCAGGAAGCGACCGCGGTGGAGGATGGGGTAGTTCTTGCGGATAGCGATCAGCTTGCGGACAAAATCGACCAGTTGCTCCCCGCTTTCGTCGATCTTCGTCCAGTTGATCCAGCTGATCTCGTTGTCTTGGCAGTAGGCATTGTTGTTGCCCTGCTGCGTACGCCCGAACTCGTCCCCCGCCAGCAGCATGGGCGTTCCCTGCGAGAGCAGCAGCGTCGCCAGAAGATTGCGCTTCTGCCGCTCACGCAGCTCCCTTATCTCCGGATCGTCCGTAGGCCCCTCCACGCCGTGGTTCCAGGAATGGTTGTTGGAGTGCCCGTCGCGGTTGTTCTCACCATTCGCCTCATTGTGCTTATCGTTATAGGAGACGAGGTCATGCAGCGTGAACCCGTCATGGGCGGTGATGAAGTTGACCGAGGCGCTGGGCTTCCTGCCGCGTCGGTTGAAGAGATCGCCTGACCCGGTTATGCGCTTGGCAAGGTCCGGGACCTTGCCTTCATCACCCCTCCAATAGGCGCGGACCGTGTCGCGGAACTTGTCATTCCATTCGGCCCATCCCGGCGGGAAGCGCCCTACCTGATAGCCTCCGGGGCCGATGTCCCACGGCTCGGCGATGAGCTTCACCTGCGAGAGCATGGGATCCTGCCGGCAGGAGTCGAGGAACCCGCCGCCCTCGTCGAAGCCGTGAACCTCGCGCGCAAGGATCGTTGCCAGATCGAAACGGAAGCCGTCGACGCGCATCTCGCCGGCCCAGTAGCGCAGCGAGTCCGCCACCATCTGCAGCACGCGCGGATGGCTCAGATTCATCGTGTTCCCGGTGCCGGTGTCGTTGATGTAGTACCGCCGCTTGTCGGGCAGCAGCCTGTAGTAGCTGGCGTTGTCTATGCCCTTGAACGATATGGTCGGCCCCAGTTCGTTGCCCTCGGCAGTGTGGTTGTAGACCACGTCGAGGATCACCTCGATGCCCGCTGCATGGAACTGGTTCACCATCTCCTTGAACTCGTTCACCGTGGAGGTGCAAAGATAGCGAGGATCCGGAGCGAAGAAGCCGATCGTGTTGTATCCCCAGTAGTTCCGCAGCCCCTTCTGTAGGAGGTAGTCGTCATCGACGAAGGCGTGGACGGGAAGAAGTTCGGCGGAGGTCACGCCGAGCCGGCGCAGATAGGCGAGCACATGCGGATCGCCCAGGCCGGCGAAGGTGCCGCGGCACTCCTCTGAAATGCTGGGATGCAGCTTGGTGAAGCCGCGCACATGCATCTCGTAGACGATCGTCTGCTCCCAAGGGATTTTCGGCGCGCGCTCTTCTCCCCAGGTGAAGGCCGGATCGATGACCACGGCCTTCGGTACGAAGGGCGCGCTGTCCCGGTCGTCAAAGGACAGGTCCTTGTCGGGCGAGCCCATCTTGTAGCCGAACAGCTCAGGCCGCCATTGCAGTTCGCCGACGAGCTGTTTGGCATAGGGGTCGATGAGCAGCTTGTTCGCGTTGAAGCGGTGACCGGCATCCGGCTCGTAGGGGCCGTGCACGCGATAGCCGTAGATGGTGCCGGGCCGTGCCGAAGGCACGTAGACATGGCGGATCTCGTCGGTGAATTCCGGCATCTCGATCCGCTCCAGCTCCTTCTCGCCCCCGGAATCGAAAAGACACAGCTCGACCTTGGTGGCATTGGCGGAAAACAACGCGAAGTTGACGCCAAGGCCGTCCCACGTTGCTCCAAGAGGAAATGGTCGTCCCTCGCGTATGTTCATATCGCTCGTCCCGGCTTCTGGATTGGATTCCGGAAATGGCTCTCCGGAAGCAAGGCAAACGAAAAGAAATGGCGCATGTTCCGGTTCGCGGGCAACAAGAACCGTTTCTTTCTTGCCGGTCCTCTAGGGCGGCGGGGACGGCGTTCCGGCCGGCCAAGCGAAGAGGTTTCTCCATCCGCCACGACATCGCCGCTTGAGACGCGGCTGGCGGCCCGACGCGCGAGGCGTAAAGGAAGCTGAAACGATGACGCGCGGTGGCGTTTCTGGGCAGGAAAAAGTGGCTCCCCGGGCCGGATTCGAACCAGCGACCAACCGGTTAACAGCCGGTTGCTCTACCGCTGAGCTACCGGGGAATGCTTTGCTCGCGTGAGTTGGCGTGCCTATAGCAAACAGCCGCCGCCTTTGCAAAGCCGTTTCAAATATTTTCTCCGAAGCGGAGCCGAGGCTCGCATTTGTCTGTTCCGCGCCACATATGGGGAAGGCACGGAGCACAGCAGGCCTGATGTTCCGCCACTGGTCCAGGGGAAGCCCATGTTGCAGCAGCACAATCCACCCGATGTCAAGCCGGAGCCGACCGATGCCGCCGAGGCCGAGCGCCCGCACATCCCGCTGGCCGGGCGCAAGATACCGATGCCGCGCTCGCGGCTGGCGCGCATCCTGATTGGCGCCCTGTTCGTGATCTTGGGGATTTTCGGATTCCTGCCGGTGCTGGGCTTCTGGATGGTGCCGCTCGGCCTGTTTATCTTGTCCTACGACGTGCCCGCGGCAAGACGGCTCCGGCGTCGGCTGGAAGTCTGGTGGCACAGGCGCCGGGAGAGGATGGGCCGCAGGCCCTCCGACGCCGATCGGCGGTAGGGACGGCGGCTCGGGCCAGCCAGAACGGCATTCCGCCATGCATGGTGCGGGAGCCCGCCCAAAATGCCGGCTTGGATGCCTCGCCCGTGCTCGGATGTGCATCCAACGCGTGGGTGGTAACGCCGTCCACGCTCGCCTCCCTGCCATTCTCGATCCGTTGGAACGCCTTGTCATTGGCGAACGGCTACGTGCTCGTTGTCAGGAGGATGGAGGTCCCTGACCCACACTCCGAACGGCTTTAGCAGGGCGTGGCCGTCCTGACTGCACCGTCTTGTGGAGTGCCTCGTATGCCGCGATTTGCTCGTCTGTGGCGGTCCCCCTAGTCGCCCTTGGGGACGGAAAGCTTTGGGTATCAGACGGGGTTGTCGTCGCGCCAGTTCAGCGCGATCTATCTTCAGGGCCCGTTCGCTGCTCTGGGTTCCCGTTTTTCCTGTCCCGCAACGTCATGATGTGCGCCCAGCCGATCGTCGTCAGGCGCTCCATAGAAAAGGTCTTGGGACGCGGGGCAGCCGCCCCCTCATCATGGGCAGGATGATGCACTTACGTGTGGTCCTCATGGCAAGCGACTTGCTCCTGATTTCGGAGCCATCGAGGTACTGATGGCAGGGTCGCCGAATGTGCCCTCCTGCGACTGAAATGCTGGCCCCGTCCAGTTGTCCAGCCGGCATATTCGGTCATGAAGCTTTCGTCGGACGGATCGGCAGCGGGCTGTACGGCTGACTGTTCCGTCGGATAGTGGGGAAGGTGCCGTCCCGTTTCTGGGAGCAGTGACGTGGGATAGTTTCAGCTTCACCGGGGGTGCACGGTTTTGACTCCCGAATTTCAAGTACGAGCGGCAAGTTGAGCTAGCCGAGATCGCTCTGTGTCGAGTGCGACAGCGAGGCGTCGGACGAGTGAAAGATTAAGAGCGTCATCAAGAAAATCCGGGAGGCAGACACGACGCTGACAATAGCATCCAAGCAAGGGGATCCGTACAAACACGCCTTACGTCGGGTGAGCAGAAGTTTGACGATACTATGCGAGGGTGGGTCTAGGCGACGGACAGGGAATTGATCCGGAACATAGGTTTATCTGCCTGCTTCTGTACGCAGGCCGCGCAGCGCCGCGACAATAACCACTGGCGTGACGACCAGCGCATACACCAGACCTGTGACCGCAGCGATGGGCCAGACGCGCTGTTGCCCGATGAGCAAGGCGAGTTTGAGGCTGATGGACAAGATGACGAAAGCCAGCCAGGGCCCAATCTGGGGTAGCGGGCGCCCCAGAGCATTGAGCACCATATTATACGGAGATGTGGCGGCGATAATTGTAGCGGCGAGGACCGCGAATGAGAGAACGAGGTGTTGATCTTCGAAGGTGCGGCCTATCCAAACGGTCATGATCATATTCGACAGAAGGATTAGCATTCCGCCGGAGATGGCGACGACCCCGGCTCCCGCCAAGCTCATATTCAGGGCGCTTTGTCTCACCCAGTTGTAGTCGCGAGTTGCTAGAGCTTCGCCATTCGCACCCCACAACGGCATGAAAACTGCCATTATGAGTAGACTCAGAACCGAAGCCAGCCGCATTGGAATGGCATAGGGAGGTACAGCTTCTGGGCCAGCGGTCGCGGAGATGATCAGGTTGTCGATGTTCAGGCCAACGGCCGTAAGAATGGAGAGAAAAAAAAAGCCAGAACCCAGCTTCAGGAGATCGCGTGCATGCTGCCAACTCACCGCGTTCAACGTTGGCCTATATTCCGGGGCGCGTCGAAAGAACCAGATGGCGCCGCCGATTGAAGTGAGAACCGGTGGGAGACTATATGCTACCGCAACGGCCCATGTCGGAGCTTGCGCGCCAATTGCGAGGAAGCAACCGAGAACGCTCCCCGCGGCCCCAACAGCAAGCAGCAGATTGCTGGTCGGAACCCGCTGTATTCCATATAAGAATTGGTACAGCACCGTTCCGGGTAAGCTCATGATAAAGACAACAACTACCGCAACCGCGATAGGTGAGACAGGCCACACCAGAAAAGCCATAGTTGTTATGGACAGCGCTATGGTGGCGACGGCACTGAGTGCGACATAGGCGTTGGAAACGTATGCTCGAATGCTTTTCCTATCACCCCGTCCGGAGGCACTCGCTACCCGCGTCAGCAACCCGTTGCCGATACCTAGATCGGCAACTACAGCAATGCTGGTGGCCGATACACTGGTAGCCCAAATTCCAAATTCCTCGTCTCCAAAGTAGCTCAACAATGCAGGCGTCGTAACTAATGGTGCAAGCAGTCCGACAAGCCGCCCACCAATGCCAGCGAGAGCAGCAGCAAAGAATCGGTGGGCGCGTTGATCCATTGAGCCGTGCAGTTTCATATACCCAGGTACTAGCGGGTCGATAAGATCAAATCCACGATTTTTCGGCACTGAGCCACGGCGTTCTTCTCGCGCAGAACAAATGCACGTGACCTGGCCCCAAATGTTGCGAGCCGGTCGGTATCCCAGGCGGCCAAATCCTCCATTGCAGTTGCAAGGCTTTCGACGGTTGGCTCACTAGGTTGAATGAAATAGGGCACATAATCCTCGGGCATTCCTGGAAGACGGTGCATCAGAACCGGCCGCCCTGAGGCCATGTATTCCATGGTTTTGGACGGGAAAGAGTACTTTGTAAACTCGCCTGCAGGAGTTCGAGGATTGACCAAGACAGTGGCTTGGCTTTGCAGCCTTCTTGCTTCGTCCCGAGGAACTTGCCCGAAAAACCGGATGCGGGTGTCCTGCTGGGCGGCCCACTCGATTTGATCCTTGCTGTCTCCTTCACCGCAGATCCATAGTTCTGCATCGGGCGCGCGCACCGCCTTGAAAGCATTCACCAGATCCATTACTCCGTATCGCGAAGCGAGCGTCCCTGTGTAAAGGAAAATGCGGCCCCTGGTTGGCAATGGGGGCGGACCTTCCCCCGCAAGAGCGTCGTCAGCGATGCCTTCGACGACGGTGAAGGTTCCGGGTTCTAGCCCAAGCTTTTCAGCCATAAAGCGAGTCAGTACCACAAACGCATCGACACGTTTAACCAGCACATAGAAAACACGAGATTCTATCGCCTTGGCAATTGTATAAAGTCGGCCACCCTCGCCCATAAATTCCGGAAGGTCAGGCAGTATCAAGCAAGTTCTGCTCTTCTTGAATATCATTCGGTAGAGCAGGGCAGCGATGAGAAACGGCAGATGAGCAGAGTAGATCAGGATGATCGCGTGCCGCTCCCGGTCTGACCTGACGACGCCTTTAAATGCCGCTACCGTTCTCGAAGGAGTTTTGATCAAGCGACGAAGAGCGAATCCTTGTCCGAGCACGTTGACGTTTGGTAATAGGCTCTCGTTCGTGCCAGGAAAGACTTTTTTCCTGAAGAACCGGGGATACGAGCCGACGAACGGAAGGTTCACCACGCTTACCGACGGCCAATGGGCCGCAAGACCGACGATCAGGTTCTTTTGTAGTGCATCCGCAGCGTTCTGAACCACGCCTCTGGACTCTGATATAATGAACTCGATCTGTTTGGGGGTAAATATTCCGCCAAGGAACAGTATCGGTCTAGGGACGCTGTTTAGGTCAGGCATTCAGGTCAAGTCGTTGGAGGAGCAAGGATCGAACTGAGATGTGGCCCCGCAGTCGGCAGTTGGGCGGACGCACTTCACGCTTAGCTTCAATGCGGGGATTCCTCAACAGTCGCGCCATCGCACGGGAGCCGGCGCCAACCGAATCTCGATTTGTCGGCTCTGCTTCTTAGTCAGGGCACCCGCGCCTGCAGCATGAGTATGTCCCAAGCATGTGAGGGAACTCCGGACATGGCGATCACTGCTGCCGCTGCAGGCCCAATCGGGGCTGGCGCGGCGATTTCGCCAAGATTCTCTAAGGCAAGATAGACCAAATATGCGAAGGGCACTGCAAACAGCAAGCCTTCGTTCCAAGGGATGCTGAGATAATATGCGTAGGGGGTGATAACCGAGTTCGCGATCAAGTCTCTTACCGCAACGGTCCATAGCTCTGTGCGCCGGTTTTGAGGTCGCAAGGATCGCTATCCCTTTTGCTGCTGAGCATCAGATCATGCCTTACTCCGAACGTCCAGAACGCGGACAGAGTGCGATTACCCCAGCCAAGAGCACTCCGCGACCACGCCTTCGGCTTTTCATTTGCCGCCGCGCAGAGGGACTCGCGCTTAGTTCCTCGGCGTGCCACGGGGCTTTCGACTGCGTCTTCAGCGTGCAGCTTTGAGTCGCCACAAGCCGCTTCTTGATGGAATGCCTGGCGGTGCAAGGACGATGACGTTCACGTCGAAATATCGGTCGTCGCCTCGCGACAAGCTATGGAGCTCGGGCACGATCGGTATTCTCTTCGAGATTAGGTGCGATGCAACTCGGCCGCGGCATCCCGGTCGAGAAGCCGATGTGCCAATGCTCTCTTCGCACGTACCTTCGCCGGCAATCGCGTTTTGTCGCGGGGGATTGAGAGGATCTCGACGCAGGCGAACTCCACATTGCGTTCATCCCGCGTCCAGTGCCGCGTGTGGTTGAAACCCGTTCGAACCAAGGGCGCTCGTTCGCAACGTAGCGCGACATGAAAAAGGCCACCGATGAAGCCTGAAAGATTTCACGATATTGAGTGTTCTCTGAGATTTGGTGGAGGCCTCGCCCGGAATCGAACCGGGGTGCAAGGATTTGCAGTCCTCTGCGTAACCACTCCGCCACGAGGCCATGCCGTGCGGCATGCGCCGTTCAATAGGTTCAGCCTTCTGTGGCGTCAAGCGCCTAGCGGCGATCCCCTGCGTTTTCCGCAGGTGGTGCGGTGGACCTTGCCGAGAAGGCGCAGGCCCAAACCGGCAGCGAGCATCCAGCGAGCGCGGTGCATCAAAACTGGACTCAATCGGAAAGGAAATCGGAACATGTGACATGCGCCGAGGTTGGCAGGGATTGCCGCGCCAAGGCCGCGGCTTGCCAACCCGAGGAGACCGACCATGTTCTTTCGCACCAACCAGTTCCAATACAGCGCGAAGCCGGACCGGCCCGATCCCGTCTACGCAAAGCAGCTCCAGGAGGTGCTCGGCGGCCAATGGGGCGAGATCAGCGTGATGATGACCTATCTGTTCCAGGGCTGGAACTGCCGCGCGCCAGCCAAATACCGCGACATGATCCTCGATATCGGCACCGAGGAGATCGCCCATGTGGAGATGCTCGCGACCATGATTGCCCGGCTGCTCGAGACCTCGCCGGTCGAGGCTGCGGAGGCGGCGGCGAAGAACTCCGCCATCGGGGCCGTGCTTGGCGGATCGCGCCTCGAGGACGTCATCGTCTCCGGCATGAACCCGCAGCACGCCATCGTTTCCGGCCAGGGCGCGACGCCCACCGACAGCGTCGGATATCCCTGGAACGCGCGTTACACCATAGCATCGGGCAATCTTCTGGCCGATTTCCGCTTCAACGTGACGGCGGAGACCCAGGGGCGGCTGCAGGTGTGCCGTCTCTACGAGCTCACCGACGATGCGGGGGTGCGCGACATGCTCTCCTTCCTGATCGCCCGCGACACGATGCATCAGAATCAGTGGCTTGCGGCCATCGCCGAATTGGAGGCAGACGGTCTCGACGCCACGCCCGGCCCGATGAGCTTCCCGCAGGAGCGCGAGAAGTCGGAGGTCGCGTATCAGTTCTGGAACTGCTCGGAAGGGACGGAAAGCCAGGAGGGCCGCTGGGCCTCGGGCCCGACGCCCGACGGTAAGGGCACCTTCGAGTATCTCGCCGATCCGCAGCCGCTGGGCGAGATCGTAGAGGAACTGGCCGAGGGCGATCCGCTGCTCCATGGGACGCCAAAGATGCCGATGCCGCCGGCCGCGTCCTAAAATTTGCGCAACGGGCAAGGGGAGGAGCCTTGCCCGCCGACAGTCGGCAACGGAACCTCCGTGAAGCCTCCGGCGTTCGAACCAGCCCGGCAGCGCGCCTGCCGGGCGCAAACAGGACGCTAAAATGACTTCTCCGACCCTGCCGCCGCCCCCGCCGGAAAAGCTGAGCAGCGCGTTGAGGCGCAACATCGAGGCGATCGAAAAGCGACGCGAGCAGGATGCGAGGGAAGCCAAGCTCGAGGAGCGCATCGCCGACCGGATCACCCGGTTCACAGGCAGCATGCGCTTCGTCTATCTGCATCTTGCCCTCTACGGGTGCTGGATCATCGTCAATCTGGGGTTTGTCCCCGGAGTGCCGCGCTTCGACCCGACCTTCGTGGTCCTGGCGATGGTGGCCTCGGTCGAGGCGATCTTCCTTTCGACCTTCGTCCTCATCAGCCAGAACCGCATGGCCGCAGTTGCCGACAAGCGGGCGGATCTTGATCTGCAGATCAGCCTCTTGACGGAGCACGAACTCACCAAGGTGGCGGGGCTAATCGAAAGCATCGCCGAGCGGCTCGATTCGAAGGTGCTTCCCGATTCGGAGGTGCGCGAGATCAAGCGGGACATCTCTCCCGAGGCGGTGCTCGACGAGATCGAGGCGCACAAGCGCAGGGAGCAGTCGTCGGCGGACTAGCCGCCCTTCCGGGATGCCCGCCGGGAGACCGCTGTGCGGCTAGTCGCGGCGCACGATCACCGGGCGGTAGACGACGATCGGATCGTCCCAGCGGTCGAAGCGGTCCATGGCGGCGCGTATCTGGGCGCGCCGGTCGAGGTCGATCCTCTGCAGGCATTCGGCAAAGGCGTCGGTCCTCGGCCGGAACCCGTAGGAGCGGCACTGCTGCTCGTCGAGCGCCCGCCTTTGCTCCGGCGTGATGGTCTCGCAGGCGGAAAGGCCGATCAGCAGACAAACGCAGACCGAGTTGAGGAAGCGCATCGGGCGGTCTCCAAAGCTTGCGCAATCTACCGCGAGGAAAGCCTGCTTCCAAGACCTCGTCCATCCCGTCGGCGCCGCGCGCTAGAGACGCTTGGTGACGAGATAGATAGCGCCCTTTACCAGCGCGAAGACGACCCCTCCGGCAACCGCGACGGATATCGCGGCAAGCACCGCCCCGAAGATGATCCAGAGGCCGTCGCGCCCGAGCACGCCGAAGGAGAAGACCGAGATCGAAAGGGCGGGGAGGATATTGCCGAGCGGTACGGGCAGGAGCAGGATGACCGCCAGCACAAGGCAGAAGGCGCCGATCACATGCTCGGCCGCCGGGCTCACGAGGAAGAGGAGGCGGGGGCGCAGAAGGCGTTCGGCCCGGCGCAGCCACGGCCCGGCACGCTCCACAAACGCGGCGAAATCGGCGCGCCTTATCGAGCGCCCGCTGATGAATTTCGGCAACCACGGACGCTGCCCGAGCATCAGCTGGGCGGCGAGATAGACGAGCGGAAGGCCCAGCAGGCCCGAGGTGCCGGGCGGAGTCGGCAGCACGTTGGGCAGGGCGAAGAGGAGCATCAGCGCGCCGAATGCGCGCTCGCCCATGGCCTGCAGGAGGTCGTCTATGGAGATGCGCTCGCGCGCTGGGTCGTCGGCCATCTCCTGCAGCAGGCGCGAGAAGCGGCGCGGCGGCCTGCGGCCACGGCGCGAGGAAAAGAACTTATCGGCAAGTCCACTGTCCAGCATCATTGCTTCTCGCAGGAGCGATTGCATTAAAGTGATGTTACGAAGCTTCGGCAACTCAATTGTGACGGGGAGCCGGGCGGAAAGGCAGGGTTGCGCTCCGTCCCTCTCTTGCCCTTCGGCAGGCGTGCTTCATCGGCGCCACGCCCGGCTTTCGCCGTCTGGCCATTGAAGAAGGTGGGAAGCGGGGCGCGTGATCCGTGCCTCTCTGTTGGTTTACGTGGCGCGTCCCACGCGCCCCGCCGGCCGCTGTCCCGACATTGGCCGGTCACTCGGGTCTTTCTTCCGCCCCGGCTGCACCCAATGAAGGGGGTGGTCTTTGCCGGGCCGAAGGAAAAGCCCTAGCGGCTTCTCCGCGGTTTCCGCAGTGTCGTCTCTCACCCGACACCCGTTTTTCCGAGATGCAGTCTCTGACCCTGCATCCCGGCACCGCCGGCCTGTCGCGGGCCCTCAGCATGCCTCCAGGTACCGATCCCTGGAGGGGGAGGTTGCCGCCGCTCTCCCGAACACCCGGTGCGCATCCGGTTCCCGCAAGAGCGATGGG
>NZ_JAPSLH010000020.1 GCF_031180965.1 Chelativorans sp.
CGGCCAATGTCGGGACAGCGGCCGGCGGGGCGCGTGGAACGCGCCACGATTAACTAACAGAGAGGCACGGATCACGCGCCCCGCTTCCCACCTTCTTCAATGGCCAGACGGCGAAAGCCGGGCGTGGCAGCGATGAAACGCGCCCTCACCCTGCCCCAATCCAGCAGGGACATATGACTCCCATTGCCAGCCGGCCATTCAGGAACATTTCCCCCTTCTCCTGCCTTTCCCGCCAAAGGGAATCAGTCATGGCTGTGAAAAGCGCCGAAAAGGCTATCGCCGCTTCGCTCGATGCCGTGCGGGAAGATGCGCGCGACTGCACCCGCTGCGACCTCTACCGGAACGCCACCCAGACCGTCTTCGGCGAGGGCGGCAGCGATGCCCGGGTCGTCTTCGTCGGCGAGCAGCCGGGCGACAAGGAAGACCTCGAGGGCCGGCCCTTTATCGGCCCTGCCGGACGGCTTTTCGACAGCATTCTGGAGGAAGTCGGCATCGACCGGACGAAGACCTATGTCACCAATGCCGTGAAACATTTCAAGTTCGAACCGCGCGGCAAGCGGCGTATCCATTCAAAGCCCAATGCCGGCGAGATCCGTGCCTGCCGCTGGTGGCTCGACCACGAGCTGGCGCTCATCCGGCCTGACGTTGCCGTAGCGCTCGGCGCTACCGCCGCCCGGGCGCTCACCGGCAAGCCGGTTCCCATTACGAAATTCCGCGGTACGATCGTTCAGAGCGAGGAGGGCGTGCCGGTGCTGATCACCGTACATCCCTCCTACCTGCTGCGCATCCCCGATCCCATGGACAAGGAGACCGAGCGCCGGCGCTTTCTTGAGGACATGCGCAAGGTGAAGGCGCATATGAAAGGGTGAGGACGCGGCTCGGCGGATCACCGCTCCGAATGGCATCAGGATCGAGCCGCCGGAGGGTGACCGCGCCTGCCACCTGTGCTAAGGAGCCCGCAAAATGGCGGCCGGCAGGTGTGCCGCCTATATAAGCTCAATCATGACACTCACGATCGATACCTCGACCCCAGAGAACCGCGCCCTGTTGCGCCCCGACATCCAGCCGGAGAAGAAGCCGCTGATCGGCCTCTCGCGCGAGGAGCTCGGCGAGGCGCTCGCCTCCGTCGGCGTGCCGGAGCGCCAGGTGAAGATGCGCGTGCGCCAGCTGTGGCACTGGCTCTATGTGCGCGGCGTCTCCGACTTTTCGAGGATGTTCAACATCTCCAAGGAGCTGCGCGCGGCGCTCGACGAACATTTTTCGATCGCGCGGCCGGAAATCGTGGAAGAGCAGATCTCGCAGGACGGCACGCGCAAATGGCTGTTGCGGTTTCCGCCGCGCGGCGCCGGACGGCCCGTGGAGGTGGAGACCGTCTATATTCCCGAGGAAGACCGCGGGACCCTCTGCATCTCCTCCCAGGTCGGCTGCACCCTCACCTGCTCGTTCTGCCACACGGGCACACAGAAGATGGTGCGCAATCTGACCGCGGGCGAGATCCTCGACCAGCTGCTGATCGCCCGCGACCGCCTGGGCGATTTTCCGGAGGCGGACACGCCCGACGGGGCGATCGTGCCGGCCGAAGGCCGCAAGATCACCAATATCGTCATGATGGGGATGGGCGAGCCGCTCTACAATTTCGAGAATGTGAAGCAGGCGCTGCTCATCGCTTCCGACGGCGACGGCCTGTCGCTCTCCAAACGCCGCATCACCCTTTCCACCTCCGGCGTGGTGCCCGAGATCTACCGCACGGGATCGGAGATCGGCGTGATGCTGGCCATCTCGCTGCATGCCGTGCGCGACGAGCTGCGCAACGAGCTGGTGCCGATCAACAAGAAGTATCCGCTGAAGGAGCTGCTCGACGCCTGCCGCGCCTATCCCGGGCTTTCGAACGCGCGCCGCATCACCTTCGAATATGTGATGCTGAAGGGCGTGAACGACTCCCTTGACGATGCGCGTGAGCTGGTGCGGCTATTGAGGGGCATTCCGGCCAAGATCAACCTCATCCCGTTCAATCCGTGGCCGGGCAGCTCCTATGAATGTTCGGAGTGGGAGCAGATCGAGAAATTCGCCGAGCTCGTCAACCGCGCCGGCTATGCCTCGCCCATCCGTACGCCGCGCGGCCGCGACATCCTCGCCGCCTGCGGGCAGCTGAAGTCGGCCTCCGAGCGCATGAAGAGGACCGAGCGGCTGAAGCTCGAAGCGATGATGATAGCGGGGCATGGGGACTGACCGGTAACCGGCGGCCCCTCCCTCACCTCCCGAACAGGCTCGACATGAACTTGCGGAACGGGCCGGCGGCCGGGACGGCCCTCTTCTCGCCGGGATATTCGACGATCCCTTCGCCGGCCGGCGTCTCGTCGCTCCAGACAAGCCGGAAGGCGACGCCTTTGAGACCGAGCTCGCCGATCCTCCGGACCATTCCTTCCTGCAGATAGATGCTCGACACGTGCACGCCGCCGGGGCTTTCGGGAAGCTTGAAGATTTCCGCCCCGCCGATCCGCTCCGGCCAGAATACGTGCTCCTCGATATCGAGAAAGCCTCCGCCGTCGTCGAAACGGACGATCCTGGAACGGTCCTCGTCGAGCGCGTCGATCGTCGTCGTCACATTGAAGAGCCAGACCGGCTCGGCGCATCGCAGGGGCAGGATCTCGCCATATTGCACGAGCAGGGGCCGTAGCGCTTCCACCGCCCGCGGCCGCAGCATGAGCACATGCTCACCGCACCAGGGAAGATCCGAATGCTGGCGAGCCGTCCCGTCATCAAATTCCGTCAGGAACTCCATCTCGAGAGGCCGCCAATCCGGCTGCGCCTTCCCGCCGAGCTCGGTGAGGACGAAATTGTCCTCCGGATCCCGGGGGAGGATCCATTCCTGCCGGCTCTGCACCGTGGGAACATAGATCCGCATCACCGCTACCGCGCCTGCGCGGTGAGTATCTTCAAGGCAAAGGCGGAAAAGACGCCGGCGAAGAGATAGTCGACGAGCCGCGTGACCTTTGGACTCTTCCGCAGGAGCCCGGCAAATTTGTCGGCCGCGATCACCATCGGCGCCACGACCGGCAGCGAGAAGGGGATGAACAGGAGGCCGAGGAAGAAGAGCTTGCCGGGCGCATCCGGATCGCTCGGCGAGACGAATTGCGGCAGGAAGGTCATGAAGAACAGGATGATCTTCGGGTTGAGCAGGTTGATTCCAAGCCCGGTCGCCCAGTTCTTGAGAAGCGAGCTCTTCCCGCCCGCCCGCGCTTCGGGATTGAAGGCCGAGCCGTGGCGGATCGCCTGCCAGGCGAGCCAGACGAGATAGCCAGCGCCGAATATCTTGAGGGCAAGGAAGGCGGTGGGGGACGCCACCAGGAGCGCCGACAAGCCGAGCGCCACCAGGCTCGTATGGATCAGGATGCCGGTCATGGCGCCGAACATGCAGGCGAACCCCGCCGCCCTGCCCTGCGAGAGCGCCCGCCCCACGAAAAGCGTCATGTCCGGCCCGGGGGTGATGGCGAGGACGAAAGTGGCGATGGCGAATTGCAGGATGGTGGTGGTGTCGGGAACGAAGTCCATGGCCGGGCTGCCGCTGCTGAAGTCCGGTCACGCTAGCGCGGCTTGGCCACTTGCGCCAGAGGCTTCCCCGGCAGGAGGATCGGGCGCCTATTGCGCCCGGCCGGTCAACCAGACCTGCCGGACGCGCAGGTCATCGCCAAGATGCACGCAGTCGGCCAGGGCGCCCGGACGGAGAGACCCCCGCTCTTCGCCGATGCCAAGATACGTGGCCGGATAGCTGCTCGCCATCTTCAGCGATTCCTCGAGGGATAGCTCCAGCGCCTCGACGCCGAAGCGCACCGCGGAGGCCATGTCGAGATCGGAGCCCGCCAGCGTGCCGTCCTCCAGCACCAGCTTGGAGCAGATCTCGCCCGGCTCGCGCCGCACCGTCCGGCCGTTGAGATCGAAGCTTTCCGCGCCGCTGCCGACCAGAGCCATGGCATCGGTCACGTGGAAGAGCTTTCCGGGCCCGCGCTTGGCGCGGTGAGCCACGCGCAGGGCGACCGGATCGACATGATGGCCGTCGGCGATGATGCCGGCCCAGATGCCCCCGGCGTCGAGCGCCGCTCCGACGAGGCCCGGCGCGCGATGCGAAAGGCCGCTCATGGCGTTGAAGAGATGCGTGACCCCCCGCGCGCCCGCCGCAAAGAGCCGCTGCGCGGCCTCGCATGTGCAGTCTGTATGGCCGAGGCTGACGATAACCCCACCGTCTGACAGGCGCTTGACCTGTTCCGGGCGCACCTGCTCCGCGGCGACGGTGACATGCACCACCGGCATTTTCTCCGCCGCGCGGAGGAGCTGCTGGACGTCCTCCTCCTCCATGGGCCGCATGAACTCGGCCAGATGCGCGCCGCGCCGGGAAGGGGCAAGATGCGGCCCCTCGAGGTGGATTCCGAGCACGCCCTCCCCCGCTTTGCTCGCCTCGATCGCGGCGGCGATGGCCGACTGCGTGACCGAGCGCGTGTCGGTGATGAGGGTGGGGAGCAGCGCCGTGGTCCCATAGCGCCGATGCGCCCTGGCGATGACAGCGAAGGTTTCCGGCGACGGATCGTTGTTGAGCAGCCGGCCCCCGCCCCCGTTCACCTGAACATCGATGAAGCCGGGCGCGAGTATCCCGCCGCCGAGCCGGCTGATTCCGTCGCGCCCGGAGATCTCCGCCTCCGGCACGACCGCCTTGACCCGCCCTTTCTCCACGATGAGCGCGTGGCCGTCGAAAAAGCGCTCGCCGTCAAACAGGCGCGCGCCGGCCAGAACCGCATCTTCCATCAGACGGTCTCCGTGACCTTCTTGAGCTTGTCGGGCCTGTCCGGATCGAAGCCGCGTTCGCGCGCCAGCCGCTCCACAAGGCGATAATAGGCGGTGAGCGCGGCCAGCGGATCGAGCTGCCCGCAGCCGGTCGAGGGCACCACGATCACGTCGGGGCCGAGCGGGCGCGAGGAAAACGGCAGGACACGCGCGCCCATCCCGCGCAACCTGTCCATGATCGCGGTGCTGGACGCCAGCGCTTCGTCCTCCGGGACGAAAGCGAGGATGGGAAAGCCCTCCTCTACGAGCTGCATCGGCCCGTGCATCAGCTCGGCGAGCGAGAAAGCTTCGGCATGCAGCTTTGCCGTTTCCTTGGCCTTCAGCGCCGCTTCCAGCGCGACGGCGAAGCCCGGGCCGCGGCCGCCGGTGAACAGCGATTGGGCGTTAACGAGGAGCGGCAGGGCATGCCCGTGATCGGCGTCGCAGGCGGCAGCGAGCGCCTCTGGCAGGCGCTTCAAGCCCGCGCCCAGCGCCGCATTGCCCGATGCGGCCTGCGTGAGCGCCGCAAGCGCGGCGGCAGAAGCAATGAAGCTCTTGGTGGCTGCCACGCTTTTTTCCTCCCCGGCATGGATCGGCAGCACGATGTCCGCGGCTTGGGCGAGCGGGCTGTCGGCGATATTGACGACCGCCACGGTGACAGCCCCGCCGCGCTTTGCCTCTTCCTGCACGGCGATAATGTCGGGGCTGGCCCCGGACTGGGATACGGTAAGGTGCAGGCCGCCCCACAGCCTGAGCGAGGCGCGGTAGACCGAGGCGACAGACGGGCCTATGGAGGCGACGGGGATGCCGCAGGAAATCTCGAACAGATATTTGAAGAAGCTGACGGCATGATCGGACGAGCCGCGCGCGGCAACCGTGACCACCGGCGGGCGGCGCTCAGCGATGAGCCGGCCGAGTTCCCGGAAGGTCTTTTCCTCGCGCGCGAACAGGCGGCCGACGGCATCCGCCGCCTCGCCCGTTTCGCGATACATCAATGAGTGCGCTTCGTTCACCCCTTCGCCTCCGCCGGCTTTCTTTCGCCCCTGCCCGTTTCCAGCACCGCGTGGAGGTCGCCTCCATGCCGCTCCAGCGCCGCCTCCGCCGCTTCGGGATCCATGCCCTTCACCACGAGCACCGCGGGCTTCACCCGATACCCGGTCTTTTGCAGCGCCGCCAGAGCCTCCTCCCTGCTGCAGCCCGTCACGTCAACGAGGATGGCGACCGCCCGGCGACGCAGTTTCGCATTGGTCGCCCTTACATCGACCATCTGCCCATGGAAGACCTTGCCGAGACGCACCATGAGCGCGGTTGAAAGCAGGTTGAGCGCCATCTTCTGGCTGGTGCCGGCGGCAAGCCTGGTGGAGCCCGCGAGCACCTCCGGCCCGGTGTCGAGCAGGATGCCGAGCTCGGCTTTCTGGAGCAGTTGTGTGCCGGGATTGTTGGCAAAGCCGATGGTGAGCGCGCCGAGCCTGCGCGCCGTCTCGACCGCCGCGAGGGTGAATGGCGTGGAGCCGCTTGCCGCCAATGCGAGCACGACGTCGTCGGGTCCGCAGCCTGCCTCCTCGATGGCCTTTCGCGCGGCCGCCTGGTCATCCTCCGCCGCCTCCTCGGCGCGTGCGAAGGAGGCTCCGCCCGCAAGGATGAGGACCAGCCGATCATCCGGCCAGCCGAAGGTGGGACCGAGTTCCACCCCGTCGAGCACCGCGAGGCGCCCGGAGGTGCCGGCACCGACATAGAGGAGGCGCCCCCGGCCCCCGCGCAGCCGGCCGAGCATCTGCCGCAAGGCATTTTCCAGGTCCGGCAGCGCCGCCGATACGGCGGAAAAGGCGCGCTGCTGCCCCTCGAGCAGCATACGCAGCATCGCGCTGTCCGGCGAAAGTTCCAGATCGCGGTAGCGCTCGCTGACAAGTTCCGTGCCGACCATCTTCAGACGCTCCGACAAGAGGCTCCTGTTCCGGACACCGCCTCCGCGTGACCACACCGCTTGTACGCTGCTTGGAACTCATGGATAACCGGCAGATATGAACTTTGATCCGCAACATCCACCAAAGCCTCGGGTCCGGAAGCCGCGGCGGTGAATATCTGGGAAATGCCCATGGCGGAATTGTCCGGGAAATTTAAAGTCGCGCCATCCGAAGGCGCCGCTGTGAACGAAGGGACCAAAGAGTATTTGGAGCCGGTGTGGGCGGTCGGGCTGATGACCGGCACCGTGCTCGACGGTAACGTCGACATTGCCATGATCCGCACCGATGGCGAGATCATACATGAATTCGGTCCGTGGACACTCGCTCCCTACCCCGCCGACCTGCCGCCCCTGCTTGCCCGCACGCTGGAAGCTGCGCGCGAATGGGATTTTCGGGGCGAAGAGCCGGCGATCTTCCGAGATGCGGAGATCGCGCTCACCAGGGCGCAGGCTCTGGCGGTAAACGAATTCCTGACGCAGAATGGGTTTTCCGCCGCCGACATCGAGGTGGTGGGCTTCCATGGCCAGACAGTGCTGCATCGGGCGGCCGAGGGAGGCAGGCGCGGCCGCACGCGCCAGCTCGGGGACGGGCGGCTGATGGCGGAGATCGTCGGGGCCAATGTCGTCTTTGATTTCCGCAGCGCGGATGTGGAGGCGGGCGGCCAGGGCGCTCCCCTCGTTCCGATCTACCATCGTGCCCTGATGCGCAAGATCGGGGGCGGCGCCGAGACGGCGATGCTCAATCTGGGGGGCGTTGCGAACATCACCTGGTGCGGCGAGGACATGGTCGCCTTCGACACCGGCCCGGCCAACGCGCCGATAAACGACTGGATCAGGCGGCACGGGCAGGGGGAGATTGACAGGGACGGGCGCATCGCCCTTTCCGGAACGGTCGACGAGGCGCGGCTTGCCCGTCTGCTCGAGCATCGCTATCTGATCGCGCCCTACCCGAAATCCCTCGACCGCAACTCCTTCACGGCCGACATGGCGGAGGGTCTTGGCCTCGCCGACGGCGCGGCCACGCTAACCGCATTTACCGCGGCGGCGGTCGGAAAGGCGCTCGACCTGCTGCCGCGCCGGCCGGAGCGGCTCCTGGTCTGCGGCGGCGGGAGGAAGAACCCGGCGCTGATGGCCGAACTAGCCCGCAGGGCACGGGCTGAAGTCGAGCCGGTCGACCGGTTTGGCCTGCGCGGCGACGCCATCGAAGCCGAGTGCTTCGCCTTTCTCGCGGTGCGCAGCCTGCGCGGCCTGCCGATCAGCTTTCCGCGGACGACCGGCGCGCCTCGGCCGCTGACGGGCGGAAGACTGGCCGCCCGGACGGCGATTGCGCCTTAGTTGTGGCGCGCCGGGCTTTCTCCATCTGGACGAACCATCGGCTGATCCCGTAAAGGAATCCGTTCGAAGCCGCGGAACTGGCGAGGGCCGGTTCGCGCGCCGAGCGCCGGGAGGGGTTGTCCGGCGAACTATCAGGCAACAACGACTCTAGGGAGCGAACACATGCGAAAAACTCTTCTTCTTGCGGCGGCGAGCCTGGCGCTCGCCACGGCGGCGTCTGCACAGAACGTGACGGTCTCGGTGACGGCGATCGTCGAGCACCCCGCGCTCGATGCCGTACGCGACGGCGTTCGCGAAGGTCTTGCAGAGGCGGGCTACAAGACCGGCGAAAACCTGGAATTCACCTACGAGTCGGCGCAGGGCAATCCCGCCACCGCCGCCCAGATCGCCCGCGAGTTCGTGGGCGCGGGTCCCGATGTGATCGTGCCGATCTCGACGCCCTCCGCCCAGGCGGTCGCCGCAGCGACGCGCGACATCCCGGTGGTGTTCACGGCGGTGACCGACCCGGTTGCGGCGGGTCTCGTCAAGTCGAACGAGGCGCCGGGCGCCAATGTGACGGGCGTGTCCGATCTGTCGCCCATCGCCGACCACGTCGCGCTCATCAAGGAATTGGTGCCGGACGTGAAGAGCGTCGGCTTCGTCTACAATCCCGGCGAGGCAAATTCCGTCGTGCTGCTCAACCTCTTCCGCGAAGCCGCAGAGAAGGAGGGCATCGCCGTGGTCGAGGCGCCTGCCAACAAGTCGGCCGACGTGCAGAATGCCGCCCGCAGCGCCGTCGGTAAGGTCGAGGCCCTTTACGTGCCCACGGACAACACCATCGTCTCCGCGCTGGAAGCTCTAGTGGGCGTGGCCGAGGAAAACGACATCCCGCTCATCTCCGGCGATACGGACTCGGTCGAGCGCGGCACGCTGGCCTCGGTGGGTTTCGACTATCACCAAGTGGGCAAGCAGACGGCCGAGGTGGTGGTGCGCGTGCTGAAGGGCGAGAAGCCGGGCGAGATCCCCGTCACCTTCGCCTCCGGCACGGACCTCGTTGTCAACAAGAAGGCCGCCGAGGCGATGGGAGTCACCTTGCCGCAGGCGGTGCTCGACCGCGCCACGAAGGTGGTCGAGTAAGATCGAGGCGGCCCGGCGCCCGGCGCGGGCCGCCCCTCCCTGGCCGCGGGCCCGGCCAGCCCATATTTCCGTTGCATTTTCGCACGCGGCAGGCCACCGGGATTGCATATTGTTCGTTTCGGGAGTCCCCCGCTATCATGTCTGCCATTGCATTCTGGGGCGCTGTCGAGCTCGGCCTCGTCTATGGTTTCGTCGCCCTGGGTGTATTCCTGGCGTTTCGCGTCCTTGATTTTCCCGACCTGACGGTGGACGGCTCGTTCCCGCTCGGCGCGGCCGTGGCCGCGGTGGCGATCACCAGCGGCTGGGACCCCTGGCTTGCCTGCCTCATTGCGGCGCTGGCGGGGGCCGCCTGCGGACTTGTGACCGCCTTCCTGAATGTCCGCTTCGGCATTCTGAACCTGCTTGCCTCCATCCTGACGATGATCGGGCTTTTCTCGGTCATTCTGCGCGTGATGGGCCGACCGAACATGGCGGTGCTCAACCAGGAGACCGTCATCACGCCCTTTCTTGATCTCGGCCTGCCCGACCACATTGTGCGGCCGCTGGTGCTGGCGGTGCTTGTGCTGATCGCCGTTGTCCTGCTCGCGCGTTTTCTGGGCAGCGACTTCGGCCTGGCGATGCGCGCGGCCGGCGCCAATCCGCGCATGGCGCGGGCCAACGGGGTCAATGTAGGGGGGCAGATCTATGTCGGCATGGCGCTTTCCAATGCGCTCACCGGACTGGGCGGGGCACTTTTCGCGCAGGTTTCGGGCTTCGCCGACGTGACCTCCGGCGTCGGCACCATCGTCGTCGGCCTTGCCTCGGTCATCGTCGGTGAGACGCTGCTGCGCAGCCGCGTCATGCTGGTCGCGCTTCTTGCATGCGTGATCGGCTCGGTGATCTATCGCGTCGCCGTGCAGCTCGCGCTCTCGATGGACCTCTTCTTCCTGCGCGCTTCCGATCTCAATCTCGTCACGGCTGTGCTCGTCGCCCTGGCACTCGTTCTGCCCAAGATCCGCGCCGGAAAGGCGGTCGCGCGATGATCGCGGTCTCGGACCTGCACGTCACCTTCAATGCCGGCACGCCGCTGGAAAGGCGCGCCGTGGCGGGCATCGATCTCGTTCTCGGCGAAGGCGAGTTCGTCACAGTGATCGGCTCCAACGGCGCAGGCAAGTCGACGCTGCTCGCCGCCATCGCCGGGGACGTCTTTCCCCGCAGCGGCCGCATCAGGATCGGCGACCGCGACGTCACCAGGGAGGCGCCTGCCAAGCGCGCCGCACGCGTCGCGCGCGTCTTCCAGGACCCGCTCGCCGGCTCCTGCGCCGATCTCACCATCGAGGAGAACCTGGCGCTCGCCTTCATGCGCGGCTCGAAGCGCGGCTTTGGCCCGGCGCTGAAGCAGGAGCGGCGCAGCGCGCTGCGCGACAAGGTGAAGGAGCTGGGCCTTAATCTGGAAAACCGGATGGGCGATCGCATGGGCCTGCTTTCGGGCGGGCAGCGCCAGGCGCTTTCCCTCGTCATGGCGACGCTGGCCGGGGCGGAGGTTCTGCTGCTGGACGAACATACGGCGGCGCTCGACCCTGGCATGGCCGAGTTCGTCGCTGGCCTGACGCAGCGGCTGGTCGCCGCCCACGGCTTGACGACGCTGATGGTCACCCATTCCATGCGCCAGGCGCTCGATCTCGGCACGCGCACCATCATGCTGCACGAGGGGCGGATCGTTCTGGATATTACCGGCGAACGACGCAAGAACATGGGCGTCGACGACCTCGTCGAGATGTTCCGCCGCGTCCGCGGCGGCGCCGAGCTCGACGACGATTCCCTGCGGATCGGCTGACACTGCCAATGCATTGCGGTAGCCGGGTCAGAAGGCATGACCCTAGGGCGAGGCGACGGAGGAGACGATGCCGGCTTCGAGCATTTCCGGAAAGCCGCTGGAGATCATAAACGCGCCGACAAATCTGGGGCTGCGTCCGCTGCGCAGGGGTCATGTGCCCGGCGCATGGCGGGCTCCCGCCGCGCTCAAGGAGGCGGGGCTGCACCAGCGGCTGCGCCCTGCGCGCGAGACGTCGCTGGAGCGGCCGGACTACAGTTTCGAGCCGGAGCCCGGCACGCGGCTCGGCAATGGGCACGCCATCCGCGCCTTCAATGAGCGGCTCGCCGCGATCGTGCAGCAGTCGCTCGACGGAAGCGCCTTCCCCCTGGTTATCGGCGGCGACTGCAGCCTCCTGCTCGGCTGCCTCGCCGCCGCCCGCGCGGGCGGTCCCTGCGGGCTGATCCATGCCGACGGGCACAGCGATTTCTTCCACCCCGGAAACTACGACACCGAGGCCAGGTTGGGCTCGGTGGCAGGCATGGACCTGGCGCTTGCCACCGGGCGGGGCGAAGCGCTGCTGTCGGACTGGGGCGACCAGCGGAGGCCCCTCGTCAGGGAAGAAGACGTGGTGCAGATCGGCGAGCGGGAAAATCTCGATCCGGACTATGCCTTTGCCGATATAGCAGAGACGAGGATCCATTGCATGGATGTGCGCTCGGTGCTGCGGAAGGGCATCGACGAGACGGCCGCCGATGCGCTGGCCGTGCTGACGCCGCAGCGGCTCTGGCTCCATGTCGACGTGGATATCCTGGACGCCGAGGTGATGCCCGCCGTGGATTCCCCCGGCTCGCCCGGGCTCGAATACGAGCAGCTCAGCCGGCTTATCCGCCTGCTCTGTGCCTCCGGGCGCGTCATCGGCACCGATGTTACCATCTTCGACCCCGATCTCGACCCCGAAGGCATTTATGCGCGGGGCATCGCCGACTGCCTCGTCGCCGGCTTTGGGACCGCAAACTAACGAGACAGCCGGGCTGCGCGATCATACTTCGCCCGCGGCCGCGGGCTAGTTGCGCGCCAGGATCGCTTCCGCCTCGGCGACGAAGGCTTCGGCCCCCGCCTGCGGCGTCTGCTGCCCGAACGCCACTTCCTGGCTGACGCGGACCAGCATCACGTCGATCTCGCCCGCCCCGAGCGGGGGCGGCGGCGGCAGCGGGCCGGCAAGGTCGCCCAGGCCGCCGATATATTCGACCGCAGCGCGGCCCGTCTCGTCGAGCTTCGGCGCGATGAGCTCCCGGATCTTGGCCGATTCGGGCACGCCGCGCTCCACATCCAGAATCGCCGCGGCTTCCGGGTCCGACACGAAGAAGGAGATGTAGGCGGCCGCCGCTTCGGGATTGGGGGACTGCTTGGAAACCGAGAAGAACATGGAGGGCTTGCGGTAGTGCCCGCCGCCAACGCCGGCCGCCAGCCGCGGATAGGCATGCATGACGATCGGGTCCTTGTTGATCGACTGGTAGCCCACGAGCTGATTGGAGTGGGCGTAGGAGACTGCAGCATGGCCGAGCGAGACCATGCCTGTTTCGATCTGGCGCTGGTCGAGCGCCTGCAAGTCCGGCGGCACGCAGGCCTCGGATTCGCGCATGGCGGCCCATAGCTCGAACCATTCGCGCGTGTCTTCCGCATCGAAGGCGAGCTTGCCTTCCGCTGTGTAGAGCGCCTTGCCGCGCTGCCGCAGGAAGTTCTCGAAGAAGGGCTCGACGCCTGAGCCGTCGGACAAGCCGTAGAAACTCTTGCGCTTGCCGGCCTTGGTGATCTCCTCGCCGATGCGCTTCAATTCATCGAAGGTGAGCGACTGGTCAGGAATCTCGATTCCCGCCTCTTCGAAGGCGGCGGCATTGACCATCATCGCGGAGGAATTCGCGCCGAGGCTGATGCCGTAGAGCGACCCGTCGACCGAGCCGCCGTCGAGGGCCGCCTTGTCGAAATCGGACACGTTCAGCACGTCGGGCACGTAACCTTCGAGCGGCGCGAGCGCGTCGCGCCGCGCATATTCGAAGATGTATCGGTAGTCCATCTGCACGACATCCGGCGCGTTCCGGCCGGCCACCTGGGTGGCGAGCCGCGGCCAGTAGTCGTCCCAGCCGGTCGTCTCGCCGTCGACCGTGACGCCCGGATTGTTCTTCATGTAGAGTTCGCTGACTTTCATGGTGCGCTCGGCCCGCGGCTGTGAGCCCCACCACATCAGCCGGAGCCGCGTCTCCTGGCCGAAGGCCAGGCGCGGCAGCCCAAGCGCAGCGGCCGAGAACGCCGCCGCACCGCCTGCAAGAAACTTACGTCTGCTCACCTCAAGAGCCATGCTGTTCCTCCCTTGCCTGGCCCGGCCGCACAATCCTCCACGCAGCCGGTATCCTGTAAATAACCAGGTGGTTACAAGGCTGGCGCATCGCTGCGCGGGTGTCAAGCGCCGGTTGTGGCGCCCTGCCGCCCCTCAGCAGACGGTATTGAAGCGCTCAATCACCGTTGAGAGCACCTCGTCGCCGGGCTTCTTCCACCAATTGTCCTTGGAGAATATCTCGACCTCCTGCGGGCCATGATAGCCGGCCGCCTCGACCATGCGGCGGATCGCCGGGAGGTCGATGACGCCGTCGCCCATCATGCCGCGGTCGAGCAAAAGGTCGGTTGTCGGCACGAGCCAGTCACAGATGTGGTGCGCGAGGATCACGCCCATCTGCCCGGCGCGGGCGATCTGGGTTTCGAGCTCCGGGTCCCACCAGGTGTGGTAGACGTCGACGGCGACGCCGACACCCTCGCCCAACTCGACGCAGAGATCGAGCGCCTGGGAGAGCGTGTTCACGCAGGCCCGGTCGGCGGCATACATGGGGTGCAGCGGCTCGATAGCGAGCGGCATGCCATTCTCGCGCGCATAAGGGAGGATCGCCGCGATGCCTTCGGCTACCTGCTTGCGCGCCTCCGGCATGTTTTTGGAAGAGCCGGGCAGCCCGCCTACGACCAGCACCAGGCAGTCCGCCTTGAGTGCCACGGCCTCGTCGATAGCGCGCTTGTTGTCATCGATCTTGGCCTGCCTTCCCGCCGGATCCTCGGCGGGGAACATGCCGCCACGGCAGAGCCCGGTCACCCTCAGCCCGTTCGTCTCGACAATGCGGGCGGCCTCCCTAAGGCCGATCGCCTCCACCTGATCGCGCCAGGGCGAGATGGCGGTGATGCCATGCCTCAGGCAGCCGTCGACCGCTTCTGCAAAGCCCCAGCTGCCGCGCGTCGTGGCAAGATTGATCGAAATGCGCCCTTCAAGGCTCATGATTGGATCCCTCCCAAAATTCTGCCGGGCCGAAGCCTTCACCGCGGCTGCGAAACGCCGTGCACCGCCATCACCTGGCGCATCCGCGCCACCGCCAGATCGGGATCGATCAGCACGCGACCGGCATCGGCAAGGCGGAACAGCTCCGCCAGATGCAGGGTGGAACGCGTCGACTCCTGGCCGCCGATCATCGTGAAATGGTCCTGCAGCCCGTTGAGATAGGCGAGGAAAACCACGCCCGTCTTGTAGAAGCGGGTGGGCGCCTTGAAGATGTGGCGCGACAGCGGGACGGTGGGATCGAGGAGGTCGAAGAATTTTTGCTCCTCGCCCGCTCCGAGCGCCGCGAGCGCCGCCGAAGCCGCCGGCGCGATGGCATCGAAGATGCCGAGCAGCGCATCGGAATAGCCCTGGTCGTCCCCGGCGATCAGCTCGGCGTAATTGAAGTCGTCGCCCGTATACATGCGCACGCCCGCCGGCAGGCGGCGGCGCATGACGATTTCCTTCTCCTTGGACAGAAGCGAGATCTTTATGCCGTCCACCTTCTCGGCATGGGCAGCGATGACGCCGAGCGCCACTTCCATTGCCGCCATATGGTTCGGCGCGCCCCAATAGCCTTCGAGCGCGGGATCGAACATCTCGCCCAGCCAGTGGATGATCACCGGCTCCTTCACCTGGCTGAGGATGCGGTCATAGACCCGGGCATAATCGTCGGGGCTTTTCGCAGCGGTGGCGAGCGCCCGGCTCGCCATCAGGATGATGCGCCCGCCATGCGCCTCGATCGCCTCGATCTGCTCCTCATAGCCAGCAATGATCCTGTCGATCGAAACCTCCGGGCTGGGCGTCAGATGGTCGGTGCCCGCGCCACAGGCGATCAGAGCGCCGGGTCGGCCTCTTGCCTCCTTCAGCGCCCGCTCGATGAGCTCGCGGGCTTCCACCCAGCCGAGCCCCATGCCGCGCTGGGCCGTGTCCATCGCTTCGGCCACGCCGAAGCCGAGGTCCCAGAGATAGTGGCGGTAGGCGAGCGTCTTGTCCCAGTCTATAGCGGGGGCAAGCCATGGGTCGTTTTCGGCCAGCGGGTCGGCGACCACATGGGCTGCGGCATAGGCGATGCGGTTGAAGCTTTTCGCTTCGCGCTTGCCGATCTCGATCGGGGCGTTCCTGATCTCGTAGGCCGAGACCGAGCGGTCCGCATTGGGCAGGTTGAGCATGACGGCTCTCCTTTAGAAGGCAAGTTCGGGCACGTCGAGCCAGCGGCGCTCGGCCCAGGACTTCAGCCCGAGCTCGGCGAGCTGAACGCCCTTAGCGCCCTGCTCCAGGCCGTAAGCCCACGGCGCATCTTCCGCCACATGGCGCAGGAACTGCTCCCACTGCACCTTGAAGCCGTTGTCGAAGGCCCAGTTCTCCGGCACCTCTTCCCAGTCTTCGTAAAAGTTCATCTTCTGCGGCTGGTCGGGATTCCAGACCGGCTTGGGCGTATTCACCCGATGCTGCGTCCAGCATTTGTGCAGGCCGGCGACCGCCGAGCCATGCGTGCCGTCCACCTGGAACGTGACGAGATCGTCTCGGCGCACGCGCACCGCCCAGCTGGAATTGATGTTGGCGACGATGCCGCCCTCAAGCTCGAACGTGGCATAGGCCGCATCGTCGGCGTCCGCCGGGTAGGGCCTGCCCTGCTCGTCCACGCGTTCGGGGATGTGGGTCGCGCCGAGGCAGGAGATGGCCTTCACCGGCGCGAAAGTGTTGTCCAGCACGTAACGCCAGTGGCAGAGCATGTCGAGGATAATGCCGCCGCCGTCAGCCTTGCGGTAGTTCCAGGAGGGGCGTTGCGCCTTCTGCCAATCGCCCTCGAAGACCCAATAGCCGAACTCTCCGCGCACCGAGAGGATGCGGCCGAAGAAACCCGCGTCGCGCAGCATCTTCAACTTGATGAGGCCAGGGAGAAAAAGCTTGTCCTGCACCACCCCGTGCTTCAGGCCAGACGCGCGCGCCTTGCGGGCAATGTCGACAGCGGTCGCAAGATCATCCGAGGTCGGTTTCTCGCAATAGACATGCTTGCCGGCCGCAAGCGCCTTTTCCAGAAGCCCGGCGCGGATCTTCGTGGCTCCTGCGTCGAAGAAGATCTCGTCTTCCTTGCTGGCCAGAGCGGCATCGAGATCATTGGTGAAGCGCCTGACCCCGTGCTTCTTCGCGATCGCCTCCACCTTCTCGAGGTTGCGCCCGACGAGGATCGGGTCCACCATCAGCGTGTCGCCGTTGGAAAGCGGGAGCCCGCCCTGATCGCGGATGGCAAGGATCGACCTTACCAGATGCTGGTTGTAGCCCATCCGCCCGGTGATCCCGTGCATGATGATGCCGATGCGCCGCTCTGCCATGTCTCCTCCCTGGAGCTATGTAACTATCCAGTTACTTCCTACCGAAGGGGAACGCGCCCGTCAAGCTCATAGAGGGCGGGAACTAACCGGTTACTTACTTCTTGACAGTCCGCCGAACAGTCTTCAGTCTTTCGCGGCACTGCGGATCAGGAGAGAGAGGGTCCGCAGCATCAAGGATTTCGGGAGGAAATGATGGGTCTTTCGACCAGAGCCGCACTCGCCTTGGCCGCATCCGCTTTTGTCCTGGCCGCAACGTCAGCCTTTGCCCAGGCATGGAAGCCCGACCGGCCCATCAACATCATCGTGCCCTGGGGCGCCGGCGGCTCGACCGACCAGGTGACCCGGGTCACCGCGCCGATCATCGCCGAGGCGCTCGGGCAGTCGGTGGTCGTCGTAAACCAGCCCGGCGCTTCCGGCGCCGTGGGTACGCAGGAGGTGCTGAACGCGCCCAAGGACGGCTATACCTGGACGGCCAACGCCGTCGCCAACAACGCAACCTATGCGGTGACGGGGCTCGTGCCGAACACCAGCATCGATGACTGGCACATCTACCTGTCCGTGGCCAATGTCCCTGTCGTTTCAGTGCCGGCCGACAGCGAGTTCAAGGATTTCGGCCAGCTGCTGGAGGCGCTGAAGACGCGGGGCGGCGAAATCACCATCGCAACCGCCGGGATTACCTCGTCCGGCGGCACGGCCATTGCGGCCCTCGCCGACGAGGGCGGATTCGATTACAACATGATCACCTATGACGGCGGCGGCCCGGCGGCAATCGCCACCGCCTCTGGCGAGGCCATGGTGACCACCCAGCTTGCGGTGGAGCAGGCCGAACTGATCCGCGGCGGACGCCTGCGTGCGCTCGCGGTCCTCTCGGACAAGCCGCTCGCGCTCGAAGGCATCGAACCCATTCCGCCGGTGACGCAATGGCTGCCCGAACTGCCTATGGCGCCCGACTATTTCGGCATCCTGATCCCGCGCGGGGTTCCCGACGAGGTGGTCGCCACCATGGACAAGATCTGGCAGGAGAAGGTGATGAACTCGGAGGAACTGCGCAAATATGCAGAAACCTTCGGCGCCGTCTTCGCCCCCTCCTACGGCGAGGAGGCACGTGCGCGCGCCATGCCAGTGGCTATCCTCGAGGCCTGCTCGTCGGTAGAACGCAACGAGGCGGTCAATGATCCCTCGACGATCGGCATCGACTGCAAGACCCGCACCGAGGTTGGCAAGCAATAGTCCGCAACTGCGCCTGAGGCGGCGGCCCGTCCGCCGCCGCCATGACATTGCCGGAGTAAGCCATGGATTTCGAGGAACCCGGTGAGCGCGCGGCGCGCGCTCGCGCCGATCTGTTGACAGCCATCGTTCTGGTCGCGCTCGGGCTGGTGATCTTCTATCTCTCGTGGAGCATGCCCCGCCTGGAACCGCGGCGGATCCATCCGGCCACCATACCGGGCCTGGTGCCGATGATCCTGGGCCTGACGCTGGCCTTCTGCGGCGCGCTGTTAGGATGGCGCGCCGGCAGCATCGAGGCGAAGGGGGGCTGGCAGGCGCTGGGCCGGGTTCTTGTGAGCCGCCCGGCTGTCCGCATCCTTGCCCTGCTGGCGCTGGCGCTCTTCTACACGCTTGTGCTGGTCGGTTGGCTACCCTTTTGGGCAGCATCCATGCTGTTCATCTTCACCTTCATCCTGCTGTTCGAACTATCCATGACGGACCAGCCTGCCGATCCGTTGCGCAGCGGCATCTGGGCCCTGGCCATTGCGGTGACCGCCGGCTGGGGCATCTTCTTCGTCTTTGAACGCATCTTCCTCGTCCGCCTCCCCTAGGATTGCCGATGTTCGACGGTCTTCTGCTTCTGGGCCAAGGCATTGGCCACTTCCTTACGCTGACATCGCTCTTCAATGTCGCCTGGGCCACCCTGCTCGGCCTCGTGGTCGGCATTCTTCCGGGGCTGACCGCGACGATGGGCGTCGCCCTCCTAGTGACGCTCACCTACAAGATGCCCGCCGACCAGGCGATCCTGACGCTGATGTGCGTCTATCTCGGCGCGATCTATGGCGGCAGCCGCACCGCGATCCTCCTCAACATTCCCGGGACTCCTGCCAATGCGGCGGCGACCCTTGACGGCCATCCGCTGGCCCAGCAGGGCCGCGCGGGCCTCGCCATGGGGCTGGCGACCACCTCCTCCACCCTCGGCACGATCGTCGGCATTTTCTTCCTCGCCATCATCGCGCCGCTCCTGGCGGAATTCGCGCTTGAGTTCGGGTCCTACGAGTTCTTCTGGCTCGCCCTGTTCGGGGTCGTTATTTCCGGCCAGATGGCCGGCAGCGACACGCCGCTGAAAGGCTATATCGCCGGCATCTTGGGCCTGCTCGTCGCCATGGTCGGCATGGAGATGCTCCATGCCTATCAGCGTTTCACCTTCGGCATTCCCGCGCTCGGCGGCGGCGTGGATCTCATCCCCGCCATGGTGGGCGCCTTCGGTTTTGCCGAAATCCTGTCATCCATGAAGCACCGGGTGGTCGCCCGCGTCGCCTCGGTCAATGACCGGGTCGTGCCGAGTTTCCGCGAGATCTTCCAATACTGGCGCACCATTATCCGCTCCGGTGTGATCGGCACCTTCGTCGGCATCATTCCGGGTGTAGGGGAAGATGTGGGCTCCTGGTCATCCTACGCCCTGGCCAAGCGCTTTTCCAAGAAGCCGGAGGAATTCGGCAAGGGCAGCCAGGAAGGGCTGATCGCCGCGGAGACCGGCGACAATGCCGTGGTCTCGGCGGCGATGATCCCGACCCTGACGCTGGCGCTGCCCGGCTCGGCGGCCGCTGCGGTGCTGATCGCCGCCATGCTGATCCACGGCATCCGTCCCGGGCCGATGCTGATGACCGAGAACCCGGTCTTCCTCTACCAGGTCGTCGCCATGCTGCTCCTGGCGACGCTCGCCAATCTGGTTTTCGGCCTTTCCCTCACCAAGCTTCTGATCAAGGTGCTGGCCGTGCCGCGCGAGCGGCTGATGGCGGTCGTCTACGTGCTCTGCGTGGTCGGCTCCTTCGCCATCACTCAGCGCATGTTCGACGTCTATGTGATGATCGTCTTCGGGGTGGTCGGCTTCGTGTTGCGGGAGATGCGCTATCCGATGGCGCCGCTCGTGCTCGGCATCGTGCTGGGAGATCTCCTCGACGTCAATCTGCGCCGCGGCCTGATGCTGTCGGACGGGGATGTCAGCCCCTTCTTCACACGGCCGATCAGCGCGATCCTGTTTGCAGTCGTCCTGCTCACGATCCTGATGAGCATGCCCATGGTGAGCCGACGTGTCACAGGCCTATTCAGGCGCCTCGCCCCGCAAGGCCGCACCAGCTGAGGCGCGCGCGGTCCGGCTGCGCGACCCGGCCCGCACGCGCGCGGCCATCCTTGCCGCCGCGCGGGTGGAATTTTCCGACCGTGGCCTGGAGGGCGCCCGGATCGACGCCATCGCCGGTCGCGCCGGCATCAACAAGCGCATGCTCTATCATTACTTCGGCAGCAAGGACGCGCTCTACTGCGCCGTTCTGACCGAGGCCTATCGCGAAATCCGCGAGGGCGAGCGAGCGCTCAAGCTTGACCAGGTGGAGCCGGTGGAGGCGGTCGAGCGCCTGGTGCGCTTCACCTTCCGCCATTTCCTCGAATGCCCCTGGTTCATCGCGCTGCTCACCAACGAGAACCTCCTGAAGGCGCGTTACCTGCGCACCCTGCCGGAGATGCACGGCCTGCATTCGCCGCTCGTCGACGAACTGCGGAAGCTCATCCGGCGCGGAGTTAAAAGCGGCGCCTTTCGCGCCGATATCGACCCGGTGCAGCTTTATATCTCGATCGCCGCTCTCGGCTATTTCTACGTCTCCAACAACGCGACGCTCTCGGTGATCTTCGAGACGGACCTTTCGAGCCGCGCCCATATCGCCGCACGCGAGGCCCATGCGGTCGAGATGGTTCTCGACCACCTGAAGGTCAGAGCCTGACCGAGGCGAGCACCGTTTCGACGATGTGGTTCTCCCATCCGGCAAGCCGCTCCGCGTCGGCAAGGTCGCGCGCGAAGATGGCCGAGAGGGTGTGGCGGTTGGACAGGTAGAAATAGCCAAGCGCGGCGATGGTGAGATAGACGTTCACCGGGTCTATGCCGGGCCGGAAAAGACCCGCCTGCGCGCCGCGCTTCAGCACATCGGAGAGCTCGGCGACGAAATGCGAATGCATCTGAGAGACCTTGCGCGATCCCTTGAGATGCCGCGCCTGGTGCAGGTTTTCGGTGTTGAGCAGGCTGATGAATTCCGGATGCTTCAGGAAATAATGCCAGGTGAAGCGCGCAAGCTCCGATAAGGCTTCCGCCGGTTCCTTGTGGGTAAGATCAAGGTCGCGCTCGGCGGAGCGGATGGAGGCATAGGCCGCCTCCAAAACGGCCGTGTAGAGGCCGGCCTTGTCGCCGAAATAATGGTAGAGCATGCGCTTGTTGGTGCCGGCACGCTCGGCGATCGTGTCGACGCGCGCTCCGCCGATCCCCTTTTCGGCGAATTCAGCGGTGGCGGCCTCAAGGATCAGCGCCCGCGTGGCCTCCGGATTGCGGCTCGCCCGCTGCCGGCCGTTCTTCAACCTTGCATCCACCGCCCAACCTCCGCCGCATGCACGCGGCTGTTATAGCGGAAGCCGGGTCCGATGCTCAACGAGAGAGGAGCCGCGCCGCACGCAAGGACCATGTGCTTCCCACCGCGAATGAAAGTTGCCATCGTTCTCCAGGCGGTGTTCTTCGGAACGACACCGGCACAGGCGGAAGATGGGCAAAGGCTGCCGCCGCGCGCGACAGGTTGGGTGTCGTGAAAAATCGAGCACAATCATCCGAACATCGTCGGCGGCAGCCCCTTTACCCCCACTTCGAGCGCAAACAGCGCCCCCTCCCATGGATTGGACGCCAGGTGCTCGGCGGTCATCGTAAAGCGGGCGGAGCTCACGAACAGCGTACCGAGATCTGGGCCGCCGAAGGCGCAGCTGGTCGGCCAGGAGCAAGGCAGGTCCACGATCCGGTCTACCTGCCCGTCGGGCGCGAAACGGACGACGCAGGCGCCGCCGGCAACGCGGCAGTTCCACAGGAACCCGTCGGCATCGACGCAGGACCCGTCCGGCAGGCCGCGCGGAAAGCCGGAGTGGAACACGCGCCGGCTGGCCAGCGAGTCGTCGCGCTGCAGATCGAACGCATAAAGCGTGTTTGCCTTGGTATCGGCTGTCACGAACACGTCGTCCGAGAGTCAGGCCATCGTGTTGGTGATGCCATATTCGTTGGGTGTGAGCCGCCGCACCTCCAAGTCCGGCGAAAACCGATAGTAGGCTCCCGAGTTCTCCGTCTGTTTGCGTGGGCTGCCGTCCGGATTGAGGTTGGTCTGCATGGTGCCGAACCAGAAGGAGCCATCGGGCGCAGCGGCGCCCTCGTTCAGCCGGTTGCCCGGCAGGTGAGGCTCGGGCACGGCGACGGTCTTGAACTCGCCGCCCGGCTGCCAGAATGCGATCCGGCGCTCAAGTCGACGATGAACCCGCCCGTGCGCCTGATGCCGATCGAGGTGGCAAACTCCGGCGCCGCCCACGTGTCGAACTCCCCTGTCGATGGCCTGAAGCGGGGGATCGTCCTGCCGACGATGGCGATCAGGAATAGCGCCTTGTCGCGTTCGCACCAGACCAGGCTCTCGCCCCCAGTGAGCCGCGCATCATGGACCGCAACGGCACTTGGGCTGGAGCTTCGCAGACCGGTATTCACAATCCTTTCTCCCCCCTCCGTTTATCTGCGATGGTAGTATAGCCTAGGACGAAGAGGAGGTGCGGATGACTGCTGAAGCGAGAAAGCGTGCGCTGGTGACGGGGGCCGCCATGGGCATCGGCCGCGCCGTTGCGGAAAAACTGGCGAGCCAGGGCGCCGCACTGGTTCGTCTCGACCGAGCAAAAGAACAGCTTGCGGAGGTGGAGGACTCGTTGCGCAGCGCGGGCGCGGATGCGCGAAGCCTGGTAGGCTCCACGGCGGATGCCGGGGTCTGCGCAAAGGCCGTGGGGATCGCCGAATCCGCTTCGGCGGCGTCGACATGCTCTCCCACAATGCAGGCATCCAGCGTTATGGAACGGTCGAGACGACCGGCGAGGCGCTTTGGGACGAGGTTATGAGCGTCAACCTCAAGGCTGCGTACCTCGTTTCCCGCGCGGCGATGCCCGCGCTGCGGAAAAGCCGCGGCGCGATTGTTCATGTAAGCTCCGTGCAGGGCCCCGCCAGCCAGGAGGGCGTGCTCGCCTACACGACCGCCGAGCATGGGCTGATCGGGCCTCGTCAAGTCCATGGCCGTCGACTACGCGCCCTTCGGCGTGCGGGTGAACGCCGTCGCACCGGGCGCGGTGAACACGCCCATGCTGCAGGACGCTGTGAGGCTCAGCGACGATCCTGAAGGGCTGTGGCGCGTGCTCGATGGCATGCATCCGATAGGCCGCACCGCCCGCCCGGACGAAGTGGCGGCGGTTGTCGCTTTCCTTCTCTCGGACGAGGCCTCCTTCGTCACGGGCGAGGTCGTACGCGTCGACGGCGGGCTCCTCTCGCGCATATCTGGCACGCCGCGCAAAGAATAGGCCGATAGGCCGGAATCTGCTGCGCAACTAACCCGCGCGCGCCAGGGGCCGGATCGCCTGCCCTTGGCTGTCAAAGAGGTGCATGTGTTCCCGCGCGATCTCCAGCCCCACATCCTCGCCGGCCTCTGGCATGTTCTGGCCGTTGTGGACCACCAGTGCTGTCTCCCCACCCTCGAGGGCGACGTGAAGGAGCGTCGTTGCCCCGGTATATTCGCGCAGCGTGACCGCGCCCCGCAGCAGGCCTGATCCGGCTTCAACGACAGAAATGTGTTCGGGGCGCATGCCGACTCCTTCGGCCGAGCCGATGTCCAGCCCGCGGGCAGAAAGGGATTTTTCTACGGACGCGGCGGGCAGCACGTTCATGCGCGGGCTGCCGATGAATTGCGCCACAAAGAGATTGGCGGGCCGCTCATAGAGTTCGCGTGGGGAGCCTACCTGTTCGATCCTGCCCTCTCGCAGCACCACGATCCTGTCGGCCAGCGTCATCGCCTCGATCTGGTCATGCGTGACATAGATCATGGTGTTGCCGAGGCGCTTGTGGAGCGCGGCGATTTCCGAGCGCATGTGCACCCGCAATTCCGCGTCGAGGTTCGAGAGCGGCTCGTCAAAGAGGAAGACCTGCGGATTGCCGACGATGGCGCGGCCGATCGCCACCCGCTGGCGTTGTCCGCCTGAGAGCTCGCGCGGATAGCGGCCGAGAAGCGCCTCAAGCTTGAGCGAGGCTGCCGCATCCTGCACGCGCCGCTCCCGCTCCTCGGCCGGCACTTTGCGGACTTTGAGGCCAAAGGCCATGTTGTCCTTGACCGCCAGGTGCGGATAGAGCGCATAGGACTGGAAGACCATGGCGACCCCACGCTGCGCCGCCTGCACCTCGTTGACCAGACGGTCGCCGATATAGAGCTCGCCCGCGGTGATGTCTTCGAGGCCGGCGATCATCCGGAGCAGCGTCGACTTTCCGCAGCCGGACGGCCCGACGAAGACGACGAATTCGCCGTCGTGGACCTGGAGGTCCACGCCCTTGATCACCTCGGTGGAACCGAAGCTTTTCTTGAGATTGCGCAGTGTCAGGCTGGTCATGTTCTATCCCTTGACCCCGGAAAGGGCGAAGCTCTCGATGATCTGCCGCTGTGCGATCAGATAGACGATCAGGATCGGCACCACCGCCAGGCTGGTCGCGGCAAGTTGCAGGTGCCAGAGCGGGAGCCCGTAGGAATCGGTGAAGTTGCTGAGCGCGAGCGGCAGCGTGAATTTCTCCAGCGAGCTTATGAAGACCAGCGGCTCGAGGAAAAGATTCCAGGAGAAGAGGAAGGTGATGATGGAGACGGCCGCAAGCGCCGGGCGAGACATCGGCAGCGCGATGCGCCACCAGATGCCGAAGCGCGACAGCCCGTCCATCCTGCCGGCCTCTTCAAGCTCCTTGGGGATGGCGAGGAAATACTGCCGCATCAGGAAGGTGGCCATGACGCCATGCGAGCCGAAGACCGGCAGCAGGATCAGCGGCGCATGCGTGTCCATCAGTCCCATGGAGCGGATGAGGAAGAAGTTCGGAATGATCGTGACTTCCTCCGGCACCATGAGGGCCGACAGGAGGAAGAGCATCAGCAGACCTGCCCCGGCGAAGCGCATGCGGGCGAGCGCGTAACCGGCGAGCGACGAGATCGCCAGCGTCAGGACAGTGACGGCGACGGCAATGTAAAGCGAGTTGAAATATTGCCGCGCGAAAGGCTGGTACTCGAGAAGCTCGAGATAGTTCTGCCAGCGCCACACCCGCGGGATCAGCGATGGCTGGCCAAAAATCTCCGTCGCGCTCTTGAAGCCCGAGGAAACCATCCAGAGAAACGGAAAGACGAAGGGCACCGCCACCACCGACAGCGCGATGATGAGGCATGTGCGCGAAACGAGCCGCGCCTGGCGGGTGGTCAGCGTCATCGCATGTCCTTTCGCCTGAGCGTCATCTGGATCACGGTCAGGACGAGCACGATGACGAACATGATCATGGCGAGCGCGGAGGCGTAGCCGACATTGAAGAACTTGAATCCCTGCTCGTAGATGTAGAAGGCGAGCACCAGCGTGCCGTTCTCCGGCCCGCCGCCCGTCATCAGGTAGATGTGGTCGAACACCTTGAACGACCCGATCATGGTGATGACGAAGATGACGAGCGTCGTGGGCGCGAGCAGCGGCCAGATGACCATGCGGAAAATCTGCCAGTTCGACGCGCCTTCAAGCCGCGCCGCCGCCTCATAGTCGCGCGGGATCGCCTGCAGGGCGGCGATGTAGAGGATCATGTTGAGCCCAACCATCTTGATGACGCGGGTGACGATCACGGCCACCATCGCCCAGTCGGGTTCGCGAAGCCAGTTCGGCCCGTCGATGCCGACACTGGCAAGGAGCTGGTTGACCGCACCCGCCTCGCCCTGGAGGAGGAAGCGCCAAACGATGGCCCATGCCACCGCAGACGTCACCACGGGCGCGAAGAAGACCGTGCGGAAGAAGACGACGCCGCGGAAGGGCCGCGAAAGCGCAAGCGCCAGGGTCAGCGCAAGCGTCATGTTGAGCGGCACGAGACCGATCGCGAAAACGAAGGAATTGCGCAGGACGTGCCAGAAGTCGGGATTCACCGACAGCGCGTCCACATAGTTCTTCACGCCGACGAATGTGGCTTCCTGGGTGAGCAGGTTCCATTCCGTCAGGCTGAAATACATAACCGCGAGAAGCGGCCCCAGGAAGAAAACGAGAAAGCCGGCGACGGTCGGGCTGACAAAAAGCCACGCCTCGATCGCCTCCCGCCGGCGGAGAGAAAGTCTCGGCGCGCGCCATGGGCGCGCCGAGGTCTTGTCGGTGAGGGTGTCCGCCATGGGCCCGCGGATTACAGCAGCGGTTCGATGGCCGCGCAGACGCCGGCGAGCGCCTGCTTGACTTCGGCGTCAGGCTTCCAGAGGGTGTCCACGCGAGGCGCCATGGCCGCAAGGATCTGCGGGCTCTTCTCGTGGCTGGGCAGCACCTTGCCCTTGGCGATGGCATCGCTGACATGGGCCATCTGCTCCGCCGGGATGATGGCGTTGGCCGAGGTGAAGGCGTCGCTCTCCAGTACAGACTTGCGCGCCGGCGGAAAGAACTGCGCCATCTTGGCCACGTTCTCCTTGTTGGTCATGTGGGCCACGAACTCGGCCGCAAGCTCTTTCTGCTCGCCCCGCTCGAAGACGACGATTGCCGCCTGGCCGATCACAGGCGACTCGCCCGCAGGCCCGGAGGGAAGCGGGGCAATGCCCCATTCGAAACCGGCTTCCGGCATCTTGGACGCGCGCGAGATCTGGTTGATGGTCATGGCGGAGGAGCCGGAGAAATAGTCGCCCTGCTCGCCGGGCGGCACGATGGATTTGTCCTTGAAGACCATGTCGTGCAGCTGCTGGACGGCCTGCACGGCCTCCGGCTTGTCGAAACCGCACTCGCCGTTTGCCCAGACGTCGCCGCCATGGGCGCGGATCGGCGGCATCAGCGCGTGCATGATGCGGGATTCATACCCCTGGCCGTCCTTGAACTCGAATCCCCACTTGCCGGTCTTATCCTTAATCGTCTTCGCGACCTCCTGGAACGTGTCCATATTCCACTTGCCACTGGCGGCGAGCTGGAGCGGATCTTCCAGACCGGCCTCGTCGAACAGCGTCTTGTTGTAGAAGATCATGAATGGCGAGGTGGAGAAGGGCACTCCGTAGACCGTCTCGGCCTTGGTCCAGAGCCCGAGCGCCGGCTCCGAATAATCGGCGAAGTCATAGCCTTCCGCCTCGCGCAGGGTTGGACCGAGATCCATCAGGACGCCGGCCGCGGCGAAGGTCGGTGCCGCATCCTCCATCATCCAGCCCAGATCTGGCGGGTTTCCGCCTGCGAGCTGGAAGGTGAGCTTCTGCGTGTAATCCGCCGCTGGAATGGTCTCGAAGCGGACGGTGACGTCCGGCTTCGTCGCCTTGAAGCTCTCGGCGATTTCGTTGAGCATCTTCAGATGCGCCTCGCTGCCGGTCCAGACGGTGAAGCGCAGCTCTTCGGCAAGAGCCGGCCCCGAGATCAGGCCCAACGACAGGATCGTCGAGGCGGCCAGGCTTTTCATTCGCAGATTCATGAGATGTCCTCCCTTTTCGTTTCAGCTGTTTGTGGGTGCGTCGCCGATCGACCATCCGCCGTCGACGGGAATGTCGGCGCCGGTGATGTAGCCCCCCGCCTCGCTGCAGAGGAGCAGCACCGGGCCGACGCAGTCCTCCGGCCGGCCAGCGCGGCCGATCGGGATCTTTGCCTCTACGGCACGCCGGAATGCGGCATCTGCGTAGAGGTGGGCGTTGCGCTCGGTTTCGATGGCGCCGGGCGAAACCACATTCATCGTCACGCCAGTTCCCGCCACCTCCCGCGCCAGCGCGCGGATAGCGGTGAGCTGGGCGGCCTTCAACGCGGCATAGACAACAGTCTCGGCGCGCGGCCTCTTGGCCAAAACGCTGCCGATCGCAACCACCCTGCCCCAGCCGCGCGCTGACATCTCCGGCACGAGCACCTGGGCGAGAATGAGGAGCGAGGTGAAGTTGGCGGCGAAATGAGCTTCCATGTGGGCAGGATCGATCTCTTGCCACGATCCGCGCTGCTCGATCGCGGCATTCGCGATCAGGATGTCGACCGGGCCATGCCGCTCGACCACCGCCTTCGCCAGCGCTTCGGTCCCGCCCTTGGGGGAGAAATCAGCCTCCACGATTGCTGCAGCGCGGCCCTTCTCTTCGATTGCTGCGCAAACCGCGAGGGCGCCGTCCCGGTCGCTGAAATGATGGAGAACGATGTCGGCGCCGCTCTCGGCCAGCGCGAGCGCGATCGCCCGGCCGATGCCGGAGTTTCCGCCCGTCACCAACGCTTTGCGGCCGGCAAGAGAAAAACGGCCGGCACTCATCGTCTGCCGCTCCCGTTGTCCTGGCTGCCCGCAACCTCGAAGGAGGCGATGTCCGCGGCCTCATAGTGCTTGACGATGGCCTTTTCGGCACCGTCCTCGTCCCCGATCTCGATGACCAGATAGATCGCCCGATGACGTTCGACCGTGGCTGCCCAGTCCGCTTCGGTGCGGTTGCTGCGGCGGGAGAAAAGCTCGGAGACTTCGCGCTGAACCGAGCGAAGCCCCTCCACCTGCACGCGCATCATCGTGTTGCCGGTGGCGAGCGCCAGTCCGTGATGGAAGGCGATATCGGCTTCGGTGAAAGCCGCGGGATCAAGCAGCGCACGTTCCATATCGCCCACCGCCGCCTTCATCACCTTCAGTCCCTCGGGCGCGCGGCGGCGGGCGGCAAGCCGGGCGATTCCCGTCTCGACGACCAGGCGCATCTCGTTCGCCTCGCGCAGGCGCTGCAGGCTGGAGCGTATGGCAAAGCCGTAGAAACGCTCCAGCGGCTCGCCATTGAGCGCCTTCACGCGCGCCACCTTGCCCTGCTGTGTGTGGACAAGGCCGGCGCCAGCCAGTTGCCGCAGAGCCTCGCGGGCGATCGGCTTGCTCACTCCGAACTCTCGCGCGATCTCGCCTTCAGACGGCAGAGGATCGCCGGGAGCGAGTCGGCCTTCGAAAACCGCATCGGCAATCGCCTCGAACACCGCATCGGCCAAGCGCGACGGCACGGCAATCCTGGCGGAAAAGAGCGGGGGGTCGGTGATTGCAGCGCTCATGAAGTCCTCTTTCCCGCCTCTTAGCATACGCTTTCCAACATAGCAACTAAGTTTGATAGTTGCGCAGCTATCTAGTCTCGGCTAAGAATGGCTCGCGTTCCGCGCAGGCGGCGAATGTAGGAGGCGGGCAGGAATGCAGGCGGAGAGCAGTCAAGGTATGTACGGGCAGCAGGACCACAAGGTAGAGTCTGCGGCCATGCCCGAGCTGCGCATCACCGATGTCATTGCTCACCCGCTGACGCAGACGCTGCCCAAATCCACAGTCACCTCCTGGGGCGCCTATACGGACGTGTCGATCGTGCTGGTCGAGGTCCGCACGGATGCGGGCATCACGGGCGTCGGCGAAGCACTGGCGCGCTTTTCGCCCAAAGCGTATGCGGAGCTGATCGAGACATCGCTGAAGCCGCGCCTGATCGGCAAGGATCCGCGCGACATTGGCGCCCACTGGCAAGCGATGCGCCGCGCCCTTTCGGGCCGTGCGGGCGGCATGCTGATCGAGGCGATCGCCGGTGTCGACATCGCGCTCTGGGACATTCTGGGGAAAGCCGCCGGCCTTCCGATCTACAAGCTTCTGGGCGGCGTGGGGCGCACGGAAGTTGCCGTCTATGCGGCCTCGGTGAACTGGGTGGGCGATGCCGAGGCGGAGCGCGAACTGGAGGACTATCTCGAGCGCGGTTTTAACCGGATCAAGGTGAAGATCGCCCGCCCGGTGAAGGATGCCTGCCGCCGTATCGAGCAGCTGCGCCGGCGCGCCGGCGACGATGTGGAGCTCTATGTAGACGCGAACTGGGCCTATCAGCTGGACGAGGCCGTGGAAGTGGGCCGGACGCTCTCCGCAAACGCCTATGGCTGGTTCGAGGAGCCGCTCGCGCCGGAGAACGAGCAGGGCTACGAGGAGCTGCGCCGGCTCTGCGACGTGCCGCTGGCGGCCGGCGAGAGCAACTATACAGTCGACCAGGCAATGCGGCTGGTGATCAACCGCACCCTCTCCGTCCTGCAACCGGACGTCGCCCGCGCCGGTGGCATAAGCGAGACGCGGCGCATGGCCGAACTGGCGCGCAACCATGACGTGGCCTATGCGCCGCATATAGGCATGTCCGGCATCATCTGCGAGACGGCGAGCGTGCATCTTGCGGCCGCCATGCCGAACTTTCGCGTCATGGAAAGCGAGACTGACGGCAGCCCGTTCAAGACGCAGCTGGCAGACCTCGCGCCCGGAGCCCTCCGCCAGAAGAACGGCATGATCGATGTGCCCCAGCGCCCCGGCCTCGGTCTGGAGATCGACTGGGACGCGGTGCGCAGCCTGCGCAGCCAGTAAAACTTTCGCAATCGGAGACGATGTTGAGCAGAAGCGACACCAGCAGCGATTTCGGCGAGACGGTCCGCCGGGCGATGAACCTGTCCAATCCGGGGCTCAGCCGGTTCGACCCGCTGCCCCGCATCATCACCCTGGACGAGTTCTCGCGCGGGCACTGCGGCTGGTCGCAGCTCGTCGGCAACTATGAGAACACGCTCGACACGATGCTGCCGGGCTATGCGCAGCACACAAGTGCCATGCTTTCCACCCTTCCCCATTGGGACGCGGGCTCGCATGGCGGCATGCGCGGATCCTACGCGCTCAAGATCGCCACTCGCCCGCATCCCGGCGCGCAGAATGTCGCCATCAAGCGCCTCACCTTCCGCAAGCGTGGCCCGATCCGCTTCGAGGCCTATTTCACCTTCAAGCCGGAGGCGACGGAACTGAAGCTCGGCGAGACAGACGTGCGCTCGGTGGGCTTCCTCTTCGACCTGCAGGGCGGCGACCGCGACGATGGGGCGGAACGTGTCATGCCGCATCTCAGGTTCCTCAACGCCGAGGGTGGCCAACATCTGCAGAAATGGCAGTTCAAGAACGAGACGACAAAATTCCAGCCGGTCGGCGATGGCGAGAAGACCTTGAGCCACTATCACCTCGCGCCGGAGGGATGGCAGGACCTGCCGGGCGGGAGCCAGCGCCTGTGCTACAACGAGATCGCCACCAAGGTGAACTGGAGCTACCTGCGCTTCGACTTCGATCTGGCGGAGATGAAGGCGCTTTCCTTCCAGTGCAACGACCGCGTGTTCGACATGAGCGGCTTCGATTCCATCCGCATGCCGGCCATGAAGAACCTCTGGTGCATGCTCAATTTCTGCCTTTTTGCCGAAACGGATGTGGCCAGGCGCGCCTTCCTCTATGTCGATTCCGTCTGCATTTCGGGTGATTTCTGATGCTGCCTGAGAACATCACCGCTATCCTCGCCCGCAACGAGACCTGGAGCGGCGAGGCGGCGAGCGAGCCTTATGAAGCGGGCTGGGCGCGGGAAGCCATCGTCTTCGTGCGCGCGCTCAAGGATCCCGTCGGCCCTGCCCCGCTGGCGCGCATCGAGATCTCGCCGGACGGCATGCACTGGGTTCCGGAAGGCACCGAGATGCCCCTGCCTTCGCAAAAGGACGGCATGGCCGTGGCGCGGCTTACACACTTCGGCAGCTGGCTGCGCGTGGCGGCCTCATTCGAGGACGACGCCTCCTGCACGGTTCTGGTCACCCTCCACCTCAAGGCATAGCAGATCGCGCCCTTTTGTCTGCCCCATAGTCCGTCACCCGGCGAGCACCACGCCCGCTGCCATGATGCGGTCGGGAGACCTCCGGCGGTTGCGGACACGCTGAGGACGCAGCCACCTTGAAGAGTGAGCTCGCGGGCCGCACAAGCTGCGTGCTACCGCATCCGCAAAGCGCCCATCTCTTCTTTTCCGGCCGAATGGGTGGCGAGGCCTCGTGACCGCCGCGAGCGACATTCGTTACAAACCGCTGTGTGAGACGGTTAATAGGCTGCTGGAACGCTATGTTGCTGCTGTGACCTCACAGGTTCGTCCAGCATCAGCAACATGTATGTCCGAATGATGCGGGCAGCGCAGGAATTAAGCGTGTCGGCCCTACTTCGACGGTTGTGCGATGCGACAGAGGGGGAGCCTCAAAGGCGACGATGATCGATTCACCTGGCTATCAGAACGCCAGCATGGACTCCATTCCAGAGACGGGCTTGGTGTGCGGTAAGGCCAAGCGGCCGATCGGATTGTCAGCACAATTGAAGACTACATTGTGCGAGCGCCCGACGAATATCACCGACAGGTTGGAACCTGGAGCCGCTTGGGTGCCTCTCACCGAATGTTAGCGATGCACCCAGAAACGAGCAGGAAAGCGACGGGCAGCCGCTGCGCTGCCGCTCCAGAAACGAGTGCGCCAGCTACTCGCTGACAAAGCCGCGCCCGCATCGACAATTTCCTATGCCGGGTGCATTGAATCACAACCCCGTCCGCCTGAAGGCGCTAATACGTCGCGCGACCTCCGGAAAGGTCGAAGACGGAGGCTGTCGTAAAGCTGTTCTCCTCCGAGACGAGCCAGGCTACCATGTTCGCAGCCTCATCCACTTCGAGGAAGCGGCCCCGGGGTATGCGGCTCAACATGTAGTCGATGAATTCGGGCTTCAGCTCGTCGAGGACCCGGGTCTTTGCGGTCGCGGGCGTGATGGCGTTGATAGCGATGTTGTAGCTCGCGCACTCCTTGCCCACAGCCTTGGTCATGCCGATCACACCGGCCTTCGCCGCCGCATAGGCGGAAGCGTTGGGATTGCCTTCCTTGCCGGCGATCGAGGCGATGTTGACGATGCGGCCGTAATTGCGCGCCTTCATGCCCGGCAGCACTGCGCGATTGACATAGAAGGCGCCGTTGAGATCGATCTCTATGACGCGGCGCCATTCGTCCAGCTCATATTCATCTAGCGGCGCGTTCTTGCCGGCAATGCCCGCAGAATGCACGAGTATATCGATTCCGCCGAGCCGCTTCTCCGTCTCAGCCACTGCCGCCGCGACTTCGTCATAGGACGTGATGTTCACCTTTAGCGTGCTCGAAGCGCTGCCAAGCTCGGGCGCCACCTCGGCCAGCATTTCCTCGTTGATGTCCCAAAGCGCTACCTTTGCGCCTGAGGCCATAAGGCGCCGGGCAATCGCGAAGCCGATTCCCTGAGCCCCGCCGGTGATGACGGCAACACGGCCGTTGAGATCGATCTGGTTCATGGATTTCCTCACCTCGTGCCTTGTGAAAATCGATAATAGCGCAGGGCATTCTCGCGGAAGAGCGCGCCCCGCTCTCCGCTGGAGAAGTCACTCGTAATCGTGTCGAAGGCCCGCCAGAGCGCCGGGTACTCAGCCTTGAGCTTGTCGACCGGGAAGTTGGAGGCAAACATTGCCCGGGCTGGCCCGAAGGCCTCCAAGGTCTCGAAGACGATCGGCCGCATGCTCTCCACCGACGCTGTGGATGTCCGCATGCTGAGCCCGCTGATCTTGACCCCCATATTGGGCAGTGCGGCGAGCTTCCGCATACCCGCCTTCCAGGTCTTCCAGCCGTCCAGGGTGAAGTCCGTCCACATGCCGGCATGGTCGAGGATGAATTGCGTCTGGGGCGCCTGCGACGCCAGCCTGGCAGCAGCGTCCATCTGATGAGGATAGAGTTGGAGATCGAAGGAGAAGCCGCGATCGCCCAGCAGCTTCAGGCCGTCGAGAAAAGCAGGCACGGCAATCAAGTCGCAGCTCCCGACGGAAAGCTCGGGGTCTGGATGGGTGTTCACGACCTGGCGTATTCCGCGAAAGGCGGTAAGGGCGGCTTGGCGATCGAGGAGCGCCGGGAAGCCGGGTGAGGTAAGATCGGCGTGCCCGACAATCGCCAAAGGGATTGGGCTGCCATCTGCCACCTTCTGCAGGCTCTCCACCTCTTTGAGGGCATCTTTGGGAAAAGCTTCGACATGGACAGCCGCGAGTACCTCCACATCACCTTGCCCCTCCTCGAGGAACTCTTCGAGCAGATAATTGCGGGCAATCGCGGCGTTGGAGCCGAAGCGCGTCCGGCGGGGCTTCTCGAAATGCGGATAAAGGCCCGTGCGAAGATCCCAAAGGTGAATGTGCGGATCGACAACCTTCAGCGTGTCAGACATTTAAACCTCCAATACTCGGCAGCGGCCCTTCTTCTGTCCATCGTGTTGCCGGCCAGGTTTATGAGTAGTCTCTGATCCCTCATCGAGGACTTTTTTTCGGAGCTTCGCGGGGATCGCCCGGAGGTTGACGCCCCCTCGCAAGGCCCTGATGATAGGCGCCGGGACATCGAATCCCTTACGGACGGGATCGTTTTCCCAGCAAAGGAAATCTCCAGATGCGCGTACTTTATTGGGGACTGCCGCACCACAGCCCGCTGATCGACGAACGGTTGCGCAGGATTGAAGGCGTCGAGCTCGCAGCGGTGGCCGATGAGGCCGCCGCCATGCGAGAGGCGGCTGGAGCAGAGGTACTGGTCATCACCCCCAACCGTTACACTGAAGCGGTCGAGCAGGCCGTGCATGCATCCGGCCGACTGCGGCTGGTACAGCTCCTCTCCGCCGGTTATGATCCGCTTCTCGGCCGCAGCTTTCCGCCCGGGACAGTGGTGGCGACGGCCGGGGATTCGCTCGCTCCGGCGGTGGCCGAACATGCAGTCGCGCTCACGCTGGCGCTCTCGCGCCGGCTCGACCTTGCATTTGCCAACCAATTTGGCGAGCGATGGCACCGCGCTCCGTTCAGCAGCTTGGGTTCGCTTTGCGGCAAGACAGCCGCGGTGTTCGGCTTCGGATCGATCGGCAAGGCAATCGCGATGCGGCTCCGCGCCTTCGGCACACGCGTGGTCGGCGTTTCCCGCAGCGGTGCTCCGGATGCGGCCGCAGACGAGATGCGGCCCTTCGGCGAGATTGCCGAGGTCGTTGCGCAAGCGGACCTGATCCTGGTCGCCTTGCCGGCTTCGCCGGAAACGGAAGGCCTGTTTGGCCATGAACTCTTCCGCGCCTGCAGGAAGGGAGCGCTCCTGGTCAATATCGCTCGCGGCAGGATTGTCGACACTGACGCGCTCATTGATGCCTTGAATGAGGGCCAGCTTGGCGGGGCAGCGCTCGACGTGACGGAGCCCGAGCCGCTGCCGCAGGGACATCCGCTCTGGCGCGCCCCAAACGTGATCATCACCCCCCACTATGCCGGCCTTGGTGCGCAGCAGGAGTTGGGTGATTTCGTGGCGCAGAACCTGGAGCGGCTGCGCGCGGGCGTTCCACTTCTGGCCGTCACCAGGCTTGGAGGTGGCCACATCAGGCACTCTCCCGGCTGAGAATTTCGAAGCCGAGGCGTACGGTGCGAGCGCCCGGATCTTTCCCCGAAAGCCTTTGCAGGAGCGCCTTGCCCGCTTCGCGACCCATGTCCTCAAGCGGAAATTTGATGGTGGTGAGCGCCGGCTTGATCCACTGCGCGACGGGAGAGTCGCCGAAGCCAGCAATCGCGAGCCGCCCCGGTACCTCGATGCCGACGTCGAGCGCGTAGCGAATGGCCCCCACGGCAAGCTGGTGGCCGGCAAAGACGACGGCGTCCGTCTCCGGCGTTTCGCGCAGGATGGTTCCGACGATTTCGCCGCCCGTTCCCGACCCGGGCTGGCTGGAGACGGAAAAAACCCGCGGCTGATCGAGTCCATTGTCGCGCGCGGCTGCAATCAGTCCCTCCTGGCGGCCGTTGATGCGGCTATCCTCGAAATCTGTGTGGCCCACAAAGGCCAGATTCCGGCGGCCACGGGAGATCAGGTACTGCGCAAGAGAGTGACCCGCTTCGAAGTTGGACGTGCCAACCCCGACATCGATCGGGTCCTGGATGTGCTCGAACATCTCCACAGTAGGCACACCGGCCCGCCTGAGGAGGGCGGAGCATTCGGACGCATGATCGCGGCCGGTGAGCAGCAGCCCGTCCACCCGGTGCCCGAGAAATGTGCGCACGAGGTCCAGTTCCGTGCGCGCTAAGTAGTGCGAGGTGCCGAGCAGGACCTGGTACCCAGCAGGCGCAAGAATTTCCATCGCGGCCTGGAGGACCACGCTGTGCACCGGGTTGAGCATCGTTGGGATCACGGCACCCACGACTCTGCTCTTCGAGGAAGCAAGGCTTGAGGCAAGTCGGTTCGGGATATAGCCCAGCTGCTCGGCCACCCGCAGCACGTGCTCACGCGTCTTTGTGGATACGCGCCCAGGATTGCTAACGCAGCGCGAAGCAGTGATTAGGGAGACGCCCGCCGCCGCGGCGACATCCTCCAATCGAACCGTGGATTCACCAGCGAGGCGTACGGGTCTTGACACTTTCTCATTCACGGTGATACCACCTCATGGATAGCGCTATCCACATACGCGTTGTCGCAGGAATAGGCAAGCGCGAAGTAGGATGGTCAATAGCAGCCACGCGCATGTTCGCGCCGGTGTATATTGCGAAGAATGAGGAAGGCTGACGCAATAATGGATAGCGCTAACCATCAGCGAAGGCGAGTTTGCGGCTTTGCCTGCTGGAGAGACCTTCTGCTGGCCAGGCGCCGCTCATGAGGATCGCTGATGTCCGCCTACTGCTTCCAGCTGACTGCTCGTACTTCACCGACAGTGCGGCTTCCGAGGATATCGCGCAGCGCGGATGGGTCACGCGGCTCCAAGTTGCCAACCCAATGTCGACCTATCCGCAGTATGCAATGTCGCGGCGCAGCTGGATGGGGCCCGGGCAGGAGCACTATGCCATCGAGATCGAGACTGATACGGGCGAGGTAGGCGTCTGCGCCAACTACTACGGCGGCGCAATGGCCTGCGAGATCATCCGCGCTCATTTCAGGCGCTTCCTGCTCGGCCAGGATCCGTTCGACAGTGCCAAGATCTGGGACCAGATGTACCGCGCCTCGCTGCCCTACGGCCATGGCGGGCTCATCGGAATGGCCATAGCCGGGGTTGACCTCGCGCTCTGGGATCTGAAGGGAAAGCTTCTCGGTCAGCCGGTCTATAAGCTGCTTGGAGGAGCCACCAAAGACGACGGCATACCCTGCTACCTAACCACTCATTCGGACGCGGTCGGGCATTGGCGCGACAGCGGATTCCTGGGCGTCAAGATTGCTGCGCCCTTCGGCGCGGAGAGTGGGCGGGCCGGGGTACTCAAAATGGAGAAGCTCATCCGCGAGCTGCGCGAGACGATCGGCCCTGACAAGGAGATCATGATCGACTGCTACATGTCCTGGGGACACGAGTTCGCGCTCGCCGTGGCCGAGAGGGTGAAGAATTGCGGTGTAAAATGGTTCGAGGATCCGCTGCCGAGCGGCTGGGCCGCTGACGCCAATCGCGATTTGCGCAAGGCGCTAGTGCCCATCGGTCTGGCGAACGGCAACATGGAATTCGACCACCATGCCTTCGCCGGATTGCTGGAGGCGGGCGCAAGCTCGGTCATCCAGCCGGAAATCCATTGGTGCGGCGGCCTGACGGCCGTGCTCCGCATCGCCGCCTATGCAGAGCACCATCATGTGCCGCTCGTCCCGCACGGGCCCAACATCTATCCAATGCATCTCGTGATGGCCAATGCCGGCTCCCCCTATGCGGAGTTCGTCACCGGCGGCGACGGCACGACGCTCGTCAACATCTTCGACCTGCTTCTGGACCAGCCGCTCCCCGTGGAGGGGCGCTACCACCTGCCGGACACGCCAGGATTCGGCGTGCGGCTGAACCACGATCGGTTGAGGAAATACCCGTCTTGAGACGGAAGCGCAGCAAAGGGAGGATGACATGAAGCGACAGACGATCCTAATCGGAGCATTGCTGCTCGGTCCCGCGGCAATGGCACATGGCCAGGAACTGCGCGAGGTTCCGCGCAACCGCACGCTGATCACCCAGGGTTGGGACTACTACAATCAGGTGCCTGCACCCTCGAACTACCATCCCTATATCAGCCCGCTGCAGAACATCCGCAATGTGCTGCACTACACGATCAATGAGGCGCTATTCTACACGAACCACCAGACCAACGAGATCATTCCCTGGATCGCCGAGTCCTTCACCTACAACGATGATTTCACCGAGGTCACGCTCAAGATCCGGCCGGACGTGAAGTGGAGTGACGGCGAGGCGCTGACGGCGGAAGACGTTGCCTTCACCTTCGAGATGCTCAAGGGCGCCGCGCCCGACCTTTCCCTTTCGAGCACTATCAGCGAATGGGTTGCATCCGTCGAGGCGACGGACGCACAGACCGTGGTGCTGAAACTCAGCAAGCCCGGGCCGCGCTGGGCACAGGATACGCTCGCGACCGGTCAGGTGGACCGTTTCGCCGTCGTGCCCAAGCATATCTGGCAAGATCAGGATCCAAAGACCTTCAACAATTTCGACATCGCCAAGGGCTGGCCGGTGGGCACGGGGCCGTTCAAGCTGGTGAAGAGCGACGAGACCTCCGCCGTGTTCGACCGGCGGGACAGCTGGTGGGCGATCGACGCGGGATTGGCGGAGGCGATGCCGGCAATGGAGCGCATTCTCTATCGCCCGGCAACCGCCGACGCCATGACCCAGCTCTTCGCCAACAGCGACATCGACATCGGTCGCGCGCTCAATGTCGGAAATCTCGAGGCCGTGATGGCGCGCAATCCGAACATCGTCTCATGGAACGAGAGCGGGCCCGTGTGGGGAACGAGCGCCGGCTGCACGTGGCGGGTAGTCTTCAACAACCAGGTTGCGCCGTTCGACAATCCTGCCGTGCGCAAAGCGATCGCCGCAGTGTTCGATCGCGAGGAACTGGCGGACTTGGCGTTCGAAGGATCGCAGCCCCCGGCGGTGCTTCCTTTCGCGTCCTATCCCGGCGTCGTGAAATACACCTCACAACTCGAGGAAATCATTCAGGAGTCCGGTGTTGCTGAACAGGATCTGGCCCGGTCGGAACAGCTTCTTACCGAAGCTGGCTTCAAGAAGGGCGCGGACGGCAAATGGCAGTTGCCCGATGGCTCTGCGTGGCCGATTACCATCACAGCGCATCAAGGCACTTCACTGCCTCCCGTCGTTACCAGTCAGCTACAGCGGGCGGGCTTCGATGCGGTTTTCAAGGCGAGCCAGGACTCGGCTTATTTCGAAGCGTTGACGGCTGGCGACTTCCAGCTTGCAACGGCGACCGAATGCGGCAGCCTCTACGATCCGTGGCAAACGCTGCAGCATGTTCATAGCAAGTTTGCGGCGCAGCCCGGCCAGAAGGGCGTCAGTGTGCGGGCGATCACGCGCTACTCCAATCCGGAGATGGATGCGCTCCTCGACCAGATGGAAGCGCGTCAGCCTTCACCTGACGACGCCGAGTACATGGAGCTGGTGAAGTCCGCCACGCGCCTCATGCTCGAGGAGATGCCGCAGGTGACGTTGATCGAGGAACTGCACGCAATCACGTTCAACACCACCTACTGGACCGGTTTCCCGTCGGCGGCAGACCCCTATGCGGCGCCGTATATCGCTTGGAACGGCTTCGCGCTGGTGCGTGATCGGCTTAAGCCGCGCGAATAACGCCACCGCAATTCAGGCCTGCCGGCAGCAAGGATCGGCAGGCCCAAAAGCGCAAAGCCGCTCTAACCGAGACAGAAATGATCGCAACCTACATCATCAAGCGTACCGGAATGATGCTGATCGTGGTGGCGATGGCCCTGACGCTCAATTTCCTCATTCCGCGCGCCATGCCGGGTGATCCCGTGCAGACGATGATCAGCCAGATCTCGGCCCAGGGCGGGTCGAGCTCGAACATGCAGGCGATGGTGGAATCCTACCAGCAGAAATTCGGGCTCGACCTGCCGCTCTGGCAGCAATACCTGAACTACCTCTACGGGCTCATGCGGCTCGACCTCGGATATTCGGTAACGCACTACCCCTCGACCGTGGTGGAGGTGATCGGCACCGGCGCGCTTTGGACGATAGGGCTGTTGGGGGTGTCAACCGTAATCAGCTTCGCGATCGGTACGCTTCTTGGTGGGCTGATGGCCTGGCCCGGCACGGGGCGCTGGGTTCAGGTGATCGCAGTGCCCTTCCTGATGCTCTCCGCGATCCCCTATTTCGTGCTTGGGCTGGTGCTCCTCTTCGCATTCGCCATCGTCTGGAAGTTTTTCCCCGCTTCGGGCGGCTTTCCCTACAATCTCAACCTCGGGCTCAACTGGGCATCGTTTCGCGGCGTGCTCTGGCACGCCACCTTGCCGGCGCTCTCGATCATTCTAACGACGATCGGTGCCTGGGCCATTTCTATGCGCGGGATGGTGGTCTCCGTGCTTGGAGAGGACTACATCACGCTCGCTCAGGCCAAGGGGCTGCCGCCGGCCCGCATCTTTCTTGCCTATGGGCTGCGCAATGCCATGTTGCCGCAGTTCACCCATCTCGGGCTCGCCTTGGGACATGTCGTATCGGGAGCCATCCTGGTGGAGGTGATCTTCGCCTATCCCGGCCTCGGATACGACCTCTACCAGGCCATACAGACCAACGACTATTTCGTCATCCAGGGCATCGTGCTCCTGCTGTCCGTCTCGATAGCCCTGACCATGTTCATTCTCGATCTGCTTTACCCGCTGATCGATCCGAGGATCGCGCTTCGATGAGCATGGCTGCTTCAATTTCCGCGCAGGGGAGGGGCCTGCGCTTTGTCACCCGCGAGCCGATGCTCGTGGGGGGAGTAGCAATCTTTCTCCTCCTGCTCCTAGTCGGCGTCGTCGGCCCGCTTCTGGTCGATACCGGTCTTGCCGAGATCGGCGCCGTGCGGGCCCGGCGCCCGCCGTCCGCCAAATTCTGGCTTGGGACAGATGGCCAAGGCCGCGACATGATAGCAGCCCTCGTCGTGAGCCTGCCGCAAAGCTTGAGGATTAGCCTTTTTGCCGGCGTGATCGGGCTCGGTATCGGCATCGTGCTCGGGCTCATCGCCGCTTATTTCCACGGCTGGGTCGATGCGATCATCCGCACGCTCTGTGATGTGGCGATGACTATTCCGGGCATAGCCGTCCTGGTGCTTGTTGCAACCAATGTGCGCATAATGACAGTGGACATGATCGCCCTGATCGTGGCTGGCATTGCCTGGATGCACCCAACCAGGACCATGCGCTCGCAGACCCTGTCGATCATCAGCCGGCCTTATATCGACGTAGCGCGGCTCAATGCCGTGGTCGGGCTGCGCCTTCTTGCGACTGAGGTTTTGCCCAACCTATTGCCCTTCATCGCCGCGAGCTTCGTGACGGCCGTTTCCTCCGCACTTCTGGCGACGATCGGGCTAGAAGCGCTGGGTCTCGGGCCGCAGAACGAGCTGACGCTCGGCGGCATAATCTACTGGGCGCACTACAATGGTGCGATTTTACGCGGCATGTGGTGGTGGTGGGGACCGCCGGTGGTGGTGATCGCGCTCATCTTCCTGTCCCTGCTCATGATTTCAATCGGCCTCGACAGAATCGTGAACAACCGTCTGAGCGCTGCCCCATGACGAGCACACTTGAAGTCCGGCATCTCCAAGTCGAGTTCCCGCTTGAGCGCGGCATCGCCCGGGCGGTGAACGATGTCTCCTTCACCTTGCATCCGGGCGAGCGCCTGGGCCTGGTCGGTGAATCCGGCTCGGGCAAGACCACCACTATCCTTGCCATGCTGCGCCTTCTGGCCAAGCCCGGGCGGATCGCCGGAGGCGAGGTGCTGCTGGATGGCGAGGATCTGGTGGCAGCCACCGACGAAACGATGCGCCGTGCCCGCTTCTCGCGCATCTCGCTCGTGCCGCAGGGGGCAATGAACTCGCTCAACCCCGTTCTTCGCATCGGCGTTCAGTTCCACGACCTCCTGAAGGCGCATGGCGCGTGGAAATCACGAGGTGAGGCGCGTGCCCACGTGGCGCGCCTTCTCGAGGCAGTCGAACTTGAGCCGGGGGTCGCCGACCTCTTCCCGCACCAATTGAGCGGCGGCATGAAGCAGCGAGTCTGCATCGCCATGGCGATCGCCCTCAAGCCCAGCGTGATTGTGGCCGACGAACCGACGAGCGCGCTAGACGTGGTCGTTCAGAAGCAGGTGTTGCGCACCCTGGTGCGGGTGCAGAAGGAGCTTTCCGCGAGCGTTATCCTGGTTGGCCACGACATGGCGCTGATGTCCCAGTTCGCCCACACGATCGGCGTCATGTATGCCGGCCGGCTGGTGGAATACGGGCCGGTGCGGCAGGTCTTCGGCAATCCGCGCCACCCGTACACGAAGATGCTGATTGCAAGCCTGCCCTCCTTCAGCCATCGCGGGCGCTTCCTCGGTATTCCCGGCGTGGCGCCGTCCCTCTTGGACCCGCCGCCTGGTTGCCCCTTCCACGTGCGTTGTCCTTCCGCTATCGCCGGCTGTAGCCGTGACTATCCCGGGGAATGGTTGGGGGAAGACGGGCACCGCGTGTCATGTCATCTGGTCACGGAGGTGCGCGATGTCCACCCTGCTTAGCGCCGACAATGTCACCGTGACCTTCACCGGTGGCACGCTTGGCCGGCGCCAGGTGAAGCACGCTCTCGACGGTGTCTCGCTGCAGATCGGCGAAGATCCGCCGGCGATCATCGCCATTGTCGGCGAGAGCGGCAGCGGCAAGACAACGCTGACGCGCCTGCTGCTCGGCCTGATGGCGCCGACCGGCGGCAGGGTGAGCTATCGCGGAAAGCTCCTGTCGGAGATGGACCGGGCCGAGCGCCTTACTTACCGGCGTGAGGTGCAGGCGATTTTCCAGGACCCCTTCGCTGCCTACAACCCTTTCTATCGGGTCGATCGGGCGCTTTTGCTGCCGCTCCAGCGGTTCGGCCTGGCGCGCAACCGGGATGAAGCCTATGAGCGCATCCGCGAAGCCTTGACGGTGGTGGGCCTTCGTCCTGCCGAAACTCTCGGGCGCTATCCGCATCAGCTCTCAGGTGGACAGCGTCAGCGTGTCATGATCGCGCGCGCCCTGTTGCTGAACCCTCGCATCATCATCGCCGACGAGCCCGCCTCGATGGTGGACGCCTCGCTGCGCGCCACCATCCTCGACACGCTCTATCGCCTGAAAACGGAGAAGGGCATCTCATTGATCTATGTCACCCATGATCTGACCACCGCCTACCAGATCGCCGATCATGTGCTGGTGATGAACTCCGGAAAGGTGGTGGAATCGGGCGACCCGGATTCCGTGATTCTGAACCCGCAGCACCCCTATACCAAGAGCCTGATCAGTGCAATTCCTTCTGTCGATCCCGATGTGAGCTGGGGCCTTGACGACGATGCTCGGGTGACGGCGCATGGCTAGCCAGGCGCCTATTCGCGCAGCGGTAATCGGCGCCGGCTGGTACGCGGCTCAGAACCACATACCGGTGCTCGCCGCACGCGGCGACCTGGTGCTTGACGGCGTGAGCAGGTTGGGTGCGGAGGCGCTCCTGCGCGTGAAGGAGCATTTCGGGTTTGCCTTCGCGTCCGAGGATTATCGGGAGGTGCTCGCCCGGCGCCCGGATGTCGTGATCGTCGCCTCGCCGCACCACCTGCACTACCAGCATGCGCGCGACGCGCTGGAGGCTGGTGCGCATGTGCTCTGCGAAAAGCCGATGACGCTCGATCCGCGCGAGGCATGGGACCTTGTCAAGCGCGCGGAAGCACAAGGCCGTCACCTGCTGATCGCTAACGGCTATCAATATCTGCCAGGCGTGGAAGACCTGCGCCGACGTATCGCGGAGGGCGCGGTCGGACGTATCGAGCACGTGATGTGCAGCTTCATCTCGGCCACGCGCGACGTCTTTGCAGGCGAGGGTGGCCTGAAGTCTTGGGAAACTTCGTTCTTCAGGCCAGACAAGTCGACCTGGCAGGATCCGGAACAGGGCGGCGGCTTTGCCTATGGGCAGATGTCGCATGCGATCGCGCTGCTTCTCTATCTCACGGGTCTGGAGGCCGGCAGCGTAAGCGCCCACTCCTTCCCAAACGACCGAGTCGATTTCTGCAACGCGGCGACGGTTTCCTTCGCCGGCGGCGCGGTGGGCGTGCTCAGCGGGGCGGCGGCGATGCCTCAGGGCAACCGCGCATTGCTGCGCTTCTTCATCACCGGCAGCGAGGGACTGCTTGTGGCCGAATTCGATCGCGACTGGTGCGAGATCCGTCGTTTCGACGGCGCAGCGGATGGTCTGGAGCTTGCCGACGGCGCCTGGACCTATCGCTGCGATGGGCCGGTAGATGCGCTCGTGGATCTTGCCAAGGGCTTTGGCCTGAACGCGTCGCCGGGCACAATCGGTGCGGCGACCGTCGACGTGATCTCCGCCCTTCTCCAATCGTCGCGCGAAGGCGGACGGCCGATTGCGATCGCCGGTCCACTCGCGCCGGAAAACAAACCTAGCTCGACGGGACCGCAATGAAGATCAAGTCAGTTCGCGCCTTCGCCATCAAGAACGAAATGGTCGGCGCGGCCTACCGCGAGGGGCAGGTGTCCGCGGGCGGCGCCCGGCGCGAGCCGTGGAACAAGTATGCCGATGTGGCAAGCCCGATGGACGGCTATGAACGGTTCAGGGGGCAGCGGTCGAAATGGCGGCCGGGCACGCCGGCCGTCGGCTGCCTGGTGACGGCGGACGACGGCACCACCGGCTTCGGGGTATCGCGCTACGGCAATCCCGTCATCAGCCTTATCAACGATCATTTGGCATCACTGCTCGTCGATGAAAATCCCATGGCAACAGACCGCCTTTGGGACGTGATGATGCGGATTACCTCCACCTACAGCGCCATGGGGATTGCCTCCCACGCCATAAGCGCGGTCGACCTGGCGCTTTGGGACCTCAAGGGAAAGCTGCTCCGCATCCCGGTCTACGAGCTTGCCGGTGGCCCGGCGCGCGAAAGGCAGGTCTGTTACGCTACGGGCAACGACACGGACTGGAACATGGAGCTTGGCTTCAAGGCGACCAAGCTCGCCTGCCCGCATGGCCACTTCGACCGTGCGGCGGGGCTTGCCAAGAACGAGGAACTGGTCGCCAGAACCCGTGAACTCATCGGACCTGACATTGAGCTTATGCTCGATTGCTGGATGTCGGCAGACGTTGCCTATGCCGTGCAGCTCGCGGAGCGGCTTCGGCCCTATGGCCTCACCTGGATCGAAGATTGTCTGACACCGGAGAACATGGATGCTCATGAAGAGCTGCGCCGGCGGCTGCCCTGGCAGACGCTTGCCACCGGAGAGCACTGGTACACACCGCATCCGTTCGCGCAAGCTGCAGCCCGTCGCGTAGCTGACGTCTTCCAGCCAGACATCTGCTGGGCGGGCGGGTTCACCGCCTGCCAGCGCATCAACCACATTGCGGAGACGGCGGGCATTCCTGTCATCTTGCATGCCGGCATGAACACGCCCTACGGCCAGCATTTCAGCCTGGCTGCGCCGAACGTGCCCTGGGGTGAGTACTTCGTTGGCTCCCCTCCCGGCGTGCCCCTCGAGCATGCCAAGGTTTTCCCTGGCATGGCCGTTCCCGAGAACGGCGTTGTCATTCCCAATGGCGAGCCGGGTTTCGGCTTGGGCCTCACCGAGGCCGTGCTGGAAAGCCTGCTTGTGTAGGGCAGCGGAGCCAACGCGAGACGCGGTAGTATTGTGACATGGGACATCATCATCGTCGGCGGAGGGAGCGCCGGGTGCGTTCTCGCCAATCGGCTGTCCGCCGATCGGAGCCGGAAGGTGCTTCTGCTCGAGGCAGGCCGCGACGTGCCACCGGGAAGCGAAGGTGCCGCGATCCTCGACACCTATCCGAGCCGCGCAGCCTTCGACCCCAACAACCATTGGCCAGACTTGAAGGTGCAGACTGCATCACACCTTCATAACCGGCCTGATGCGGCGCCCTACAAAACCTACGAGCAGGCAAGGCTGATCGGAGGTGGCTCCAGCATCAATGGGCAGATCGCCAACCGCGGCACTCCCGCCGACTACGATGAGTGGGAGATGCTGGGCGCGCGAGGCTGGAACTGGCAGAACGTGCTCCCCTACTTCTGCCGCCTTGAAACCGACCTCGATTATGCAGGCCCAATGCACGGGCGCTCGGGACCTATACCCATCCACCGGATCCCTCGCGAGCAATGGCCCGAGTTCTCGCACGCGTCGGCGCGGGCGTTCAACGAACTCGGCTTCAGCGACATCGGGGATATGAATGGGCGCTTCGGAGACGGCTATGCTGCCCTCACGCTATCCAACAACGGTTCGCACCGCGTCTCGGCGGCCATGGCCTATCTTTCCCCGGAAACGCGCTCCCGTCCAAACCTCGCAATCCTCACTCGCGCGCAAGCCCTGAGCCTCCTTTGCGATGGCCGACTAATCACAGGGGTCCGCATTTCGCGCGAGGGGAGAGAGAAGGATCTCATCGGGCGGCAGGTCATTGTTTCCGCCGGTGCCATCCACTCGCCAGCTCTTCTGATGCGGTCAGGAATTGGCCCTGCGGCCGATTTGCGCAAGCGCGAGATCGAAATTATGGCTGATCTTCCGGGCGTTGGCGCCAATTTGCAGGAACACCCAGGCGTGTCGCTCTCCGCTTTCATCCGGCCCGGGCTCGGCTGAAGCTAACGAGGCGCCACATCCATATCGGGCTGCGATATTCGTCGGAACAAGCAGGGGCTCCTGGGGGCGACATGTTCATGGTTGCCGTGGCCAAATCCGCCTGGCATCCCTTGGGGCGGCAGATCGGCACCTACCTTGCCTGGATCAACAAGGCTTATTCCCGTGGCAGCGTATCGCTGGTCAGCGGCGACCCGCGGATCGCGCCGACGGCAAGCTTCAACTTTCTTGCAGACCACCGCGATCTGCAAAGGCTCAAATCTGCTTTCCGACTGATGGCGCAGCTGGTGTCGACCGCGGCGCTGCGGAACGTCATTGAGTATCCGGTGCCCTCGAGCTACGGCGGCTTTGCCAAGGCGCTCGGCCGGCGCACGTTGCGGAACTTCCTGCTTACCGCCCCGGTGTCTGTAGCCATCGACGCGCTGCCCGGCTTGCGCCGGCAGTTCCTGCACAAAGGTGTCGCCGGTGGCGCTGCGCTCGAAGCCCTCCTTGCCGATGACAACGTGCTCGAAGAGCATGTGAGGTCGAACGCCGTCGGCCAGTGGCACGCCTGCGGCACTTGCCGAATGGGCCTGGCGGACGATCGGTACACGGTGGTCGATCCCTCGACGGCACGGGTCCATGGCCTGGATGGGCTCAGGATCGTGGATGCCTCCGTCATGCCCACGGCCCCGCGCGCCAACATCAACCTTCCTACTATCATGCTGGCCGAGCGGATGTCCGACTTGATCATCGCCGATCTGCGGTCCAACTAGATAATTAGTCCTGGCATTTACCGACGCGATTGAGAGCAGATCTGCTTGGCTGGGAAGCCCATGACTTGCAGCTGATTACGCAGTGTGTGAGAGACCGTTGAGGGTCTTCAGCCCGCCAACGAGATCGTGGGCCGCGACGAAGTTGGCGAAATGTCGGCGGAGCTGATCGTGGCTCTCGTGATAAAAACGCCCGACGGTAGCATCCTTGTCGCAATTCATCTCTCGACTAGACCATGGTGCATGGACATTTGCCCTTGGTCGTGCGGTGCTCGATGTCGTCGGTAATGCAGGTGTATCTTAAGGCATGTGCCCGGAAGCGTTCCGCCTTGGCGATGGCTTGCTTGATCAGGGGAATGGCCGACCGCCGACGCCGGGCGTGGTGACTTGGATGCCGTTGTCGGTGAGCACGGTGTGGATTTTGTGGGGAGCGGCTGGTCAGCCGCAGCAGGAAGCTCTCCACACGGCCGTGGACTTCTCGTGCAGTTCCAAGAAGGCAAACTTACACCGTTGGATGGCAGCGAACATGTGCAGCTTGCCCTCATCGGTGCGCACCTCGGCAACGTCGACTTGGAAGTAGCCGATGGGTAGCTCTTGAACTTCCCTTGTCCGGCTGGCCGCCAGAATACCGCCGCGCGCTACCTGATCACTAGCTCACGTCACCGCTAATAGGCGAGATCGATTGGTCTACCACGAAGCTCCCCTCATCGAAGGCGAGATAGACATAGGCGGGGGCGATCTCGTCGGGAGCGCGACGCGGCGGATCGGCAGCCGATCCGCTTCCGCTGGCGCCAATCGGGATCGCTTACACACCAAGTCGGGCGACAGATCATCAACGACCGCGCGTCCTCTCGCACGCAGCACTGGAACGGCCTCAAAAAGGCGAGTCCCGGCACGTTGAATTCAACCGGCCCTCCAACCGCCGTCCACCAGCAGCGAAGAGCCGGTCACCATCGCCGAGGCATCGGATGCAAGGAACACGACAGCCCCCATGATGTCCTCGACCTTGCCCAGACGCCCAAGCTTGATCTTCGACAACACCCAGGCGCGAAATTCCGCATCACTCAGGCTGCCGGCCGTCATTTCCGTCTCGATGAAGGTCGGGCAGATCGTGTTCACCCGAATATTGTCGGGTCCAAGATCGATGGCCATCCCTCGTGTCAGCCCCTCCACGGCAAATTTCGTGGCCGAATAGATGGAGCGTTGCGGGCCCGAGACGTGCCCCATTTGCGAAGAGATGTTGATGATCGAGCCGGACCGGCCTTCCGCCACAAGCCTGGTCGCAACACATTGCGACACAAAGATCGTCGCTTTCAGATTGAGGTCGACCACGGCCTGATAATCACGCTCCTCCACCTGGAGAAAAGACGCATGGCGCGCGCCGCCAGCGCTGTTGACAAGGATGTCGAAGGCTGGTCGTTCGGCCATGAAGGCTTGAACCGCGGCGGTATCAGTAACGTCCAGCGCCGAGCCGTCGACCCTGAAGCCGCTCTCCCGCATTGCCGCCACAGCCGCTGCCACATCTCGCGCCGTACGGGCGGCGATGGTCACCTCCGCGCCCGCTTCAGCAAGCGCCACCGCGGCCCCAAGGCCGATGCCGCGCGTGCCGCCGGTCACGAGCGCGCGCTTGCCGTCCAGGCGGAAGCTCGGCGTCCTGGGCAGGCGCATCTTAGCCGTCCTTGCGCCGGCTGGCAGCAGCAGCGTAGGGAACATTGCGGCCGCCGTAACGGCGAACGCGGATGTTTGCCTGTTCGGCGTGGCCAGCAAACCCCTCCAGCATGGAGAGACGAGACGCGTATTCGCCGATCTGTGCCGAGGCAGCGTCCGTCTCGACGATCTGCCAGGTGCAGGTCTTCATGAACTTGCCGACCCAGAGGCCGCCGGTATAGCGCGCCGCCTTCATGGTCGGCAGGGTGTGGTTGGTGCCGATCACCTTGTCTCCGTAGGCCACGTTGGTGCGCGGCCCAAGGAAGAGCGCGCCATAGTTTTGCAGCCGGTCGCGAAACCAAAGGTCGCGATCCGTCATCACCTGGACGTGCTCGGAGGCGATCCGGTCCGCCACTTCGGCCATCTCGTCGTAACTTTCGCAGACGATCACCTCGCCGAAATCCGTCCAGGCCTTGCGTGCGATCTCGCCGGTGGGGAGGATGGCGAGCAGCCGCTCCACTTCTTCCATAGTCTCGCGAGCAAGCTTCTCGGAGTTGGTGAGCAGTATGGCCGGCGAGGTCGGGCCGTGCTCCGCCTGGCCCAGAAGGTCCGTAGCGCAGAGCTCGCCGTCCACTGTCTCGTCGGCGATCACAAGCGTTTCGGTCGGGCCGGCAAAGAGGTCGATGCCCACCCGCCCGAAAAGCTGCCGCTTGGCCTCCGCCACATAGGCGTTGCCGGGGCCGACCAGCATGTCCACCGGCTTGATGCTCTCGGTGCCGATCGCCATGGCGCCGACCGCCTGCACGCCACCAAGCACATAGATCTCGTCCGCCCCTGCCATATGCTGGGCGGCGACGATGGCCGGGGCCGGCCGGCCCTGGAAAGGCGGCGCGCAGGTGATCACGCGCGCGCACCCGGCCACCTTGGCCGTCAGGACCGACATGTGAGCGGATGCGAGCAGCGGGTATTTTCCGCCGGGAACATAGCAGCCCACCGCGCTCACGGGCACATGCTTGTGGCCCAGGATGACGCCTGGCAACGTCTCGACGGCGAGCTCACGCATCGTATCCTTCTGCGCCTCAGCGAAATTGCGCACCTGCTCCTGCGCGAAGGCGATGTCGGAGAGATCCTCCTGCGAAAGCTCGGCCATGCAGGCGTCGATCTCCGCCTCGCTCAGGCGAAAATCCTCCCGATCCCATCCATCGAATTTGCGGGAGAGCTCGCGCACCGCCTCGTCGCCCCGCTTCTCGATATCGCCGAGAATGCCCTCGACCACGGCGCGCACCTGACGGTCGGCCTCGGCGCGTTCTTCGATGCTCCTGCTTCGCTTGAGCCAGACGGGCATGGAGCTTTTTCCTCTATTGTTCCTCGGTTATCATCCGGCGCCGATGCGCGACGAGCGCCATCAGCCGACGATCCCGCCATGCGCGCCGCTCGGCAAGCTCGTCCGGCGACAGTTTTGCTCGCCGCTCCGCCTCGACGCGCCTAATCAGGGCTTCCGACCAGGGCCGGGGGTCGCGGCGGTCGAGCGCGATCTTGTGGTAGAGCGGACCGAGACGCTGGGCATAGTCGCCCACTCCGCCCGGCGCGTTGAGATCGATGGTCTCGAAAGGACCCATGAAGGACCAGCGGAGCCCAAGGCCGTCGCGCACCGTGCGGTCGATATCCTCTGCGCTCGCATAGCCTTCTTCAAACAGCGCCCAGGCCTCGTTCAGCAGCGCTCCTTGCAGCCGGTTGAGCACAAAGCCTTCGATCTCGCGCCGCACCGTGATGGGGGTTTGCCCGACTTCCTCCATGAGTTCCCGCACAGAGGCGAGCGCAGCAGAATCGGTCCACGGCGCCCGCACCAGCTCCACCAGCGGCACAAGGTGCGGGGGATTGACCGGGTGGACCACCAGGAAGCGCTCTCGGTTCTTCAGATGTTCGGTAAAGGCCGAAGCGGGAATGCCTGAGCTGGAACTTCCCACGATGGCCTGCGGGTGCATGACGGCATCGATCTGGCTCGACACATCCTTCTTGATGTCCTGCCTTTCAAAGACAGATTCCTGCACGTAGGAGGCGCCCCTGACCGCGCTTCGGAGCTCATCCTCCACGGTCACCCTGGCCGCTATGGTCTCCCTTTCCTCAACGAGCCCGGCCATTTCCATGTCGGCCAGCGCCGCGCTTATGCGCCCGGTCACCGCAGCACGAATAGACGGATCGACGTCGAATACATTCACCCGGAAACCGGCACGCGCGAAGACGATGGCCCAGCCGCAGCCTACCAGGCCAGCCCCCACGACGGCGATCTTTCGCTTCTCCATTGTCATCCTTTCACTGCACCGGTGGTCAGGCCGGCTACAACATAGCGTTGTGCCAGGAGGAACAGGATCGTCGCAGGAAGCATGGTAAGCGTGATGTAGGCGAGGATCCGGTTCCACTCGGTCGAATATTCGCCCTGATAGACCATGATGCCAAGCGGCCACGGGTAGAGCTCGGGGCTGTTGAGCATCACCAGGGGCAGGAGAAAGGCGTTCCAGCTGTGGACGAAGGCGATCACGCCGGTGGTGGCGAGGATCGGCCGCGAGAGCGGGAGAACCACGTGCCAGAAGAAGCCGAAATAGCTGCAGCCGTCGACGAAAGCTGCATCCTTCAGCTCCGCCGGCAGCCCCTTGAAGAAGTTGCGGCAGAGGAGAATGCTCATTGCAAGCCCGAAGGCGGCCTGCGGCAGGATCACGGCCCAATGCGTATTGAGCAGCCCGAGGTCGCGCACCTTGATGAAGAGCGGCAGTACGGCTGTCGCGGCGGGAAACATCAGGCCGAGCGTCAGATAGGCAAGAAGAAATTCGCTGCCAAAGAAGCGAAGCTGCGCGAAGACGAAGGCCGCCATCGCCGAAAAAGCCACCGTGAGGAAGACCGTCGCCAGAGCGATCACCAGCGAGTTTCCCAGCATCTGCCAGTACCGGCTTCCGCGGAGGATTTCCCAATAGACTTCCCATCGCCAGGTTTCGGGCAGCCCGAAAGGATTGACGCGGAGCTCACCTAGCGCCTTGAAGCCGCCGAGGACCGTGATGACGAGAGGGACGAGCACGAAGGCGCCGACCATCAGGAGGACCGCGTAGCGCAGCGGCGCTGGCCAGTGCAGCGGCGAACGGCCCTCCTCAGTCATTGCGCATCACCGTGCGTTTGTACCCGAACGCGAAGATGACGCAGATCAGGAACAGCACCACCCCGACAGCGCTGCCGAAGCCGAAGCGCGTCCGGATGATGCCGAAATTGTAGAGGTAGGTGACGATCGTATGCGTGCTGTCGGAGGGTCCGCCGGCCGTCATCGGCATGATCACATCGAAAAGCTGCAGAGCGCCAACCACCGAAAAGAAGATCGAGAGACGGATGGTTGGGGCCAGCAGAGGCAGCGTTATGGTCCGGAAGAGCGTCCAGCCGCCGGCGCCGTCGATACGCGCGGCTTCGTAGAGCGAGCGGTCGATCTGCTGCAGGCCGGCGATGAAGAGGATCATATGGAGGCCGAAATACTTCCAGACGATCACCAGCAGGATCGCATAGATGGCGAAGTTCCGGTCCGCGAGCACATAGACCGGATCGAGCCCCAGCCAGCCGGTCATCGCTGCGACGACGCCATAGTCGCCGTCATAGATGAAGCGCCAGATCAGCCCCGCGGTCACTTCGGCCAGCACATAGGGGAGGAAGAAGATGAGCCGGAAAGTGTCGGTGAGCGGTTCACGGTCGGCGAGCATCGTTGCCACCAGAAGCGCAAGCGGCATCTGGATGAGCAGCGAGGCCAGGATGATCAACCCGTTGTTGGCAAGTGCGGTGTGGAAGGCGCCGTGCGTGAAAAGCCGAACGTAATTCTGCAGGCCGACGAATTTCTCCGGCGCACCAAAACCGTTCCAGTTGAAGAAGGAGTACTGCGCCGCCTCGAGGATCGGCAGGGCCACGAACACCGTGAAGAGCAGGAGCGCCGGAGGCAGGAAGACGAGCGCCAGCAGCGCCTCGTCCCGGCGAACGAGCCGCAACTTCCAGCCCCTGGAAGCGGCGGTCGCGCTCCCCTCGCCCGCATAGTCCACCGTCATCCCGTACCCTCGGTTCGAGCCCGCGCTAGGCGCGCCTAGCGGTCCGCCGCACTCACTGCTCGAACGCGTAAGCTTCCTGCACCGCGTCCGCTGCTTCCTCGGGCGTCATATTGCCCGCCGCAAGCTCTGCCGAGACATCGTTCACCACGGCGCCAACCGCTGCGCCCAAGGCCTGGTCGTAGAAATTCTGGTGGTAGGTCGATTTTGCAAGATTGGCGGAGATCACCTGATGGATGGGATTGGCAAGCTCAGCCTCGAGCCCCTTCACCGTGGGAATGTAAAAGGACTTCTGCGCCGCCATGCGCTGATTTTCGGGTTGCATGAAGAATGCCAGGAAATCGGCCGCGCGCGGCGAAGCACCCTCGGTTACAAGCCACCCATTGATGCCGCCAAGGGTGGCGTTCGGCTCGTCGGCCCCGCCTTCAACAGTGGGGAGCGGAGCAAAGCCCAGCCGGTCGAGGGGAATGCCGACCCCGTCGGCCGCATTGGCCTTCATGCCGTTGAGCACGAAATCGGCCACCAGCATCATGGCCCCCTTGCCGTCACCGAACTGGCCGACCGACGCACCGTATTTGGTGCCCATATAGCCGGACTGGAAAGGCTCCAGCGCGGTCAGCTGCTGGAAAAGCTCGCCGGCCCTGACGAAGGGCGCGGCTGCGAAGCCCTCGCCTTCCTGAGCGACGGCCGCCTCGAACGCCGCGCTTCCCCCTGCCCTCAGCGCCAGGCCTGACCAGTAGAACATCAGCGGCCATTTGTCGGCTCCGCCGACCACAAGCGGCGTCGTTCCCGCAGCCTTCAGCGTTTCGATGGCTTTAAGAAATCCGTCCCAGGTGGCAAGGGACGCGGGGTCCACATTTGCCGCTCCGAGCATGTCCTTGTTGTAGAAGATCCCGACCTGTGTCATCCGCACCGGCACGCCATAGATGCGGCCATCCAGGGTGAAGGCATCAAGCGCGGCGGGAAGAAGCATGTCCTTTGCAGCAGGATCGAGCTTCTCCGTGAGATCTGCAATGACGCCGGCTTCGACCTGGGCGCGCAGCACACCTCCCGCCCAGCTGTAGATAATATCGGGACGATCGGACGATTGTAGAAGCGTCGTCATCTTCTGCTTGAAAGCTTCGGCTTCAAGGTACTGGAACTGGACGTCTACACCCTGGTTCGCCGACTCGAACTTTTTCGCAAGGTCCTCCCAGAATTCCTGCACCGCCGGGTTCTGTTCGACGTGAACGACGGTGATGACGTCCTCCTGCGCGGCGGCCGCGGCAACGGAAGCCGTCAGAGCCATCGCGGCCCAGAATGTCCTAGCCATCATTTTTCCTCCCTGATGATGCGGCATACGTCATTTACCGTCATCCCTGCCAGTTTTGCAGCGTGTGTCCTGCCTGTCAAGCGCATCGGACATTCCGAAGCCACTTCTGCCCCTGCACGCTAACCTGCCTCTACGGCCGCTGCCATATCGCTATTGCATTTTACGTCTTTTTCTTTCACTACTCGCCATCAATGACTGTGCGGGAGGATTGAATGCGGCCGGACTTCATTGCGACGCAGGCCTACCCCTTCATGCAGCGGGCGCAGCAGCGCGGCCATGCCTGGGAAGACCAACTTGAGAACGCGATGCGTGAAGCGGCCGAGGCCGGCCTCGACGGCTGGGAGCCCATCGTGCGGACGCCGGATCAGGTGGAAGGGATTGCTCTGGCGGCCAAACGGCACCGGCTGGAGATGCCTTCGATCTATATTGGCGGCGCCATGCACGACGAGGTGGAGGGGCGGCGCACCTTTGAAAACATGGTAGCGATTGCCGAGAAGGCGAGGCCATGGGGCGTCCGCTTCATCCTGATCAATCCCAACCCGATCGACTGGAAGGGAAAGGAAAACAAGACGGACGGGCAGCTCATACTGCAGGCAAGCCTCCTCGCCGCCCTGGGAGGCAGGTTCCACGAGATGGGCCTGCGGCTCTGCTATCATTCCCACGATGCAGAGATGCGGGCGAGCGCCCGCGAATTCCACCACATGCTGACCGCGACCGACCCGAACCATGTGCGCCTTTGTCTCGACCCGCACTGGATCTACCGGGGCGCGGAGAACAGCGAGATCGCCCTCCACGACATCATCACCCACTATGGCGACCGCATCGAGCTCGTGCATTTGCGCCAGTCGCGAGACGGGATCTGGGATGAAATCCTTGGCCCGGGTGATCTCGACCACGAGCATCTGGCGACCCGCTTCACCGCCCTCGATCTTCAGCCGCTGCTGGTGCTGGAGCGCGCGCTCGAGGAGGGAACTCCGGAAACGATGAGCGATGTCGAAGCCCATCGCCGCAGTGCGGCATATGCGCGGCAGCTCTTCGCCTCCGCTCGCGCAGAAGGATCGCACGCGTGAGCCGGGTGTTCATCATCGGAGCAGGCTTCATAGGCCGCGCTCACGCGGAGGCTGCCGCCCTGCTTGGAAGCGCGATCCATGTCGCCGATCCCAGCGAGGCGGCGCTGCAAGGCTTTTTGGACAAGTTCCCCGAAGCGGCCGCCTTCCCCGATGCCGACAAGATGCTATCCATTCCTGCGCACGAGGACGACGTGGTTGTGGTTGCGACCCCGCCCGTCACGCATGCGCCGCTGGCCAAGCGTGCGTTCGCTTCGGGCCGCCATGTGCTTGCGGACAAGCCGCTCGGCTTCTCCCTTGCCGACGGGCAGGAGATGCTGACGGCAGCGCGATCGGCGGGAAAGCGGCTGGGCTGTGCCAGCAACCGGTTCCTTGGCTATGCCTCGACCGAGCGAGCGCGGCAGATCGTGCAGAGCGGCGCGCTGGGCGAGATCTACCACGCCACCGTCTGTCATCGCCGCGCGAGAATGCGCAGCGGGATCGAGTATCAGCCGGAGACCCGCTGGTTCCTAGACAAGTCCCGCAGCGGCGGCGGCGTCATGATGGATTGGGGAGTCTATGACCTGACCACCTTCTTCCACGTCCTGGAACCAATCAAGGTGGAGATCCTGCAGGCGTGGATGCGAAGGCCGCCCACGGGAGCCGATCCCACGGACGTGGTTTTCGATGTCGAGACGCATGTAGGGGCGACGCTGCGCGTCACGACGGCAGCAGCGGAGACGGTGATCGTCGATTACGAACGTGCAAGCGCCTCCCAGGGATCGGAGCGCATGATCATGGAAGTCGACGGTCTCACGCGCGCCTTGCGATGGGATTGGATTCCATGGTTGAAGGACGGCAAGGCCGATGTCGCGGTCCGCGAGGACGAGGGCGGAAAGGCCGTCGAGCAGATACAGACCTTCGATCTCTCACGCGAACAGCACTTTCATCATCGGCCCCTCAACTACTTTGTCCGGGCGCTGCAAGGCGAGCCTGTGCCGGCGCTGCTCCACTCCCGCGCAGTCTTTGGTTTTGCCGTCGTGCGGGGCATCTACGAGGTCGCGCAGGGAAGCGGCCCCCTCACATTCGAGCTGACGGATTTCTAATAGGTCAAACCTGCGGAATATTCTCGCGAAAGACGACCTGGATGCGGATCGGCGGCAGATTCGGCTGCGGCTCGCCGCGAGCCGCATGGGCGAGCAGTTCGATGGCATCACGCGCCTCGACCCGCGGGTTCTGGTCGATCACCGCATCCATCACCCGGCGCAGCAGGAACTGCCGCGAGTGCTCGGTCAACTCATGGCCGATGAAGACCACCTTGCCGGCGCACCCAGTCTCCATCAGCGCCATGGCAATGCCGCGGTTTCCGCCGCCGATGTTGTAGATCCCAGCCAGGTCCGGGTGGCGCTTGAGAAGAGCGAGGGCTTCCTGATGCATGGTTTCGACATTGTCGCGAACCTCCCGCATCTCGACCACCTCCAGCCGGGTTTCCTCCGAGAGGAAGTGGCGAAAGCCCATCTCCCGTTCCTCATGACCGCGATAGGCGAGGCTGCCGGCGAACACCGCGATCTTGCCGGTTTCGCTCTTGATGAGGCGTGACAAAAGGAGCCCGGCCAACCGTCCGGCAGCGCGGTTGTCGATGCCCACATACCCGATCTTGGGCACGTTGGTGAGGTCCGAGACCATGTTCAGCACCGGTATTCCGGCGGCTGCGACCTGGCGGATCGCTTCCCGCACCTCGGGGAGATCCACCGCGACAACCCCAATCCCCTGCGACTTCCCCTTGAGCGAAAGAATCTGGGTCGCCAAGCCCTCCGGGTTGCTGCGGTCGAAAAAGCGGATTCGTGGCGTGACCGGTACGCGCGAATTCTCGGCGGCCCCGCGCAAATGCGATGCCAGCGTCTCGATGAAGCTGCTCTGGCCCTCCGGGAGGATGAAGTCGAGGAGAACTGGAGCCGCGACAGGCGCGGACGCCTTGTCGAGATAGCCCGTTTCCTGAGCAACGCGCAGCACTTGCTCGCGCGTGCGCGACTTGACCCGGCCGCGGCCGTTGAGCACGCGGTCAACAGTGGTCGCGCTGACGCCCGCCATCTGCGCAATCATGGCTATGGTTGGACGCATTGGCTCCCGCGCATTGACACCATTCCCGACGAATTGTGACGGAGAATGGTGGTTTTCGCCATTCCGGTCAACCGCCGGCGTGAGCAACGCGCGCATTCAGGCGTCCGGGTCAGGACGCCGAGCATCAGCGTCACCGGCTGCAGAGCCCCAACAGGCATGGCATGCGTGAGGGGCCGATCGCCCAGGCCTGCGGGAGAACTGGAGGTCTCCAGCTTCTGGGCTGAGCCAAAACGTCAGCTTCGCCGGGCGTCCACCTCCAGTTCGTGCAGGTCGGCCCCCGTGATGATCGCCTCAACTTCCAGGATGCTCGTTCCTTCAGCCTTGATGTCGGCTACCACCGTGCCCTGGCGCATGACGACGATGCGATCCGCCACCTGGAAGACATGGTGGATGTTGTGCGTGATGTAGATCACCGAGTGGCCGGCGTCCCGCACCTCCTTGATGAAACGCAGAACTCCATGCGTCTCCTCGACACCCAAGTTGTTGGTGGGCTCGTCAAGGATGATGATCTTGGCGAAGAATTGCATCGCGCGCGAGATGGCGATCGACTGCCGCTCGCCGCCCGAAAGCGCCTTGATAGGCGCGTCGGCATCAAGGTTCTTGCGGATGCCGACGCGGCGGAGCAGGTCGGATGCCTGCCGCTTGAGCTGCGGCAGGTCGAGCGGTGCCAGCGGGCCTAGAAAGGCCGCCTTCACCGGCTCTCGGCCGAGGAACAGGTTGCGCGCAATCGAGAGATCCACGGCCAGGGAACTGTCCTGGTGGATGGTCTCGATGCCAAGGTTCATCGCATCCCGCGGGTTCCTGATTGTGACTTCCTTGCCGTCGACGATAATCCGGCCACGGTCAATGCCATGCAGGCCGGAGATCGCCTTGATGAGGGTGGATTTTCCCGCGCCGTTGTCCCCGAGCAGCGCCACCACCTCCCCGGTATTCACGGTAAGGCTTACATCGCGCAGCGCCTGCACGCTTCCAAAGGATTTCGCGACATTCTCAAGTCTCAAAACTTCGCGCATCATGTCAGGCCCTCGAAGACCGCTTTTGCATGGCCGCGTGGACGACGAGCATCACCAGGATCAAGCCGCCGACGAAGATGTTGAAGGCAAGTCCCGGCACGCCGACGAGCACGATGCCGTTGCGGATGATGCGCAGCAGGAACACGCCGATGATGGTGCCTATGATGGTCCCGCGGCCGCCGGTGAGCGCCGTGCCACCCACGACCACCATTGCAATCACCTCAAGCTCGTACTGGTCCCCTGCGACCGGGGAAGCCGAGGAGATGCGCAACGCACTGATGGTGCCGGCGAGCGCGGCGAGCAGCGAAGTCGCGATGAAGAGGCCGATCTTGACCGCGTCCGCCGGCACGCCGCGTGCAATCGCTGCGTTGCGGTTGCTGCCGATGGCCGAGATCCAGTTGCCCACCTTGGAGTAGTTGAGCACGTAGAAGGCCAGCGCGGCGAGCAGGGCGAACCAGATGATGGAAGCATGAAACCGCACCTCGCCGACATAGAAGCTGCCCGCGAGCAGCGGCTTGAGGATCGTCTCGCCGCTGAAACTGGCAAGCGGGAAGCCCTGCGTGGCAAAGAGGGTCGAGCCCCGGACCAGCAGCAGCATCGCAAGCGTGACGAGAAAGGACGAAATGCCGATCTTGGTCACGAAGAGCCCGTTCGCCAGCCCTATGACAGCCGTCAAGGCGAAGCCGACGATGAGCGCCAGGCCGAGATCGATGCCTGCATGCTGGACAAGCAGCATGGAAATAACCGGGCAGAAGGCGAAGACCGCGCCGACGGACAGATCGAATTCGCCAGCTGTGAGCAGGAGCGTCATGCCAAGGGCGATGATGCCGAGCTCGGGCAGGAAGGCGAGCAGGTTCGCCAGGTTGAGCGGCGACAGAAAGCGATCATTCGCCAGTGTGAAGAAGACGACCGCCAGGCACAGGATGATAAAGGACGAGGTCTCCGGCTTGCGCAGGAGCGCCCGCCAGCGCGTTGATTTCACCTTCGCACCCCCTGTGTCGTGATTCCGGTCGAGCAAGCGATCGGCCCGGGCGGTTCCGCCCGGGCGGGTAAGAGCATCATTCGTCATGGAGCATCATTCGCCGTAGAGCTTCAGGATCGGCTCCACGCTGTCCTTGTCGTAGGTCTGCAGCGTGAAGATGTCATACCCGATCGGCTCGCCATTGGCGGCCATGTTGAGGAGCGCCACGGGCATGAAGCCCTGATGCGACGGATACTGCCAGAGGGCAGCATTCACATAGCCGGCCTTCACCGCCTGCGCTGTTTCCTTCGAATTGCCCCAACCGACCACCGGGATCGAGCCCGGCGCAGCACCCACATTGTCGAAGACGCGCTGCACGCTGGCGGCCACGAGGTCACCCAGCGCGATCACCGCATCGACGTCGTTGGCAATCATGTATTCCGACATCTTCTGGATGACGCCGGCGGGGTCGGTGCCCGCATCGACCACGTCGTACTTGATCTTGAGCGGGTCGAAGACTTCGGCGATGCCCTCGGTCTCCAGCTGTTGGTAGCTCGCCCCAGGCACCTCGACCGGCATGAAGACGCTGTCGCCTTCCTTCACCAGGCCATTGTCGACGAGATATTTTGCCCAAATGCGGCCGGCCATCTTCAGGTCCGCACCGACATAGGCATCGCGACCCGTGGCCGGATCGTCCGTGTTGAAGAAGACGATGGGGATATTCCGTTCCTTGGCGAGTTGCACCTCTTCCATCCAGAGGCCGGGTTGCGCCGAGGTGGTGCCGATGCCATCGGGAGCGGAAGCGATCGCCGCATTGAGGGCTTCCTTCTGCACGGCAAAATCGCCGCCCGAGAAGGAGATGTTGCAGGTGACGTTGAGCTGCCGGCAGGCAGACTGCGCGCCGGCGTTCCAATCGATCCAGAAGGGATCGGATTCACCGCCATGCGACAGCAGGTAAAAGACCTTTTTTGCCTCCTGCGCCTGCGCCGCCGAATGGACGCCGCCCACCGCCAGCAGGACAGCGGCTGCGGTTAACAAGAATCGTTTCATGATGCACTCCTCCAGTTGATCCGGGGAGTCGCGCTCCCCACCCACCAATGTTGATTATTTCCGCCTGAAGACCGGGGGCCGCTTTTCCTTGAACGCCGCCCGGCCCTCCCTTGCGTCTTGGGTCGCGAAGCAGATGGTCTGCAGATCGCGTTCGTATTCGATGGCCTTTTCCAGCGGCATGGCGAACGCTGCCTTCAGGTTGAGCTTCGCCGTCTCGGCCGCGATTGGCGCGCGGCTCGCAATGGTCGCGGCGATTTCGCGCGCCCGCTTCAGGAGGTCACCTTGAGGAACCACCTCGCTCACAAGATTCCAGGCGAGCGCCTTTTCCGCCGGGATCGGATCGCCGGTCATGATCATCAGGGCCGCGTTGGACGCACCGATGGAATGTGCGAGATAAGTCGCCATGCCGCCGCCGCCGATCCAGCCGAGCTTGATCTCAGGCGCGGCGAACTGCGCATTCTGCGAGGCGATGCGGATGTCGCAGGACATCGCCGTCTCCAGCCCGCCCCCGAAGCAATAGCCGTTCACGGCGGCGATGGAGGGCTTCAGGAGCCGGCGGATCGCGTCGCAGTAGTCCGGCCGGTTGCGGAACTGCCAGGGCGTCTCGTAGGTGTCGAGCTCGCGGATATCGGAGCCGGCGCAGAACGCCTTTTCGCCGGCGCCCGTGACGATCACACAGCGGATCGTCTCGCTGTCGTTGCATTCCTCCACCGCCGCGACAATGGCATCGGCCATCTCCGGCGTCACCGCATTGAGCTTTTGGGGCCGGTTGAGGGTGATGACGGCGATGTGTCCGTCAACTTCGAAGCGGATGTCCTCGGTCATGCTATCTCTCGCCACCCTTTGCGGGGCGGCTCTCCTCATAGAGCTTCTGGATCGTCTCGACCGCGCGCGCCGGGGCTTCGCGCTCGGCAAAGGCCTGGCGCAGATAGGCGGAGGCCTTGGTCTGGAAGGCGATATAGCCGGCATGCCGCGGCCGCACATAAGCCGCCTCCAGCGTCGCGGCCGTGCCACGATAGAAGTCGCCCCTGGCTGCGTTCACACGATCGTCCTGCCAGGCCGTGCGGCGGCTTGGCTGGCCGTCATGGAACGGTATGAACTCCCGCTGTGCCTCCTCGCCCATCAGCCAAAGGAGATGCTGCTTCAGTTCCGGCGACATCTCGCAACGGCGCGATACGCCGATGCCGGTGCCGCCGAGGGTCGATCCGGGACGGCCGCCCCTCGCAGCCCGCGGCGCATCCGAGAAGCGGATCGCATGCCCGCTCTTCGGCGCCGCGTAGTTCACGTAGCCGTAGATCAGCGGGCACAGCGCGACATCGTCATGCGCGGCCATATGGCCGAGAATGCCGATGGGATTGTTGTCATAGACACTTTTCGGGCTGCGCGATGCGAGGTCCGCCAGGAGCTCGAAGACTGCCTTGCCGGTCTCCGCCGAAACCAGCACGTCCGGGTCGCGTTCTGCCGGAGGTTCGCCGAAGGCGGTTGCCGCGGAGAGGTAGGAAAGGATCGCGTGCGGCCCGGCGAGCGACAGCGCGACCCTGCCGGTCTCGCGCGACAGGACGGCAACCTCTTCCCACGTGACCGGCACACCGCTTTCGAGAAGGTCCGGCCGCGACGCCATCACCTGTGTCGCCGCATCCAGCGGGAGTGCCCAATGCTTGCCGCCGAAGCGATAGCTGGCCAGGCAAGGGCCGATCGTCGCGCTTTCGAGTTCCGCGATTGCTTCGCTTCCGAAAACATCCTCCAGAGGCGTGAGGCAACCGGCCGCCACGGCCTCCCCGATATGCGGATGGTCGAGCACCACGAGATCATAGCGGCGGCAGAGATCCTCGATGGGATGGGATTCAAAGCCCTCAAGCGGCTGCTTGTCCCAGTCGATGGCAAGCCCGTCCCGCTGCGGATCAAGCCGCGCGGCGGCTGCGGCAAGCGCATTGTAGCCGCGCGGGTGGTCCCAGGTGAGGGCCTCGTATCGGCGCATCAGCGCTCCCCCACCGCGACGACGCCAGCGCTAGCCAGGCGGTCGATCTCGTCGTCCGGGTAGCCCGCTTCCTTCAGCACCTCCCGGGTGTGCTGGCCTGCGAGCGGCGCGCCGCGCTCCACCTTGGAGGGCGTCTTCGAAAACTTGATGGGAAAGCCCGGCGTCTTCACCCGCCCCTCAGTCGGGTGCTCGTACTCCACAAAGGTGCCGTTGTGGGCGATCTGCGGATCCTTGATGAGATCGTCATAGCCGTAGACCGGGCCGGCCCAGATATCGGCTTCGGAGAAAAGCGACAGCCACTCGGCGGAGGTCCGCGCCGTCAGCTTCTCGCGCGTCTTGGCAAAAATCTCGTCGCGCCGGGACCAGCTGTCCACCTCGTCGTTCATGTCGAGGAAGCTTTCCTCGCCAATGATCTCGCCCAGCTTTCCGAGAGGCGGGAACGCAAGGGCGATGTAACCGTCCTTCGTTGCGAAGATACCGTAGGGCGAGCGGATGAAGACGTGGGCGTGGGGCTCGGCCGAACGCTCCTGCTTCTTGCCGCCGACCGTGAAGACGGAAAGTTCCTGCATCTGCAGCGTGGTGATGGCGTCGAGCATGTTGACCTCGACCCGCTGCCCCTCGCCGGTCCGCTCGCGGTGAAAGAGCGCGGCAAGCGCCCCCTCGAAAGCCGTGTAGGCGGCCACCGCATCGACCAGATACTGCCCTGCCGGCGTGGGCGGCTCGCCCTTGCGGCCTGCCGAAAGCATTGCGCCGGACATTGCCTGGAGCAGCAAATCCTGCCCCGGCCGGTTCACATAGGGCCCACTCTCGCCGTAGCCGGACATGGAGACGTAGACGAGCCGCGGATTAAGAGCCGAGAGCGTGTCGTAGTCGACGCCCAGCCGCTTCGCGACACCAGGGCGATAATTCTGAAGGAAGACGTCGGCCGTCTTCACCAGGTCCAGCAGGATCTTCTTTCCGTCCTCCGACTTGAGGTCGATGGCAAGCGACCGCTTGTTGCGGTTAAGCGAGAGAAAAGAGACGTTGATCTTGTTGCCCCTCGCTCCACCGGCCGAGACGTGACGCTGCCATTCGCCGGTGACGGGCTCCACCTTGATCACATCGGCGCCAAGATCCCCAAGCCGCTGGGCGGCAAAGGGGCCGGCCATCGCGATGGAACAGTCGAGGACGCGGATGCCACTCAGAATTCCCATGTATTGACCTTTCAGTGCATGACCCAGCCGCCATCGACATTGATGGTCTGGCCGGTGATGAAGCCGGATTCCTCGGAGGCGAGGAACATGAGCGCATAGGCAATGTCTCGCGGGTGCCCGCGGCGCTTGACCGCCTGGTGCTCCAGCACGAAACGCGTATAGCCTTCAGGATCCGGGTGGATCTTTTCCGCATCCGTGGGAAATGCTCCCGGTGCGACGGCATTCACGGTGATGCCGTATTGGCCGAATTCGCGCGCCCAAGCCCGTGTGAGCCCGATCAGCGCGCCCTTGGACTGCACATAAGGGGACAGCTTGGCCCAGCCCCCATAGGCCGTGACCGAGGCGATGTTGATGATGCGGCCAAAACCCTTCTCGCGCATGCCCGGCAAGGCTGCCTGCACGCAGACGATGCCGGCATCCACATTCACCCGCTGCACCATCTGGTGCTCTTCGATCGTGTATTCCTCGAAGGGCTTTGACGGGTAGATGGCGGCATTGTTGATGACCACGTCGAAGCCGCCGAGCTCACGCGCCTTCCCGTCGAGCTTCCTGCGCAGGTCGGCGAGATCCGCAAGGTCTGCCTCGCAGACAGTGAGTCCCTGCAGCCCCTCGCGCTCCACAGCCTTTGCAAGCGACTCGACCTTGCCATGGTCGTTGTCGATGGCGAGCACCCGAGCGCCGGCCCGCAGGAAATGCAGCGTGGTCTCTGCGCCCAGCCCGCCGGCTGCGCCCGTATAGAGGATCGTTTTGCCCGCTACCGACATCAAGGCCGCTTTCTCCCTCGTGGTCTGCATGTTCACGAGCGGCCTCCGATCGGCAGGTGGTTGCCGGAAGGTTCCGGATAATCTTCCGCCGGCTGAGCAGCGATTGCCGTGATCCGCTCCTCGCAGGCAGCAATCTCCTTCTTGTCGGCCAGGATCCTGAAGACCGTGTCGTAGCGGCGCTCATCCCCATGCTCGAGCCAGATCAGTTCGCCGCGATCGCGGGCTGCCTTGTGACCAAGAACGTGGTTGGTGGAGGGCTCTATGCCCAGCGCATATTGACCGGCCTGCAGGTTCTGCCACTCATACATGCAGGGGAACTGATCCTTCCGCGTCACCACCTCCAAGCCTATGCCGAGCGTGTCGTTGACGACGGCCACGGGCACCTCCCCCTCTCCTGATGTGCCAAGCTCATGCTGCCAGACCTGCTCGTGGAAGTTGAGCTGTGGGGCGGGAAGCGTGCGATAGCCGACATTCTGCTTGCGGTACGCCTCGCCCGCATGCGCCGCCCAAACCACGTCCTTGATGGGTGCGAGATAGCGCGACCCTTCCGCCACCACCGGATGGCCGACATTGATGTGGTAGCAATACATATGCGGCGTGCGATAGAAGCCGCGATTGACGACCTTGTCCGAAAGCCTGACCTCGTTGGTGCCGGCCTTCGCCTCGATGCGTCGGACAAGCTGGAGATCTTCACCAAAGACGGTGCCTTGGCTGACGACCCCTTCGCACCAGAGGAAGCAGTCGTCCCCCTCCCATCGCTCGCCATAGCCAGTGAGGCGCGCAGGAATTGTGCCGACGCGGCCATGGATCGAGTGGCTGACGGTCTTGCGGGGTCCGTAGACATAATGGTCCGCCGGCTCGTCATACATGAAGAGGATGTGGTCCAGCCCGCAGGTGACCATCAGGCCCGAGAAAGAACGCAGCCAGGCAAGCCCGCCCTCCCCTTCATACTCGTGCAGCCCCGGATGGCGGAAACCGGCAGGCGAGTGCCAGCCCACTGCCATGCCGCGATATTCGCAATCGGCAATGTCGAGCGCCCGGTCGACGAGCACGGTGAAGCGCAGCCCCGTGCCGGTGCGGAACTCCAGCATGCGGATGCCGCGCTCCAGCCCGTCGCCCAAAGTCATCAGTCGCACGCCGGCGAATTGCGAGAGCGCGCCCGCCCGGGCTGCGATCTCGCGGCGCGACAGTGCCTCTCCATAAAGTTCGACCATGTTTCCTTCCTGCTGTTCCGCCCGCCGCGGCGGACCTTTCCTGCTTGTTGGGTACGGGCAGCCGCCTGAAGCTCAGAGCCCGTTGGCGCGCAGCTTCCCGTCGAGAAACTTCTTCGCGCGCGGAACGTCGGCCTCATCCAGATGCTCGATGATGATCGGGATGTTGGGATGCTTGCGGGCGAGCCTCTGGAGGTAAAGATCGTAGTTGAGGGAGCCCAGACCCGGCGCCGGCAGCTCGATCTCGCCCACACCGCGGAAAGTGTGGCTTTCCAGCGCGTCCTCGTCGCCGATATCGGCGTGCTTTTCCGATTTGTCGTCGCCGGAGCGCTTCACATCCTTGGCGTGCGCGATCTTGATCTTGTCCGAGAGCGTGTCGAAGACCTGGTTCAGGATCTGGTCCATGCGGTCGATATTGTGCGTCTCGAAATAGTTCGTGGGGTCCATCAGCAGCCCGAGACCGGGGTGATCCACCTCCGCGAACATCCTGACGGTCTCCTCCACCGAGCCGACCACATTGTTCACATAGGTCTCCAGCAGGAACGTCGCCCCGTGGTCGTAGGCATGCCGGGCAAGATCGGCGATGACCTTGCGGCAATCCTCGAATCCCTCCTCGGTCTTGTTCTTCGGGTGGTGCACCCAGTCACTCTCGGTGTTGAAGGTGCCGGTCTCCGAGATCACATAGGGGCTGCCCAGATACTGCGCGTGGCGGATGATCTCCTTGAGATAGCCGACGCGCCGCTCCCTCTCGGCCGGATCCGGGTGGACGATGTTGGTGTAGCCGGAGATGCAGCAGATCGGCAGGTTGTGATCGCGAAAGGTTTCGCGGATGCGGACGCACTTCTCCTTCGTGATCTGCCCCGCTGAAACGTCAACATCCTTGAAGTGCATGTCGAGTTGCACGGTGTTGAAATTCAGCTCCCTGATCTTCCTGGCGGTCTCCTCCAACGTATAGGGGAAGTAGCCCGTGAAAATGCCCACCTGCATCATGATGTGTGTCCTCCCTGGAACTCAGTTGATAGAGATTTCGGAAAGCCGGACGGTCCGGCCCTCGGCAATCGACCTGTAGCCGGCCTCGACCAGCGCCATTGTCTTGACATTGTCCTCAATGGAGAGCGCGGGCGGCGTGCCCGTCTTCAGCGCGTATTGCAGCTGCTCCATCACGCCGATGAAGGCGTGCGGAAACCACATGGTCTCCCATTTCGGCTCGACCCACTTGCCGCCCGTCGTTTTGGTCGATGCATAGGCGAGCGTTGACGGCGCGCCCGTGGGCCAGCCGATTGTCCCGCGCGCCACGCCTGCCGTGCCGTCGACGCGCCAGCGGATATGCTGGTCGTCTTCGTAGCCCTCCTGGCGCGGACCCGACCACACATCCTCGAGCGAGACCGCCAGCACACCCGACGGAAACCGGAGCGTCGATACGGTGATGCCGTCCAGGTGCTCGAATTCCGTGCGCGGGTCCTTGCGTGTGAGTGTCGTGATCTCCTGCGGATCGCCGAAGAGAAAGCGCAGCGCATCGAGGTGATGCACACTCATATTGGCGAGCGTGAGCCGGTCATAGTCGCGCAGGAAGGTCTGCCAGTGCGGAATGGCGTGCATGTCGATCTCGGCGAAGACGATCTCGCCGAGATCGCCGGCGTCGATGATCTGCTTCAGCACGCGCATCGACTGGTCGTAGCGCATGTTCTGGTTGACCGAGACGACCTTGCCGGCAGCCTTTGCCTCATCGCGCAGCCTGGCCGCCTCCTCCACGGAAAGGGCGAGCGGCTTCTGGGCAAGGATAGCTCTGATATGAGGCTGCTTGAGTGCGTGGCGGATGAGCGCGGGCTGCTGGTCCGGCGGGAAGGCGAGGTCGATGATCTCGATAGCCGGGTCCTCGATCAGGGCTTCCGGCGTGTCATGCACCCTTGGGATGCCGTAGCGCTCCGCCACCTTCGCCGCGTTCCCCCTGGTGCGCGAGGCGATGGCGCCTATCTTGAAGTCTGCCTGCCGGTAGGCCGCAAGATGGCATTCCGCCATGATCATGCCGGCGCCAATGCAGCCGATCGTGTAGTCGCGGCAGCGGACCTCCGGGTCCGGCTGGAACGTTCCTGCTTGTGTCATCTCTTCCTCCCTTTCACCGGCCAAGCGCCTCACCCGCCCGTCCGAAGAAGTGAACCCGGTCCGGATGGACGGAGAGCGCTACCGGAGCATCAGCGGCGATCTGCGGCTGACCGCGGATCAGCGCCTTGAGTTTTTCGTTCCCCGCCTCGAGGGTGACCACCGTGTGGCCGCCAAGCGGCTCCACCTCGAACACCGTGGCCGCCCCGCCGTCGCTCGTCTGCGTCCACGGCGCGACCTTCAAATCCTCCGGCCTTACCCCCAGCGCGCTTGCTTCGTCGGGCACCTGCCCAGCCGGAATCCGGATCGCGCCGCCGGCCGCCGCAAAAAACAGAGCCGCAGGGTCGCGCACCGCCGGCAAGATGTTCATCATGGGAGAACCGAGCAGGCGCGCCACATAGGCGCTCGCAGGCCGGTCGTAAATTTCCGCGGGCGTGCCGATCTGGCGGATGGCGCCACCCTCCAGGATGGCCATGCGGTCGGCCACCGACATGGCTTCTTCCTGGTCGTGCGTGACATAGACCAGCGTCTTGCCGAGCTCGCGCTGGATACGCTTCAGTTCCACCCGCGTTTCCTCGCGCAGGCGCGCATCGAGCGCCGAGATCGGGTCATCCATGAGATAGGCCGCAGGGTCGCGCACCAACGCGCGGGCAATCGCCACGCGCTGCCGCTCTCCGCCTGAAAGCTGCGCCGGCGGCTTGTGCAGGATATGGCCGATAAGCAGCTTCTCCGACACCGCCGCCACACGGCGCGCGATATCGGCCTCCGGTATTTTCCGCTCCGCAAGGGGAAAACGGATGTTGTCGCGCGCGCTCATGTGCGGGAAAAGCGCCAGGTTCTGGAAGACCATGGCGACGTTACGCTCCGCCGGGGAGACCCCGTTGACCAGCCTGCCGCCGATCAGGATCTCGCCTTCGTCCGGCGTCTCCAGGCCAAGGATCAGGCGCAAAATGGTCGTCTTGCCTGAAAGCGGCGGGCCGAAGAAGCAGAAGAACTCGTTGTCCTCTACCGCAAAGGAGGCGTCGTTCACCGCCACCGTGTTGCCGTAGCGCTTGCTGACATTGCGGAAGACGATCTCGGCCATTGTCTCACGCGCTCCCGATCGCCAGGCCGGTTGCGAGGTCGAAGAGCCGGACGGTCTTTTCATTGGCGGCGATGACGGCTGTCTCGCCAGCCGAAAGCCCCACATCATTGTCGAAGACCGCCTTCAACGCTGCCTCACCCGCGCCGAAATGCACGATGGTGCGCGCGCCGATGCGCTCCACGAAGGTGACGGGAAGCCGGATCCCCTGTCCCTCCGCCGAAACCGAAACTTCTTCGGGTCGGAAACCGTAAAACACCTCACCGCCCGAAAGCCGCCGCGCAACTGCCGACAGCTGGTCGGGCAACGGCGGCGTAACGCCCAATGAGCCCAGATCCACCACCAGCCCGCGGTCGCTTTCGGCAAGGCGGCCCCTGAAAAGGTTCATGCCGGGCGAACCGATAAAGCGGGCAACGAAGACATTCGCCGGATTGTTGTAGACTCCGAGCGGTGTGCCCACCTGCTGCAGCACGCCCTGATCCATCACGGCAATGCGATCGGCCATGGTCATGGCTTCGAGCTGGTCGTGCGTGACATAGACCATGGTCTGCCGGAACTGCCGCTGCAGGTGCTTCAGCTCGGTGCGCATCACCGCACGGAAGGCTGCATCCACATTCGACAGCGGCTCATCCAGCAGGAAGATGGCCGGCTCTATGATGGCCGACCGTCCGATGGCGAGCCGCTGCAGAATGTTGACCGAAAGCTTTGCAGAAGGCCTGTCGAGAAAGGCCGTGAGTTGCAGGAGATCGGCAACGGCTTTCACGCGGCGCTCGATCTCGTGCGCCGGAAGCCCGTGCATCTTCGGCCCATAGGCCAGGTTCTGGCGCACGGTCATGTGGGTGAAGATGGCATAGTTCTGGAAAACAAAGCCCACGCCGCGCCGGCTCATGGGCACGCCAGTCATGTCTCGCCCGTCAAAGAGGATGCGGCCTCCGCTTGGCTCCTCCATGCCGGCAATCATGTTCATGGTCGTCGACTTGCCGCAGCCCGAAGGACCGAGCAGCGCCATGAACTCGCCATCGCGAATGTCGAGATCCATGGCCCGAAGGGCGGTGAAATCTCCGAAACGCTTTGTCAGTCCATCCAGGCGGATCGCGGTCATGGCGCCTCCTTTCCGGCTGCGGCCATGCGCTTGATGGCAAAGGCGGCAAGCAGGGAGAGCGCGATCAGGATCGCCAGTGCGATCGCCGCCACATAACCCCAGATCAGGTCCTGCGTCGTGAGCTTGTAGATGTAGACGGAGATCGTCTCCGTGGCCACGCCCGGCCCGCCGCCGGTCATGATGTAGAGCGTATCGAAGATCTTGAAGTTCTCGATCACCCGGATGGCGAGTGCAATGACGATGATCGCCTTCATCCGCGGCAGCACGATGGTGACGAATCGCTGCCACCAGGAGGCGCCGAGAAGGGTTGCAGCTTTCAGCTGGTCCTCCGGGACGCCGACCAGTCCGGCGAGCAGGATCAGGAACATGAGCGGCGTCCACTGCCAAATGTCCGCCACGATCACAGCCAAAAGCGCAAGGTTCGGATCGGACAGCCAGGCGACGCTCACCCGCGTCCCGGCGAGCGTGGAAAGGATGTCGTTCACCGGCCCGCCCGACTGGAAGAGCATGAAGAACATGTAGCCGGCCACAGCGGGCACCACCATCATGGGCACCAGCAGGACGGAATAGAAGATCCTCTTCCCGGCGAACTCGTCCATGAACAGGATCGCAAGGCCGAGACCGAGGAGGAATTCCGCGGGCACGCATATGCCCATTACCACTGCCGTGCGCCACAGCGCGTTCCAGAACCGGGTGTCGGATGCGAGGTCCGTGTAGTTGGCGAAGCTGTTCCACAGCTCCCAGGCCTGCCACCAGCCGATGCCATCGAGCGGCGACCAGTCGGTGAGGCTGATATAGGCCTGCATCAGCAGCGGAAACGCGGCGATGAAAAGCACCAGCAGCTGCGCCGGCAGTGTGAGAGCGAGGCCGAGGCGGCGGCCTTCGCGATCGCCTCGCTCGCTGCGCGCCGCTGCGGCGGACGCAGAGCTTCCTGCCCGCACCTTGGTTGTCGCGGAGACGCTCATTGCTTCAGCGCCCCGAAGGTGACCCCGCGCACAAGATGGCGCTGGATGGCAATGCCGAGGATGACCGGTGGTATCGCCGCAATCAGCCCAAGAGCCGCCTTGGCGCCGTAGAGCTGCCCGGTCATGGAGGACGAGAGCGAAGCCATGTAGACGGGGATGGTCACCCACTCGCGCGTGGTGAGCAGCAGCGCGATCAGATAGTCGGACCAATTCAGGATGAAGACGAAGAGCGCCGAGCTTGCGAGCGGCGCGCGCATCATCGGCAGGGTGATCTTAATGAAAACACGGAAGCGCGAACAGCCTTCCACGAGCGCTGCCTCCTCGATTTCGCGCGGCATGTCGTCGAAGAAGGTCTTCATCAGCCAGAAGGCGAAGGGCAGCGTGACGATCCCGTAGATGAGGGCCAATCCCCACCAGGTGTCGACCAGGCCCAGGAAGGACCACATGATCATGACTGGGATCATCACGGCCATGGGCGGAAAAAGGCGGAGCTGGATCAGCGCCAGCGGCAGGTTCTGCCCCGAGCCGAAGCGCGACAGGGCGTAGGCCGCTGCCGTGCCGGAGGCCATGGCGATGATCGTGCCAAAGGTCGCGGAGAGCAGCGAGGCGAGGATTGGCTTCCCGGCCGTGCGGTCGAGCGCCACGATCAGCGCGCTGGTGGATTCGCCGAAGATGAAGCGGAAATTGTCGAGCGTCGGGCTTTTCGGCCACCAGGTGAGGTCGGCGCCGGTCGCGGTCCATTCGGGAATCGGCTTGAACGCCATCGAGGTCATCCAGAGGATCGGGATGAGCGCGAAGGCGAGCGCCAGGAGGATGGCGGCGTAGCGGAAGATCTCGAAGGCGGGCGAACGGGTCATCTGAACGCTTGCGTGACTCTCTTCAGGCGGGCGGGAGGAGGACGATCCCCCCGCCCGCACTCAGGCATCAGGCGACCCGAAATCAGGTGCCGATCGGATCGAGCACCGTGGGCCAGGCTTCCTTGTTGGCCTTGATTGCCTCCAGAAGCTTGTCCTCGCCTACGCGCCGGGCGATGCGCTTCCACTCCCGGTCGGTATCAGCCATCGCCTGCTCGGGCGTCTTGGACTTGGTGAGCGCCGCCACCAGGTTCTCGTCGAGCGCGTTGTGGAAGGCCGTGGCGCCGGGATAGTTGATGGTGGGCACCGTTCGCGCCACCGTCTCGCGCACGATATCCATGTGGTAGCCGTGATAGGTCTGCCGCACGAGCGGATCGGAGAAGTCCGACAGCCGGAACGGGTCGAAATAGCCACCGGGGTTGGCGGTCATCCAGGCATAGATCCGGCTCGAACCCAGCCATTGCAGGAGGAGATAGCAGGCCTCCGGGTGCTGGCTCTGGGCCGAGACGGAAGCCGAGAGGTTCAGCCACAGAACCGAGCGGCGCACCAGCTTGTCGTCGATGGCGCGTCCGGGCGGGAGCATCGAGCCGATCTTGCCAGTGATCTTGGAGCCCTCATTGGCCGGATTGTCCAGGAATTTCGGAAGATTCGAGAAGGCGCAGGTCATTGCCGCGCCGCCTGAAGCGAAATTTCCGTACTGTTCCGGCCAGCCCCAGGAGATGGCATCGGGAGAGTGATGCGCGAGCGAGGCGACATATTCCTCGGTGGCCTTGACGCCCGCCTCCGAATTGATGAGTGCTGTGCCCGCATCGTCAAACAGGAACTGGTTCGGCGAGCCCATGGAGACGTAGCGCTGGTACCAGTTCGTGTAGCCCCAGCCCTGGTTGCGCAGGTCGGTCGACCCAAAGAGCCCCTGGTCCGGGCGGTGGAAGAAAGCGGCCACCTCGTCGAATTCCGCCCAGGTCGCAGGCAGCGCCAGTTCGCGCCCATGCCGGTCGGCAAATGCCTTCTTCTCGGCGTCGTCGTTGAAGAGGTCGGTGCGGTAGACCCAGACCTGGAAGTCGCCGTCGAGCGACACGCCGTAGGTTGAACCGCGATACTGGTTGAGCAGTGAAACGCCCTTCTGCCCGCCCACATAGCCGCGCTCCGGATCGTCCCATTCCGGCCGGTGCTTTTCCACATATTCATCGAGATTGACGATGCCGCCCGTCTCGGCGAGATCGCCCAGCCGGTTCCATTCGACAGCGTAGATGTCGTAGGCTCCTCCTTTGGTGGAGATGTCCTGCATCGTCTTGGTGAATTCCTGGCCGTTCGGAACGCCCACGATGTCGAGCGTGATGCCCGTCTCCTTCTCCCACAGCTCCTTGATGGAGGGAGCGCCGGCGGGAAATGGCTGCGTCAGCTGACCAATCGAGCCGTCGGAAAGGCCGAGCACGATGCGCGAGGGCGCCTTGCCCGCACCCTTCAATTCCTTGACGGCCTCGATCGCGCGCCCCTCGGGGGTATCAGGACCATATTGGTAGCGTTCAGCGCCCTCAAAGCCGGTCGGGCCGCCAATCATGCCCGGCGCCAGCGCGTCTGCAGCCTGCGCCCTCGCCGGCCGAATAAATTTCGGAGCGAGCCCCACAGCCGCGATCGCCGCCACTGCCTGCCCTCCGGACGCCAGCAGCCGGCGTCGCGAAACGCGGATCATGTTTGTCATTGCAAGTTCCTCCCACTGAGATCGGGCACCTCACACCTCAACCTCATGACGATGATTATTGACGTCGGGAAACATCAATGTCAACATCACATGACATCATAATTTATCAGGAGAGTCCCGATTTGCATGGGGGTGAAGTGACGCCCCTCCCCATCTCATCAGTCAGGATGCGAGTTTTTGAGGTATGCGGGAGCCGTCTCGCCTGGTTTGCCCCGCGGCGCAACGAATGCCTCTTGAACAGGCGAAGCCAAATGCATCATTTAACATCAGTTTCTTGTCCGCAGACGATTCGAGCCGGCGCTTCCGGCGGCTGAAGACGAGATGGACACAGAGGACCCGCGAGTATGCGTTCGACCTTGCAGGACATTGCGCGCGAAGCCGGCGTCTCGAGCGCCACGGTCGACCGCGTGCTCAACAACCGGGCGGGCGTGAGGCACCGGACGAAGGAGGTCGTGCTGGAAACGGCGCGGCGTCTTGGGTACATCGCCGAAACAGCCGGCGGCGTTCCCGTCGGCGCCACGGTTCGCCTCACCTTTGTGCTCCCCGCCGGCACCAACACCTTCATCAAGGACCTGCACCATCAGATCGAGCTACAAGCCGGCAGCCGCCAGGATCTGGAAGTGCGTGTGGAGACGATCGAGGGCTTCAACCCGGACAGCCTTGCCCGCGCCCTGCACGAGCTTGAGGGTCAGACCGATGGGGTGGGTGTGATCGCTCTTGACCACCCCACCGTGCGCGAGGCAATCCGCAGCCTCTCTTCCAGCGGCGTCAAGGTGGTGACCCTTGCATCCGATATCCTTCACGTGCCGCGGGTTGCCTATATCGGGATCGACAATCGGGCGGCGGGGCGTCTTGCGGGCTATCTGCTCGGCCGCTTTCTCGGGACCTCCGACCGCAAGAAGGTGGCGCTTTTTGCCGGTTCTCTTTCCTACCGCGGCCATGAGGAGCGGGAGATGGGCTTCCGACACATCATCTCCGAAGCGTTCCCCAATCTGGAGATCGTGGAGCTCCGGGAAATGAAGGATGACCGGGAGAAGGCATACCAGGAAGCCGCCAATCTGCTGGAGCGGCATTCAGATCTTGCCGGCATCTACAATATCGGCGCCGGCAATCAGGGTATTGCCCGCGCGCTGCAGGACAGGAATCTCGCCCACCGCGTCGTCTTCATCGGCCACGAACTGACAGGCCGGAACAAGGCCCTGCTCCTTGATGGGACGCTGGATGCGGTCATAGATCAGAATCCGCGGGTGGAGGCCCGTGAGGCTCTGAACATCCTCACAAACGCTGTTCGCGGATTGCCTTGCGAACAGCACCTGCCGCGTCTTCAAGTCATTTTCCGTGAGAATATTCCAGAAACCTGACTGCTTCCTTGGACCACCGAACCGCAACACAGCACCATCACTTTGCTGCTGCGTTGGCTCACGCGACCGCGAGCGAGTTTTGCCCCGGCACAGCCGTCTGGTCTAGCGATGCTTGCGGAAAAGAGATTGGCTCTGCCCCCAACCACTCTTAATGATTGCACTCCATCCGCGGAGCTACGCTCTCGCACGGAGGGTACTGCAGTTGATCGGCGTGTGCATCATTTTTGATGCACACAGCGGGATGAGGAATGGAAACGCTGCTCACACCCCACCGTGTTGTTGTCGCATATCCGGCGCCCCCGCTTCCGGACAGACTCGTGGAAGCTTGCGAAGACACGCTGTGGCGTGGTCCTCGCTGGCTCGCCGCGTCTTAGGCGTGTCGGCCACGAGGCCGGATCGCTGTCGGCGTGACTGCATCCGGAAATGCTCAGGCTGGATCTTCCGGCCGTGTGTCTTGAGACCCAGCACGTGCTTGCGATAATGTCGGCACAGCGCAACGAGATCGACAAGGCCCTGCGCTCAGCATGGCCTATATCATGCGCACCTTCTGGTTCCGCCCGGCCCATGTCAAGACGGACGTTTGTTACCGGATGCGGCTTCTTCTAACGCAGCGGCGCGACTTCAAACGCAGGGTGCCCGACATCGAAAACACTATCCGCCGTTCGCTCAAGAGCTTGGCAGCCGCATCAAGGGCGCCGGTTGCGGCGGCTTTGCAGAAGGCGGTGCGCGCGGCGGTGGTCGACGATGCGCTGACGCGCTAGCTGATGGACGCGATGCTGACGGCGCGCGGTGCTGTGGAAATGGTACGGCCGCCTGCGACCTGGTGTTCATATCTGTCGCCGACAGCGAGCTGGGTCGGCGCTATCTGGCTATGCGCCGCGACGGTTCGAGCGCTGCGTTGGCGCAGCCTAAATAGCCGGTCGCAGAGCGCGGGGGACTGCACGACGCGCCGGCACTCGGCCGTTCTGCAGGTGAGCGTATTGCGGAAAGCTGCGGCGTATCACGAAGTGGAAAGAAGAGAAACGACCGATGCAAGACAGTTCATCGCAAGCATAGCCCATAAAAGGGCAGGATAAAGGGCCGCGATGTGCGGCTCGGTCGGAGGGCAGGAGGCGAGGCGGCATCGCGAGGTGTACCGAAATTGTGCGAGGTGCACGCGCGTGGTTTTCTCAATCTCGTCAATGAAAACTGCACCTCGCGCGAGATGACCGCCATTCGCGGGGTGGAAATCGACTCGTTGAGACTTCAGTCTCTGGCGGCATCCCGGTATTCAGCGTCGCCCGCGCGAGCTCAGCAGACTGATTTGGCAGCCAAGCTGTTCGCGCTCCCCGCCAGTCGTTCTTCAACCCGACGACAGTCTCGAACCATTCCATATTCTCTCGAATGATCTTCGACTTCGTGCGGTCCCGGGCGGACACGGTTCTGCCGCCGCGCGAGCTGGAGAATCTACCTCTCTACCTGCTAAGGCTCATCGAAGGGGAGCTGTTACCGCCGAGGCGTGGGCAGGCGATCGACTGGGCCCTTATCGGTGACGAATGCGAGATCGAGCCGAGCATGCTTCGCGCCGCATCTCGAGTCCTGCAGCCAGCGTTCGATGCCATCATGCGTTACCTCGGACGACGCTCGAGCAGCGGGAGAACTAGAAAGCGCGGCACAAGAGGAGAGGGGCTAACACCCCGGTGGAAGTGCGTCCCAAGGCAAAGCCGGAGAATGTGCGAGCTGATCCGCTTGGCCGCCGCGCCGGCGTCGCGCGCAGAGGCGCGAAGCCGAAGCCTATTGTTGAATTCCCAGAGCCGAAGTGGACGAGCTGGCAAGACCCGGAGACATTCCCTGAGGCCCTACGGCTACATATGGAACGGCATGGGGATACCAGTTGGTACCTCTACCGGGCCGTAGTGCGCCCAGGGGAAAGGTTGGACAGGAAGACACTGCTGACGTGGGCAAGGGGAACCCGGGCGCCGCGAAGCGTGGAGAGCCTGGAGGTGCTCGGCCGGATAGAACGGCGATACCGGCTGCCACCCGGCTATTTCAAGAACAAGCTGCCGAACAAGCAGCACTCCGCATCTGGTCACCAGCCCGCCGCAATCTCGAGCGCTGAGCGGCGGCGGCTGGCGTGGCACCTGCCGGACGATTCGAGAAGCGATCATCCCCTGAGCAGGAAGAAATCCTGAACTGGGTCAGCTCCGTTATCATCTCTGGTTCGACCGACTACCGCCGCTCCCAGGCGGCGGCCATGAAGCGCCGTTTCGCGGTGCGCTTCCCCGGGCTGCTGCCGGATGGACAGGAGCTGGCGCGCAGGCATCTGCGCGGCGATCCGCACGACCTGGACGATGATGGGGAAACCGACGCGTCTGTCATGACGAGGACAGTCGACGCGCCTGCACGGCTCGCAGCGAGATGGCGGAGCTGTTGAGCTTCAAGACGGCCACGCTCGCGGCATTCGGGTATCAGCGGCTGGGGGTATGGGGTATAAGGAGGCCGCGCAGAAGGTCGAGCATCTCGGCTTGCTCTTTGGCGCGCTGACAGCATCTCCACGCAGCGCCGTGCGCGGGCGTGGGCTGCCATTGCAATCGCTCACCTTCGGCCTCCTCGTATTCCCGGCCGTATGGGATTGGTACCTGCAATGGCGGGAGCAGAGGCGCGGCTTCTTGACTGCTGGGAAGTCGACATGTTGCGGATCGCCATGGCGCTGACGCGGGCTGAGACTGGTTGGCTGAGGCAGAGTCCTCACCTCGCCGACCATCTCGTTCCGATCCCAGGGCTGGTCTCGCGCGAAGAAATCACGGCCGCCCGGCGTGAGTGGAACGTGGCATGCGACGTCTGCCACAAGCATTGCGCCGGCCGCATCAAAGAGGTTCAGCGCGTTGCCAAGGTGCACCGCGATCCGTTCGAGCCGACAGGGAAGCGCGTCTCGCGCCTCAATCCCTCCGGAGAAGTGGATCGTTACTGAAGTGCCAGCGCTGCGCATCGTCGACGACGCGCTCTGGCAAGCGGTGAAGGCGAAACAGAACGAGATCGCCGAGAAGCACGCCAAGGTCATCGCCGCGGTACGCGAGCATCACAGGAAGAACCCGCTCGGGGCCTGCAGCGGCCGAAAAGCCTTCTTTCCGGTCTGGTCCATTGTGGTGTCTGCGGCGGGCCATGCTCGTTGCGTGGCCAAGATCGCTTCGCCTGCTCGGCGCATATCACGAACAGGTCCTGCGGCAACGGCCATACGATCGCTCGCCAAGGCCTGGAAGAGCGAGTGCTCACCGGCCTCGGAGACCGCATCATGGCGCCTGATGCTGCCGAGGCAGCCCTGCGTGCCTATGCCGAAGAGACCAACCAACTTAACCGTGAGCGCCGAGCCCGCTGGAACGTGCCCGCGCGGAGCTGGCGAAGGTCGATCGGGCAGTCAAAGAAATCTTGGATATCATGGAGGGCGGCGGGTATACGCGCCTTCTGATGGATCGTTTACGGGAGCTTGAGGTAAAGCAGGACGCGCTGCGCGATGAAATGGCAGGCGCCAGCAATCCACTCCCTGATATTTATCCAAATGTGGCGCAAATATACCGGCGCAAGGTCGAGCGCCTCGCGGCGGCTCTGCAGCACCCGGAAGATCAGCTGGAAGCGGCCGAGGCGATCCGCGCCCTCATCGAACGCGCGACGCTCATTCCTGAGCGCAAAGCGAGGCGAGATCGAGATCACGCTGCACGGAGAGCTAGGCGCGATTCTGGCTTGGCTTGGGGCTGAAGGCGTTGAAAAGCCTGGAAAAAAGAAAACTCCCGGAACAAAACGTTCGGGAGTGTCGGGATCAATGGTTGCGGGGGCAGGATTTGAACCTGCGACCTTCAGGTTATGAGCCTGACGAGCTACCGGGCTGCTCCACCCCGCGTCACCACACAGGCGGCTGCCTGCGAAATGCATCCTGTCATGACAAAAGGCCGCCTGAGCTCCGCCGAAGAGAGCCAATCACAGGGGCGGCCCGGAACCGCGAGCCGAAGCCGCGGAACGTGAAGAGAAGAGAAATCCATGCGTTTGGCAGACCTGGCAGCGACCTACTCTCCCGCGTCTTGAGACGAAGTACCATTGGCGCTGGGGCGTTTCACGGCCGTGTTCGGAATGGGAACGGGTGCAGCCACCCCGCTATAACCACCAGGTCGGCAAAACGCATGTTTTCTGTTCGAGAAGCTGGATTGTTACCGTTGCCATCATCGCAATGATGGGCACGAGCAATGAGAATGATCAAGCCGATCGAGCTATTAGTACCGGTAAGCTTCATGCGTTGCCGCACTTCCACACCCGGCCTATCAACGTGGTCGTCTTCCACGGCTCTCAGGGAATACTCGTTTTCAGGTGGGTTTCCCGCTTAGATGCCTTCAGCGGTTATCCCGTCCGTATATAGCTACCCTGCTATGCGGCTGGCGCCACAACAGGTCCACCAGAGATACGTCCATCCCGGTCCTCTCGTACTAGGGACAGATCCTGTCAATATTCCTACACCCACGGCAGATAGGGACCGAACTGTCTCACGACGTTCTGAACCCAACTCACGTACCGCTTTAAATGGCGAACAGCCATACCCTTGGGACCTGCTCCAGCCCCAGGATGCGATGAGTCGACATCGAGGTGCCAAACCACCCCGTCGATATGGACTCTTGGGGGGGATCAGCCTGTTATCCCCGGCGTACCTTTTATCCGTTGAGCGATGGCCCTTCCACGCGGGACCACCGGATCACTATGACCGACTTTCGTCTCTGCTCGACTTGTCTGTCTCGCAGTCAGGCAGGCTTATGCCATTGCACTCAGCGAACGATTTCCGACCGTTCTGAGCCCACCATCGCGCGCCTCCGTTACTCTTTAGGAGGCGACCGCCCCAGTCAAACTACCCACCATACACTGTCCTGGACCCGGATGACGGGCCGCAGTTAGACATCCATGACAACAAGGGTGGTATTTCAAGGACGGCTCCACCAAGGCTGGCGCCCTGGCTTCAAAGCCTACCACCTATCCTACACATGTCGTCACGAATGCCAGTGTAAAGCTATAGTAAAGGTGCACGGGGTCTTTCCGTCTAACC
>NZ_JAPSLH010000021.1:0-75000 GCF_031180965.1 Chelativorans sp.
AGCGCGGCTGGTTCAGCCGCAGGTCGGTGGTCACGATCGCCGGCAGCTTCAGCTCCACCACCTGCAGGCCGCCATCCACCTCGCGCGTCACCCTCGCCTTGCCGTCGCCGAGCTCCAGCTTCGAGGCGAAGGTGCCCTGCGCCCAGCCGAGTAGGGCGGCCAGCATCTGGCCGGTCTGGTTGGCGTCGTCGTCGATCGCCTGCTTGCCCAGGATAATCAGGCCGGGGTCCTCGGCTTCCGCCACCCCCTTCAGGATCTTCGCCACGTCGAGCGGCTCGACCAGCCCGTCGGTCTTGACCAGGATCGCGCGGTCCGCACCCATGGCGAGCGCGGTCCTCAGCGTCTCCTGCGCCTGGGCCGGGCCGATGGAGACGGCCACGATCTCCTCCACCTTGCCGGCCTCCTTCAGGCGGATCGCCTCTTCCACCGCGATCTCGTCGAACGGGTTCATCGCCATCTTCACATTGGCGAGCTCGACGCCGGAGCCATCCGCCTTGACGCGCGGCTTCACATTCGCGTCGATCACCCGCTTGACCGGTACAAGAACCTTCATGCGCTTTCACCTCTTGCTCAAGCTCTGGCCGCGGGAATACTCCCCTGCAACCCGAACCGATTGCCTATTTCCGCCGTTTTCGGGGAAAACGAGACAGGCGGCGCCATGGTGCCAACCGTCGCCCGCAAGCCGCGCGGACCGTAATTAGGCCTGACGCGCACGTCAATACGGCCTGCCGCCCGGGCATTCCTGCAGCTGCGGTTTGGATCGATTTTATTCCAGCTCCACCGCCTGCGGCGTCACGATGCGGCGATCGAACAGCGGCACGCCGCGCCGGCGCAGGAGGATCACGAGCACCGCGCCTGTGACGAAGCCGCCTATATGGGCGGCGAAGGAGATCTGGTTGCCGGGATCGATCAGGAACATCACGAACTGCGACCCGATCCACAGGAGGAGCACTATATAGGCGGGCAGGCGAAGCGGAATGCGGGCGAAGGCCAGCACCCACAGCTTCACGCGCGGATGCAGCATCAGATAGGCGCCGATGACGCCCGCGACGGAGCCGGACGCCCCGATCAGCGGCGCCTGGGAATCGGGCACCATCATGCCGTGGAAGAAGGCGGCCGCGGCGGCGCAGGCGAGATAGAACATGAGATAGCGCAGATGTCCCAGCGCATCCTCGACATTGTCGCCGAAGACCCAGAGGAACAGCATGTTGCCGCCCAGATGCAGGATGTCGCCGTGCAGGAAGGAGTAGGTGACGAAGGTAAGCGGCGCCGGCACCAGCTCCAGCTCCGGCGGCAGGATCGCGATATCGTTCACCACCGACGGGATATAGCCGAGGCCGATGACGGTGGCCTGCGCAAACTCCAACCCGCCGAGCGAGGTCATGGCCCAGACCAGGATGTTCAGACCGATCAGCGTGAGCGTCACATATTGACGCTTGATATGGCGCAGGTGGTTCGCGTCATGAAGCGGTATGAACATGGCCCTGCGCCCCCTCCGCCGCCACCCCGGTCAGCGGTTCTGCCCCGGCACCCATAGCACGTCGCGCGCGCCATTGTCATTGACGGCCCTGGCGGCGACGAACAGGAAATCCGAGAGACGGTTGATGTAGCGGATGGCCTCGTCGCCCACCGCCTCGTCCGGCATCTGCCGCAACTCCACCATCAGCCGCTCCGCGCGGCGCGTGACCGTTCGGGCAAGGTGCAGCGCGGCCGAAGCCGGCGAGCCGCCCGGCAGGACGAAGGAGCGTAGCGGCGCAAGATGCGCGTTGAGCGCATCGATCTCCCGCTCGAGCCGCTCGACCTGCGAGGCGGCGATGCGCAGCGCCTCGCCGCGCTTCTCGCTGCCGGCCGGCGTCGCGAGATCGGCGCCGAGATCGAACAGGTCGTTCTGGATTCGCAGCAGCATCGCATCCATCGTGGGATCGCTCCCGGCGGTGTGCACACGCGCCATGCCGATGCAGGCGCTCGCCTCGTCCACTGTTCCATAGGCGGCCACGCGCAGGTCGCATTTCAGCCGCCGCTCGCCGCTCGCCAGCCCCGTCGTGCCGTCGTCGCCCGTCCGCGTGTAGATCTTGTTGAGCTTCACCATGGGCGTGGCCTTCCCCGAGGATCAGTTGCCCGCCTGGCTATACCACATCGCCAGAACGATCAGCACCACGGCCACGAACTGCAGCGCCACGCGCGCCTGCATCAGCTTGTTCGACGTGTTGCCGGAGCCGCCCCGCATCATGTTGATCAGTCCGCGCACGAGCACGAAGACGACCGCCACCATGACGATCACGGCAAGGATGTTGAAGATGGTCGAAGTCATCGGTTCCGCTTTCCTTGAAAGGACGGATCATTCCCGGTTGGCAATGAGCCGGTAGAAGAGCTGCGCGGGCAGGACGCGTTTCAGGAAGACTCCGATCTTGGCCGGCAGGGTCACGACATAGTGCGGCCGCGGGCGCGGGTGAAGGAGCGCGTGGCGCAGAACCTTATATACCGCATCCGGCCCGAGTTTCAGGCGCGACTTGGTGCCGCCGGCCCTGAGCCGCTCCAGCTGGCCCCGATAGGCCTGCCGGTGGGGCGAGTTCTCCACGTCGATATTGCGCTCAAACCAGGGAAGCCCGTTCGAAGCGATTTTCGAGGCGATCGGCCCCGGCTCGATCAGCGAAACTTGGATGCCGGAGCCTGAAAGCTCCGCGCGCATGCAGAGCATCAGCCCTTCGACCGCGTGTTTGGAGGCGGCATACGCCCCGCGGTATCTTATCGGCAGCAGGCCGAGGATCGACGAGCAGCAGACGATGCGGCCATGACCCTGCCTGCGCATGATGGGCACGATGCGGCGCGTCAGATCGTGCCAGCCGAAGAAATTCGCCTCGAACTGCTCGCGCAGCGCTGCTACCGGAAGGTCCTCGACGGCGCCGGCCTGGGCATAGGCGCCGTTGTTGAACAGCGCGTCTAGCCTGCCGCCGGTCCGGGCCATGACATCGTCCACCAGCGCGGCGATGGAGTCCGGTTCGCGATAGTCGAGATAAAAGGCCGCGATCCCGTCCTGTTCGAGCGCGGCGAGGTCTTCCGCCCTGCGCGCAGTGGCGAAAACGCGCCAGCCATCGCGCTGCAACGCCCGGGCACAGTATGCGCCGATGCCGGACGATGCGCCGGTGATAAGGATGGTGCCGTTCTTTCCCATGCGGAACCGATTCGCTATGGCTTCTTGTCGATCCACGAAGCGGTTTCACATATTCGGGCTACCCAACACAATCGAAGAGGTCTGCGTGCGAAGGTTTGTGGCGCTGCGGAGGATCGTCAGGGACGCTTTCGGCCATTTCAACGCCGATGACGGCTGGGCCATGGCGAGCCATCTTGCGGTCAGCGCCATCATGGCACTCTTCCCCTTCCTCATTTTCGCGGCGGCGCTGGCCAGCTTCCTCGGCGCCGACGCCTTCTCCGAGACGGCGGTGCACCTCGTCTTCGATACATGGCCGAAAGAGGTGGCGGAGCCGATCGCCAAGGAAGTGGCGAGCGTCCTCGGGGTGCGGCGCGGCGATGTGCTCACCTTCGGTGTGGTGCTCGCCGCCTTCTTTGCATCGAACGGGGTCGAAGCTCTGAGGCTGTCCCTCAACCGCGCCTATCGCGTCGAGGAGAACCGCTCCTTCTTCTTCCTGCGCCTGCAGAGCCTGGGTTTCGTGCTCATCGCGACGCTCGGCTTCATGGCCATCAGCGTGCTCCTGGTCATCGCACCGGTGGCCGCCAACATCGCCCTTTCGCGTATGGAATGGCTGGAGCCCTATATGGGCACAATCACGCTGTGGCGGTATATCATCGCCGTCGTGGTGCTGGTTTTCGCGCTCGTAGTCGTACATATCTCGCTGCCGGCGGGGCGGCGCACGCTTGTCGACGTGCTGCCCGGCATCGCCTTCACCCTGCTTGGCTGGATCGCCGGATCGAGCCTCTTTGCCGCCTATCTCGGACGCTTCAGCAGCTATACGACCACTTATGCGGGCCTTGCCTCGATCATGATCGCGGTCGTCTTCCTCTACATTATCTCGGTGATCTTCATCCTCGGCGGCGAGCTCAACGCCGCCATCATCCGCTACCGGGAGGCACGGCGGGCCGTGGCCGGCTGACGGTCGCGAGCGCGACGCCGAGCGTGGTTACCGCCATGCCGCCGATCTGCACCAGCGTGAGCGTCTCCCCGAAGAGCGCCCAGGCCATCACCGCCGTCACCGCGGGCACGAGATAGAAGAGGGAGGCCACGCGCGCGACGGCGCCCTTCCGGATGAGCAGTATCAGCAGGAACACGGCGCCCAGCGAGAGCACGAGCACCAGCCATATCATGGCGAAGACGAGTTCGCCGGTGAGCACAAATTGCTGCCGCTCGAAGAGGAGCGAGACGGGAAAGGCGACGAGCCAGCCGCCGAGATACTGGTAGAGCGTGCCGCTGATGAGATCGGCATTTCCCACGAAGCGCTTCTGCCAGACAGTGCCGGCGCTCATGGCGATCACCGCCGCAAGGCCGGCGCCGATGGTGGCAAGCGTCACGCCGCCCGTGACGGCGCCAAGCTTGGGCGAAAGCACGATGGCGACGCCGGCGAGCCCTACGAAAAGCCCGGTCCACACGCGCGAATCCACCCTTTCGCCGGCAAAGGCGCCGGCCATCAGGGCGGTCAGCAGCGGCTGCAGGCCGATGATCAGCCCGGCGAGCCCGGCCGGCAGGCCGTTGCGGATGGCCCAGAACACGCCGCCCAGATAGATGCCGTGCATCAGCACGCCCGCCACGCCCGAGTGGAAGGCGATGCGCGGGGGCAGGCTGCGCGCTCCCACGACCGGTATGAGAAGGAGCAGGAGGCCGACGCTCAACGCGAAGCGCACCCACAGGAAGGTGAAAGGTTCGGCCCAGGGCATGGCGTAGCGCGCGCCGATGAAGCCTGTCGACCACAGGACGACGAAAAGCGCCGGGGCGGCCTTGGCAAGGTCGGGCATGGCGATCCGGGAATTGCGTTCAGTTTCGGGCGCGAGCATGTGCATCGCCCGCCCGTGCAAGAAAAGCGAAAGTTTTGCAAGCTGCGCTTCAGCGGGACAGGTCCAGTCCCACCATCCTGGCAATATCCCCGGGCGTGGCGCCGGCCGCGCGCAGCGCGTCGATCCCCGTGTCGCCGCGGCTCTTCGACAGTTTCCTGCCGTCCTCGCCCAGGATCAGCGCGTGATGATGATAGCGCGGTACCGGCAGCCCCAGCAGCTCCTGCAGCAGGCGGTGCACGGCGGTCGCATGGAACAGGTCGCGGCCGCGCACCACATGGGTGATGCCCTGCAGCGCATCGTCCACCACCACGGCCAGATGATAGCTCGTCGGCACTTCCTTGCGCGCGAGCACCACGTCCCCCCAGGCATCGGGCCGGGCGGCGATGCGGCCCGTCTCGCCCTTGGGCCCGCCGCCGGTTTCCTCCCAGAAGAAGGGCGCCGCCACGTGGGCGAGCGCCGCCTCCATGTCGAGCCGCCAGGCAAAAGGCTCGCCCTTCTCCATGCGCCGCCGGCGCTCGCTGTTCGGGCGCTCCTTGTCGACGGGCGGAAAGAGCGGCGCGCCGTCGGGATCGCGCGGCCAGGGCGTCCCCTGCGCCTCGGCATCGGCGATATAGGCGCGCATCTCGCCGCGGCTCATGAAAGAGGGATAGACGATGTCCGCGTCGACCAGCCGCTCGAGCGCCTGGGCGTAATCGTCGAAATGGTCGGACTGGCGGCGCACCGGCTCTTCCCATTCAAGGCCAAGCCACTCAAGATCGCGGAAGATCTGCGCTTCCCGCTCCGGCGTGCAGCGGATGATGTCGATATCCTCGATGCGCAGGAGAAAGCGCCCGCCGGCGGCGCGGGCCATCGAATGGTTCAGCAGAGCCGAGTAGGCGTGGCCGAGATGCAGCGCCCCGTTTGAGCTCGGCGCGAAGCGGAAGACAGGAACTGTCATGAGCCTCGCAGGAAACGGATTGTGGCGGCCATGGCCGCATTGCTAGGCTCGGGGAAAGGAAAGCGCAAGGATCACCGCCCATGCAGCGGATCGAAACGGAGGTCGACATCGCGCGCGGGCTGGACGCGCTGGTTCTGATCGACCGCAGGCTGGCCCCCGTGCGCGCGGCCGCCGGCCAGGTGCCGCTGCGGCGCAGTCCGGCAGGCTTCCACAGCCTTGCCTCGGTCATTGTCTCGCAGCAGGTCTCGCGGGCAAGCGCCGACGCCATTTTCGGGCGGCTCTGCCGGCTCGTGGATCCGCTCACGCCCGCCGGCTTTCTCGCCGGCGGGGAGCGCATCATGGTGGAGGCCGGCCTCTCCCGCGCCAAGCAGAAGACGCTGACGGCGCTTTCCGCCATGCTCCAGGCGGGCGAGCTCGACCTCGCCCTGCTCGGCGCGCTTCCTGCGGGGGAGGCGATCGCGTCGCTGACGGCAGTGCCCGGCATCGGCCCCTGGACGGCCGAAGTCTATCTCCTGGTCGCCGCCGGCCATGCCGACATCTTCCCCGCCGGGGATGTTGCGCTGCAGACGGCGGTCGCCCGCGCGTTCGGCCTCCAGCCCCGTCCCGAGGCGAAACAGCTCGCGCTCCTGGCCGAATCATGGAGCCCGTGGCGTTCCGTCGCAGCGCGGCTTTTCTGGTCCTATTACCGGGAAATCCGCGGTGCGGAGGCGGCGCCGGCCGCGTGAGCCGCTGAAAACCCAAGAAAATTCTGCGTATCGCTCCATTGGAACCCAGAATACCGGCTTCACATTCCTGTCATCGCCAGATTAGACTATCCGCGCCGATCGATCTGCCCAACAGGAGCTTAGAGGACGTGACGATCGCCTTCTCGCCGGACGGCATGCCCGCGCTGGTGCTCAACGCGGACTACCGTCCGCTCAACTACTATCCCCTGTCGCTGTGGTCGTGGCAGGATGCCATCAAGGCCGTCTTCCTCGATCGGGTCAATATCGTCGCGGAATATGAGCACGCGGTCTCCTCGCCCTCCTTCACCATGCGGCTGCCCAGCGTCGTCAGCCTGAAGACCTATGTGAAGCCGTCGCGCTTTCCCGCCTTCACGCGGTTCAACGTCTTCCTGCGCGACCGCTTCCAGTGCCAGTATTGCGGGGCGCGGGAGGAGCTCACCTTCGACCACGTCACCCCGCGCCGGCACGGCGGCGTCACCTCGTGGGAGAATGTCGTCGCCGCCTGCTCGCCCTGCAATCTGAGGAAGGGCGGCCTCATGCCCGAGCAGGCGAAGATGTGGCCGCAGCAGAAACCCTACCGGCCGACGGTCCATGATCTGCACAATAATGGGCGGCTTTTCCCGCCCAATTATTTGCATGAAAGCTGGATGGACTATCTCTACTGGGACGTCGAGCTGGAGCCGTAGAACGGCCGGGTTCCCATCATCCGGCTCTCGCCTTGCGCGACCGTCAACGCTTCAGCGCCGCCCGCAAAGCCACCGCCGCCAGGATAGCGCTCGCCACCACGTTCCAGCCGGCAAAGGAAAGGCCGAGGAAGCGTCCTGCCGCCTTGTCGCAGGAGGGCGGGACCACCTCGTTCAGCTGGTCGAGCAGGCTGCCCGAGCCGGTCGGCGCCGCCACCACGCCGCAGTCGGTCGGCCCCTGCCAGAAACCCCACTCCACCCCGGAATGGTAGACGCCGAGATAAAGCCCCCAGAGCATGAGCAGGCCGCCGGCCAGCAGCAGGACGCGCGTGACGACCGCCGGCGCTTTGAGCGCCGAGCTGGCGAGCGCCAGCAGCATCACCGGCACGCCGACATAGTAGGGCACGCGCTGCTCGAGGCAGAGCTTGCAGGGGATGAACCCGCCGATATGCTGGAAGCCGAGCGCGGTGCCGACCACCGCGGCCATGGCGACGGCGAGGAAGCCGGCCGTCAGTGTCTGGAGCCTGCCCGTCGGGGCCGTAAGCGTCATGGAACCGCCTTTGCGCGTGGTAGCGAGGCGTCGCTGCGAAGCGTCGCCTGAGCGGCTATCTAGCGGCAGCTTGAAGGCGGCGCAACGGCGCAGCCTGCGGAGAGTTGACGCGGCCGCGCTTCCCCGTATAGTCCGCGCCTGTCCGCCCTCGCGGCGCGGGCCCCTGTGGCGGAATTGGTAGACGCGACCGACTCAAAAAGAGGTTTGTCTACCATATCCACAAGTTTTGCGACGGGCCGAAAGTGTAGTAGGTTGAGTGGGTTAGAGAGATAGGAGTCTACGCCGCCAGAAGCCAAAAATCGCGCTAGGTGCAGTATAGGTGCAGAGAGCGACGGCTAGAATCGGCGGCAAATGTGCGGGTGTGGTGGAATTGGTAGACGCGCTGGATTCAAAATCCAGTTCCGAAAGGAGTGCCGGTTCGACCCCGGCCACCCGCACCACCTTCTAAGCAAGCCAGCGCGCTTCGGCGAAAAGCAGACTGTTCAGCTTCGCTGAAGGTGTAACGCATAGCTCACGCGCTTCTTGAGCTGGTAATGGAGATGCATTAGACCCTGGCTGATTGATCCTCGTGTGAGTCCGCCATGTGGCTGCGCTAGCCTTCAGAAACAGGAGGTCGGTTATGATCGCCACTGCGCCGGCCACCCAGCTATTCACTCATCCCACGAGATCGTATCGGCGAGAGGAACGTCGACGCCGAGCGATGCTTGCGGCACTTCACGCATCTCCACGGGAGCTCAATACTGCGTTGTCTGTGCTCAGTACACGGAGACGGCTTGGGAAAGGAGCATCCATACTGCCGACAGTAAGTGTCTTAGATGAGAGGCAACCTCTGAACGAGTGATTGGCGAGAAGGCTCAACCTGCGTGGAAAATCGATAGCGCGATTGCCTCATCGCGATGCGGTGGGCTCCGTGAATCGCACGCTAACGCGTGTCGAATGCGAGATGGTATGCAACCGTTCCGGCCGGCGTCTCGCCTTCGAAGGTGAGCTGCATGAAGAACTCCGGCGGAACGCCGTCGAGCCGCAGGTGGGCGTCATGTTCGAATCCGAAGCGGCGATAGTAGGCAGGATCACCGAGGACGACACAGCCCCTTGCGCCGTCGGCCTTCAGCGTCTCCAGTCCCTTTCGGATGAGCGCATCGCCAATCCCCTGCTTCTGCCGATCGGGGAGTACCGACACGGGCCCAAGCCCGGCCCATCCATGGTCTTCCCCATTCACCGTGATTGGCGAGACGGCGACATGACCCACGAGCTCGTCATCCACAAGCGCGACGAGGGATATGCTCAACGCCCCGGCGTCGCGCAGAGCGTCGATGATGGCGCTCTCGGTTCCGCTACTATGCTCCGCCGATTGGAAGGCGGCGGTGGTAACGGCCCGAATACCGTCGACATCACCTGGCAGCTCCGACCGTATTTCCAATGCTTTCTCCTCAACTCGGCAGGAATGAAGAACGGGCTATTTCAGGAGGAAGCGAACGGTCACGGTCGTCAGCAAATCCTGCTCACCCGGTATTACGCCAGTTCGGGCCGCCTCCATATCAGCCATATAGTTCGCGCGCCCGGCGACGAGGGGGATAGGGCCGGGCACAGGGCCGGCTTCGCTGATGGAGAGGATGCGCTCGACCCGCATTCCAAGGGCGCGGGCATAAAGCTCGGCGCGAACGCGTGCCTTGGCCAATGCGTCGGTGCGCGCCTCGTCGAGTGCGGCGTCCGGCTGCGCAAGCATGAAGTTGGGGCCGTCGATCTGGTTGGCCCCCGCACGTACCAGTGAATCGAGAATCAGGCCGGCCCGTTCGATATCCCGGAATTTCACCGTCAACATGTTCGATGCCTGGTAGCCGATGATGGTCGGAGGCGAATTCTCTGCGTGGCGATATTGTGGACTGAGCGATATGCTCGCGGACTGGATATCGCGGTCCTCGAGGCCGCTCGACTTGAGCGCTGCCACCAGTCGCTTCGCGCGCTCCGCATTCTGCGCGATTGCTTCCGCAGCGGTCGCGGCTTGGGTGACGACGCCCGTGTTGATTACGACCAGGTCCGGCCGGCGTGTAGCCTTACCCTCGACGGCAAGATCCAGCATTGTGCCCTCCGCCGGCACGAGCAATCGCGTCGTCTCCTGCGCCGTTGCCACGGCGGGGGAGAGGACGATAGCCAAACCCAGGATGTAACGAATAGCGATCCGCAGGCGCATGTTTCTCAACTCCTTACTCATGAACACAGGGCGACGTACGGTCTTTAATCCCGTACGAGTGCGGCGATTTCCTCTACCGTCTCTGACAGGGGTCCGGTGGTCGCGATCTCGACGTCCGCGACTTCCCTGAGCAAGGGTTCGACCGTCGAAATTAGAGCCACCACGTTTTCTCGCTCCTCCTTGTCCCGGCCGTAAGCACCCGGTCCACGCTGAGCGAGCCGGTCAAGGATCGTTGGAAGCGGGGCGGAGAGGAGGACGATCCTGTCGATCCAGGGGAACAAGCGCTCCATGTTCTCGGCGCAGCCGCTCACGAAAAGCGGTTGCTCGCGAGGCGCCGACAGAAGCTCGCGCACCCGGTGCTCGCGCCAGACCCAGTCTTTGCCTTTGGTCGGCGTCAAGGTGTCCGATGGATCGCAATCGATCCAGTGCGACCACTCCGGTGTATCGAGGTCGACGGCGTCGAAGCCTCTGGCGTGGAGTTCCGTGATGACGGTCGACTTTCCTGTCGCCGACATGCCTGTGATCAATACACGTCTCATCGGCTACTTCTTTGGTTCGTGGCAAAGTTGGCTCGAGGTCCGGCAGAGCGGACCCCGAGCTCGTGTGGCTCACCGGGATGCGGTGAAATTCAGGTTAGACGGACGATCGAGGTGCCCCGGCTCGGCCGTCGGTTGCGTGTCCTCGGCGGCGACCTCGAACGCGAAACCTCTTGCGCGAACGCTCCCGAAGCCGTGCAGCAGGACGCCGAAATGGATGGAGGCCGCAAATGCCGGAACGTCGGAAACGATTCGGCGTTCGCACCAATCCGTGGTGCCGTGCAACGCTCCGCGTTCACCGTGATCGAGCATGTTGTCGAACATGAGAACACCGCCGGAAGCGTCATCGACGCGAATCCAGATCGAAGCGGCCGTGGCGTCGACGGTCCGCAGGTCCGCACGCACTGCAATCCGAGCGTCCTTGTACGGCTCGGCGCGAATGCTCTGCATGAGCGTCGCGAAGTCTTCCTCGCCCGGCGCTGCTGCCTTCGCAGGATCCAGGCGGCACTCGATCAGCGCGACGCCAGGTTCGTCAGGATCGAGGCCGATCCGATAATGACGGCCCTGGCTTTGGTCCAGTCCGATCCAGTCAGCCGGCAGTAGCAGGCTTTCGCCGCTCGTGGCGTTGCCAATCTTGGCGGCGAGCACATTCCAGTTGGCGTATCCGAATTGGCGCGCCACGATCTCCAGGCATTCGCCGTGAGATACTTCGACATTCTTCTCCGCCAGCGTCTGGCGAAGGGTCTTCGCCATGGTTTTCGCATCAAGAAACGAGTGCATCGTTCATCCTCTTGCGGGCGATCGCATCGAAATCAGTGCTCGCGTTGCTGACGGATCGCCCAGGCAAGGGTCGATGTGGACGTCACGTGCATTCACCGTCCCAATTAGGTGCGAGCGGCCGGCTGCACGAGCCGAGTCAAGAGGACGGGCCGGCGCGGAGGCCTGACCATAAATGCCCTTCACCGAGGCGAGGAGTTGGGCGAGCGACGCGGCATCGTACCAGCGGCCTCCCGCGAGCACGCCTAGTGGCGTTTCCAGCGTTCGAAGGTCTTCGAGAGGATTGGACGCGGTCAGGAGCAAGTCAGCCCGAGCGCCCGTCGAGATCGTTCCGAAAGGTACGCCGCCCGGCTTGGTGGCCGCGATGAAGCCGCCGGCATTACGTGTGGCGGTGGCGAGGGCATCGAAGGGGGTGAGGCCGGCGCGCGTGAGATAGCGGAGATGATCGTGAAGCGCGAAGCCGGGAGCCAGACCGGGAATATCTGGGGCATCGGTACCGGAGAGGAGCGGAACACCGGCGGCGCTCATTGCCCGCACGAAAGCGTGCAGGAACTCGAGGCGGCGAGAAAGGCTACCATGACGCTTGGCATAGTTAGCGAGTGGCCAGGCGGCCCGTACGCTGGGAGCGACATAGCCCGCCGAGGGGCTTTCCAAAAATCTTTGGACCGCCTCCGGCTGACCCCATTGCTCAGCGATCCGCGCGTAGGTGAGCAGATCGGCAACGACGAACGCGCCGTGGCGTACAATGAGCTCGACCGCGCCATCTATTGCACTGGGTTCGGGCGCCGCGAGCGGATCGTTCTCCGGCGGCTGTGGGAAGTAGGTGTAGAAGAACTCTTCAGCGTGAGCGACCATGCGTTGGCCAGCGGCAAGTTGGCGGGCCAGGCCGACCTTGGCGACCCCGTGGCCAACGAGGGGAAGGCCGGCTATGGGGGCCTCGCGCGCGAGCGTGTGAAAGACTTCGGGCGCGAGATTGTTGTAAACCTTGAGGAAGTCGTAGCGATTGGTGCTCGCTAGGCGCAGCGCCGCGCGTACATCCTCAGCGGTCTTCAGGATGAGGTGGCCGTATTCCGATGTGCCGTCGACCGCGAGGGCGGCAAACGCCCGAGGGCCGGGAGTGTCACCCCGCTCGATCGCGAGGCGCAATCTCCCGACGTAGCTGTTGCGCGCCTCGCCCATGTTCAGGGTCGTGGTGATTCCCTTTGCGAGCATGACCGCCATGTCGTGGCGGGTATCGCAGTGGTTGTGCATGTCGGCGAGACCAGGCGACACCCACAGCCTCCCGTGTCCGTCGATCGACTGCGCCTCGGCAGGCGGTACGATGCCGCGACCTAAGGCAGCCACAACTCCGTCGCGGATCAGCACGGTTTGCCCGCGCAGAACATGTGGCCCGTCCATCGGCACCACATTCACGTTGACGAAAGCGACCGGCCTCGGGAGGGCCGCGCTGACTTTCGTGGGGAGACCGGCTGCGGCCACGGAAGCGATGAAGGAGCGCCGGCTCAGCTTCATGAGTCGGACCGGGAATATTGTTCAATGGACCGAAGTGTCACGTTCTACTCCAGAACACGCGGCATAGGATTCATCACCATACTCTATATCATCTACGAGCTTGTTTCAAACCGTCGTGTCGGTTATAAAAGGGGGCGTTAAGAAGTGTCGGCCCTTTCCGCCCGTCAGGAAACGGGTGGCGGCATTCGGGGCTAGGGCGCAGCTTGAACAGCGAAGAAGCAGGACGCCAGATGATAGACCGTACCACTGCAGCCCTTTCCCGCGCTTTCGCGCACGCTAACGCACACCTGAATGGTCTCGATACAGCCCCGGTTTGCGCGACTGCCGACCTCATGACGTTGCGCCAGCGGCTCGGGAGGCCCTTCGAAGAAAAAGGGATCGATCCTGAGCAGGTAATCGACGAACTCGTTTCTGATGTTTCCGGGGGAATCTTAGGTTCTGCCGGAGGTCGTTTCTTTGGGTGGGTGATCGGTGGCGCGCTACCCTCTGCTCTGGCTGCCGATTGGCTCGCCTCCGCCTACGATCAGAACGCCGCGTTGTATGCCTGCGGACCTGCGGCAGCGGTGGTGGAGGAGGTTGCGGGCGCGTGGACCAGAGAGCTACTCGGCCTACCCACAAAAGCGAGTTTTGCCCTCACCACTGGTTGCCAGATGGCTCATTTCACCTGTCTCGCCGCCGCGCGACACGCGCTCCTGAAAGAACAAGGCTGGGACGTTGAAGAACGGGGCTTGGTCGGAGCGCCTCAGATCACAGTGCTCACCGGCGAAGCGGCGCATGGGTCGATCGATCGAGCTATACGACTGTTGGGATTGGGTAGCCGTTCCCTTGTGGTGCTGGCGACAGACGAGCACGACCGCCTGTCGACTGACGCGCTCGTAAGTCACCTGGAGAGCCGTAAGGGCGAACCACAGGTCGTCGTGCTGCAGGCAGGTGACATTAACACGGGCGCCTTCGATGATTTTGGCGAACTCATCCCGCTTGCCAAGAAAATCGGATCGTGGGTGCACGTCGATGGCGCCTTCGGACTTTGGTCGGCCGCCTCACCAGTCAAAAGGCACTTAGTAAAAGATGTTCATCTCGCCGACTCCTGGGCGACCGACGGTCACAAGTGGCTAAACTTGCCTTACGATTGCGGGATCGCTTTTGTGGCGGATCCGGAAGGGCACCGAGGGGCCGTTTCCCACCGCGCGAGTTACCTCACCCACGATGAGGACGCTCGTGACCAGATCGACTGGAATCCGGATTGGTCGCGCCGCGCTCGCGGCTTCGCGCTCTATGCGGCGCTTCGTGAACTCGGCCGCTCCGGCGTTGCAGAGCTTATAGATCGCACGTGCCGGCACGCCAAAGCACTGGTGGACGGCATGAGCGTAGTTCCTGGAGTTGAAGTTCTGTCATGGCCTACACTCAATCAGGGGCTAGTGCGGTTTCCCGACCTCCGTGCCGGAGCGAGCGAGTTGGATCACGACCGCCACACCGACGCGGTTATCGCCCGCGTCGTCGCCACAGGTGAGGCGTTCTTTGGGGGAACAACGTGGCGTGGTAGACGGGCAATGCGTATCAGCGTGTGCAACTGGCGCACGAACGAAAGCGACGTGCGTCGCGCAGTCGAGGCAGTCAAGGCGGTGGTTTGTAAACCTCGGATCGAAAACCACTTCGATCCTGTTATCTAGTGGTGCCCCCGCACAACAAGTAGCTTCCAGACGGACTAGGGGGCGCTCCCGACGATCTGCTGATGAAGACTAGCAGAGAAACGCCGCTTCCAAACGCCCCAAGCTTCCTTGGAGCAAGGAATTCCAACCAAGAAGGACCAGAGCGTTTGCGATGGCGAGAGATCCCGGTCTCGAGCAATTGATCAGAGAGGACCTGACAAAAGTGTCGGGCCTTTCAGAAAAGTCGCTGTTTGGCGGCTGGGCGTGGCTGCTGGATGGCAAAATGTTTTGCGCCGCGCGCGATGACGGGATGCTGGCGAGGGTTGGCGACGAGAACTCACGGCGCGCGCTTCTATTACCAGGAATCATTCCTATGATCTCTCGCGGCAAGCGAATGCCTGGCTGGGTTAGATTGAAGCCGCAAGCGTATGGTGATGACGCGCTCCGGAGGAGAATGCTGGAAGACGCGGCAGCTTTTACCCGCTCGTTGGGCAGTTGCCAGGCACTCCCGTGAGTGCTCGACCGTCGTCCGTCTTCCGCCGCTCGCCGTGGCGACCGTGAAAGGATGTATATAACCGCCTTATCGGTTATACAGGTGCAAGGGCCACCTGTGGCCAAACATTGACCCAGAGCCGTTCTATTTCTCGGCTGTTTCAGGATGGATTTCAGCGTGCCGAGGCCCAAACTCCACAGCGACGATCAAATATTGCAAGCTGCCCAGACAGTGCTTCTGAATAAAGGGCCTGCAGAGTTCACATTGTCAGATGTTGCCAATGCGGTGGGCATTTCCCGTGCCGCCTTGATCCAGCGCTTCAAAGATAAGGCTAATCTCCACCATCGCGTGATGGAGCAGATGACACAGGAGGTCCGTGACTACTTCGCGACGGCACCGACGGAACGTGGCTTGGCGCCGCTGTGGGAGATGCTCAAGGACCTAATTGCAGGGATGGGTCCCGGCCGCGGATCGGAGGTTCACCTGCTGCTCCTTTGGGGAGATTGCACAAACCCGCAGCTGAGAGCCTTAGCCGGTGAGCGCAACGAGTTGGTGCGGGCGGCGATCGAATTTCGGCTGCCTGCGGAACCGCACGATCCGAGGCCGACCTCCGCCTTGATTCAAGCTGTTATTCAGGGCGCCTTTATGCAGTGGATGGTAGCCAGAGAGGGGGAATTAGCCGCGTTCATGGCCGTTAGGACGCGCCAAATTCTGACAACTCTCTATCCCGGCCATCCCTTCGCGGATTAGCGGCGAAGCCTACGTAAACTGCGTCGGCGCCTCTGGCTCTACTGTCACGCAAGAACATCTCGATCGGTTCGTGATTTCCACTCCAAGCAACAAGCAACTGCCGTTCGGGCTCCCTTGATGCGGGCTAGCCGCAACTGGATACCGAGCTTTCGAAGCTCAGGTTTCTTTGAAGAACGTAAAACACGTAGCCATAGCTTCCCTGCGACGTCCTAAAGACCTCAATCTCGCGCGAAACTTGCTGTGCAAGATGACGGACAGCATCATCTTCATGGTCCTGGAGTGCCCGCGCGCGAGGTTCAAGGACATCGTAGTATCGATCGATCCAAGCCTCTTGGGGGAGTGTATGAGTGTCGAGTACGGTATAACCCAATTCCCGGGCCGTAGTCACATTTTCAGGCGCGGCCCGCATATCAGGATAGCAGGACCGGAAGAACTCGGAGGCGGCGCGGGAGGGGTTGTCCTGCAACCACGCGAGCTCACTAACCACGGCGATGCCGCCAATCCGAAGCGCTGAGGCCCAGTTCTTAAGGGCATTCGCAAAGCCGATATTATAAGCAGCCCCCTCCGACCATAGAAGATCGATCTCGGAAAACCGCTCGGGAATAGCGCCAATGTCCATGCGGTGCGCGTGGATGAGCGACCTGACACCCGCTTGTTGAGCAAGCCGGTCCAGCTCATCAAGAAACGGCTGATGTGAATCGATGGCATGAATTGGAGTGCGGAGCTCCCTCGCCAAAACGATCGTTTGCCGCCCCGCTCCGCATCCTGCGTCTACCACGAGGTCAAACCGATTATCGGGGAGATGCTGCAGCACGCGTAGCGTTTCCGCATCACTGCCCGGACCTAGCTTCTCCATCCCTCCGAAAAGCAGGTCAATCGCACCGCTGCTTGTCATTGTTCCTCCTGCCTGTGCACGCGAACACTCTGCCGGGGCGAGCGCCTATTCCAGGCCGGTCTGGTCACACCTGCCAGGTCTCACAAAGCGAACCGCGGTGGCAATCCGTGTGCCTTGTATATAACCGTCGCGTCGTTTATATACAAGGCAGCAAGTGATTGGTGTTCCTTTAGAGCAAGCGTATGTCCTCCATTACTGAACAACTTTGCCTTCCAGGGGAGGCGGCTAAGCCCGATCGCAGCGGCGCTGCGAAGCTAGCGCTTGGCTTGACCGCCTCGGAGTTTGACGCACTCCCTTCCACCAAGGGTGACGCGGTTGCCTATCGCGATCTCTTCGCTCCCCATCGCGATCTTCCTCGCAAGCTACAGAGATGGGCGCAGGCCAATAGTCTCGCCCTTCGATCCCTCACGATCCTCAACCGGGACCGGGGCAGCATGTCGGAGAAATTCTTGTTCGGTTTGCCAGACGGGTACGCGGTCGAAAGTGTCCTCATTCGTCGTCGGGACGGATATACAGCCTGCGTCTCCTCTCAAGTGGGATGCGCTTTTGCTTGCCGCTTCTGTGCTTCAGGACAAGCCGGACTAAAGCGCAATCTGGCTGCCGCGGAGATTGTGGAACAGGTCGTCCAGTTAGGCCCGAAGGTGAACCGTATAGTGTTCATGGGAATAGGTGAACCCTTGAACAACTACGGCAACGTACTCAGGGCGATCCGAATATTGCGCGACCGGCGGGGCATGGATTTTCCAACCACTGGGATCACAATCTCCAGCATCGGCATCCCGAAAGCGCTTCGTGATCTTCGGGAAGAACATCTTGGCATAAACCTCACCATTTCTTTGCACGCCACGACACAGGAGGTCCGCGCCAAGCTTATTCCTGGCGCGAAGAAGCACGAGCTTTCTCAGGTGGTGCAAGCCGCTCTATCGTGGGCGAGACGACATAATCGCACGGTGACCTTCGTCTATCTCTTGCTGCCAGGGGTAAACGATAGTGTTGAAGATGCGCAGAGGCTTGTGGCGATGTTTGCCGACACGCCCGCTCGACTGAATCTGATGCGGTGGAACCCAGTCGATTCGATCGACTTTGGCCGCACAAGCGACCGCACCCTCCAGCTATTCAAGTCGAGACTGGAACGTGCAGGCGTGCCCGTCGTGGTGCGAGATACGCAAGGAATGGATATCGATGCCGCGTGCGGACAACTTTGGCTCCGCGATTTGCGAGGCGGCAGAGCGCTAGCGGCTAGCGCAAGCGTCGCGACTGCTAAGGCTATCTAGCATGACCATGGACCGACCAGAGCGTCTCTTCCGACGGGATGAAACCGCGTCTCTTAAGGAAACCATCATTTTGGAAGCTAGCGAGGCTGATTACTCCGCACTTCTGAATCATAACGCGCCCCGGAATCTCACACTGCCTGACACGCCGATTGCGAGCCTGGGGGTTCTTCAGATGCTCGCTGACGTGGCGACGTCGGTTCGCCCGATTTTCTCGCCAGCTTCATGGCTCATTGTTGAGGCGGGGGAGGTCGTCGGATTGTGCTCGATTACCCGGCCACCGCAGGCGGGAACGATAGATATCGGCTATGGGATTGCACCGTCGCGTCACCGCAGAGGCATCGCAACAAGAGCAATTGGTCACGTAGTAAGCTGGGCGCACAGCCGGCCTGAGATCGCGATCGTTACCGCAGAGACGGGGCGCGCTAACCAGGCATCTCAATCCGTTCTTATCCGTAATGGCTTCGTCGTGATCGGAGAGCGCATTGATCCCGAGGACGGCGAGCTAATCTGCTGGCAGCGCCCTGTGGGGTAGAGCGCCCGCTCCAATTGGTCGACCTTTGATGTTCGGGATCTGGCTCGCGAACATGTTTGAAGTGGTAGGTTCGAAGTGTTCTCTTCGCCAGCACTCGCCTCGCCGATCTAGGGAGGCTAGGTGATGATGCACGCCCTTCGGCAACTTCGTTATCTCCAACTAGCAGCTCAAGTAGGTAGCTTCAGACGCACGGCGGAGATGTACCAGGTCGATCAGTCGAATGTCAGCCGCGCGCTGAAGCAGCTTGAGGACAATCTAGGCATATCATTGTTCGAGCGAGCTCGAAGCGGTGTGCGGTTGACTCCGGCAGGCCAGCGGTTTCTGGCGGAAGCCTTGCCAGCCCTCGAGCAGCTTGAATCCGCTCGGCGCTCGGCGCGCGCAGCGCAGCGGGGAGGCTCAGGCGTGGTCCGCATCGGGATACTGACGTCGCTGGCAGGCGGGCTTCTACGACAGCTCATTCAAAGCTACGCGGAGAGGCATCCGCAGGTTACCATTGACGTTCGTGATGGAGGTCGGCAAGAGCATCTCGCGTCAGTTAGAGCGGGCAGATTAGACGCGGCCATCATCACGGGCTCGGACCCTGTCCAGGGGTTCGAAACACGAGAGCTATGGCGCGAGCGCGTCCATGTCGCGCTGTCCGAATGCCATCCGCTAGCTGCTAGGCCCAAGCTTGACTGGTCGGATCTCAGGACCGAGCACTTCATCGTGAGCCGGGGCGAACCCGGTCCCGAGGTGCATGATTACATCGTTCGTCGATCCGCCGACTACAGCACCTATCCCAATGTCGAGGAGAAGGCGGCATTGCAGGACACGCTCATGAACCTCGTCAGTCTCGGCCAAGGCATTACCCTGGTCTCGGCGGCATGGACGGCGGTCAAGGTTCCGGGGCTGGTGCTACGGCCGCTGACCGCGCGGGCGGATATCGTGCCGTTCAGCGTGGTCTGGTCATCGGCTAATGACAATCCAGCCTTCGTGCGCTTTCTCCAGACGGCTCAACTGCTCGCGAGCACCAGTTGCGGGCGCGGCGCCGTTGTACGGAGCGGATTAGGTCTGGCGGGCTGATAACTCGCCTAAACCTCGAGTGAATTCGACTGCGGCTTACTCTGCGACCGCCGCGCCTTGGCAAATCCGCGATCAGTATTCATGAACCGCGCCAGCATTGGCGCGATCAGCTTTAGCGGGTCGCTGATGTCCTGCCTGGTCTCGCGAGCCAGGACCTCTGCATAGGCTACGAGATCACTATGAAGCGCCGCTGGTAGTTCGATCGTCACCTTCACCGGCTTCTCATCGGGAATTCGGCCGAGTTTTAGCTTCGTCATGATCACCCTCCAAATGGCTCGATGACGAGATCGCGCGTCACGATTACGCGCACGGGAAAACCGGGCCGGATCGTGAGGGTTGGCGCGACGTTGAGCTGGCGGCGGACGATTTGCTGTCCCGCATCGTTGATGGTGTCCTGGCCGCCGTCGCGGATCGCCTGGATCAGGCGGTCCTCATCGTTCGTGGCGAGTTCGGCGCCGATGCTCAGCAGGGTCGAGAGACCCGCCGCCTTGGCCAGATCCCACCAGTGATAGTCGACGCCGTCTTCAAGACCGGCATAACCCTGAGTGTCCGCGCCGGGCTGGCGCTCCAGCACGATCGAGCGGCCGTTGGGGAAGATCAGCCGGTTCCAGACGAGCAGGATGCGGCGCTGACCGAAGCCGACATCGTTGCTGTACTCGCCGATGATGCGGGTGCCTTGCGGGACGAGCAGGAGGCGCCCGGTCGGGCTGTCATAAATGCTCTCCGTGACCTGAGCCGTGATCTGCCCCGGCAGATCGGACCTGATGCCGGTGATCAGCGCGGCAGGGATAACGGCGCCGGCCTGCAGGACGTAAGGTGACGCGGGCGGCACCACGCGGTCGGGCGCGACGGTTCGGCGATCGACGCCGGCGCTGAGGAAGGCCACTTGGCGATCCTGTGCGGTCGGGGCGGATTGCCCCGGCATGCCAAGACCAGCCAGGCCAGGAAGCGCGGTTGCGCCGCCGCTGATTCCCGGCGCGGCCGCCGTTCTCGTCTCGGTCTGGAAGAACACGCGTGAGGTCCGCGCCGCTTCCTCCTCGGCCAGCCTGCGTTGTTCCTCTGGGTCTATCGCGGGCGTCGCGACAGGTGGCGGCACGACGGGTTGGCCGCGGTTCTGCGCATCGAGGATCGGGCGTCCGAGATCGCCTGGCAGGGGCGGACCGAGCACAGGACCGGTATAGTCGCGCGGCAGCCCGGCGAGGCCGTCCGCTGTCGGCCGATTTTCCGTCGAATAGAGCTCTTCGCTGGTCCTGCCGGCGTCGCGCGTCTGGAGCGCATAGATCAGCGCGCCGCCGAGGCCGACGGAGGCGATCAGGCCCAGGCCCGCCAGCACTTTTCGCGAAACCCGTGTGACGCGGGGCGGGTCTGAGCGGAGCCGCATCGATGCCGCCGATGGTGACGGAGATCCCGTCAGCGGGAGATCGCCTTCTGCCTTGGCTTCGTTCTCGCTCATGACGAGGGCCTCCCATCGGTCCGGATGATCCTGACGGTCTGCTGGCGCTCTCCGCTGCCGAGCCGGAGCTCGGCGGCGCCGAAGAGCCGGTCGACGATCAGGATGTTCTGGTGGATGCGGCTGTTGACGATCTGAGCCTCGCCGTCGGCGCCGATGGCGAAGAGCGGCGGCATCTCGCCCTGCACGATGCCGCGGGGGAACTCGACATAGACGTGCCGGCCATCATCGTAGACCGAGACTGGCCGCCAAGGCGGCGTGTCGCCGGTCAGACCATAGCGGTAGTTGCGTGCGGCGATCGCCGGGATGACCGGCGTTGCAGGAACGGTCTGCCGCTGCGACGCCGGCGGCTGGGGATAGGCCCAGGCGACAGCCGGCATATAGGGCCGCTCGCCCGAGCGCAGCTCGATCATGTAGATGCGCCGGTCGGTGGTGATGACGAGGTTGGTGGAGAGGTCCGGCCGAGTGGGCTTGACCAGAACATGGACTCGCCGGGTCACGCCGCTACCGCTCTCGGTATCGCCGATGATCCAGCGTGCGGTGTCCCCGGCCGCTATCGGGCCGGCACCGGTCAGGCTTTCGCCGGGCTCGAGCGCGATATTGGTGATCTGCCCAGGCGCCGCATAGACCTGATAGAGCGCCCCTTCGCTCCAGGGATAGATCTGGATTGAATTGTAGTAGCCTTCACGGCGCGGCTCGACCCGCGCGGCAGCATTGGCGTTCTGTACACGCCCTGCGGCCGTGGTTGCTGCGGTTCCACCCCGCGCCGGCGTCCATGCCGGAGGAATGTGCAGCGGGCGGGGCCGCTCGTCCGTGACGGCTGCCGGTAGGGCCGGCAATGGTGGAACATCGGCGTCGTAGCTGATCTGGGGCGGCTTCGGCGCCGTGGCGCAGCCGGCGAGCGCGGTGGCGGAAAGCAGCACTACCGCAAATGCGGATTTTCGGAAAAGCGGCTGACCGGTTTTGCGGGAATGATGCCCGTTCATTGGCCCATCTCCCGCGACCAGTTGATGGCATTGACGTAGATGCCGAGCGGGTTCGCCCTCAGGCGCTCGGCATTGCGCGGCGTCTGGATCGCGATTGTCAGGATCGCGGTCCAGCGTTCGGTCGTGGCAAGCTGACCGTTCTCGTAGTGGCGCTCCGTCCAGGCGACGCGGAAGCTGTTCGGGGACGCGCGGATGACGCTGGATACTTCGACGGCGACCTGCTGGCGGCCGACTTTGATGAAGGGGTCGTTGGCGCGGGCGTAGTCGTTGAGCGCTGCGGCACCGCGATCGGTGGTGAATTCGTAGGCGCGCAGCCAGTTCTGCCGAACGATGATGGCGTCGGACGGAATCGAGCGGACCTGCTCGATGAACCGCGCAAGGTGGAAGGCGATCTGCGGATCTGTCGGTTGATAAGCAGCATCGGCCGGCGCCACGGCTTGCGCCTGACCGAGCTGGTCGACCTGCACGACCCAGGGCACAACGGTGCCACGCGCCGATTGCCAGACAAGCGCGGTCGCGAAGCCCGCGGACAGGATCAGCGAGCCGAAAGCCGTGAAGCGCCAGTTACGAGCCTGGACGCGGGCCGATCCGATGCGCTCATCCCACACCTGCGCAGCGCGCTGATAAGGGGTCTCGGGTTCGGGCGCTTTGCCGTAATGGGTGGAAGGACGTTTAAACATCAACGATCGCCTTGGGACAGGTTGACTGAAGAGCCGCCGCCATGGGCGTCACCAGAGCGGATGGCATGCGCCGTCGCCTGAACGGCATGGGTGATGCGTTGGGAGCGACGCATGCGCTGCGCCCATTCGGGTGGGCCACCAGCAGCGGCGGCGGCCGAGCCGCCGTGATCTCCGGCAGCGTCACCGCCGACAGTCCCCATCGACGAGGAGCCTCCGGTGGCTTCAAACGCCGCCTTGCTGCCGGCATTGAAGCTCGCGCGCATGCTTTCGGAGGCGCGTGAGGCCGCACGGCGAAGCGGTGAGACAGCTGCGCTGCCGCCGGCGCGGGCAACACCGCCGAGACCTGACGCGATACCAGCGGCGCCCGACTGGCCGGCCGCCCCGATGCTGTAAGCAGTAAACGCTCCGCCCGTGATCGCGGCGCCACCCCGCGCAGCGGCGGCAGCGCCTCCAGCAAGCGCCGCACCGCCTGATGCAACCGCGCCGACCGCGCCGGCACCGACTGCGACCAAGCCGCCTGCAGCGAGACCCGTACCAACGGCCGCCCCAGCACCGAGCTGCGGGCCGCCCGAGACGATTCCGCTGGCGATGCCGGGGCCAAAGATGCCGAGGCCGAGGAGCGACAGCGCGGCAAGCACGATCGCCATTGCCTCGTCGATCGAGGGGCTCTGGCCACCGAAGCCGGAGGTAAATTCGGAGAAGAGGGTCGAGCCGATTCCGATGATGACGGCGAGGACCAGAACCTTGATCCCCGAGGAGATGACGTTACCGAGCACGCGCTCGGCCATGAAGGCGGATTTGCCGAACAGGCCGAAGGGGATGAGGACGAAGCCGGCTAGCGTGGTCAGCTTGAACTCGATCAGCGTGACGAAGAGCTGGATGGCGAGGATGAAGAAGGCGAGCAGTACGAGCGCCCAGGCGAGGAACATGCAGGCGATCTGAATGAAGTTCTCGAAAAAGGACCAGTAGCCCATCAGGCTGGAAATAGAGTCGAGCAGCGGACGGCCGGCATCGAGGCCGGTCTGTGCGACCTTCCCAGGGCGCAGGAGATCCGCCGTGGTGAAACCCGTGCCAGATGCCTTCAGGCCGAGGCCGGCGAAGCTCTCGAAGACGATGCGAGCAAGGTTGTTCCAGTTGCCGATGATGTAGGCGAACACGCCGACGAACAGCGTCTTCTTGACCAGGCGCGCCATGATGTCGTCGTCGGCGCCCCACGACCAGAACAGTGCTGCCAGCGTCACGTCGATAACAATCAGGGTGGTGGCGATGAACGCCACTTCACCCCCGAGCAGGCCAAAGCCGCCGTCGATGTAGCGGGTGAAGACCTCTAGGAAATGATCGATAACGCCGGTGTTGCCCATGGTCCTATTGCCCTTCAGCGGGCTGTGACGGCGCGGGGACTCGCGGCACCTGAGGTGCGCCGGGTAGTCGTTCGGCCGACCGTGCACCGGGCGCCAGGAATCGCTGGCGGTTCTCCGCCCACGCGCGCCGGCAGCCAGGATCTTGTGGACCGGCCTCGCCGAGTGCCTGGCAGCGCAGCAGTTCGTCACGAAGCGGATCGGTCGGAGCAGCGCTTGGCCGGCCGGAAGTCCAGTTCTCGGCCGGCTCCTCTTTCCGGTTCATTTCGATCGCGGCCGCGGTAATGGCGACTGCGACGAAGACGATGGCGCCGATCCGCGCGAGCACCTTGCCGTCCATAGGAGCGCCCCTCAGTTGCCGTTGTTGGGGAACATCCGGGCATTGCCTGGCTGATAGCCGCTGCCGGGCGTCAGGAAGCGCCGACGCTGTTCACGTCCTTGCTCGGCGGCGGCGGCACGTTCGGCTTCGCTCAGCGCCTGCGCGCGGCCGTTCGCGGCGACGACCGCGGTGAGATCGACCAACTGCTGGGCCTGCAGCGCGAGAAGCTGGTTGCCGGCCTGGGTCGCCTGCAACGCACCGGTTGCGCCCTGGCTCTGGCCGACGAGGGCCGACATCTGGTTCCGGTTTGTGTCGATGTTGCCGACTACGCCGGCCTGGACGCGCATAGCATCCTGCAGACCGCCGACCGTGTTCTGCCAGCGGTCGCGCGCCTGAGCGACTAGCTGCTGATCGGAGGCCGACATGGAGGCGTTGCCATAGGTTGTCCGGAACGCCTGATCGACGTTCTGAACGTCGTAGGCGATACGCTGCGCTTGGCCGAGGAGCTGCTGGGTGCGCTGGACTGATTGCTGGAGCTGCTGAAGCGAGGAATGCGGAAGGCTCGCGAGGTTTCGCGCCTGATTGATGAGCATCTGGGCTTCGTTCTGAAGCGAGGTGATCTGGTTGTTGATCTGCTGCAGCGCGCGGGATGCCGAGAGCAGGTTCTGGGCATAATTTGTCGGATCGTAGACGATGCGACCGAATTGGGCGTGGGCAGGAGCGGCCAGGAAGGGGATCGTGGCGACGGAAGCGGTGAGCAGCGCGGCAGCAAGGCGCACGCCGCGCGAACGGCGCGGGTTCATGATGATGTCTCCAGATTATTGAGGTTAGGAATGAGGTCGGCAGCCCAATCGAGGCCGCGCTGACGCAACCAGGCCGCAAGGAAGTCTTCCCGTCCGTGGGCCGCAACGGTTTGCGCGATCGCAGCCTGATCGGTCTTTGAGGATGTTGCGCAGAGGGCGAGCGCCACATCCGACAGGCCAAGCTCGAACAGGCGATTGCCGCACCGCGACTGGCAGTAATAGTCGCGCTTGGGCATGGCCCGGGCGAGGATCTCGATCTGGCGATCGTTCAACCCGAAGCGGCGATAGATCGCGGTGATCTGCGGCTCGATGGCCCGCTCGTTCGGCAGCAGGATGCGGGTCTGGCAGCTCTCGATGATGGCGGGCGCGATGGCCGAGCCGTCGATGTCCGACAGCGACTGAGTGGCGAAGATGACGCTGGCGTTCTTCTTGCGCAGCGTTTTGAGCCATTCGCGGAGCTGCCCCGCGAACCCTTCGTCGTCGAGCGCGAGCCAGCCCTCATCGACGATCAGCAGCGTCGGCCGACCGTCGAGACGGTCCTCGATGCGATGAAACAGATAGGCGAGCACCGCGGCCGCTGCGCCGGTGCCGATCAGTCCTTCGGTTTCGAACGCCTGGACCGAGGCTTGCCCAAGATGTTCGGCTTCGGCATCGAGCAACCGGCCATAGGGACCGCCGACGCAGTAGGGCCGCAGCGCCTGCTTGAGATCATTGGACTGCAGCAGGACCGACAGGCCCGTCAGCGTGCGTTCGCCAATCGGTGCTGAGGCGAGCGACGAGAGCGCCGACCAGAGATGCTCCTTCACCTCTGGTGTGATGGTGACACTTTCGCGCCCGAGGATCGCCGTCAGCCAGTCGGCCGCCCAGGCGCGCTCGGCCACATCGTCGATCCGCGCCAGCGGTTGCAGCGATACGCTTTCGTCCGCGCCATCAGTCAGGCCGCCGCCGAGATCGTGCCAGTCGCCGCGCATGGCAAGGGCCGCAGCGCGGATCGAGCCGCCAAAGTCGAAGGCGAAGACCTGAGATCGCCGGTAGCGCCGGAACTGCAGCGCCATCAGCGCCAGCAGCACCGACTTGCCAGCGCCGGTCGGGCCGACGATCAGCGTGTGGCCGACATCGCCGACATGGATGGAAAGCCGGAACGGGGTCGAGCCTTCGGTCTTGCCGAAGAGCAGTGGGGGCCCTGCCAGATGCTCATCCCGTTCCGGTCCCGCCCATACCGCCGAGAGCGGAATCATGTGGGCGAGATTGAGTGTGTTGATCGGAGGTTGCCGGACATTGGCGTAGGCGTGCCCGGGCAGGCTGCCGAGCCAGGCGTCGACGGCGTTGATGGTCTCGGGCATGGCGGTGAAGTCGCGGCCCTGGATGACCTTCTCGACGAGTCGCAGCTTCTCGGCGGCGATCCGCGGATCCTCGTCCCAGACAGTGATCGTTGCCGTCACATAGGCTTGCCCAGCATAGTCGGCGCCCAGTTCCTGGAGCGCCATATCCGCGTCGGCGGCCTTGTTCGCGGCGTCGGTGTCGACCAGCACTGACGCCTCGTTGGTCATCACCTCCTTGAGGATGGCCGCGATCGACTTGCGCTTGGCGAACCATTGCCGCCGGATCTTGGTCAGCAGCTTGGTGGCGTCGGTCTTGTCGAGCAGGACGGCCCGGGTCGACCAGCGATAGGGAAAGGCCAGACGATTGAGCTCGTCGAGGATGCCGGGCGTGGTCGCGGTCGGAAAGCCGACGATGGTGAGGATGCGCAGATGCGTGTCGCCAAGGCGCGGCTCGAGCCCGCCGGTGAGCGGCTGATCGGCCAGCAGTGCATCGAGATAGACCGGCGTCTCGGGCACCCGGACGCGATGGCGTTTCGTCGAGACCGTCGAATGCAGGAAGGTCAGCGTCTCGGCGTCATCGAGCCAGGCGCATTCCGGCATGAAGGCGTCGATAAGCTGGAGGATGCGATCGGTGCGATCGGTGAAGCCGCGCAGGACTTCGTGGGCATCGACGCCGGCGTGATCGCGTCCTTCGTAGAGCCAAGTTTCGGCGCGGGCGGCATCTTCGGCTGGGGGCAGATAGAGAAAGGTCAGGAAGTAGCTCGACTCGAAATGCGCGCCGGCTTCCTCGAAATCCGCTTTGCGTTCGGCGTCGACCAGCGCGGAGGCGCTGTCGGCGAAGATGCTGTCGGGGTAGGTCGCGGCGCCGTGCCGCTGTGCCTCGACGAAGATCGCCCAGCCCGAGCCGAGGCGGCGGAAGGCGTTATTGAGCCGTCCGGCGACCGCGATCAGCTCGGCAGGCACGGCGCTGTCGAGGTCGGGGCCCCGAAACCGGGCGGTGCGTTGCAGGCTGCCGTCCTTGTTGAGGACGACGCCTTTGCCGACCAGTGCGGCCCAGGGGAGGAAGTCGGCGAGCCGGGTGTTGCGGTTGCGATATTCGGCGAGGTTCATCATGGCCGCGTCCCATTAAACCGACAGGTGGCCGGGGATGCGCAGATGCCGGCGCACCACATCGACGAACTGTGGATCGCGTTTGGCTGCCCAGACGGCAGCGAAGTGACCGATAGCCCAGAGGCCGAGGCCGACGAGCCAGAGGCGCAGGCCGAGACCGAGCGCCGCCGCCAGCGTCCCGTTCAGGATAGCGATCGAGCGTGGCGCGCCGCCGAGCAAGATATGCTCGGTGAGCGCCCGATGGACCGGCACGGAGAAGCCGGGAATCTCGGCTGCAGTGTCAGCCGACGTCGCCATCAGACCAGCGCGCCGCCGCCGAATGAGAAGAACGACAGGAAGAAGCTCGACGCTGCGAAGGCGATCGACAGGCCGAAGACGATCTGGATGAGGCGTCGGAAGCCGCCGCTCGTGTCCCCGAAGGCGAGCGTCAGGCCGGTAACGATGATGATGATCACCGCGATGATCTTGGCGACCGGCCCTTCGATAGACTGCAGGATTTGCTGCAGCGGTTGCTCCCAGGGCATGGACGAACCGGAGGCGTGGGCGGCAGGCGCGAGCGCCAGGCTGAGGAAGGTGACCGAAGCCGCCGTCACGAGATGGCGGCGGATGCGCATGGCATGCTGGATCATGACGGATCTCCTGCGGGGTGCTGGCTGGCGGGGATGACGCGGTAGTCGCCGTCGGCGCCGAGCCCTTCGACCCAGGCGAGCTCGGCGAGGCGGCGCGAGGTTCCGCGGCCCGAGAGCACGGCCACGAGATCGATGGTCTCGGCGATCAGGGCGCGTGGAACGGTGACGACGGCTTCCTGGATGAGCTGCTCGAGGCGCCGCAGTGCGCCGGTGGCGGTGCCGGCGTGGATGGTGCCGATGCCGCCGGGATGCCCTGTGCCCCATGCTTTGAGGAGGTCGAGCGCCTCGGCGCCACGCACCTCTCCGATCGGAATGCGATCGGGGCGCAGGCGCAGCGAGGACCGCACGAGATCGGACAGCGAGGCAACGCCGTCCTTGGTGCGCATGGCGACGAGGTTCGGCGCTGCGCATTGCAGCTCGCGAGTGTCCTCGATCAGCACCACACGGTCGGAGGTCTTCGACACTTCAGCGAGCAGCGCGTTGGTGAGCGTGGTCTTGCCGGTGGACGTCCCGCCGGCAACGAGGATGTTACGCCGCCCGGCGACGGCAACGCGCAGCGCCTCCGCTTGGCCCTCGAGCATGATGCCGGCCGCGACATAGTCGTCGAGGGTGAAGACGGCGACGGCGGGCTTTCGGATCGCGAAGGCCGGCGCGGCGACGACCGGCGGGAGCAGGCCCTCGAACCGCTCTCCCGTTTCCGGTAACTCGGCCGAAACTCGTGGGGCGCGGGGATGAACCTCCGCGCCGACATGGTGCGCGACGAGACGAACGATGCGTTCCCCATCGGCCGGCGACAGCCGCTCACCCGTGTCAGCCAAGCCCTCGGAAAGCCGGTCGATCCAGAGCCGCCCATCGGGGTTGAGCATCACCTCGACGACAACTGGGTCTTCCAGAAACTGCGCAATCGCCGGTCCCAGGGCGGTGCGCAGCATGCGCGCACCGCGAACGATCGCCTCCGATTTCTGGTGAGTTGCCGCCACGTCGTCCCCGTTCTCGTGCGGGCCCGCGATGCGCGGCCCTGGATCGGGGTTGAGTAGAAGAGGCAGAATTCAGGGCAGATCAACAACCGAAATGTGGTCGTCGTACTGTGGCGGACAAAGACAGGGAAACGGCGGAAGTGAGTAGCGGTCGATGTTCGGGAATGATGAGGTCAACCAGTCCATATATTTGAGTTGGCGGCGGCGAGGATCTTTCGGCCACGGACTCCTGCGTGGCCGAATTCGGCCTATCGGCCGCTAGTGCACCGATCGCGACGGTGTGGGACTACCGAGTGCTTCAGAAACATGCATTCTTCGCTTACTGAACTAGCTCCGGTCCACGCAGATGTGACGCGGCCCACCACTGGCCTTTGCTTGTCGGCAGGATGCTCCCTCAAGGCCGTGCGGCACCCATATGACCACGCAAGAGGAACAAATGCCTGACGCTTTGGAAATCCAACACACACTTCAGTCCGAATCTGACGTCCTGGTGCGAGATCTTCATTTGGATGAAATGCTGTCCAGCTTGGGAAAAGTAACCCGTGTCGGAAGTTCCGCTATGGGGTTGATGGTACGGCGCGACATCGACATTACGGTCACATGTTCCAAAATTGATGCCCCAACGACCGACGCTTTTGCGCTTGTTGGCGCGCGCCTCATGTCGATGACAGAGCAGGTCATGGAAGTGCGCTACCGAAACGACACTGGGACGTGGAATGCTGACCCGGAAAAATATCCAGACGGTCTGTATCTGTGGCTTTCCGTTCGAGGGAAGGATCGAGCGATGTGGACAATCGATATCTGGCTGGTGGATGAACCTGAAAGGCAGCCAGATCTCACCCATCTCAAGACCTTATTGCCGCGGCTGACTGAGGAGAACCGGCGCATAATACTGGCGATCAAAAGCGCGTTGAATTCCGGACAGCAAAACAAAAACAGAGTTCCAAGTGCTCTCGTCTATGAAGCGGTTGTAGACTACGCTGTTCTTAATGTTGCGCAGTTCGAAGGCTGGCTGAAAGAGCGAAGCGGCGTCAATTGAAGCCGGATTGCGGTGAGGATCGGGTCGGCCACTCAGCGGAACACCCAGAGGCGCATTGTAGGGCATAGCCGCCCCGGTTCCGGTCTGCTCGCGCTAGTCAGCGTCGCGCGCGGGATCGACGTCCTCGGAAATCTCCTGACGCAGCTTCGGCCCGTTAGCGAGCCGGCGGCCGAGCGCGGCCACGAATGCATTGTAACGCTCTGCTGCTTTGGCGCGCGCGGCCTGAGCTGCCGGCTCCGGGAGGGCCGGCGTCGTCTGAAGCCAGAAGCGAACGAAGATCGCCAGCGTCTCGACGGCAATACCCAGGTCGCGTTCCATGCGCGTCATCCGTCGGTCGAGTTGATCGAGCCGTTTGGTAATCGCCGCCTCCTGGCGTTCGGCCGCGTCAGGTGACAGGAAAGATGCAATCCCGGCTTCGGCGACCAGAGACAGGGAGTGCCCGCGCCGGACTGCATGGGCCGAAAGAGCCTTCATGACCTCAGGCTCAAGATACACGGACAGCCGTTGTTTCTTCGGTGATTTCGTCATGGCGCGGGTCCTACAACTCAATTCCGTCGCCGGAATCGAGCGAAGCCTGGCGTGCGACCTGCCGCATGGCATCGCGCATGCGGCGGCTGCGAGCGACGTCGTCGTCGATGTCGTCGGCCGGGTCGATCTCGAACTCGTTCTCGATCGGCACTTTCTTCTCGATCGGTTGCAAGCGGTTCAGTTCAGGTTGGTGGCGGCGCTCGGATTCCGTGGTGTCCTCGTCATTGCGGCTGGCTGCCTTCGCCGCGGCCAGGATCTCCGGCGCCGGCGGCACGGCCAGTTTGCTCCAGTCGTCGGTCGATGCCGTCGTGGATCTGACGTGCGCTGGCGGCGGCAGGATTCGCTCCTGAAACCGCCGGTCCTCATAGTAGCGCGCTTTCTTCGCCCGGATCGGCGGCGTACCTGCCACCATGACGATCTCATCGGCCGGCGGGAGCTGCATGATCTCGCCGGGCGTGAGCAACTGGCGGGCGGTCTCGGATCGCGACACCATCATGTGGCCGAGCCAGGGGGACAAGCGGTGACCAGCGTAGTTCTTCATCGCCCGCATCTCGGTTGCGGTCCCAAGCGCATCCGAGACTCGCTTGGCCGTCCGTTCGTCGTTCGTGGCGAAGCTCACCCGGACGTGGCAGTTGTCGAGGATCGAGTTATTGGGCCCGTAGGCCTTCTCGATCTGATTGAGCGATTGTGCGATCAGAAAGCTCTTGAGGCCATAGCCCGCCATGAAGGCCAGGGCGGACTCGAAGAAGTCGAGGCGGCCGAGCGCCGGGAACTCGTCAAGCAGGAGCAGCAGTCGGTGCCGCCCACCCTTTGCCTGCAGGTCCTCGGTTAGGCGCCGCCCGATCTGGTTGAGGATCAGGCGGATCAGCGGCTTGGTGCGGTTGATGTCGGAGGGCGGCACGACGAGGTAGAGCGTCGTCGGAGGCCTGCTGCCGACGATGTCGGTGATGCGCCAATCACAGTGTCGGGTCACCTCCGCGACGACCGGATCGCGGTAGAGACCGAGGAATGACATCGCGGTCGAGAGCACGCCCGACCGCTCATTGTCCGACTTGTTCAGGAGCTCGCGCGCGGCGCTGGCGATGACAGGGTGCGGACCGGCCTCGCCCAGATGGGCCGTTTTCATCATCGCGGCTAGCGTTGACCCGATTGGTCGTTTCGGATCGGACAGAAAAGCGGCGACTCCGGCGAGCGTCTTGTCGGCCTCGGCGTAGAGGACATGGAGGATCGCGCCGACCAGGAGCGCGTGACTGGTTTTCTCCCAGTGGTTCCGCTTCTCGAGGCTGCCTTCCGGATCGACCAGGATGTCGGCGATATTTTGTACGTCGCGGACCTCCCATTCCCCTTTGCGGACCTCCAGCAGCGGATTGTATGCGGCCGACTTCGGATTGGTCGGATCGAACAGCAGCACGCGCCCGTGCCGGGAGCGGAAGCCCGCCGTCAGCGTCCAGTTCTCGCCTTTGATGTCATGGACGATTGCCGAGCCCGGCCAGGTCAGGAGCGAGGGCACGACCAGGCCGACACCCTTTCCCGAGCGTGTCGGTGCGAAGCAGAGCACATGCTCGGGTCCGTCATGGCGCAGATACTCGCGATCGAGCTTGCCGAGCACGACGCCATCGGGACCGAGTAGACCGGCCGCACGAACTTCATCGACCTGCGCCCAGCGGGCCGAACCATAGGTCGCGACATTTTTCGCCTCCCGCGCCCGCCAAACCGACATGCCGATGGCGACAGCGATGGAGATGAAACCGCCGGACGCTGCGATCAACGCGCCCTCGACGAAGATCGGCGGCGCGTAGGCGTCGTAGAAGTACCACCACCAGAAGAAGGCGGGCGGGTAGTAGATTGGCCAACCGGCAATTTCGAACCACGCAGACCCGAGCTGGGCCTGGAAGCCGAGCCGCCACGCGGTCCATTGCGTCGCCGCCCAGGTCGTGAGCAGCACGATCGTGAAGACGGTGAGGATCTGGCCCCAGAGGATTTTCGTCGCGGACATGGCGCGGCTCCTTTCTGATTGCGGCTACAGGCCGAGACCGCGCTTGCGGCCGAAATTCCAATCGACGCCGCCGTCGCTGCGGGCGACGCCGGAGACATGCTGGCCGAGATGGCGGTCGAGGGAAGGCGACCAAGGCACGAGCTGAAAGCCGAGACCGTCGTCGATCATGGCGAAGCGGCCGGAGGCGAGCGCGATCCGCTGCCGGTAGGCGCCGGCGACATATTCCCCGGCCCCGGCCTTGGCGAACGGGCGGCCTGTTTCGGCCGCGAGCTTCTCGCCGATCGCTTCGATTTCGCGCTGACGCAGCATGTCGATGAGGTTGCGGGAGAAGATGACGTTGCGGCCGTGGCGTTCGGCCAGGCGCTGCTCGATCAGATGTTCCGCCCGGCGGTCCATCGCCTCGCGCACCTCGGCGCCGAAGCCGCCGCCGCCAAGCGCCACAGGTTCGCGGGCGATTGCCTGCCGGTCGAGCCAGGTCGCGCCGATTGCGATGACCTGGGCAGCGATGTCGAGATCCGAGCGGACAGCAAGCGCCACGCGCCGCTGCCCCCGCGCATCGTCGAACCTGCGCAGCTCGACGATCGAGCCCGGCGCGCTGTCGCCGGCGGCCTCGAGGTCGGGCAGCTTGATGTGGTGGGTGCGGCCGTCGACCCCGTCGACGACGGCGTAGGCGGTGCCCTTGAGTTCGTCGTCGAGGCCTCGCGCCACGAGCCGGCCGACAATGGGGTCGTTCAGGCTCTCGCCGGCGAGCACATAGCTTGGTGCGCCGCGCTCGATGCCGCGGTCGGTCAGCGCGCGGTGCATGCGCTTGATGATGTCGCCGCGCTCGCCGAGCTCGCGCAACGTCGCCTCAGCCTTCTCCGAAATCGTCCATTGACCGGGACCGGTCTCGTCGGCGAGGCCGAGCCCTTCGAGCTTGCGAAGTCGCCCGACCTTCAGTGCGTGAAATTCATCGGGCTGCCGGTCCGGATGCGGGGCGAGGTCGACGACACCGGTCCTGTAGGCGTCGCGCGCGAGCTGACGATCGAGATTGGTCCAGCGCTCGGACTCGACCTGGCGCTCGATGGTCCGGCGGATTTGGTGATCGGTGCGCGGTCCCAACTCCTGCGTGATGAGATCCCGCGCCCGGTCACGCATGCCCTCCTTGATGTAGTCCCGCGCGATCACGAGGTTCTCGCCGTCGTCGCGGACGCCGCGCACGATCAGATGCACATGCGGATGCTCTGTGTTCCAATGATCGACGGCGACCCAGTCGAGCCTCGTGCCGAGATCCTTCTCCATCTGCCCGACCAGCTCGCGGGTGAAGCTCTTGAGGTCCGGCATCTCCACCGCGTCGTCGGGCGACACGATGAAACGGAAATGATGCCGGTCGTCCTCGCACCGCTCCGCGAACGTTTTGGGATCGGCGTCATCCCCGCCGGGACCGAACAGCCGGGCCTTCTCTCCATCCCGGGTCACGCCCTCGCGGCGCAGATAGGTGAGGTGGGTGCCGAGCGGCGCATTGCGTCCACCCTGCCGCACGACGCGGGCCTTGACGACCGCGCCACGCGAGCGGGCCGTCAACAGCCGGTTGGCCTGCACCGCCGCACGCTGGCCGCGACCAAAGCGCGAGCGGTTGCCGGGGCCGATCCTTCCTCGCCGGGACACCGCGCCGCCGGCCTTCTGCGCGGCAGCAAGCGCCTGCGCGATGAAGGGCCTGACTTGCTGGGCGCGGGTCGAGCGGATGCGCCCTGGCCGGATGCGGAAATCGTCCTCGGCGCTCATGGGCGTGGCTCCGCACATCGCGTAACGCCGAGGAGATTGTTGGGAAAACGCCGCGCGCGCAGGCTGCGCCGATCAGGCGCACCTCGCGCAAACGCGCCATAACCCCTTGAAAAACCACAACCGCCCAAAGCCGCACATCGCGGCCCTTTATCCTGCCATCGTGCGGTTGTGGTGACTGCTCTTCCCGCTTCTGACGCCAATTCCACGCCAGAGCCCGACAATACCGCAGAGAGTGCGAAGTCGATCATTGCGGCCTCGCACTGTCGGTTCGCGCCACGAAGAGGCCATCCGAACGCGGTGCAGGCGGCGTTGGATCGCGCACGGACTCCGGCGCAGATGGTGCAACGGGATCGCCGTCGGGCTGCGGCTGATCTGCACGCGGCCTGCTATCGACCTGCACGATGAAGAGCGGTGCGCGGGTCCAGGCGAGTGGATCGGCGGTCGCCACGGTGACGGGAGCAGCAAGGTCGACGCCGCCAATGATCGGCGCGAGAGCGGCGACATAGGCGCGCGTTTCGGCAGGCAATGGGCGACCGGTCGTGCGATATTCCTCGTAGCGGCCGGGACCGGCATTGTAGGCAGCGAGAAAGCCCGGCGAGCCGTACTGATCGTGCATCGCGCGCAGGTATGCTGCGCCCGCCATGATGTTGTCGCGCGGGTCGAAGGGATCGCCGCCGAGACTGTGGCGAGCGCGCAGATCCGCCCAGGTTGCGGGCATGACCTGCATCAGCCCTATTGCGCCTTTGTGCGAGATCGCGCGCACATCACCGCGGCTTTCGACGCGCATGACGGCGCGAATCCACGCCTCCGGGATGCCGAACCGGCGCGCTGCCTCTGCGATATGGCCGGCATAGGGATCGCTGGGTGAAGTGCGCTGCACCGGCGTGTCCTGGGCTGCGGCCGAAACGGCAGGCGCAAGGGGGATGAGCAGGCCGGAAAGGAGAAGGATGGCTGTGCGCCGGACGGTGGGAAACCGTCCGGCGACAGCGCGATGGCGGTGGACTTGCATCGCTCAGTCCCGCTCGCCGCGCTTCGGCGGGCGGTTCCAGTGCAGACCCCAGGAGACCTTATCGTCGGCCGACTGGAACAGGTTAGCGCGGATCGGCTGGCTGAAGGTCGGATCGTCGAGCTGCAACGAGACGTAGTCGCCGGCCTTCTCGCCGGTGCGTTTCCAGCCCGCGCCGATCTCGGCGCCGGGTTCGTTGTGCATGCTGTCGAAGACGTGGACGCGGAAATCCGGCGCATTCTCGGCGTCGGAGTGATCGGCAGGAATGATGATGATGTCTTGGTGCAGCAGGAGTGTTTCCAAGTGACCGACGAAGCCGCTGTCGTCGCAGGTGAACTGACCGATCAGGGACATGATTGCCTCCGTGAATTTGCGGTGAGATTGGGATTGGGCACGCCGTCACCGCGTCGACGCGCGCCAGACGAAGCGGCCGTCGCCGTCCTCGTCGGTGTAGAGAGGGATGGCCCGGCCGATCACGGCGGAGGCGGGAAGCGGGCCGAAGTAGCGGCCGTCGAGGCTGTCGCGCACTTCCCAGTTCATGAGGAACAGTTCGCCCTCGGCGACGACGCGGCAGCCCTGCCAGACGGGCAGCGGATTGCCGCGACGATCGCGATCGAGCGCCTCGCCCATCGGCACGGTGTCGACGGTAATCGCGAGGCCCGTCCTGCAAACCCGCTGGCCAGGGAGCGCCACGACGCGCTTCATCAGCGGTACACCGCGCGGCAGATAACCGCCCTCGGCGAGGAAGCTCGAAAGCGGTTCGGGCGCGCGTACAGCGACCAGATCAGCGGCTTCCGGGGACGGGTCTGGCTCGATGGTATAGAGGCCGATCGGCGTGCTGGCCGACGCGTTCCAGACCAGCTTCGGCGCGAAGGAAACGAGCGACAGGATACCGAGTAACGACACTGCCGCCGTCGTGGTGATGGCGTAGGCAAGCCGGGTCATGCGCCGATCTCCCGGCGCAGAAGGAAGGCGCGATGGCGCTGCATTGAGTAGGCGCGCGGCGTCTCGCCGGCGGCAAGGCGGTTATGTACGTGCCGCCAGTGATCGGGCGAGACCTCGGCGGAATCGATGCCGATCGCCTCGATCGCGTCGATGAGCTGGAGCATGCGCTTCACCGTCGGCCAAGCATCGACGCGCAGCAGGATGTCGCCGCCGGGCGTCACGGTCGGGATCGTCTGGCAGACTTCGCCGGCACCGACCGCGCGGAGTATGTCGAGCCGCGAGAGCACGGTGCCGTGCTCGTTCGCGGCCCAGCGTACGAGTGCGAAGACCGAGCCGGGAGGAAAGAAGAGGATGCGACGGCGGCGGTCTAGGACCTTTTCGCGCACCTCGCGGCCGAAGCGGATCCAGTGCTCGACTTGCTTCTCGATCCAGACGAGCTCGACCTGGGTGAGATCGTCGAGCGTCAAACCGGCGGCGCGGCCGGCGCGCGTGGATGCGGCGGCAAGGCCGGTCATTGGGCGTCTCCTTGGGCTGGTGGGAATTCGCGCTCGAACAGCGCGCGCAGCATGTCGGCGACCGTCTGGCCCCGCTGAAAGGCCGCGATCTTGATCCGGCCGCGCATGTCGGCGGTGACATCGATGGTCAGCCTGGCCGAGAACTCGTGGGCGGCCTGAGGTGGCTGCGTCTGGCGATCGGGCGCCTTGATCCAGCTCTCGGCATCGCCGGGACGAGATGCGAAGCCGCGCTTGGGGGATCGTTCGCTCATGCGCCGATCCTCGCGACTTCGGCCGCGAGCGCGGCGATCTCCCGCGCGCCAGGGCAATCCTCGTCCTGCTCGGCAGCGATCCGTCCGGTCTGCACGACATCGGCGAAGACGATGCGCTGACCGATGGTGGTCGCGAGCAATGGCGGATCGTGATCGGCGAGCGTCTCGGCGGTTTCGCGCGCCAGCACAGTGCGGGCCGCGCATCGGTTCAGCACGAAACGAGCGGCAAGCTGCGGGCGATAGATGCGCGCTTCACCGAGCAGCGCCAGCATCTCGGCCGACGCCCAGCCATCGAGGGGCGACGGCTGCACCGGGATCAGCACGAGATCGGCGGCGAGCAGCGCCGAGCGCATGAGACCGGCGACGCGTGGCGGCCCATCGATAACGACATGGTCCGCATCACGGGCCAGCTCGGGCGCCTCGCGATGCAGGGTGTCGCGGGCAAGTCCGACGACACCGAACAGCCGCTCCAATCCCTCTCGGCTACGCTGCTGCGACCAGTCCAGAGCCGAGCCTTGGGGGTCGGCGTCGATCAGGGTGACGCGCTGCCCATGCCGAGCCCATTCGCCGGCGAGATGCAGCGCCAGCGTCGTCTTGCCGACGCCACCCTTCTGGTTGAGGAGCGCGACGATCATGACGGGCTCCCGGCGATCGGGGACTCGTCCACATGGCGCGAAAAAGCGGCTTCCGTTAGAAAGATTCCGAAGGAATCTAGGTTAGATAAGTTACGGGGCTCGCAAGCTGCTGATTCAGCGCGAGGAATCGGCGATTCCGGTCCCCGATAGCACGAGAGTCCGGTCCCCGATGGCACGATAGTGCCGGTCCCTGATAGCACGAGACTATTCACAGCTTATCCCCAGGGCGAGTTGTCGAGCGACAACGGCGGCGCGGGATGCCGAGCGCGTCGGGATCGGTGGGTGCGAAGGACAGGATTTCTGGACCGCCGAGGCATTGCTCGATGGTCAGCCGGTAGCCCGGCAGCGGCTGGCGGCGGACGATTTCGCGCAGGTCGTAGGCGAAGTGCTTGAGTGGCGAGAGGCTGCCGGACTTCGCGTGGAGATGCGGGAAATCGAAGCTCCAGCCGAACTCTTGGCGGCCGCCGTGCTTGCGCACGAGACGGTAAAGCCAGCGCTCCAGACCGCCCGTGAGACCGAAATAGTTTCGGTCAATTGTGAGCACGAGCGCCTTGTCCAGCACGGCGCCATAGAACCAGTCTGGTAGGATCAGCTCGAGGCCGAGCGGACGGCCGCGGTGATCGGCACGCTCCTTCCACTCGTTGATCCAGGAGAAGCGGTGCATCCGCCGCTCAGTCGGTTGGCGGATGGACGTCGCGACCGTGGTCGACTGGAGCCGGTCGAGCGCGGCCTTCAGGCGGTCGTAGTCGCGAAGCGACACGCCGCGGCCGATGAAGTTCAGAATCTCATAGGGTGTGGTCGCCATCAGGCGCGAGGGGCGTAAGCCGACATCGCGCGCTTCGACGATCTGCGAGGCGGCCCAGATCAGGACGTCGGCGTCCCAGATCGTGGCCATGCCATGCTCAGGGACGGCCTCCACGCGGATCTTTACCGAGCCGGCCTTGAAGTCGATCGGCGCCAGCCGTTTCGACTTGGCGAGCGAGAAGAAGGGATAGGCCATGAGGTCCTGCGCATCGCGAGGCGCGAGATCGCCCGGTAGCGCCCGGAACAGATCGAGCTGTGCGCGTTCATCGTGATGCGTGTGGCGGGACAACACGGCCGGACACCTCAGCGCGCGAAGCGGCCGCCGGCGGTGGCGTAGGACGCGGCGGCCTGGCGTTTGGCTGGGAGAACGGTGCCGCCGCGCGGATCGGAGGTTGAAGTAACGAGACCTCGGTCCGCCCAGCCCTGCAGGTCCTCGACGGAATAGACGACGCGGCCACCGAGCTTGCGATATGTCGGACCGGTTCCGTAGGTGCGGTGTTTCTCAAGAGTGCGCTCGGACAGGCCGAGGAAGCGTGCCGCTTCCTGGGTCCTCAGATAGCGCGGCGGTATATTGGCGGCTTTTTCGGCCATGATCGAACCTCCGTGGTCTCGCGGGTGGCCGCTGCGAACAAGCGGCGGGTTGCGAACACGGTGGCGTGGCGACGGCGCTTCCGGCAGGAACGAAGTTAGGAAGTTATTTTCGACACCGAGCGCAGCTCAGCGGGAGCGGCGCGGACGGCGTAGCAGCGTTCGGTAGCCGCCGCGCACGTAAGACATTCCGTCGCGCGCAAGGCGGGCGATCGACACCCGAACTGGGTTTTCGTCCCACGTCGCGGCATCATGTCTGAGTTTGGGAAAGATCTGTTCGGCAATCTTGCGATAGCTCGCGCCGGCTACGCGAGCGTCGAAGACGCGAAGCATCAGGCGTGCCCGGTGACGGCGCTGCGGTGTGAGGCGTGCAGGATCCTGGATCAACTCGCCGCCCTTAGGTTGAACAAGGCGAACGATAGAATCAATGAGAGCCCGTGGGGTGAAATACTGACCGGCTCCAGATCGCGCATCCTGGGAATTCTTTGCGATCAGACCTTCATAGATGTCGCCCATCATGTCGGTGGAGATGGATCGCCAGTCGAGTCTATCTATACCGTCAATGACGGCTCGCAGATTTTCACTGTGTGAAAACACGGTGGTCGGAAACGCATAAATTTTCCGAACACGATCGTCTTCTGCGTGACCGCCGAGGAATGTCAGAACATCTCGATAGTGGGTGAGGAGGTCGCCACCGGTGTAACCGACAATATCGTCCCAGCGATAGCCGGCCGGTATGAGTTCTTCGGTTTTGTTTTCCGCAGCAATCTTAAGGAACAAAAGGTAAGTTAGCTCAGATATGTACTCATGGTAACTGACGCCATCGCCCCTGAGAACGTGACACAAGTTCCAAATCTTTTGAACGATGTTGTCGTATAGCAAATGCGTGGCCCCCAGGTCTTATCGATGTATTGCTGACTAGGCAGGCCTTCTGCGCCGCGCCGAGGTGTGGCTTCCTGCATCCCGATCAGCTGCCAGGTCACCAAGGTTGTGAAGCCGGAGCAGCGGCCGGGCCGGCAACTTCACGGTAAGCTCAAGCTTTCCACCAATCGCTTCGACGTAGCTCCGTAGCGTCGACAAATACATGTCGGCTTGGCCTTCGATCTTCGAGACCGAAGGTTGTTTGATGTTGAGGGCGGTCGCGATGTCAGCCTGAGCCTTGCCCGCGATCTGGCGCAATTCCCGGAGACCTTCCACTTCCTGCTTCAGCTCTTGGTACCGCGCTTCGACCGCCGCCTGCTCATCCGCAGGGAGCGAAGCGATGATATCGGTCAAGTTCCGGCCCATCTCACATTCCCTTCTTCGCGGCTTTCAGGTTTTCCAGATGCACGGAGAACCGCAAATCCGCTTTTGCGATAAGCTGCTTGTAGAAGCGCTTCTGGCTGCCACCAGATTTATCGCCCGCCACCAGCAGGATTGCCTTCCTCTCTGGGTCGAAGGCGAAGGCCGCACGCCATTCGCCACCGGACGCCCCGAAACGCATTTCCTTCATATTGCAGTGCTTCGACCCTTTGAGCGTATCGACATGCGGGCGACCAAGCTGCGGGCCGTAGTCGGCAAGCAGCTTGGCGACAGCCAGCAGTTCGGTCTGCACCTCTCGCTCGAAGGCCAGAAACTCCGCCTCGAAGGCATCGTCCAGTCTGACTTCCCACATAGCGATATAGCCTGTGAGCTATGTTCGGTCAATAGGAAGGCGGCGTGGGACAGCCGGCGAAGCCGTGGTCACGCGACGGCAACTTTCGGCCCAGGCGTCGAGATCATCGACCGCGTAGCGGACCCATTTTCCAAATTTATGGAAAACCGGTCCGCCCCCCAGCGAGCGGTAACATTCCAGCGTATGCGCCTCGAGCGCGAGGTAGCGGGCGGCCGCATCGGTATCGACGAAGCGGATCGGCCCCGCGTCGTCGACGAACCTGGCCCGACGCAGAATTTCGGGCGTTGGCCAACGGCGCTGCGGGTTGGCGTCCTTATGCATGGCTCGCCTCCTTTCGCTCGTCGCGCTTGGAGCCGGGAGGTACGGCGCGGTTCTCGCCCGAGTTTGGTGCGGGAGGCATATTGGCCGTCCTCGTAGCCGAGGGGCTTGCCGGCCGCTGTCAGCACTGGCTCGATCACCTCGACGTCTGGCGCCACCGGAGGCACGTCCACGACCGGCGCCGGCGTGGAGATCGGAGCCGGGCTCGCTGGCTGACCACCGAGCAACGCCTGCCGCCGCTGGTTCACCGCCTCCGCCGCAGCGCGCACCGGGTCGTCCTCGGTGTGCACGTACTTCATGAACATGGTCACCGTCTTGTGGGCCGTGAGCGCCATGCCGACCTTCACCGGCACGCCGGAGTTGGCGATGTCGGTTGCCGAGCGGTGTCGGATGCCATGCGTTCCGATATGCGGGAGCCCGGCGCGCTCAAGAATGCGCCGCCAGCCCTGGTAATAGGTGTGCTTCGACATCGGCAGGTTGGGATCGAAGACCGATGGGCAGACGAACGGCGATTCCTCAAGGCGCGGCGCGGTCTCGAACAGCCGTTGCGCTTCGGCGCTCATGGGCTTGGACATGCCGCCGGTCTTGCTGTCGGGCCAGACCACCCGGCTATTGTCGTAATCGATCCACGACCATTCGAGTTGGAGGATCTCCGACATTCGCGCAGCGAATTCGAACTGGAGCCGGATTGCGAGGAGAATGAAGGGATGCTCAAGACCCTCCGCCTCGGCGCGCGCGAGGTAGGCGAAGAGCTTCTTCATTTCGCTGTCGGTGATGAGCCGGGTCTTTCCCCGTTCCGGGAACTTCGGGACGTGGCGGCACGGGTTCGACCCGTCCGGGCGCATGCCCCAGACCTCGGCCATGTTGAACATCTTCCGCACGGCCGCGAGAACGCGGTTCGCGTTGGTCGGCTTCTTCGACATCTTCTTCATCAGGTTCGAGATGTCGGCGCGCGTGACGTCAGGCACCTTCAGTTGGCCGAGCACCGGGATGATGTAGCGCTTGCCGTAGCCGCGGTTCGATTCGACGGTGGACGGCTTGTTACGGGTCTCCGAGTAGTCGGTGATGAAGCGGTCGAAGAGTTCCTTGACCGTGGGCGCCTGGCGGGCGGTCGCTCGTTCGGCGCTTGGATCGACGCCGCGGCGGACCTCGGCCAGCCAATCCTGGGCGATCCCCCGAGCCTGCTCGACAGTGATCTCACCGTAGCGGCCGATAGCGGGCTTTCGGCGCTGCCCGTTGTGAGCGACATAGGCCACCATGAAGATCTTGCGGCCAGCCGGCGTGACCTTGACAAGGAACCCGGGTATCGTCGTATCGCGGAGTTCGTAATCGCGCTCCTGGGCGGTTGCGGCGTCGACGGCGGTCTTTGTGAGTTTGATTTTGGGCATTCCTAACCTCCGTTGAGGTCGGATTTCAGGTGCAACATAGGTGCACCTAGAAAGCCAACCGTAGCGTACGTCCGGCTAGGTATGTGTGTTCTGAAAACCGAAAAAAGCTAGTGCTGACAATCGGTTATCGGGAAAACGGATACTGCCGGATACACAAAGGATAGGGCATATCCGGTCTCTCAAAATCGGTTTCCGCAAGGAGTGCTGGTTCGAGTCCGGCCAGGGGCACCATCCCGTTTCCCCATCCGCCGCAAGGAGCCCCGTGGCAGCAGCCGACGTCCTCCGCGCCGGTCAGCGGCGCGCCATCTGCAGCAGCTTGCAGAGCTCGATCAGGTCGCGTGATGGCGGGTTCGGGTCGGCCCGGCCGCCTCAGCGCCGCAGCAGCCGGCGGATGCCGTTGCGCAGGAGGCGCAGCCGGTTGCGCGCCGCGCGGTGGAAATGGATCTGCCCTGCCGCCTGATGGGCAAGCCGCTCCGTGTCCGGCGTCAGGCCGACGACGAAAGTGCCGATCGGGCGGCGCTCCGACCACAGGCGGCTCATCACCGGGTGGTCAGGCACCGCGCAGGAATCGGTGGCGCTGATATTCGGGTCCTCCAGATGCGTCTTCGTCACCTCGATCATCAAAAGCGTGCCGGGCGAGAAGGCGGCGTAATTCTCGTCATAGGCCGTCTTCCAGGTATAGGCTATGCCCGATTCCACGAAGACGATGAGGCAGGCAAGCGCGTGGTTGTTCAGGACCAGCGTGTGGATGCGGCACAGATCGCGCTCGGCCAATAGATGCACCGCCTCGCGGGCAAAGGCGGCGCGGTAGCGATCAACCGCCATCGCCGTGCGCTCGCGGCCCTTCCAGCCCGACGCCTCCAGCGTGAGGAAGGTCTCGATGCCGTGGCGGATCTCGTCGGGCTGGCGGGCGATGCGGTGCTCCAGCCGTCCAAGATCGGCCAGGCGCCGCTTCAGGCGGCGGAACTCGCGATAGTGATGCGGGCGCAGGCTCTGCTTCAGATAGGCCTCGCCGTCCAGGTCGCTCTCAAGGAACGGCCGCTCCGCCTCGCTAGCGGTGATCAGCGGCAGGTTGCGCGTCTCGGCCACGGCGCGCAGGGCCGCGGCGAAGGGGCCGTCCATGCGCGTCTCGGGAAAGACGAAGACCTTAGGCAGGTGCAGATGCGGCCGGGCGAGCATGGCGAAGAAGTCTTCGATCACGCCGATCGGGTCATCGCCGTCCACCAGCGGCGTGCCGAGCGGGCCGAAGGGGTGCGCCCAGGCGCGCATCACCGTGGCGCCCAGCGGCAGCGGCGGCTTCTCGATGGAGAAGGGGACGAGCAGGCGCAGCCTGTTCTTCTCCTCCGTGCCGTCGCGGATCACGGCAAGGCGCACCTCCCGGTCCTCCAGCCGCGGCATTGCGGGGGCGAGGAAGCGCGGGTTGAAGAAGACGTTGGGCTCGATGGCCCGGGCGGCGAGGTAATCGAGCTCCTCCACCAGCTCGATCCCCGCCGAGGCGGCATAGACGGCCATGCGGCGCATCGGACGGCTGGAGGAGAACAGCTCCATATCGGCGCGCTCGCGCCCCTCGCCGATGCCGGCCAGGTCGCTGATCAGGGCGCCGGATGCGCTGCCGCCCATTTCTTCCAGGAGTGGGGTGGAGACCATCAGGCCGCCTCCTTCGGTGCGGGCAGAAGCGCCACCATGACGATGCCGAGCTTGCGCCATACGGTTATGGCAAGGAGCGCCGTCTCGACGGCCATGGCGAGCGCGGTGGCGATCGCCACGCCCCAAAGGCCGAGGGCCGGGATCAGCGCGAAATTGAGCGCGATATTGACCGCGAGCGTCACGCCGTAGATCACCACGCAGATATTCTGGTGGCCGCTCATGGTCAGCAGGCTTTCCGCGGGCCCGACCGCCGAGCGCAGCACGACAGCGGCGACCAGCAGGAAGAGGAGCGGGTAGCCGGCGTCGAAGCCCGGCCCGAACAGCATCAGGATCGGCTTGCCCAGCGCCAGCACCACCAGTCCCATCAGGATGGCAGGCCAGAAGGTCCAGTAGACCGTCTCGCGGGCAAAGCGCGCCAGCTCCTTGCTGTGGTCGCCATGCAGATAGGCGGCGTAGCGCTGGGCCACCCCTGTCTTCACGGCGAAATACACGAAATGAACGAGCGCCAGCGTCTTCACCGTGGCGTAGTAGACGGCAACGTCCGTCGGCTGCATGAAATAGCCGACCATCAGCACGTCCGCATTGGTCAGCAGGAAGAAGAAGCCGTCGGCAAGGAAGATCGGAATGGAGACGGCGATCCACTCGCGCAGCCGGTATTCGGGCTTCGCCTGCCTTACCCTTGCCTCCGCGCCGGCACTGGTGCTGGCGAGCTGCAGGATGGTGGTGATGTAGGTGGCGAGGATCGCCGCCAGGACCGCCGTGGTCGCGTCGGGCTCATAGCCGGTGACATGCAGCCCCCACAGGAAGAGGAGGATTAGCGTCGGACGCACCAGATAGGCCGGCGCCATGGCCCAGATCGCCCAGGAATGGGCACGGGCGACGCCCTGGAGCTGGTCGCCCAGCGCGATCATCGGCAGGCAGACGAGGCCGAGATAGAAGGGCACCACATAGTAGCTCTCGATCGCCGGCTCGAAGAGCCAGATGCCGAGCGCGCCGATCAGCGCAAAGGCGGTGGAGGACAGGAGCACGAGACGGCGGCTCGCAAGCAGGATCCCGCGCAGTTCGGAAAAGCGGCCCTTGGCTTCGTATTCCGGGATGAAGCGGATCACCGTCGTGTGAAAGCCGAGACAGGCGATGTTACCGAGGATGACCATCGTCACCCAGACGAGCACGAAGATGCCGTATTCAAAGCCGCCCATGTAACGGGCAAGCAGCACCTGGCTGACGAAGGCGATGACGGCGTTGACGAGGCGCAGCGCGAAGGCGATCAGCGACATGCGGCCGGCCGGGCCGCGCGCGTCGGGCGTGGAGACAAGCGCGTCCAGCCGCTGCGCCCAGGGGCGCGCAAGCGCCGCCAGCCGCCCGGGCAGGAAACGTTCAGCCGCTATCGCCGCTGAAAAGCGCACTCGTTACACTCCGCTTCGCCAGTCCGGCATCCTTGGTATGACAGGAGTCTTTAAGAGCAGGTTGCGATGGAAGAAAGGCCGGGGGATGGTCACGGAAAGCGAGTGCCGGCACTCCACACCCTCCCGCTTGAGTGGAGTCGCGGAGCACAGTCGCGAAGCGACTTTGCGCTGCGGGGTGGGGGTGATGACGGTTGCGCTTGTTCTTCGCCACCCCGCTCACTTCGTTCGCGACGCCGGCCGTGGGCCCGCGGCCTTTAGCATTTCCCCGGCGTTCGAAGCCTTTCATCGTGCCACTGGCACGATGAATTCGCTTCGCGAACCGGCTTCTCACCCCACAAGGGGAGGGTGGGGCGCGCTCCATTGCCGCCGCGCAAGGCCGGCGCCCCCGCAACCGCTCACCTTGTCGATCAGCGGTGAAGCCGGATGCCGGCGGTTGTCTCTCCCCCTGCGGGAGAGAAAGCAAATTCTTGGGCTTGGGCGTCTTGTCCGCCGCAGCCCAGAGGGCGGAGGCGGAAGCCCAAGTCCTTAGAATTTGCAAGAGAGGGGTACCTCGGAAACCTATCCCCCAGCACGCCGGCCTTGAAGGGTGGGGATGAAATTGGCCTCGCCGTCCGGATGCGCAAAAAAAATTTGCAGCAAAAACAAGCTCCTACACGATTTCCGCATTTTTTCGCCGGAAATTTTATCCCCACCCCCGGCAGCCCTCTTACAATCCGTCCCATCGCTCTTGCGGGAACCGGATGCGCACCGGGTGTTCGGGAGAGCGGCGGCAACCTCCCCCTCCAGGGAACGGTACCTGGAGGCATGCTGAGGGCCCGCGACAGGCCGGCGGTGCCGGGATGCAGGGTCAGAGACTGCATCTCGGAAAAACGGATGCTGGGTGAGAGACAGCATCGCGGAAACCGCGGAGAAGCCGCTAGGGTTTTTCCTTCGGCCCGGCAAAGACCACCCCCTTCATTGGGTGCAGCCGGGACGGAAGAAGAGCCCGAGTGACCGGCCAATGTCGGGACAGCGGCCGGCGGGGCGCGTGGAACGCGCCACGTAAACTAACAGAGAGGCACGGATCACGCGCCCCGCTTCCCACCTTCTTCAACGGCCAGACGGCGAAAGCCGGGCGTGGCGGCGATGTTTGTCGCGCCTATGCGAAGGTCCCGTGGCAGTGCTTGTATTTCTTGCCCGAGCCGCAGGGGCAGGCCTCGTTGCGGCCGACCTTGCCCCAGGTGGACGGATCGTTGGGATCGCGCTGCTCGGCGGGCACGACGCGGGTATCCGCACGGGTGAGCGTCATCGTGTCGCCGTCGTCGAACTCGTCCTCGCCGGTCGAGCTGTCGATATGATGCGGCTGGACGTTGCGCGGCGCCTGCGGGGGCGGCGCCTCGGCCGCCTCGCGCACCAGCTCGACGCGCATCATCTGCGCCGTTACTGCCTGGCGCAGATTGCCGAGCATGGCCTGGAAGAGCTCGAAAGCTTCGGTCTTATACTCGTTCAGCGGATCGCGCTGGGCATAGCCGCGGAAGCCGATCACCGAGCGCAGATGATCGAGGTTCACCAGATGCTCGCGCCAGAGGTGATCCAGCGTCTGCAGCAGGACGGATTTCTCCACATAGGCCATGATGTCCGGCCCGAAACGCTCGGCCCGGTCGGCGGCCGCCTTGTCGGCGGCTTCCGTGATGCGGTTGCGGATGTCCTCCTCGGCGATGCCCTCCTCCTGAACCCATTGCTCGATGGGAAGCTCGAGATTGAGGGAGGAGCGCACGGCCTCCTTCAGACCCGCGGCGTCCCACTGCTCCGCATAGGCGTTTTCCGGGATGTGGCGGCTCACCATGTCGTCGATGACGTCCTGGCGCATCTCCGCCACGGTCTCGGAAAGATTCTCCCCGTCCATCAGCTCGAGGCGCTGCTCGAAGACCACCTTGCGCTGGTCGTTCATGACGTCGTCGTATTTGAGCAGGTTCTTGCGGATGTCGAAGTTGCGCGCCTCGACCTTCTTCTGCGCCTTTTCCAGCGCCTTGTTGATCCAGGGATGGACGATCGCCTCGTCCTCCTTGAGGCCGAGCTTCTGCAGCATGCCGTCCATGCGGTCGGAGCCGAAGATGCGCATCAGGTCGTCCTGCAGCGACAGGAAGAATTTCGAGCGGCCGGGGTCGCCCTGGCGGCCGGAGCGGCCGCGCAGCTGGTTGTCGATGCGCCGGCTCTCGTGGCGCTCGGTGGCGAGCACGTAGAGGCCGCCCGCGGCGAGCGCCTTCTCCTTGAGCCGCTGCACGTCCTCGCGGATCGCCTTTTCCTTCGCCTCGCGCTCCGGGCCCGCCGGCATGTCGCCCAGCTCCTCGGCAATGCGCATATCGGCATTGCCGCCGAGCTGGATGTCGGTGCCGCGGCCCGCCATGTTGGTGGCGATGGTGATGGCGCCGGGCTTGCCTGCCTGGGAGACGATGTAGGCTTCACGCTCGTGGTGGCGGGCATTGAGGATCTCGAAATCCTTGATGCCCTCCTTACGCAGGCGCTCCGCCAAAAGCTCGGACTTCTCGATCGAAGTCGTGCCGACCAGGATCGGCTGGCCCTTCTCGCGCGCCTCCTTGATCTCGCGCACGATCGCCCGGTACTTCTCCTCGACTGTGCGGTAGACCTCGTCGTCCTCGTCGAGGCGGCTGATGGGCACGTTGGTCGGGATTTCGACCACCTCCAGCCCGTAGATGTTGCCGAACTCTTCCGCCTCGGTCGCCGCCGTGCCGGTCATGCCGGCCAGCTTGTCATACATGCGGAAATAGTTCTGGAAGGTGATGGAGGCGAGCGTCTGGTTCTCCGGCTGGATCTTGACGTGCTCCTTGGCCTCCAGCGCCTGGTGCAGCCCGTCCGAATAGCGCCGGCCCGGCATCATGCGGCCGGTGAACTCGTCGATGATCACCACCTCGCCGTTGCGCACGATATAGTCCTTGTCGCGCTGGAACAGCTTTTGCGCCTTCAGCGCATTGTTGAGGTGGTGCACGATGGCGACGTTCTCGACGTCGTAGAGCGAGTCACCCTTGAACAGGTTCGCCTCGCGCAGCATCGCCTCGACTTTCTCCGTGCCTTCCTCGGTGAAGGTCGCGGTGCGCTGCTTTTCGTCGATCTCGAAATCGCCCTCGGTCAGCTGGAGGACCAGGGCGTCGATCGTGTTGTAGAGCTCGGAGCGATCGTCCAGCGGCCCGGAAATGATGAGCGGCGTGCGCGCCTCGTCGATCAGGATCGAGTCCACCTCGTCGACGATGGCGAAATTGTGCCCGCGCTGCACCATCTGGGCGCGCTCATACTTCATGTTGTCGCGCAGATAGTCGAACCCAAGCTCGTTGTTCGTCGCGTAGGTGACATCGCAGGCATAGGCCGCGCGGCGCTCCTCGTCGGAAAGCCCGTGCACGATCACGCCGGTGGTGAGGCCCAGGAAGCTGTAGATCCTGCCCATCCATTCGGAGTCGCGCTTGGCCAGATAGTCGTTGACCGTGACGACATGGACGCCCTTGCCGGCAAGCGCGTTCAGGTAGACAGGGAGGGTGGCGACAAGCGTCTTGCCTTCGCCCGTCTTCATCTCGGCGATCGAGCCCTCATGCAGCACCATGCCGCCGATGAGCTGAACGTCGAAAGGGCGCAGCCCCAGCACGCGTCGCGCCGCCTCGCGCACCACCGCGAAGGCCGGGACGAGCAGATCGTCCAGGCTTGCGCCATCGGCGAGCTTCTTGCGGAACTCCTCGGTCTTCCCGCGCAGCGCCTCGTCCGAGAGCGCCTGCATCTCCGGCTCGAGGGCGCCGATGGCCTCCGCCTTGGGACGCAGGCCCCTGACGCGACGCTCGTTCGAGGATCCGAAAATCTTGCGGGCAAGGCCGCCGAGACTGACCATGTCCTGGTCCTTTCAATCACGATCTGCCGACTTCTTGCCGGTTCGTTCCGCCAGTCGGCCAATGTAGGCAGGCAGCAGCTTTGGTGCGCCGGAAAAGCTTCTGGACGCAGAATTGAGGCAGAGATAAGAGGGGCCACCCCTTATGTCAACTTTGCGCGGGAAGGGGTGCCGGGCCGCACAAATCCGCCACATCTGGGTGCTTATTGGCCGCCCAGGGCCTCATTCTCGGCCACTTCGAAACTGACGACTGGAGTATTTTTCGATGACCCATTCCCTCCGACGCTATCTGATCGCGCGTGCCGGCGCGGCCGCCATCATCGCCGCACTGAGCGCCGCCCCAGCACTGGCGCAGGAAAGCCCAGTCGTCGCCACGGTCAACGGCCAGGAGATCACCGAGGCCGACCTCAAGCTGGCGGAAAGCGAACTCGGGCCGCAATTCGCGCAGATGCCCGAGGACCAGCGGCGCGCGGCAGCCCTTTCGGCCGTCATCGACGTGCGGCTGTTCGCCGCCGAGGCGGAGGAAGCGGGGCTGAACAACGACGAAGAGTTCAAGCGCCGGGCCGAGTTCCTGCGCCAGCGCGCCCTGCACAGCGCCTATATCGACGAGAAGGTGGTGAAGCCGATCACCGAAGAGGAAGTGCGCGCCCGCTACGATACGGAAGTGGCCAAGATCCCGCAGCAGGAAGAGGTCCGCGCCCGTCACATCCTGGTGGAAAACGAGCAGGAAGCGAAGGACATCATCAAGCAGCTCGACGAGGGCGGCAACTTCGAGGCGATCGCAAAGGAGAAGTCCAAGGACGGCGCGGCCGCACAAGGCGGCGATCTCGGCTATTTCACCGCCGACGCGATGGTGCCGGAATTCGGCACTGCGGCCTTCGCCATGGAGCCCGGCACCTATTCAAAGGAGCCGGTGAAGACGCAGTTCGGCTGGCATGTGATCAAGGTTGAAGACAAGCGCATGCAGCAGCCGCCGGCCTTCGAGCAGGTGCAGGAGCAGATACGCTCTCTCGTCATCCGCGACAAATACATGGAAAGCCTCGCCTCTGTCAGGCAGAACGCCGAGCTCGAGATCCCGAATGCCGAGTTGAAGACCGCCGTCGACGGCCTCCTGCGCCAGCAGCTCGGCCAGGCCGAGCCTGCCGCCGCGGCAGAGCAGCCCGCCGCCGCTACCGGCGAGCCGGCGAAGACGGAATAGCGGCGCTTTTCGCCGCGGCGCCGTGGACGATGATGCGCATGATGGCGCGAAGCTCGTCCTCCCCTATCTCGCAGCGGTGGGTGAAAAGCCGGTTCCAGGCGAAGGAGACGGCAAGCTCGGCCACCAGCTTCGGGTCAATGTCCGGGGCAAGCTCGCCCCGGCGCTGCGCCCGCTCGGCCATGCCGGCCACGTAGTCGCGGCGGTCGACGAAATAGTCTGCGACCGCCTCGGCGGTGATCTCGTCATGCTGGGCTTCCGCCAGGATCGAGCGAAAGATCTGCCCGGACCGGTTCGTGCGCCAGTGCCCCAATAACTTGCCCACGAAGAGGGTAAGGTCTTCCGCCAGATCCCCGGTATCGGGGAAGCGGAAATTTCCCTTCGAGCGCCGGTAGACTTCAAGCAACAGATCTCCCTTGCCCCGCCACCAGCGATAGATTGTCGGCTTGCCCGCCCGCGCGCGGCGGGCCACCGCCTCGATCGAGAAGCCGGCATAGCCCGCCTCCTGCAGCACTTCCTGCGCAGCGTTGAGGATGGCCTCTTCCGTTTCCGGGTTGCGCCGGGCTCCGATCGAGCGGCGCGGCTTGTTCTCCCCTTCTTGCATCACCGTCTCCAAAAATCTTGGCGCGTGCATCCTAGCACCTCCCTTGACGAAACGAAACGGTCCGTTCTATATAACGACACGTTCCGTTTATATGGGAGGCCGAACATGACTTCCACTTCTGATACTTCCCCCACCCGCGCTACGGTCCAGACGCGCTTCTCCCGCCTGCGCTTCGCCTTCATCCTCGTCTTCGGCGTCTACCCGCTCATCACAGGGTTACTCTACGTCGTCTTCCCGCTGACCGACGGATGGGCGCTCTGGCAGCGCACGCTCCTCGTGGTGCCGATCATGGTCGCCTGCATGATCTGGGGCTTGATCCCGGCCGTGCAACGGTTCTTCCGCGGATTCCTGAATCCGCCGGCCACCACGGTGCCCGCCTGCTGAGCGCGTTTCGGCTTGCGTCGCGAAACGGCATAGGGCACAGGGGGCGCATCCGAATCCTTTCCGGAAAAGCCCATGTCCTCTGCCGTCTCGCCGCTCGCGCCGAAACGTTATCCGAAGATGCCCAAAATCGAGGGTGTCCGCATCGCCGCCGCAGAAGCGGGCATAAAATACAGGAATCGCAAGGACCTGATGGTCATGGTGTTCGACGAGGGCACGGAGGCCGCTGGCGTCTTCACCCGCTCCAAATGCCCATCGGCGCCAGTCGAGTTCTGCAGAAAGAACCTGCCGGGCGGCAAGGCCCGAATCCTGGTCGTCAATTCGGGCAATGCCAATGCGTTCACTGGCCGCAGGGGGCGTGAGTCCACCGAAGTGACCGCGAGGGCGGCGGCGAAGGCGGTCGGCGCATCCGAAGGCGAAGTATTCCTCGCCTCCACAGGCGTCATCGGCGAGCCGCTCGATGCCGGGCGCTTCTCCCATCTCCTTGGCGAGCTTGCGAAACGGGCTGAGCCCGGTGCATGGGAGGAGGCCGCCCGCGCCATCATGACGACCGACACGTACCCGAAGCTCGTGACGGCGACGGCCAGGCTGGGCGATGCCGAGGTGGTGATCAACGGCATTGCCAAGGGCGCCGGCATGATCGCGCCTGACATGGCCACGATGCTTTCCTTCGTCGCGACGGATGCGCCTATCGCCGCACCCGTGCTGCAGGAACTCCTGTCGAAGTCCACGGCCAAGAGCTTCAATACGGTGACTGTCGACAGCGATACGTCCACCAGCGACACATTGATGCTGTTTGCCACCGGCAAGGCAGCCGCGCGCGGCGCGCCGCGCATCACCAAGGCGACGGACCCGAGGCTTTCGGGCTTCCGGCGGGCGCTCGGCAAGCTCCTGAAGGCTCTGGCCCTGCAGGTGGTGCGAGACGGCGAGGGCGCGCGCAAGCAGATCGAGATCACCGTGTCAGGCGCGAAATCCGCGCGTTCGGCCAAGCGGATCGCCCTTTCCATCGCCAACTCGCCGCTGGTGAAGACAGCGGTCGCCGGCGAGGACGCCAATTGGGGCCGCGTCGTCATGGCCGTCGGCAAGGCCGGCGAGCCTGCCGAACGGGATCTCCTGTCCATCTGGTTCGGCGATCACCGGGTCGCCCATGAGGGCGAGCGGGATCCGGCCTATTCGGAAGAGCAGGTTTCCGCCTATATGAAGGGCGATGAGATCGAGATATGCGTCGATCTCGGTCTTGGCCGAGGCAAGGCCACGGTGTGGACCTGCGATCTTACCAAGGAGTATGTCGCCATAAACGGCGATTACAGGAGCTGACGTGGGAAGGCGGGCGCTGGAGCAACTGGCGACCATACGCCGCTTCGAGGCGGCAGGTTTCCGTGCCTGGCCGGCCACTTCCGTGCAATATGACGGCACCTGGGCGATGCGGCTTACCGCCAGCCATCCGTCAAAGCGTCTCAACTCCGTCAATCCGCTCGATCCTAGCGACCACCACCGGCTCGACAAGCGTATCGAGCGGGCGGCGCGCCTCTTCGAGGCCTATGGCCGGCCGCTCACCTTCCGCATTTCGCCGCTCGCCGCGCAAGTCATCTCGGCGCATCTGGACGAGCAGGGCTGGGCCACTTTCAGCGCTTCGAAGGTAATGCGGCTGCAGCTGAGCGAGGCCGCTGTCGCAGGCGCCATGCACCAGATTCCCCTCAAGGACCTGAACCAGTTCGTCTCCGCTGCCTTCGAGGTGCATGGCTATGGCGCCGATCTGCGGCCCGGCTTCACGGAAGTGGTAAGCTCGATCAAGGCCGAAGCGGGTTTCTTCGTCCTGAAGCAGGAGGATGTTCCCGTCTCAGTGGCGATTTGCGTGCGCGACGGAACGCTAGCTGGCTTGGCGGAGGTTGCGACCGCAGCAGCCTATCGCGGCAAAGGCTTTGGCCGGCGCCTGCTGCTTTCGGCTCTCAAATGGGCGCATTCCCGGGGAGCGGGCACTGCCTGGCTGCAGGTGGAGGAGGAGAACGAGCCGGCCTTGGCGCTCTACCGCTCGCTCCGCTTCGAGGAAATCTATCGCTATCACTATCGCCGGCCGACCGATATGAGCTGACGGATGGACGCTCCCGCTAAGCCTCTGCTGCTGGTCGCCGCCTGCGCACTGATCGACACGGACGGACGCATCCTGCTCGCGCAGCGGCCGGAAGGGAAGTCCATGGCGGGCCTGTGGGAGTTTCCCGGAGGAAAGGTGGAGCCGGGGGAGACGCCCGAGGAGACGCTCATCCGCGAGCTTCATGAGGAGCTCGGCATCGAGACCAAGGTGGAGTGCCTTGCGCCGCTCACCTTCGCGAGCCACGCCTATGATCGCTTTCACCTGCTGATGCCGCTTTACGTCTGCCGGCGCTTCCAGGGCATGCCGCAATCGCGCGAAGGGCAGGCGCTGAAATGGGTGAGGCCTCAGCGGCTGCGCGACTATCCCATGCCGCCCGCAGACGCTCCGCTCATCCCCTTCCTGATCGACCTCCTCTGAACGCGAGCGTTAAATCTTCGTTTAGCCGAAGCTGATAATTTGCTCCTGCGCCTTTGCTGCCACACCGTTGGAGGTGACGATGAGTATTGAGTTCGGCGGCGGCTTCGACCGCAGGGAAACCATGGCGCGCCTTGGCATGGGCGTCATCAGGGTCACGTTGCTCTTCGGCTCCGCGGCGATCGCGATCGCGCTTATCCTTACGCCACTCCTGGACCGGCGGACGCGCGACGTCGCCGGCTACGGGATCGACCCGCTGACAACCGGATCCGTCCCCCAGTCAACGGGCGGCGGGAACTTCACGGTAAGGCGCAGCGTGCTGCAGCCAAGTCCCGATGCAGTGTGCGTCATACGCGACGACGGAACGATGGTGGGTTCCTGCTGAAGCCCGGCTCTGCCTCAGCAGCATTGCAACGGACAATTCCGTCGCCGGCCGCCCTCAACCCTCTTCGCTTCCCGGCGAGAGCACGGTCTTGAGCGAGACCTGGCCGCTTCCGGGCTTCAGGGGTTTTTGCTGGGATTCGTGTGGCGCCCAGCCGGAGAACCAGACCACGTTGAATGTGGCGCGGACACGTCCGTCGGAATCGGAATACCGTTTCTGGTAGATTTCAGCCGCGCGCAGGAAGAGCCGGCGCGGCGTCGGCCGGCGGCTGCGCTCCAGCAGCGCGTTCGAGGCACCCATCGCGCGCAGGTCGCGCATAAGGTCGAACATCGTGGCGTACCGCACCGTCACCGTCTCCACATCGGCTACCGGCAAGGCAAAGCCCGCCCGCTGCAGCAGGGCCCCGGCGTCGCGCAGATCGGCAAAGGGGCTGACGCGGGGAGTGGCGCCACCGCTCAGCTCCGCCTCCGCCTCGAGCAGGCTCTGCCGCAACTCCTGCAGCGTCCCGGCCCCCATGAGGGCGCCGAGAAAAAGCCCGTCCGGCTTCAGCGCCCGACGGATTTGGACAAGGAGACCGGGCAGGTCGTTCGCCTCTTGCAAAGTGAGGAGCGAAACAGCCAGATCAACGCTCTCGGCACCGAGGGGCACCGTTTCCGGTTCTGCCAGCGCGCCCTCGAAGCCGCCGGAAAGCAGATGCCGGTCGGCTTCGACGCGCAATATGTGATCCGCCTTGCCGCTGTGGGCGATCGCATTGGCGGCATCGCGCGTCACACAGAAAATCGCCGCGGCACGGGGAAAGCGCCGCTCCACCGTCGAGAGCCGCTCGGCCAGATCCTCCGCCACGCGCCGCATCAGGAAGGCCGCGCCTTCGTCACCCGCCTTCAGGGCGCGCAGCTTGCGGCCGAGCGCGAGTCTTACGTCGAAAACAGGTTCCATCCCGGGCTTTCCTCGCGTGTGCGCGATCGCACAAAACTGATATGCTGGCAAAGGTGGGTTGATTTTTCGGGCGGGCAAGAGATGGGGCTTCTCCTGCAGGCGGGGAAAATGGCGCGGGACTGGCCGGTGCGGCTGCTCTTTCCGCCGGTCTGCCTCGGCTGCCGCAACCTCGTCACCGCCCCTGGCACGCTCTGCCCCGAATGCTGGCCGGGACTGCGCTTCCTGGAGCGTCCGTGGTGCCCGGTGATGGGAACGCCGTTCCCGCACGAGATGGGCGAAGGCTTCCTGTCCGGCGAGGCGATCGCCAACCCTCCGCCCTTCGCGCGGGCGCGTTCGGCGGTCGCCTATGGCGGGGTGGCAGGCCGTATGGTGCAGGCGTTGAAATTCTCTGACCGGACGGATCTGGCGCCCTGGATGGCACGCTGGATGCTGCGCGCGGCAAGCGAGCTGATCACCGACGCCGGCGTGGTCGTGCCGGTGCCCTTGCACCGGCGGCGCTTCTTCATGCGTCGGTTCAACCAGGCAGCCGAACTCGCCCGCGCCTTCGCGCGGCTGGCGGGGCTGGACTATCGGCCGGAAGCGCTGGTCCGCCGGAGGGTGACACGCCAGCAGGTGGGCCTTGGCGCACGCGAACGGGAGGAGAATGTGCGCGGCGCCTTTCTCGTGCCGCCGCAGCGAGCACGGCTGATCGAAGGAAAACGCGTCATCCTGGTGGACGACGTGTTCACTACCGGAGCGACCGTCGGCGCAGCTGCGCGGGCCTTGAAACGGGCCGGCGCGCGGGAGGTGGATGTCCTCACCTTTGCTCGCGCGCTCAAGGAGGACTTTCCGTCCGACAGCGCCCTAATTATATAGGCGGCCAAACAATCATGGATGACCTCATGGCAGACGTGACGATCTATACCCGCATGGGCTGCGGCTACTGCCTTGCCGCCAAGCGCCTTCTGGAGCGGAAGGGCATCGAATACACCGAGCATGATGCAAGCTTCTCCCCGGAGCTTCGCCGCGAGATGATCCAGCGCGCCAATGGGCGTTCCACCTTCCCGCAGATCTTCATCGGAAAGGTGCATGTGGGCGGATCCGACGATCTGCATGCGCTGGAGCGCGGAGGCAAGCTCGACGCGCTCCTGAAGGAGCAGGGCGTGGCCGGAGGTATCCGGTGAGCGGCGTGCGCGTCGCCGCGCTGCAGATGCGCTCCGGTACTGATCCTGCCGCCAACCGGGCGGCCTTCGAGGCGCTGGTGCGCGAGGCGGCGGGCAAGGGCGCAAAATATGTGCAGAGCCCGGAGATGACGGGCGTGCTGGTGCGCGGACGCGAGGCGCTCATGGGCCGTATCCGTCCCGAAGGAGAGGATGCGCTGGTCCGGCGCGCATCGGAACTGGCGCGTGAGCTTTCCATCTTCGTCCATCTCGGCTCGACCGCCATCCTGCTGGAGGGCGGGAAGGTGGCCAACCGCTCGTTCCTTTTCGGCCCCGACGGCGCGCGGATCGCCACCTACGACAAGATCCACATGTTCGACGTCGATCTGGACCAGGGCGAGAGCTGGCGCGAATCGGCCACCTACGCGCCGGGTGCACGCACGCTAGTCGCCGCGCTCCCCTTTGCGCGGGTCGGCTTGTCCGTCTGCTACGACCTGCGCTTCCCGCAGCTTTTCCGCGCTCAGGCACTGGCGGGCGCGGAGGTGCTGGCCGTGCCCGCCGCCTTCACGCGGCAAACCGGCGAGGCGCACTGGCATGTGCTGACGCGTGCCCGGGCAATCGAGAACGGCGCTTGGCTGATCGCGGCTGCCCAAGGCGGCAAGCATGAGGACGGGAGGGACACGTTCGGCCATTCCCTGATCGTCGACCCCTGGGGCCGCATCATGGCCGAGGCCGATCATGACGAGCCGGCGGTCGTGCTGGCCGAGATTGATCCTGCAGCATCCGCCGAAGCGCGGCGGAAGATCCCAAACCTGAAAAACGCCCGCGAATTCAGCGTCGAGGAGGCTACCTTCCGGGAGGTCGTGGCATGATACGGTTCGGGCTCCTCTGCGAGAAGGATCACGAATTCGAGGCCTGGTTCCGCAGCGGCGACGACTTCGAAACGCAAAGGACGCGAAAGCTGGTCTCCTGCCCCCATTGCGGTTCTCAGGAGGTGCAGAAGGCTCTGATGGCGCCGGCCGTTTCCACGAGCCGCAAGAAGACCCAGATCGCCCTTGCCATGAGCGAGGAGCAGAAGCGCATGCTGGCCCAGCTGAAGGAGCTGACGGAGAAGATCCGCGAGAGCGCGGACTATGTGGGCGACAAGTTCGCCGAGGAGGCGCGCAAGATTCATTTCGGCGAGGCCGATCCGCGCGGCATCTACGGAGAGGCGACGCCCGAGGAAGTGCGCTCGCTTGCTGAAGAGGGTGTGGACTTCATGCCGCTTCCCGTCTTTCCGGAGGACCGGAACTAGGAGCCTCTGGAGTATTCCTTCTTAAGCGCGGCAGGAGCGGCATTGCGCCAGCCCATCCAAAGGGCGCTTTGAAGCGTTGCCTCGTCGGCAGCCGGAAGGGCGATGCGCGTCCATCCCTTGAGGCCCCACCCGCCTTTGACCGGCGAGAAGACGGCCGGCTCGCTCGTCACGAGCATCTCCTGCTCTTCCGGCGTCAGCTTCACCACCCCTGTGTCGGGCGAAGGAAGCGTCGCGAATACACGGTTGCGCACGCGAAAATCAGCCTTGCCGAAATGCGATTTCTCCTCCGTCTCGGGCAGGCCGAGGGCAAGGCGGCGCAGGTCGTTCCCGTCCATGGTTCTCCTCCAGCGTTCCGCCGGTAGAATAGTCGAAAACGCTGCTCATGGAGAGGCTCAGGGCAGCATCCTCGGAACTGGCCCGAGGATGCGTTCCTGAACTTTGAAATCGCCGACTGTCCGGTCTGCGGCCGCGGTCATATCATGGCGTCGGGCCTGGGCTTTTCCGCGAGCACCATATAGTTGACATCCATGTCGCGGGAGCGATCCCAGCGATCCGTCAGCGGATTGTAGACGACGCCCGTGCGGTCCTTGGTGATGAGCCCGGCATTGACAAGCGCGCGCTCCAACTCTTCCGGCCGCACCAGCTTGCCGTATTGATGCGTGCCGCGCGGCAGCCAGCGAAGCACATATTCGGCGCCGATGATGGCCAGCCCCAGCGCCTTCAGCGTGCGGTTAATCGTGGCCACGAACATGATGCCGCCGGGCTTCAGCATCTCCGCGCATTTTTCGATGAAAAGGCCGACATCGGCCACGTGCTCGACCACCTCCATGTTGAGGATCACGTCGAATTTTTCGCCCTGCTCGGCAAGTGCCTCGGCTGTCTCGGCCCGGTAGTCGATCGTCACGCCCGCCTCGGCGGCGTGCAATTTCGCCACCTCGATATTGGTTGCGGAGGCGTCCGCGCCCACAATATCGGCGCCGAGCCGCGCCATGGGCTCGCAGAGCAGGCCGCCGCCGCAGCCGATGTCGAGGATGCGCAAGCCCTCGAAGGGCTTTGCCGCCCGCGGATCGCGCCCGAACTGGGCCGCGACATGGTCGCGGATATAGGCAAGGCGGACGGGATTGAACTTATGCAGCGGGCGGAATTTCCCGTTCGGGTTCCACCATTCCTGAGCCAGCGCGGAAAAGCGCTCGATCTCGCCGGCGTCGATTGTACTTCGTCGTGCCTCTGGCATGCGATGGTCTCCTCTGGCGAGACAATGAAGTCGGGCGCGAGGCGCCTTCTGTCAAGACTCCGCTCGCTTGCGGAATGCGGCGCCTTTGGATATTGAGACCGCGCCGCTCCGGCGGCGGCGCAGAAATCCGGCACTTCCGGCAGGCTTTGCTGCCTGCCGCCCGCAACCGCAAAGGCCCCCTTCACGACCATGGCGCGCATCGTGATGAAATTCGGCGGAACCTCCGTCGCCGACCTTGCCCGCATCCACAATGTGGCGCGCCATGTGAAACGCGAGGTGGACCTGGGCCATCAGGTGGCCGTCGTGGTCTCGGCCATGGCCGGCAAGACGAACGAGCTCGTCGGCTGGGTGCAGGGGATGCCGAAGGCCTGCGGGGCCAATTCGCCCTTCTACGACGCGCGCGAATATGATGCCATCGTCGCCTCCGGCGAGCAGGTGACGAGCGGGCTGCTCGCCATCGCGCTGCAGTCGATCGGCATCGACGCGCGCTCCTGGCAGGGCTGGCAAATCCCTATCCGCACCGACAACGCCCATGGCGCGGCGCGCATCCTCGACATCGACGGCAGCGAGATCGTCAGGCGCATGCAGCGCGGGCAGGTTGCGGTGGTGGCCGGGTTCCAGGGCCTGGCGCCCGACAACCGTATCGCCACGCTCGGCCGCGGGGGGTCGGATACCAGCGCCGTCGCCCTGGCGGCTGCGCTGAAGGCCGACCGCTGCGACATCTATACGGATGTGGACGGCGTCTATACGACCGATCCGCGCATCGAGCCCAAGGCGCGCCGGCTGGCCAAAATTTCCTTTGAAGAAATGCTGGAAATGGCTTCGCTCGGCGCCAAGGTGCTGCAGGTGCGCTCGGTAGAGCTTGCCATGGTGCACAAGGTCAGAACCTTCGTAAGATCGTCATTCGAGGATCCCGATGCGCCGGGCATGGGCGATTTCGACAATCCGCCCGGCACGCTCATTTGCGACGAGGAAGAGATCGTGGAACAGCAAGTCGTCACCGGCATCGCCTATGCCAAGGATGAGGCGCAGATCTCGCTGCGCCGGGTGGCCGACAGGCCGGGCGTCTCCGCCGGCATTTTCGGGCCGCTCGCCGAGGCCAACATCAATGTCGACATGATCGTGCAGAACATCTCGGAGGACGGCTCGAAGACCGATATCACCTTCACCGTGCCGACCGGCGACGTGGATAAGGCGGTGACCGTACTCGAAAGGGTGCGGGAGACGGTCGGCTTCGACGTCATCCAGTCCGAGGCCGGGCTGGTGAAGGTTTCGGTGATCGGCATCGGGATGCGCAGCCATGCGGGCGTGGCGGCGACCGCCTTCAGGGCGCTGGCCGACAAAGGCATCAATATCCGCGCGATCACCACATCGGAGATCAAAATTTCCATTTTGATCGACGGTCCCTATGCGGAACTGGCCGTGCGGACTTTGCATTCCGTCTACGGTCTCGATAAGCATTAGGACGATTGTCTTTAACCATGCTTCGGGCGCTGCCGCACCGGCAGTGCCCACGAGGCTTTGGAGAAGGTCCGATGCGAGACACGGCAGCAGGCCCGCGCGTATTGCTGAAGCGTCTCCGCGAGATCATGGCGGAGGCCGCGGAGCCGCAGGAGCGGCTCGACCGCATCGTGCGCGAAATCGCCCAGAACATGGTGGCCGAGGTCTGCTCGCTCTACGTCCTGCGTGCCGATTCCGTGCTCGAACTCTACGCCACCGTCGGCCTCAACCCGACCGCCGTGCACCTGGCGCAGTTGCGCCTCGGCCAGGGCCTGGTCGGAACGATCGCGGCAAGCGCCAGGCCGCTCAACCTGTCCGACGCGCAGAAACATCCGGCCTTCGCCTATCTGCCGGAGACCGGCGAGGAGATTTATCACTCCTTCCTCGGCGTCCCCGTGCTGAGGGCAGGGCGCACGCTCGGCGTGCTCGTCGTCCAGAACCGCACCATGCGCCACTACCGCGAGGACGAGGTGGAGGCGCTGGAGACGGTAGCCATGGTCGTGGCCGAGATGATCGCGACCGGCGATCTGGCGCGGCTCACCAGGCCCGGCATCGAGCTCGATCTGAGGCGCTCCGTCAGCTTCAAGGGCCTGCCCTTCAACGAGGGGGTGGGGCTCGGGCATGTAGTCCTGCACGAGCCGCGCGTCGTCGTGACCAACCTGCTCAACGACGACAGCGAGCGCGAGATGGAGCGGCTGCACGAGGCTGTGAGCTCGCTGCGCCTTTCCATCGACGACATGCTCTCGCGGCGTGACGTGGCCTTTGAAGGCGAGCATCGCGCCGTGCTCGAGGCCTACCGGATGTTCGCCAATGACCGGGGCTGGGTGCGGCGGCTCGAGGAGGCGGTGCGAAACGGCCTCACGGCGGAGGCGGCGGTCGAGAAGGTGCAGAGCGATATGCGCGCGCGCATGATGCACATGACCGACCCCTATCTGCGCGAGCGCATGAGCGATTTCGACGATCTCGCCAATCGCCTTCTGCGCCAGCTTATGGGCCGTGGGCCGGACGCGCTCGCCGAAATCGTGCCGAAGGACGCCATTCTCGTAGCCCGTTCCATGGGAGCGGCCGAACTGCTCGACTATCCGCGCGAGCGGCTGCGGGGGCTGGTTCTGGAGGACGGCGCACCCACCAGCCACATCGTCATTGTCGCGCGCGCCATCGGGCTTCCCACTGTCGGCCAGGTGAAGGGCGCCGTCGCGATGTCGGAGAACGGCGATGCCATCATCGTCGATGGTGAGGACGGCCAGGTGCATCTGCGCCCGCAGGTCGATATCGAGACTGCCTATGCGGAAAAGGTTCGCTTTCGGGCGAGGCGGCAGCAGCTTTATCGTGAATTGCGCGATGAGCCCTCGGTGACCAAGGACGGGGTGCCGATCCAGTTGCTGATGAATGCCGGTCTGGCGGTGGACCTGCCGCAGCTTTCGCAATCAGGCGCAGAGGGGATCGGCCTCTTCCGCACCGAACTGCAATTCATGGTGGTCTCGACCTTTCCGCGCGTCGAGGCGCAGGAACGGCTCTACCGCGAAGTGCTGGACGCGGCGGACGGCAAACCCGTCACCTTCCGCACCATCGACATCGGCGGCGATAAGGTGCTGCCCTATTTCAAGGGTACGCAACAGGAGGAGAATCCGGCACTCGGCTGGCGCGCGATAAGGCTGACGCTCGACCGGCCGGGGCTTTTGCGCACGCAGGTCCGCGCGCTGCTGAAGGCCGCCGGCGGGCGCGAGCTGAAGCTGATGCTGCCCATGGTCACCGAAATAGAAGAGATCCGCCAAGCGCGGGCCATCATCGACCGCGAGGTGCGCCACCTCTCGCGCTTTGCCTATCTCCTGCCGACGAGCCTGAAGCTTGGCGCCATGATCGAGGTGCCGGCACTGCTCTGGCAGCTGGAAGAACTCATGAAGGCGGTGGACTTCGTCTCCGTCGGCTCCAACGATCTGTTCCAGTTCGTCACGGCGACGGATCGGGGCAACACCCTTATCGCGGACCGCTTCGACCCGCTGAGCGTGCCCTTCCTGCGGGTGCTGAGGCAGATCGCGCAGGCAGGGCAGGCAGCGCATACGCCGGTGACGCTATGCGGGGAGCTCGCCGGACGGCCGGTCTCGGCCATGGCCCTGCTCGGCATCGGCTACCGGTCCATCTCCATGACGCCGGCCTCCATCGGCCCGGTGAAGGCGATGCTGCGCGAGCTGCCGTTGCAGAAGCTTTCCGAACGGCTTGAAGCGGCTCTTGCCAATCACAACGGCAGGACCGATATCCGCGCCGAGCTGAAGCAGTTTGCCGGCGAACACGACATTCCCCTCTAAGCCAAGGCGACCGATGGCCGAGCTGCCGCGCGAACGGATGGACCAGGTTTTGAAGCGTTTCGAGCTGATCGAGACGCAAATGGCGGCCGGACCTTCGCCCGACGCCTATGTAAAGCTCGCCTCGGAATATGCGGAGCTGCAGGAGGTGGCTGGCAATATCCGCGCGCTCCGCAAGGCCGAGGGCGAACTTCAGGACCTCGATGCCATGCTCGCCGACCGGAACATCGACCGCGAGATGCGCGAACTGGCCGAGGCCGACCGCGAGGAGGTGGAGAGCCGGATCAAGGATCTGCAGCAAAGATTGCGCCTGCTGCTGCTGCCGAAGGACGAGGCGGACGAGAAGAACGCAATCCTCGAAATCCGCGCCGGCACGGGCGGCGATGAAGCGGCCCTTTTTGCCGGCGATCTTTTCCGCATGTATGAACGCTACGCCAATGCCCGCGGCTGGAAGGTGGAAGTGGTCTCGGCCAGCGAAGGCGAGGCGGGCGGCTACAAGGAAATCATCGCCTCCGTCTCCGGGCGAGGGGTTTTCTCCCGGCTGAAATTCGAGTCCGGCGTGCATCGCGTGCAGCGCGTGCCCGCCACCGAAGCGCAGGGCCGCATCCACACGTCGGCGGCTACCGTTGCGGTGCTGCCGGAGGCGGAGGAGATCGACGTGGATATCCGCGCTGAGGATATCCGCATCGACACGATGCGGGCCTCCGGCGCGGGCGGCCAGCATGTCAACACCACCGATTCGGCCGTGCGCATAACGCATCTGCCGACCGGCATCATGGTGGTTTCGGCGGAAAAGTCGCAGCATCAGAACCGTGCGCGTGCCATGCAGATCCTGCGCGCCCGCCTGTTCGACATGGAACGCTCGCGCGCTGCCGAGGAGCGCTCCGAAGCGCGGCGGCTGCAGGTGGGAACTGGGGACCGCTCAGAGCGCATCCGCACCTACAATTTCCCGCAAGGACGCGTGACCGACCACCGGATCAACCTCACCCTCTACAAGCTCGATCGGGTGATGGAGGGCGAGCTTGACGAGGTGATCGATGCCTTGATCGCCGATCACCAGTCGAGGCTGCTCGCGGCCGAGGGCGCGGAGGGGTGAGTCAGCGGTGGCGATGAAGCGTTCCGCCCGGCCGCAAGGACCTGAAGCGGATGTCCAGCGAGCGCCGCCCAGCACCCTCGGCGCTGTGCTCGCTGATGCGAGGCGGCGCCTCGTAGAAGCAAACATCGACGACCCCGCTCTGGAAGCGCGCCTCATGGTCGAGCATTTCACCAATAGTACGCGCGCCGATGCCATCGCGGCGCCGGAGCGGCCGGTGGACAAGGCCGCCGCGGAACAGGTCGCGTCTGCGGTAGGGCGGCGGATCGCGGGCGAGCCTGTCCACCGCATCCTCGGCTATCGCGAGTTCTACGGGCTGAAGCTTCTGCTTTCGCCAGAGACCCTCGACCCCCGGCCGGATACGGAGACCCTAGTGGATCTCGTGCTTCCGGAGGCGCGGCGAGTGGCCGAAGCCAATGGGCGATGCCGAATCCTTGATCTCGGCACGGGAACCGGCGCCATAGCGCTGGCCATATTGAACGCGGTGCCGGAAGCCGAGGCGGTGGGCACGGATATTTCGGAGGGAGCCCTTGAAACCGCCCGAGGCAATGCCGACATCAACCAGATAGGATCGCGGTTTGCCGCATTGCGCTCGGACTGGCTAACAGACGTAAGAGGTCGGTTCGACCTGATCGTCTCCAATCCGCCCTACATCAGGACAGCCGAACTGGAGACGCTGCCGCGCGAGGTGCGCGAGCATGATCCGCTCGCCGCGCTCGATGGTGGCCCGGACGGGCTTCTGCCCTACCGGATGATCGCCGCCGGCGCACCGGGTCACCTGACAAGGGGCGGACTGGTCGCGGTGGAAACAGGCTACGACCAGAAGACAGCCGTCATGGAGCTTTTTACCGCAGAAGGCTACGCGCTTTTGAAGAGCGCGCGCGACCTGGGTGGCCGTGATCGGGCGATGATCTTCGCCCCTGCACGCAGAGGATGAAGGCGCTGAAAAAACGCTTGGCAAGACGGTTGAATGCCGTTAGGTTCCGCCTGCCGGATGAGGCGAAGCAAGTAGCCGTTTTCGATTCGGTTCCCGCAGACAGACTGCTCAGAAGCGTTTTGACGCATTTGCTTCGTGCGGGGATCATTCGGCAAGGGGATATGAAATCGACAGGATGACATGCGGCCGTCTTCAAAGACGCAGCGGACGCCAGGGAATAGTCCGAGGGGCGACGTCTCCGCTCATTTCTTCAATCAACATGCAAGATCGATAGTCATCTCGAAAAAGAGAATGGAATGAGGCCACAACAGCAGAACAGGCGTATGCGCGGTCGCGGTAACAACAACAACAATAACAATAACAACCGCAAGGGTCCCAACCCGCTGACCCGCAGCTACGAAAGCAACGGCCCGGACGTGAAGATCCGCGGCACCGCGCAGCAGATCGCCGAGAAATACACGACCCTGGCGCGCGACGCCCAGAGCTCCGGCGACCGGGTAATGGCGGAAAACTACCTGCAGCACGCGGAACACTACAACCGGCTGATCGCGGCCGCCCAGGCGCAGATGCAGCCGCAGCAGCAGCAACAGAACACACGCGACTTCCGCGACGAATCCGAAGAGGATGGCGAAGAGCGGGATGAGCAGGATGCTTTTTTTCCCGGCCATCCGCGCCCCGCGGTCAATGACGGTTCGGGCCCGCAGCCCGTGATCGACGGACTGCCGGCCGAAGTCGCTCTCAAGGATCGCGAGGTGAACGGCGCCGGCCGGCCGAATGGCCGCGGCCATGGCGGAAACGGCGCGCACCGGCCGGTGAACGGGCAGCCGGACGGTCAGGCGGAGAGGTTGGAACAGGCTGTTGCTCCCGCCGCTGTGGAGGCCGCCGCGGTCGCGACGGAGACTCCACAGAAGGAGGCCGGCGAGACGCCCGGGGCGAAGCCCGCCCGGCGCACACGCCGCCCGCGCGCCAAAAAGGCCGATGATGCGCAGGACGAGGCTGCCTCCCCCGAAGACGTCGTCGCACAAGGCTGAAGATCGGCACCAGCGTAAGCTTTTGAAGCGGCGGGCTTATGCCCGCCGTTTTGCATTTTGCCCCGATCTTGTGCCCCCGCCGGAAAGCCACCATATCTCGGTCGGTTGGACCTGCCGTAGGCCGGCTTTGAAGATCAGGCCGGTTGGGGGTCCGTCACATTAGCCTTCCGATGCCGCAAAGCGGGTCGGCATGGAGATGGAGACGCGAGACATGAACATCGAAAAATACTCAGAGCGAGTGCGCGGCTTTATACAGTCCGCCCAGACGCTCGCACTTTCCAGAAATCATCAGCAGTTCACGCCCGAGCACATCCTGAAGGTGCTGGTCGACGACGAGGAAGGCCTTGCCGCCTCGCTGATCGAGCGCGCGGGCGGGAGCGTGCGCGACGTGAAGCTCGGTGTCGACGCGGCGCTCGAGGCGATGCCGCGCGTCGAGGGCGGCAACGGCCAGCTCTATATGGCCCAGCCTTTGGCGAAGGTGTTTTCCACTGCCGAAGACATTGCGAAAAAGGCCGGCGATAGTTTTGTGACCGTCGAACGGTTGCTGACTGCCCTGGCCGTCGAGAAGTCGGCCAAGACCGCGCAGATCCTCGCCAAGGCCGGCGTGACGCCGACCGCGCTCAATCAGGTCATCAACGACGTTCGCAAGGGCCGCACCGCCGATTCGGCGAGTGCCGAGCAGGGTTATGACGCGCTGAAGAAATATGCGCGCGACCTGACGGCAGAGGCGCGCGCGGGCAAGCTTGATCCCGTCATCGGCCGCGACGAAGAGATCCGCCGCACGATCCAGGTGCTCTCGCGCCGCACGAAGAACAATCCCGTGCTGATCGGCGAGCCCGGCGTCGGCAAGACTGCAATCGTGGAGGGCCTGGCGCTCAGGATCGCCAATGGCGACGTGCCTGAATCGCTCAAGGACAAGCAGCTGATGGCGCTCGATATGGGCGCGCTGATCGCCGGCGCGAAATATCGTGGCGAGTTCGAGGAACGGCTAAAGGCCGTGCTCTCGGAGATTGAAGCCGCGGCGGGCGGGGTCATCCTGTTCATCGACGAGATGCACACGCTGGTGGGCGCGGGCAAAGCCGACGGCGCGATGGATGCCTCCAATCTCCTGAAACCCGCGCTCGCGCGCGGCGAACTCCACTGCGTGGGCGCAACGACCCTCGATGAATACCGCAAGCATGTGGAGAAGGACGCTGCGCTCGCCCGCCGCTTCCAGCCTGTTTACGTCAGCGAGCCCACGGTGGAGGATACCATCTCCATCCTGCGCGGGCTCAAGGAGAAGTACGAGCAGCACCACAAGGTGCGCGTCTCCGACTCCGCGCTGGTGGCCGCCGCCAATCTTTCCAACCGCTACATTACTGACCGCTTCCTACCCGACAAGGCCATCGACCTCGTCGACGAGGCGGCCTCGCGGCTCCGCATGCAAGTCGATTCCAAACCCGAGGAACTGGACGAGCTCGACCGGCGCATCATGCAGCTCAAGATCGAGCGCGAGGCGCTGCGCGTGGAGAAGGACGAAGCTTCGAAGGACCGGCTGGAGAAGCTGGAAAGGGAGCTTGCCGGCATCGAGGAGGAATCCACCCGCCTGACCAACGCCTGGAAGGCGGAAAAGGACAAGCTCGGCCTTGCCGCCGACCTGAAGCGCCAGCTCGACGAGGCGCGCAACGAGCTTGCGATCGCCCAGCGCAAGGGCGAGTGGCAGCGCGCGGGCGAGCTTGCCTATGGCGTCATCCCTGAGCTCGAGAAGAAGCTACAGGAGGCGGAGACCACCACGGACGGGACGCGCAGCATGGTGGAGGAGACCGTCACCCCGGACCATGTGGCGCATATCGTCTCGCGCTGGACCGGCATCCCGGTCGAGAAGATGCTGCAGGGCGAGCGCGAAAAGCTCCTGCGCATGGAAGACGAGCTTTCCAAGCGCGTCGTCGGCCAGGGTGAGGCGGTGCAGGCTGTTTCGAAGGCCGTGCGGCGCGCCCGCGCCGGGCTGCAGGATCCGAACCGGCCGATCGGCTCCTTCATGTTCCTCGGCCCCACCGGCGTCGGCAAGACGGAGCTTACCAAGGCGCTGGCCAGCTTCCTGTTCGACGACGAGCAGGCGATGGTGCGCATCGACATGTCCGAGTTCATGGAGAAGCACTCCGTTGCCCGGTTGATCGGCGCGCCTCCCGGCTATGTCGGCTATGAGGAAGGCGGCGTGCTGACGGAGGCCATCCGCCGCAGGCCCTATCAGGTGATCCTGTTCGACGAGGTCGAGAAGGCGCATCCAGACGTTTTCAACGTGTTGCTCCAGGTGCTCGACGACGGGCGTCTTACCGATGGTCAGGGCCGCACGGTCGATTTCCGCAACACGCTCATCATCATGACGTCGAATCTCGGCGCGGAGTATCTCGTCAGCCTCGCCGAGGGCGAGGACGTGGACAAGGTGCGCAGCGAGGTGATGGCCGTCGTGCAAGCCTCGTTCCGTCCGGAGTTCTTGAACCGGGTGGACGAGATCATCCTGTTCCACCGGCTGCGCCGGCAGGATATGGGCGACATCGTCCGCATCCAGCTCAAGCGGATCGAGCGGCTGCTCGAAGACCGCAAGATCACCCTTGACCTCGACCAGGAGGCGGTCGACTGGCTGGCCAACAAAGGCTACGATCCCGCCTATGGCGCGCGGCCGCTGAAGCGGGTGATGCAGAAGGAGCTGCAGGATCCGCTTGCCGAGAAGATCCTGATGGGCGAGATCTTCGACGGCTCGAGCGTCAAGGTGACGGCGGGCTCGGACCGGCTGATCTTCCGCCCGCGCAGGAGCGCCGGAGATACGGCAGAGGCGGCATAGGACCAGGGGCGTGCGGCGTCTCCTGCGCCGCCCGCCTTCTTTCGTCGGGGAGCGGAATGCGGCTTGAAGAATACAATGCCTTCTGCGCCTCCCTGCCTCACACAGCCCATGTGGTCCAGTGGGGCGGCGCCCATGTCTGGAAGGTGGGCGGCAAGGTTTTCGCCATAGGAGGGCAGGGCGAGGGCGGCGATCTCTTCGTCACCTTCAAATGCTCGGACATCGCCTACGACATCCTGAAGGAACAGCCGGGCCTCAGACCTGCTCCCTACCTCGCCTCCCGCGGCATGAAATGGATCCAGCGGCAAACGCACGAGTCGATGGACGACGCTGCGCTCAAGGAATACCTGGCGCAGAGCCACCGGCTCGTTGCCGACGGACTGCCGAAGAAACTCCGCACCGAGCTTGGTTTGACACAAGCTTAGCCGGCTTGCGCGGGCGATATCCGTTTAAGAAGTGGCATCCTGCCTGATGGCTGCCAGCAGATCGGCCTCATCGTAGGGCTTGCGAATATAGGCCCGGTGCCTGACGGATTTCGCGCGTTCGACCGTGGCCGGGTCCGATTGCGCAGTGAGGAAGACGATCGAAATCCCGTGCTCTTCATGCAAGGTCCGCGCCAGCTCTATTCCGTCCTCACCCCGACGGAGCTGGATGTCGACCAGGGCCACGTCCGGACGGCGCCGGGTGACGAGACTCATGGCCTCGGCGCCGTCCAGAGCCCAGCCGACAATCTCGAAACCATGATCTTCGAGGAAGAGTTCGAGGCCTGCCGCCACCAAGGCCTCGTCTTCAACGATGAGAACTTTCTCCGGCAGCACGATTTGTTCCCCCATCATCGAGAAACTCGTATATGCTGGCCCCTTCACGAGGCAAAGCGGCAAACATCATGGCGACCGGCGAAGCAGTGACAGGAATCGCAGCGGTAGGTTCGGTGCCATGGGGCGCCCATTTCTGCCAGCTCTATGATACTCCGAATGACATGGCCGACGTCCTTGTTCCGTATTTCAGGGCGGGACTGGAGAATAACGAGCTTTGTCACTGGGTGACGTCGGACCAGTTCGGCCCCGAAGACGCCAAGTCGGCGCTCCGGGCGGTTTACCCCGACCTGGAAAAGGCATTGGCCTCGGGTCAGATCACCATCATGGATCGGCGCGATTGGTATCAGCGCGGCGGCAGGTTCAAGGCGGAAGAGGTGGTCGGCGGCTGGCTCGCCCATGAAGAAGAGGCGCGGTCCGCCGGCTATTCCGGGTACCGGCTTACCGGCGACACGCTGTGGCTGGAGCAGCATCAGTGGCAGGAGTTCAACGAGTACGAGAAGCTCGTCTCGGAGGCGTTCGGCACCCGCAGGATCATCGCGCTCTGCACTTACTGCATGGCCCGGTGCGGCGCCTCCGAGGTGCTGGACATCGTCAATGTGCACTCCTTCGCGGTGGCTCGCAGGCGCGGTGAGTGGCAGGTCATCGAAAGCCCGGCGACCAAGATCGCGAAGGCGGAATTGGCAGAGCTCAACGCCACGCTTTCCCGAAAAGTGGAAATGGCCACGTCCGAACTGCGCGGGCTGGTGTCCCACAAGGACGCTTTGCTGCGGGAGGTCCACCACCGGGTCAAAAACAATCTGCAAATCGTGGCACACCTGCTTTCCATGCGGTCCCGCGATGCCTCGGAGGAGGCCCGCCGCGCCCTCGCGGAGACAGTGCACCGGGTGCACGCCATCAGTGCCGTGCACGAGGCGCTCTATGAAAATACAGAGGCGGCCGGCGTGCCGCTGCTCGACCGGCTCCAAGTCATCAGCAGGCGCATGGTGGAATCCTATGAGGCGCAGGACAGGGTCTCCGTCGCGGTTTCGGGCGACGAACTCCATCTGCCTCTCAGCACCAGCATACCGGCGGCATTGATCGCCACCGAACTGATCTCAAACGCATTGAAGCACGCCTTTCCGGAAGGGCGCAGCGGCCGGGTCGATATCGCTGTGTCGACGCTCTCTGACGCCACCTTCCAACTCGAGGTCAGCGATGACGGTATCGGCTGGAAGACAGGGGAGAGCCGCCGCGCCTCGGGCCTCACGATTGCCAGGGCGTTGGTCAAGCAGATCGACGGCAGGCTTGATATCGAAGCGAGAGACTCCGGCGGCACGCGGGGTATCCTTACCGCGCCCGTCCAATAAGCGGAACCGCTCAGGGCGCGTGCCGAAGGTATCGGGGTGCCCCTGCCGTGGGGCCGCCGGTCTTACATATGGCTTTTACAGGCAGCCGGCCTGACTGAATCTGTACGTCCCGGGCCCGACTATTATCGCTTTGTTAGCCATTTTCATGCCGGGTTCATCTTTTAGGCGGCAGGATGCGAGTGGCTCGAATCATGCGCTGCAACTTTCGCTGGTTCAGCGGGGAGAATGACTTGAAATACCCTGTGGCATTTCTTTCCGGTCTTTTGGCGGCTCCGTCCCTTGGCGCCGCGCCCTTGTCCGCCACGGACGAGCGCCTTCCGGCGCAGGTCACCGCCGGCGTGCAATTGGCACAGGCATACGAATTCGACGTCTATATCGACCAATATGGGCGCGAGATCATCGTCGATCCCCGCACGGGGCAGGTGGTCGAGATCCGCGCGCCGCTGGCCAGCCCCCCGCCGCCGATCGTCGACCCCAGACGCGATCCTCTGGCCGAGTATGATTTTAGCGATCCGAGGGATGTCGAGCGCTTCCACCGCGATCGCGAGGCCGCGATCGCACGCAGCTGGGAGGGTGGGCCAGACTACCGCCAGCCGCCCGCTCCTCCCATTGAGGAATACCCCTTCGAAGATCGCGGCTACCGCGAATTGCCTCCGGGCGAGCCGGACTACGGCTCATCGCGGGATGACAGCAGCATCAGCCGGGCACCGCTCCCGCCGCCCTCCGACAGCGGGGACGAGTTCGCTTCCGTGCCGCAGCCCGATCCCGGATCCACTTCCGGGGTGCCGGATGCCGGGGCGCGGCAGACGCTTCCCGAGGTGCCGGACATCAATGTTCCAGGTTCGCGGCGCGCCAGCGAAGAGGTTGCTGCCTATCAGGTGCTGCTCGACCGCGCGGGCGCCTCGCCAGGCGTGATCGACGGGCACACGGGTGACAATGTCAACAAGGCCATCGACGCCTATTACGAGATAACCGGACAGCGCCTGAAGACCTACGACAAGGAATGGATGCAGGCGGAGCTGGAGCGGACGGGCGGGCCGGCCTTCATCGAGTATACGATCACCGCGGAGGACGCCGCCGGCCCCTATGTCGCGTCGGTGCCGGAGGATTACGGAGAGAAGGCAAAACTCGAGCGGCTGAGCTTCACGCGGGTCACCGAGATGCTCGCCGAGCGTTTTCACATGGATGAGAAGTTCCTCATCGACCTCAATCCGGGGGTGAATTTCGATCGCCCCGGCACCATCATCAAGGTGGCAAATCCAGGGACGCCTGCCACTACCCAGGTCGCCCGGATCGTGGCGGACAAGGCCCGCAAGCAGGTGCGCGCCTATGATGCGAGCGGAAAGCTGGTCGGCGCCTATCCGGCCACGATTGGCTCCACCGACACGCCATCCCCCAGCGGCACGCATCAGGTGGAGCGCGTCGCCTTCAATCCAAACTACACCTATAATCCGAAGAAGAACTTCAAGCAGGGCAACAACGACAAGATCCTTACCATTCCGCCTGGGCCGAATGGCCCGGTGGGCACGATATGGATCGCGCTGTCGAAGCCGACCTACGGGATCCACGGAACGCCGGAACCTTCCAAGATCGGCAAGACGAACTCACACGGGTGCATCCGCCTGACCAATTGGGATGCGGAGGAACTGGCCAAGCGGGTGAAGCCGGGCGTGACCGTGGAGTTCATCGACTAGCTCGGCAGACGCGGCCATATGCGTCCCGTGCCCGCCGCGCGGGACGCTCTTTCCAGGCACTCAGCCCGAAATGCGCGCCATGGGAACGGGGTTGGTGAAGCCCTCGCGCAGGAGCTCGTCGATCCGCTCGCGCTCGCGCATGAACGCCTGGAGCGTCTCGTCCTCGAGCACCCGGCTGTCGGGCAGGCGCACGCGCATCGGATCGACCTTGCGGTCGTTGACTATCAACTCGTAATGCAGATGGTTGCCCGTGGCGGTGCCTGTCGCGCCGACATAGCCGATCACCTGCCCCTGGCGCACCTTGGCGCCCGGAACGATGCCCTTGGCTATAGCGCTCTGGTGGCTATAGGAGGTCTCGTATCCGTTGGCATGGCGGACAATCGTCTGCCGGCCATAGCCCGCCGCCCAGCCGGACTTCACGACGACACCGTCGCCTGAAGCGATGATGGCAGTGCCGCGCGGCGCAGCCCAGTCCACGCCCGTATGCAGGCGCGAATAGCCGAGGATCGGATGCCGGCGCATGCCGAAGCCCGAGGTAAAGCGGCCGTTGGGAACGGGATTGCGCAGCAGGAAGGGACGCGCGCTACGCCCCTCGCCGTCAAAATAGTCCACTGTGCCGTCCGGAAGCTGAAACCGGTAATATGTACGCTGCCGATCGCCGAAGCTCGCGGATACATAGAGGATCTCTGAATTTTCCGACGCGCTGCCGTCTTCCTTCGGCTGGGAGAAGAACACTTCGAGCCTGTCGGAAGGGGAGAGGCGCGACTGGAAATCCACATCGGCGGCAAGGAGGCGGATGAGCCGCTGCGTCATCGCCGGCGTGAGGCCGTAGGAGTAGGCCGCCCTATATATGCCGTCATAGACCTGGGGCAGATCCGTCCGGACGGGCTGTTGGCGCGGCTCAGTGTCGAGCGCTGCCATGAGCTCCGGGCCATGTTCCGGCTCCACATTGCGCGGTACGTATTCGCCTCTGTCGTTCACGGCCACGGTGACGATGTGCTGCTTCCCGTTGTAGACGCTGGCGCGCACGATGCGGCTCGTCTCGCCTTGCGCCTCTATGCCCATGCACAGAACGATCCCGGCGCGAAGGGCACTGGCGTTGAGGAGCCGGCCGATCTCCTGCGCCATGCGCGTTGCGTCTTCCCCGTCATAGCCGGCGAGGCGGAATGCCTCGAGAATGCTTTGGTCTTGCGTGAAGACAATCACATCCTCGGCAAAGCCGATCGAGGGGCCATCGGGTGTGCTGCGCTGAGCCACCGAGAAATTCTCCTCGATGACGCGCGCGCTGAAAGTGTCCAGCGCCTGGGTGGCCAGCGTATCGCCGAAGCGCTGGGGATCTATGTAGTGGAGCGCGGCGACCTGCACATCGCCGTCAGTCAGGATGAGACCGGTCTCCCGCACCACCTTCTCGACCTCGTTCTCGGAGAGGTCGCTCCTCTCGTCGAACGCAGCCGCCTGCACCGGGAAAGGCAGCGTGCGTAGTCGGACCTCGCTGTCCACCTTGGCCCCATAGATCAGGCCCATGCTGGCCGTCGCCGCCGCGCCGTCCTCGGCGAAGACAGCAAGCGGGTCGAAGGGAGGATAGTCGAAGTGGGCGCTATGGCCGGCAGCAAGTTCCATCCGCACATGGACGAAGGGCAGGGTGCGGACGAGTTCGCGGTCTCCTTCCTTGACGATAGTGGAGACCTCCATGCGCCGCCGGTCGTCGCGACGCGCAAGCAGCCGTGCCGGAAGAAGGCGGGCCCCTTTGGTGGCTTCGGGTCCTTCGGACGGATTGGACGTGAGAAGGCTTTCGGGCGGGGTGGCGAGCTGTTCGCGGCCGTCAAGCGCAGCGGAAAGGGCAACGCCCATCAAGACGGTCGAGGTGAGGCCGGTGAGGACGGTGCCGGCGAGCCAGCGAGCCGAGATCTGGCGGCGGTCCGGAGGTCCGCTGCGGCCGCCCGCGATCAGCGGCGGCTCATCACCGAGGGGAGATCTCGTTAAAGCCTCGTCTCCCAACTCGTTCCGCTCCCTTTCGGCTGCCGGGCGCCTCCCGGGTGGGAAGTGATGCCCGTCCTGTTCTTTTAAGTCAATGCACGGGCAGGCGCCTCCCTCGCCAGGGCGAATGCAGGAAAAAGCATCCTGCCTGCGGGCCCTCTGGAATCGCGCGCACGCGTACCTATATGAGACCTGCGGTAGGAACTGAATTGGGCCTGAATGTGGCTCCGGCATGTCCTTCCCCGGTCGTAAATCC
>NZ_JAPSLH010000021.1:77500-79601 GCF_031180965.1 Chelativorans sp.
GATTGGCTCGCCTAACCGCAGGCCACCGGACAAATCTCGAGAAGCTGGTCTTTTCTGCCAATACTGTTGGACGCAAGTCCGATGGGCATTGGCAATGAGAATGATCAAGTGTCTTAAGGGCGATTGGTGGATGCCTTGGCATGCACAGGCGATGAAGGACGTGATACGCTGCGATAAGCTACGGGGAGGTGCGAATACCCTTTGATCCGTAGATTTCCGAATGGGGAAACCCACCTTCGATACTTGGAAAATCTGAGCAGTCGGCGAGAGATCGTCGGCTGTTTTGGTTTCCAAGTGTCGGTAAAGGTATCTTATCCTGAATACATAGGGATAAGAGGCGAACGCGGGGAACTGAAACATCTAAGTACCCGTAGGAAAGGACATCAACCGAGACTCCGCTAGTAGTGGCGAGCGAACGCGGACCAGGCCAGTGGCTTGTGTGAGACAAGCAGAACCATCTGGAAAGGTGGGCCAAAGCGGGTGATAGCCCCGTATGCGTAATGCGAACACAAGTCCTCGAGTAAGGCGGGACACGTGAAATCCTGTCTGAACGTGGGGGGACCACCCTCCAAGCCTAAGTACTCGTGCATGACCGATAGCGAACTAGTACCGTGAGGGAAAGGTGAAAAGCACCCCGACAAGGGGAGTGAAAGAGTACCTGAAACCGGTCGCCTACAAACAGATGGAGCCCGCAAGGGTGACATCGTACCTTTTGTATAATGGGTCAGCGACTTAGTGTAACGAGCAAGCTTAAGCCGGTAGGTGGAGGCGTAGCGAAAGCGAGTCTGAATAGGGCGTTCAGTTCGTTGCACTAGACCCGAAACCGAGTGATCTAGCCATGAGCAGGCTGAAGGTAGGGTAACACCTACTGGAGGGCCGAACCCATATCTGTTGCAATAGATCGGGATGACTTGTGGCTAGGGGTGAAAGGCCAATCAAACTCGGAAATAGCTGGTTCTCCGCGAAATCTATTTAGGTAGAGCGTCGACCGAATACCCTGGGGGGTAGAGCACTGGATGGGCTAGGGGTCTTCACCGGATTACCAAACCTAACCAAACTCCGAATACCCAGGAGTACTAGTCGGCAGACACACGGCGGGTGCTAACGTCCGTCGTGGAGAGGGAAACAACCCTGACCAACAGCTAAGGTCCCCAAGTTATGGCTAAGTGGGAAAGGATGTGAGGATCCCAAAACAACCAGGATGTTGGCTTAGAAGCAGCCATCATTTAAAGAAAGCGTAACAGCTCACTGGTCTAAATAAGGGTCTTTGCGCCGAAAATGTAACGGGGCTAAAGCCATACACCGAAGCTTTGGGTGCATCGCAAGATGCGCGGTAGCGGAGCGTTCCGTAGGTCTGTGAAGGAAGACCCGTGAGGGCTTCTGGAGATATCGGAAGTGCGAATGCTGACATGAGTAACGATAAAGGGGGTGAGAGACCCCCTCGCCGAAAGTCCAAGGGTTCCTGCTTAAAGTTAATCTGAGCAGGGTTAGCCGGCCCCTAAGGCGAGGCCGAAAGGCGTAGTCGATGGGAACCACGTTAATATTCGTGGGCCTGGAGGTAGTGACGGATCGCGTCCGTTGTTCTCCCTTATCGGATTGGGAGGGCAGCCAAGCGGTCCCGGGAAATAGCTCCTCCGTATAGACCGTACCCGAAACCGACACAGGTGGACTGGTAGAGAATACCAAGGCGCTTGAGAGAACTCTGCTGAAGGAACTCGGCAAATTGCACGCGTAACTTCGGGATAAGCGTGACCCTTCTGAGGGCAACCTCAGGGGGGTGGCACAGACCAGGGGGTAGCGACTGTTTATCAAAAACACAGGGCTCTGCGAAGTCGCAAGACGACGTATAGGGTCTGACGCCTGCCCGGTGCTGGAAGGTTAAGAGGAGGGGTGCAAGCTCTGAATCGAAGCCCCAGTAAACGGCGGCCGTAACTATAACGGTCCTAAGGTAGCGAAATTCCTTGTCGGGTAAGTTCCGACCTGCACGAATGGCGTAACGACTTCCCCGCTGTCTCCAGCAGAGACTCAGTGAAATTGAATTCCCCGTGAAGATGCGGGGTTCCTGCGGTCAGACGGAAAGACCCCGTGCACCTTTACTATA
>NZ_JAPSLH010000062.1 GCF_031180965.1 Chelativorans sp.
ATCATGCTCACGGGCGCGGACCACATCTGCCTCGGCGTCCGCGCCCGTGAGCATGATGACCGGCATCTTCTTGCCGTTGCGACGGAGCTTGGCGCAGAGCTCACGGCCATCGCCGTCGGGGAGGCCGATGTCGAGCAGGATGGCGTCGTAGCGCGCATCCGCATGGGCCAGCTTGGCCTCGGCGGCGGCGGCGCTTTCGGCCTCCTCCGCGAGGAAGCCGCCCTCGGCAGCGAGTTGCTCGGCGAGGGTCGCCCGTAGCGCCGAGTCATCTTCGACGATCAGGATAGGCCGGATGGTGGACATGAAGCCTCCGCGCAGGTGATGCACACGCCCCGGGGTTGCTCATCCCGCGACGGGTTGCCGCGGGCAGGGCGCTCGGTAGGCAACAAGAACGTTTCAGGTGGAGAAGTTTAATCGGCGTGATGACACAGTTTCGTGAGCCGTGAAGCACGGATCGCGGCGGGCGGATCAGTGTCCTTGGGTGGTTAGGCGTATTGCTGCCATCGTCATGCTCGCCGTGAAGCAAAAAGCCTGAGGCGGCGAGGCCGCCTCAGGCTGCATCATGCGCGGGCGATGCCGCGCCTCCTCCCGCCACCCCCGGACCCGGCTCCATCGAGCGGGCCCGGCGTCGCCCGTCAGCGGAAGCCGAGGAAGGATAGGATCGCGAGGACGATGACGACGGCGCCCACGATGTAGACGATGCTGTTCAAGGTGTTGCCCTCCTGCCTGAGCGGCACGGCCTGCGCGTCCGGCAGGTCGCTGCACTCCTGTATCGGGCCGTAACACGGTCCGCCGGGGTCCGGTTTCGCCGCCAGCCCTGCTGCAGCGGAAACCTTGGCGACAGCGGCGTCGAGCCGGAGCGGCAATGGCTGCGCTCCTCGCTGGTGGTGGAGCGAAATTGAATGCTAAATACTGTGTGATAGCTCGCCGGCGGTGCCAGGCACCCTGTCGCGACCCGACCACGTCAAGGATGTCTTGATGCCGATGATGCCCCGACCAGCCAGCAAGCACCGCCGCCCGATGCAGTTCATCGAGGGCCTCTTGCGGAGCTGGCGGCGCGCGGGGCTGCGCGCGCGCCTCTTCATGGGTGCCGCCGCGGCAGCCGCCACCTGCGCGCTCGGTGCGATCGTCGTCGCCTTGTTCTTCGCCTTCTCCACCCCCGGCTTGGCGCCGATGCATTTCGGCGAGTACCTCTCTGCGCTCGAAGCCGGCCGCGTCGCCAAGGTCACTGTCCGGCCTGATGGGGCCGAGGTGCTGCTGCGGGATTCCGCGGAGCCTCGCGAGCTGGGCGTACCCCTGGCCTGGCAGCCGGTGGAGCGCCTGACCGCCGCCGGGGTGGAACTGCATTTTCGGCCGGAGGCGCCCGACCGCCTGCCCACCATCACCTCGCTGCTCGGCTTCGCGACCATCCTGGCCTTCGCCGCGGCCTGGGCCTTCAAGATGCGCGACATGTCACGCGCGGGCCGGCGCTTCGACGCCTCGAAGGGCGGCGCGCGCCGGACCTTCGCCGATGTGGCGGGGCAGGAGGAGGCGAAGCAGGAGCTCGGCGACATCGTCGCCTATCTCCGTGACCCCGCGCGCTTCGCGGCCGTCGGCGCCTCGCCCTGCGGCGGCGTGCTGCTCTATGGCCCGCCGGGCAATGGGAAGACCTGTTTGGCCGCGGCGCTGGCGGGCGAGGCGGGCGTGCCCTTCCTGCACGCCTCCGGCTCGGAGTTCGCGGAGATGTTCGTCGGCCTCGGCGCGCTCCGCGTCCGGCGCCTCTTCGCCGAGGCGCGCAAGGCCGCGCCCTGCATCCTCTTCC
>NZ_JAPSLH010000022.1 GCF_031180965.1 Chelativorans sp.
GGCAACCAGAAGATCTGCCATTCCACGTTCGACGAAATCCTCGTGGTGTTCAAGGACACGCTGCCGCCAAAAGCCGACAACACGATCGAAGTCGCCATGCCCCTCGGCCTCTACACGGCCTGCAAGACGGAGGCGCCCTGCGGGCTGTGCTCGGTAGACGGTATCATCGGACTGCTCGATGTCCCGGATTATTTTCTCGATCCGGACCGGATGAAGGCGTCGCTCCTGTGGTTCGGCCGCGGCTATGTCGAGTATCAATTCCCCAACAACGCGAAACTCGCGGGAGCGGCAATCGACGGCATCGAATTCTCGATGGAGCTGTCGTCGGAGGTGCCTGGAACGAGCGCAAACTGGCCGTCCGACATCACGCTGTGGCTCAACGGGGTGGAAGTCGGCACCTGGACGTCGCCGGGCGACTTCGGCGATAAGCGCGGGGTATATACGCCGCATTGGTGGAAGCTGAAGGGCTCCCAATACGGCATGCTCAAGACGTGGTCGATCAACGGGACCGGCTCCTATATCGACGGGATGAAAATCTCTGGCGTCACCATCGACGCGCTCGACCTTTCCAGTCACCACTCAATCCGGATGCGGATCGGAATCCGCGAAGATGCCCGGCATCCCGGCGGCGTGAACATTTTCGGGCGCGGCTTCGGGAACTATGACCAGGACATCATCATGCGGATCAACATGAAGCGGTAGCGGCAGAACCCACGCTGCTGCCGCATCTCGAACTCTTTCGCGTGGTTCAAACCGCGCGCGCACGGTTGACTTCGAACCGGAAACTAATCAGGATATTTGATATGGATCGCGTAAGCCGATTTCCATATCGGGCTGGAGGGAGGTCGCCGTGAAAGCTCGCGTCACCGCGCACAAGGATTACACCGTCGCAAAGATCGACGACCGCCTCTACGGCGCTTTTCTTGAGCACCTAGGCCGCGCGATCTATTCGGGCATATACGAGCCGGGGCATCCGACAGCGGACGAGAAGGGCTTCCGGGGCGACGTGATGGAGCTTGTCCGCGACCTCCAAGTGCCTGTCGTGCGGTATCCCGGCGGCAATTTCGTTTCCGCCTACAATTGGGAAGACGGGATCGGCCCGCGAGAGAACCGTCCGGTACGGCTCGATCTTGCCTGGCACACCAGCGAGCCGAACGAGGTGGGCATCCATGAATTTGCCGACTGGTGCCGTGCTGCCGGCACCAGCATGATGCTCGCCGTCAATCTCGGCTCGCGCGGGCTGGATGCCGCGCGCAACTTCCTCGAATACTGCAACCATCCCGGCGGGTCCTACTGGAGCGATCTGCGGGCCAAGAATGGGCAGCGCGAGCCCTGGAACGTGAAGCTTTGGTGCCTCGGCAATGAGATGGACGGGCCCTGGCAGATCGGCCACAAGGACGCGAATGAATATGGCAGGCTCGCCGCCGAAACCGCCAAGGCGATGCGCGCATACGACAAGTCGCTGGAGCTGGTGGTGTGCGGCTCGAGCAATGCCAACATGCCGACCTATCCCGAATGGGAGCGGGTCGTGCTCGAGCATACCTATGAGACGGTGGATCACGTCTCCTTGCATATGTATTTCGCCAACCCGGAAAAGGACACGGGGAACTACCTGGCGCTCAACCACAAGCTCGACCGTTACATCGAGACAATCGCTTCCACTATCAATTACGTGAAGGCGAAGAAGCGTTCGAAGAAGGACGTCTATATCTCCTTCGACGAATGGAATGTCTGGTACCATTCCCGCAAACAGGATCGCGCCATCCTCGATGGCGCCAATGGCTGGCCGGTGGCGCCGGCGCTTCTCGAGGACATCTATAATTTCGAAGACGTGCTTCAGGTCGGTTGCATCATCAACACCTTCATCCGCCGCTCCGACGTTGTGAAGATCGCCTGCATTGCGCAGTTGGTGAATGTCATCGCCCCGATCATGACCGAGAAAGGCGGAGCGGCCTGGCGGCAGACGACCTACTACCCTTATTATTTCGCATCCATCTATGGGCGTGGCACGGCTCTCAACCTGCTGGTGGAGTCGCCCGGCTACGACAGCGAACACGATGACAACGTGCCATACGTCGATATCTCGGGCGTCCACAACGAAGAGGAGGGGACGCTCACCTTTTTCCTCGTCAACCGGAACGGCGAGGAGGCAGTTGACCTAGAAGTCCGTCTCCAGGGCTTCACGGGTGGCATGGTGACCGACCATCAGATGATGACGAACTCAGATCTTGAAGCCGTGAACACTGCTGCGAACCAGCAGAATGTAATTCCGCGCCGCGGCTCCGGCGCCAGCGTCACCGACGGGCTCCTCACGGTCTCCCTGCCGGCATACTCGTATCAGATGATCCGCATCAAGCTTTGAGTGCGTCCCGGGACGACCGCCACCGGAGCTCTGTATCAGAGTTTCAGGTTTACATCAGATTATCCGTTGACAAGCGGGCGGTGTTGGTGAAGCATGATCGTCGGTGCTGGCAGAGCACCTGCGACCGGGACGCCCGGGGCGTTCCGCCTAGGGAGGAAACCGATGCGAAAGCTGATGACGCTTCTGGCGTCGCTGCTCGTCGCTTCACTGGCCATTGGCGGGATCGCCAGAGGTCAGGAAGAGGCCGCCGCGCCGCCGCTGAATGAATTTCCACGCGAAGAAACGCTGATCATCAACAACCCCGAGCCGCCGGCGATCAATCCGGGCATGTTCAACATGTGGGTTGCTGGCAACGGCGCCGCGTGGTCGAACGGCCTGCATCAGCTGGTGCTCGATACGCTCTGGTTCATCGATCCCGACGCGGGGCTCGACGGCGCGCTCTATAACCAGCTCGCCAAGGAGCGCTGGCAGTACAACGAAGATTTCACGGAAATGACGGTTCGCCTGCGCGAAGGCATTCTGTGGAGCGACGGGGAGGAATTCACAGCCGACGACGTGGTCTTCACGGTCGAGACGCAGATGAAGACGCCGGGGATGGTCTGGAGCGCGCCGTTCTCCCAATATGTCGAAAGCGTCAAGGCCGTCGACGACCACACCGTGCATTTCACGCTCAAGCAGCCGAACTCGCGCTTCCACTCCATTTTCTCGGTGCGCTGGAACGGCGCCTGGATCATGCCCGAGCACATCTTCTCAAAGGTGGAGGACGTCACGGCCTACGATTTCAATCCACCCGTCGGCCTTGGTCCCTATACGCTTCATTCCTACGATCCGAACGGCTACTGGTATATTTGGCAGAAGCGTGAGGACTGGGACAAGACGGCGCTTGCAGAGTGGGGCGAGCCGGGTCCGAAATACGTGATCTACCGCTCCATTCCTTCGACCGATACGCGCTTGATCGAGATGGTCAACGGCAATCTCGACATGATTCACGATCTGACGCCGGAGGGCATGTTCAGCCTCGTCAAGCAGTCGCCCACCTCGCGCGGCTGGTTCCCGGGCTTCCCGTTTGCCCATCCGGACCCCACGCTGCCGATGGTGATCTTCAATCACCAGAACGAGAAGTTCCAGGACAAGCGGGTGCGCTGGGCGTTGGCGCTGATGCTCGATGCGCGGGCGATCTCGATGGCCTCCTATCGCGGCGCGGCCACGCTGTCGGCCATCGCCGTCCCGCCGACAGGAACGCATCCCAAGGACTATCATGCGCCCCTGCAGGACTGGCTCGTCAATTACGAGCTCGACACGGGCAAGCAGAAGATCAAGCCCTATGATCCGACGATCGGTCTGCAGATCGCTGACATGGTCCGCCCGCAATTCGGCGACCAAGTGCCAACCGACGAGGAGGCGATCCGCACTGCCTTCGGCTATGGCTGGTGGAAGCAGGACATCCAGGCGGCCACGGAGCTCCTGGAATCGGCCGGCTTCACCAAGCAGGGCAACCAATGGATGATGCCCAATGGCGAGCCGTTTGCCTTCAAGCTCACCACCTTCTCCGAGGGCGTCATCAACCGCATGGGCACGATGATTGCCCAGCAGTGGTCGCAGCAGGGCATTCAGGTCACGGCGGAAGCCGATCCGGAGATCTACCGCTCGACCCTCCCGCTCGGCACCTACGAGGCGGCGACGGCGTGGTCTGTCGAGACCTGGGGCGGCGATCCAGATTTGAGCTTCTTCCTCGACAGCTGGCATTCCCAGTACGTCGCCGAGCCCGGAAAGCGCCAGCCGCACCGCAACTGGCAGCGCTGGAAGAACCCGAACCTCGACAAGATCATCGAAGAGGTGCGCAAGACGGAGTTTACCGATCCTCGCAATCTCGAACTCGGCCATGAATTCGTGAAGCTCATGGTAGACGAGATGCCGGTGATCCCGGTGATGTCGTTCAACGTATTCTCGGCCTATGACACCCGGTACTGGACCGGCTTTCCGACGGCCGAGGAAAGACCCTACGCCAACATCGTGACCAACTGGGCGAACTCCAAATACATCCTCACCCAGCTGAAGCCCACGAAGCAGTAGGGTTCCCTCCCGAGACGAGGCGCCCGGCTTGAAACCGGGCGCCTCCCGCCACCGACTGAGGACGACGGGAGCACATGAGTACCTATCTCGTTTTCGCCCTGAAGAGATTTTTGCAGTTTCTCGCGGTCGTTTTCACCGGCGTGTCGGCCTCCTTTTTCATCGCGCATCTCAGTCCCATCAGCCCGGTCGAAACCATCATCGGGCGGGTCAGCGGCCAGTCCGCCTTCAGCCCCGAGGCCGTCGAGTCGCTGCGGCAGACGCTGACGGAGCTTTTCGGGCTCAACGTTCCGCTCCATGAGCAATATTTCAATTTCCTTCGCCGCTTCCTTGTCGGTGATCTAGGACCGTCTCTTCTCGCTTTTCCGACGCCGGCGATGAAGCTAGTCGGGCTGGCGCTACCCTGGACCGTGGGGTTGCTCACCCTGTCCACGATCCTCACCTGGCTGGTCGGCAACATCCTCGGCGGCCTTGCCGGCTACTATCAGAACTCGCGCCTGCTCAAGGCCTTCGGCATTGTCGCCATCGGCGTTCAGCCCATCCCCTATTACATCGTGGCGTTCCTAATGGTGATCATCTTCGGCTTCCTGTGGCCGGTGCTGCCGGTCTCCGGGGGCTTCGCGATGAATGTCAGGCCGTCATGGTCGCCGGAATTCGTCGGCTCGATCCTGCTCCATGGCATCTTGCCGGCCGCCTCGCTGGTGATCGTGGGGCTAGGCACCTGGTTCCTCGGCATGCGGGCGCTCGTCTCGAACATCGTCACGGAGGATTACGTGACCTACGCCGAACTGGCGGGCGTGCGGCGCGAGCGGATTGTCTCATCCTACGTGATCCGCAACGCGATGGTGCCGCAGCTTACCGCGCTCGCCATGTCGCTCGGCGGCATCTTCTCGGGCACGATCATCACCGAACAGGTCTTCTCCTACCCTGGTCTTGGGACGCTCCTGGTGCGGGCCGTCAATGCCGGGGATTCGGCGGTGGTTCTCGCGGTCTCCTGTGTTGCGGTGATCGCGGTGGCGACCGCGATCCTTCTCATCGATCTTATCCATCCGCTGCTCGATCCGCGGATCAGGGTGGAATAGCTGCATGTTCAGCGTTTTCCGCGATCTCATCCGCTACAACATGGAGTTCGCCGTCGGTGTCGTCCTCGTCGGCGCGATCGTGCTGTTCTCGCTTCTGAGCTTCATATCGCCCGTCGATCCCACGGCCATCTATACGACCATACCGGACATGCCGCCCAGCGCGGAATACTGGTTCGGCACCAACTCGCGCGGACAGGATCTGTTCTGGCATCTGACCTTCGCCTTCCGCAACACCCTCTTTTTCGGGCTTTCGGTGGCGCTTCTGTCGCGCGTCATCTCGATCGCGGTCGGGCTGGCGGCCGGATATCTGGGGGGCTGGACAGACCGGGTGCTGATGTTCGTCAACGACATCTTCGTCGCGCTCCCGACCTTTCCAATCCTGGTCCTCTTCTACTTCGTCCTGCGCAGCGACCTCGACATGTTCAAGCTGGCCCTCATCATGGCCTGCTTCGGTTGGCCCTATGATGCGCGGCTCATACGCTCGGTGGCACTGGGGCTCAAGCATCGCGAGTTCACCCGGCACGCCGTCTTCGCGGGCATGTCGCCGGTCAAGATCATGTTCGAGGAGCACCTGCCATATGTGATGCCGATCGTCTTCGCGACAGCGATGGCCAATATGATCTGGTCGATCGGCCTCGAAGTGACGCTTGCGGTCCTCGGTTTCACCAACATCAACATCCCGACCGTCGGCACCGCGCTTTACTGGGCCAATAACCACTCAGCGATGGTTGTCGGGGTCTGGTGGTGGATCGTCATACCGGTCGTCCTGATCGTGCTCACCTTCCTCGGCCTCTTCCTGCTGGCCGTGTCAATGAACGAATATATCGATCCGCGCAGCCGGCTGCGCCGGATGGGAGCATGAGCGTGACCACCGACATCCTCACCGTCGACCGGCTGAGAGCCTACTACCAGATGAACTATTTCGGCATCGAGCGCGAGGTGCGGGCCGTCGAAGACGTCACCATGCGGGTAAAGGCGAACGAGGTTTACGGCATCGCCGGCGAGAGCTCGTCCGGCAAGACCAGTCTCATCAAGGTGCTGGCCGCCGCCATCCGGCCGCCGCTCCGCGTTCTTGAAGGCTCGGTCACCTATCGGTTCAACGGCAATCCGCTCGACATCACCCGTGCGGCAGAGGAGGAGATCGAAGCGGTCCGCTGGAGACATCTCTCCTATATAATGCAGGGCTCGATGAGCGTGCTCAATCCGGTGCGACGGATCGGCCGTATTTTCGAGGATTTCGCCTTTCGACCGATGGGCTTGAAACGCGATGCGTTTCGGGCGGCGGTCGAGGCGCACCTGGCCCGGCTGCATCTCGAGCCGGGCGTGATGAATTCCTACCCGCACGAGCTTTCCGGAGGGATGCGCCAGCGGGTCACGATCGCTCTTGCAACGGTCTGCCGGCCGGAATTCATTATCGCCGACGAGCCGACAACGGCGCTCGACGTGGTCGTCCAGAAGGATGTGCTCGCGATGATCCGCGAAGTGCAGCAGGCGCTTGGAAGCTCCGTCGTCTTCGTCACGCACGACATGGCGGTGCATGCCAGTATTGCCGACCGGCTTGCGATCGTCTATGCCGGCCGGATCGTGGAGGAAGCGCCGACGCGCACGATCTTCACGGCCGCGCGGCATCCCTATACGCGGCACCTGGTGGCCAGCCTGCCGCGCATTGGCGACACAAGTCCGAAGCCGTCGCTGGAGGGCAGGCCTCCAAGCCTTGCCGAGCCGCCGCCGGGCTGCCGCTTCCACCCACGCTGCCCAATCGCGATCGAGCGTTGCCGGAAGGAGGTGCCGATATTGGAGGAGTGGCCCGGCGAGCATCGCGTCGCCTGTTTCCGGGCCCACGAAGCGATACCCGCAGGGGAAATCTTGCACCTAAAGCGGGGATCTCTCCAGTGACCCGGCCGCCCCTTCTCGATCTGCGTGACGTGACGAAGACCTTCAGCATGGGCGGCATGCTTTCGCGCCGGCACGTCGGCGCCGTCAACGGGGTGAGCTTCGCCCTTTCCGCCGAGAAGCCGGAGATCTTCACCATCATCGGCGAGTCGGGGTCGGGCAAGACCACGCTCGCCCGCATGATCCTCGGCAACGAGGTGCCCACGAGCGGCGAGGTCCTGTTCGAGGGCGAGAACATCGCCGAAAGACGCGGTGCGGCACGGCTTGCCTTCATGGCCCGCGTGCAGCCTATCTTCCAGAACCCGTTCGAGGCTTTCAACCCGCTGAAGCGGGTCGACCGCTATCTCGCCTCCACGGCGCGCAGGTTCCTCGGAGCACGAAGCCGTGCGGAGACCGAAACGCCCATGGACGAGGCGCTGCGGAAGGTCGGCTTGTCGTTGAAGGAGGTAAGCGGACGTTTTCCGCACGAGCTGTCCGGCGGGCAGCTCCAGCGCGTTGCAGTCGCGCGCGCCTTGATCTCCAAGCCGAGGGTCATCGTGGCGGACGAGCCCGTTTCCATGGTCGACGCATCGCTCAGAATGGCGATCGTCAACCTCTTCCGGCGGCTGCGCGACGAGCTGGGCGTCACGATAATCTACATCACCCATGATCTTGCCACCGCCTATTACATCAGTGACCGCCTCATCATCATGCAGAAGGGATATGTGGTCGAGATGGGCCCCGCCCGCCCGATCCTCGATGCGCCCCGGCATCCCTATTCACAGCTCCTGAAGCGCTCGGTCCTTTCCTTCGATGAATCGGGCGCAGGGCAGATCAAGCCCTCCGGTCGGGACGAGGTAGACCTGACGGCCGAATCGCTTATCGCTGGCCGGCTCGAGCCGGCGGAAGACGGGCGGTTCGTGCGGCTGAGCAAGCCCATCTTGGAACCGCGCCAGACAGCCGGCGCGTTGTAGAATGCGTGAGGCGCGGGTCGGCCGTCACCTCCGTCCTGCAGGAGCGGCTTGAGGTGTCTGCATGCTTAAGTTCGAGGGCGGCAGGAGTTCAGCCGTTCTCCTTCCGAAGCCAGACGAGCATCTCGCCAGGAGCGCGGTTGTCCCACAGGTGATAGGGGACAAGCACCACCCTGTCCTCTCGCCGCTCCGGCGGGCTTTCACCATAAAGTCCGTCCCCCCAGCCTTCCGCCGTCTCGCGCAGTGCAGGCACTTCGATGGCCACGGCCCCGGGTATTCCGGACAAGTCTTTATCCCGCGCCCCTTCCAGGCCGTCAGTGAGGACGATCGAGTTCAATCCCGGCCCGTTATCCGCGGCTTCCGCGCAGTAGACGAGGGGCCCGCGCAGCACCGCCACGCGCCCGGCATCCTGCCGCACGCGGGGATCGGCCCAGACGGCACGGGCGGCAAGCGGCAGATGAAGCTGCAGCCGGTCGCCATCAGCCCATTGCCGCTCAATGCGCGCATAGCCGCGCTCCGTGACCGCCGAAAGATCGATCGCCTCGCCATTGACGGTGAGGCTCGCGCCCTTCACCCAGCCGGGGACGCGCAAAGAGAGCGCGAATCGGGCGGGGCTTTCGAGCGAGACACCGATGCCGATCGCGCCCTTCCACGGGTAGCTTGTCTCCTGGGCAAGCTTTACCTTCGCTCCATTGCCGAGCGTGGCTTCCGCGACGCTCTCGCAATAGAGGTGGACAGCGATCTCGTCGTCGGCGACGCCATACATATAGGCTCCGATCGAGGCGACCAGCCGGGCAATGTTGGGCGGGCAGCACGGGCAGTGATGCCATTTCCAGCGGTGATGCTTCCCCGCACTTTCGAGAGGGTTCTCGTAGAAGAAAGTTCGCCCGTCGAGGGAGAGCCCGGAAAGGGCGCCGTTATAGAGCGCCTGCTCCATGACGTCGGCATAACGGCGGTCCGGCCCGCGGCCGAGCATGCGGTTCGCCCAGAAGACGAGGCCGACCGAGGCGCAGGTCTCGGCATAGGCGCTTTCATTGGGAAGGTCGTAGTAGTCGGTGAAGCCCTCGTTGGAAGCGGCCGGGCCGATGCCGCCGGTGACATACATCTGCTTGTCGGTCAGATCGCGCCAGAGCGCCTCCAGCGCTGTGGTCAGCGTGTCGTCCCTGTACTCCGTGGCGATATCGGCCATGCCCGAATAGAGGTACATGGCGCGGACGGCATGACCCACCACCTTGCGCTGCTCGCGCACGGGCATGTGCGATTGGTTGTACTCGTAGGTGCCGAAGACGAACTCTTCCGGATCGCGCCCGTCGCGCAGCGCTTCCTCAGTGAAGAAGTGCGGCTCCCGTCCGCGCTCGTCGATGAAGAATTTTGCCAAGTCCAGATACTTGCGTTCGCCGGTGACGCGCGCGAGCTTCACCAGCGCAAGCTCGATCTCCTCGTGCCCGCAGTAGCCGGGAAGTCGCCCCGGCCTGCGGCCGAAGACGGCGATCATGTGATCGGCATAGCGGCACATGATGTCGAGCAGCTTGCGCTTGCCTGTCGCCTGGTAATAGGCGACAGCCGCCTCCATCAGATGGCCCGCGCAGTAGAGCTCGTGCGTGTCGCGCAGATTGGTCCAGCGTCGCCCGGGCTCGATGCGTTGGAACCAGGAGTTGAGGTAGCCGTCGGGTGCCTGCAGTCTTTCATACATGTCGACGATCTCGTCGACCCGCGCCTCGAGCTTCGGGTTGGGCTTGCGGTAGAGCGAATAGGCAATGGTCTCAATCGACTTGCCGAGATCGCTGTCCCAGAACATCTGCGTGGAGACCAGTCCGCTATGGCGGGGTATGACGATGCCGGGGCTTGGCTTCCTCACGTCGATCTGGTCGAGCATGCCCGCCTCCACGCAGCGATCGAGCAGCGTCTCGGCGGTGCTGTCGCAGACCGCTTCCTGCCGGTCGCCCCAGAAACCTGAGACTTTCACGTTGGGCACTGGAAGTGGCCGGAACTGGCGGCCGCGGCTTGGTTCGGACATGAGAGACTCCGGTTTTTGGATCATTTCACGGCGCCGGCGGTCAGCCCGCGCATGTAGTAGCGCTGCAGAAGCAGGAAGACGAGAAGGCAAGGGATCGTCATGACCATGACACCCGCCTGCACCGCGCCCCAGTTGATCGCGCCCAGCCTTCCTGCGCGCACCGCGGTCATCAGGACGGGCAGTGTGTATTTGTTATTGTCCGACAGGAGCACGAGGGCGGCGAGGAATTCGTTCCAGGCGTTAAGGAACGCGAAGATCGCGACAGTGACTATGCCCGGCATGACAAGCGGCATCAGGACGGAGGCAAGCAGTCTCAGGTCGGTTGCGCCGTCGACGCGCGCGGCCTCCTCGATCTCCTTGGGCACGGCGTCGAAGGCGTTGCGCATCATGAAGACCGAGAAGGGAAGCTGCAGCGTTACATAGACGAGCATCAGCCCCAGGAGCGAGTTGTTGAGGCCGAGCCGCGCCAGGATGATGAAGAGCGGCGTCAGGATCGACTGGAACGGGATCATCAGCGTGGCAATGATGAGCACGAAAAACACGTTCTTCAGCGGGAACCGGTAGCGCGAGAAGCCATAGCCCGCGAGTACGCTGACCAGCACCGTCAGCACGACCGTGCCGGCAGAAACCAGCAGGGAGTTGGCGGTGTGCTGCCAAATTCCGGCGCCGAACGTGTCCAGCGTCCGGTAAGTGTCGAAGCTGATGCCGGTCGTGGGCCATGGCGGCAGCGGCGGCTCCTTCGCTTCCGGCCCTGGTCGCAGCGAGGCGAGGAATGCCCATACGAAGGGCGCTAGGAAGAAAAAGGCCGCTCCAAGGCCGAAGGCATGATAGGCGAGCGGCCCCCAAACGGGCTTCCTGGTGCCAGCTGCTATGGTCACGGTCGGTCCTCCCCGACGCGCAGCAGCTTGAGCTGCACGAGGCTGAAGGCGACCAGGATGACGAGCAGCACGATCGATAGCGCGGAGCCGTAGCCCAGCCGGAAGGAGACGAAGGACTGGTTGAAGATGTGGTAGACCACCGAGATCATTCGGTTCTGGGGGCCCCCGCTGGTCATGATGTAGAACTGGTCGAAGGCGAGGATGGAGCCGGTGACCGAAAGGATGAGCGCGAGCGCGATCGTTCTGCGCATCAGCGGCAGGGTGATCAGGCGGAACTGCTGCCACCAGGTCGCACCGTCGATCCTTGCCGCTTCGGTGAGCTCTCCGGGGATGCTCTGCAGCCCGGTGAGCAGGATGATCATGGTGAAGCCAGCGATTTTCCACACCACCATCACGATGATGGTCGCAAATGCCATGTCGAAGTCGGCGAGCAGGTTGAGTTTTCGTTCGGTCAGCCCGAACGCCCTCAGCGCCGGGCCGAACAAGCCGCTGTCGACGTTGGCGAGCCACACCCACAGCAGCGAGGCTGTCGCGAGCCCCACCACCACGGGCAGGAAGAAGACGGTCCGGTAGGCCGAGACGAAGGGCCGTTGCCGCTCCACGAACAGGGCGAGCGGGAAGGCCACGGCAAAGATCGCGATGGTCACCACCAACGTGTAGTGTGCGGTGAAGCCGAGCGCAGCCATGAAACGCCGGTCGTTCAGCATACGCGTATAGTTGTCGAGGCCGATCCATTCCGGGGCGCCCATCAACGGCCAGTCATGGAGGCTCATCCAAACGGTGAAGAGCACCGGCAAAACGAAGAACATGCACACGAGCAGGACGGCGGGGGCAATGTAGAGCAGTCCTTTCCATTCGGCGGCGCCCAGGGCGCGGCTTCGGACTTGTGCATGCGATGCGGTCGCGATTGCGGTGTTGGCCATCTGCGGTGTCTCCATGAAGGAGGGATGCGGGGCGGAAGACCGCCCCGCAGCATTTCCGCTAGCGCTCGTCGTCAATGATGGATTGCATTTCCGCTTGGGCGTCGGCGAAGGCGGCGTCCACGTCATCACCGTAGATCGCGGCATTGGTGAAGGTCGCCCAGGGCCCGTTGGCGCTGTTGATCAGCTCGTTGAAGAGCAGCGTGTAGGGCGTCTTGGCGACGGCGATCGCCTCCACCGCCACCTTCAGGCGCTGATCAAGCCCCTCCAGCACCTCGTCCGCAATGTCGGAGCGGCTGGGCAGACTGCCATTCTGGGCGAGGATCTTCTGGCCCTCGGGCGAATAGCTGAACTCGATGAACTCCTTCACCGCATTGAGCTTGGTCGTGCCTTTGGTGACCACTATGTTGTCGCCGCCCGCGAAGGAGGCCTTGCCGCCCTCGATGCCGGGGATGATGGTGACCCCGAAATCGACCTCCGGATGGTCGTTAATCAGAGACCCGATCTGGAACGCGCCCAGGCTCTGATGGCCGATCTTGTTGTTGTTGAACGTGAGAAAGTTAACGCCGTTGTCGCTCGCGGCACTTTCCGGCACCAGGTCCTTCTCGACCATCGAGCGATATTTTGCCACTGCGGCGCGCATTTGGGGCGTGTCGAGGGTGGCGGTCTGCCCATCCTCGGACAGGATGTCCGCCCCAGACGCCCAGACCAGCGGCGCGAAGGTGAAGATCATGCACCCGCCGCAGCCGCCGCCGGAGAAGTAGAAGCCGTAGATATCATCGCCCAATGCGCGGATCTTTTCCGCATTTCCCTCCACCTCGTCCCAATCGGCGGGCGCCTTTTCGGGATCGAGGCCCGCCTGCTCGTAGAGGCCCTTGTTCCAGGCAAGCAGCGACGTCTCGACGAGCAGTGGCAGGCCGTAGATCCGGTCTTCATAGGTGCCGAGCTTCACATGCGAGGGTGAAAGGGCATTGAAATAGGGAAGTCCCTTCGCCCAGTCGGTGAGATCCTCGAGCTGCCCCGCAGCTGCGAAGGCCGGCGTATAGATCAGGTCCAGCGAGAGCGCGTCTGGTGCCTGGCCTCCGGCGATCGCGGTGGCGTATTTCTGTACCATCTCCGCAAAGGGCACTTCAGTAACCTCCACCTTGTCCTCGTGACCCGCATTGTAGGCATTCACAAGCTCCGTGAAGGCGGTGCCGATGCCGGTCCGCACCCACATGTTGACGGTCTCCTGCGCCGAGGCGCCGGAGACCAGGCAGAGCGTCGCAACGCTCGCGGACAGAAGATGTTTGAGCATTTTTACTCCTCCCAAATGGGCCACCACGCCGGCCCCTGGCGTCACTACGCGCGGGGGCCCGCCCCGCACGATTCCCTTACGATCAGTTCGCATGGCAGCTTCCTGATGCCCCGCTCGACCGGCTTTCCTTCCGCCAGCGCCAGCACCGTCAGGCCGGCTTCCCGGCCCAGCGTCCTCAAGTTCATGTCGACCGTGGTCAGCGGCGGTCGCGTGACGGAGGCCACGATCTCCCAATTGTCAAATCCCACGACAGAAACATCCCGCGGGACATCAATCCCCCTTTCCCTGCAGGCATCCACCACGCCGCGGGCGATCTGGTCGTTGCCGCAGAAGATGCCGTCGGGCATATCGCCGCCCGATGACAGCAGCCGCTCGACGGCCGCGTGGCCCCAGAGCTCCGACCACTCGCCACAGAGCACCTCTCCCCCTTCCCCGACGAGCTTGCGATAAGCCTGCGCGCGCAGGCGAACGGAGGCGAAATTCTCCGGGCCGGTGACATGGACGATGCGCTTCCGGCCGAGCCGCAACAGCCATTCCACGGCTTCATGCGCGCCCTGGAAATCATCGGAAACCAGCGTGACACTATCCGCCGGCCCTTCCGTGAAGGCATAGACCACCGGCACAGGCAGGTTGGAAAGGTCGACAGGCAGGCGCCGGTCGATGCGTTTGCCCGAGGCAATGATACCGTCCACCTGCTTGTCGAGCATGGCGTCCACATGAACGGCGCCCAGCGCCGGATCGTCCTCGATCGCGCAGAGGAAGACGGAAACCCCGCAGTCGATCAGAGCTTCGGAGATGCCCGCCATCACCGGCAGCGTGAACCGGCCATAGCTGTCGTTGGTAAGCAAGCCGACCGTGAAGCTGCGGTTGCTCAGGAGCCCGCGGGCCATGGCATTGGGACGGAAACCAAGCTCCGCCGCCACGCGCTTTACCCGCTCCCGGGTTTCGGCGGTCATCCGTCCGCTGCCGTTGAGAGCGCGGGAGGCGGTGGCGATGCTTACGCCCGCTGCCGACGCAACGTCGTATATGCGCGTCCTCCCGGCCACCCGCTCCTCCCCAGCGCATGCGCAAAGCTTTTCTCAATATGGGTAAACCTTTTCTCATCTTCGCGGTCGAGTCAAGCCGGGGAGGCGGCGCCCGCGCCGCTTTTCCAATTACGCGGGTCTCTCGGCGAGACATTCGCTAGCGCAGCGCCCAAGGCGCTGGAGGAGGATGAAAAAGGAACTGCGGCGGCGCCGAAGCGCCGCCGTATCAAAGGGTGTGAGGAACCGGAGCGTTGGAGGAATTGCCAGCGCCGCTGGCGTGAACCGGAATTGCACCCTCGCCTGTGTGCTTCAGGGGCCTGTTGCCTGTGAGCGCACGCAACGCGACATAGAAGACCGGCGTCAGGAAGATGCCGAATGCAGTCACGCCGATCATGCCGGCAAAGACGGCGATACCCATGGCCTGGCGCATTTCCGCGCCCGCGCCGGTGGAGAGGACGAGCGGCACCACGCCCATGATGAAGGCCATGGATGTCATCAGGATCGGCCGCAGCCTGAGTCTGCTTGCTTCGATGGCCGCCTCCTTGGGCGAGAGCCCGGCAAATTCGAGCTCGCGTGCGAATTCGACGATCAGGATCGCGTTCTTCGCCGACAGCCCGACCAGCACGATCAGGCCAATCTGGGTGAAGATGTTGTTGTCGCCCTGGCTGAGCCAGACGCCGGTGAGCGCCGCCAGAATTCCCATCGGCACGATCACGATGATGGCGAGCGGCAGTGCCAGGCTCTCATACTGCGCCGCCAGGACCAGGAACACCAGGAGCAGCGCCAGCGGGAAGATGATGATGCCCGAATTGCCGGCGAGGATCTGCTGATAGGTGAGGTCCGTCCACTCGAAACTGATGCCGGGCGGTAGGGTCTCCGCCGCGATCCGCTCCACGGCCGCCTGCGCCTGGCCGGAGGAATAGCCCGGCGCCGGCCCGCCATTGATGTCGGACGAGAGGAACCCGTTGTAGCGGATGGCTCGCTCCGGCCCGGCGCTCGGTCGGATGTCGAGCAGGACCGAAAGCGGGATCATCTCGCCCGACTGCGACCTGACCTTCAACGCGCCGATATCCTCGGGCCGGGCCCGATAGGGCGCGTCGGCCTGCATCCGCACCGAATAGGTGCGGCCGAACTGGTTGAAGTCGTTTACATAGAGCGAGCCCAGATAGATCTGCAGCGTGTCGAACACATCCGTGACCGCTACGCCCAGCTGATGCGCCTTGGCGCGGTCGATATCGGCATAGAGCTGCGGCACGTTGATCTGATAGCTCGAGAACAGTCCCGCAAGCTCCGGCGCCTGATAGGCCTGGGCGAGAAACGCCTTGGTGGCTTCGTCGAGAGCTTCGTAGCCTAGGCCGTTGCGGTCCTCGATCTGCAGCTTAAAGCCGCCGATCTGGCCCATTCCCTGTACAGGCGGCGGCGGGAACATGGCGATGAAGGCGTCCTGGATCCCGGCATATTGCTGATTGAGCTGCATGGCGATCGCGTCGCCGGAAAGTTCCGGGCTCTTCCGCTCCTCGAACGGCTTCAGCGTCACGAAGACGATGCCCGCATTCGAGCTGTTGGTGAAGCCGTTGATCGAAAGGCCCGGGAAGGATACCGCGGCCTCGACCCCCGGCTGCTTCAAAGCGATCTCGCCCATGCGGCGGATGACGTCCTCCGTCCTGTCAAGCGTCGCTCCATCGGGCAGCTGCGCGAAGCCGACGAGATACTGTTTGTCCTGCCCCGGCACGAAACCGCCGGGAACGGCCTTGAACATGCCGAACGTCGCCGCAACCAGCACGATATAAAGCCCCATGACCAGCGCCTTGCGCGACAGAATGCGCCTGACGCCGCCGCTATAGGCGTTCGAACTGGCGCCGAACACGCGGTTGAAGCCGCGGAAGAACCAGCCGAACAGCGCGTCCATGGTCCGGGTGAGCCAGTCCTTTGGCGCATCATGACCACGCAGAAGCAGCGCGGCCAGCGCCGGCGACAGCGTTAGCGAGTTGAATGCGGAGATCACGGTCGAAATGGCGATCGTGAGCGCGAACTGACGATAGAACTGTCCGGTCAGGCCCGAGATGAAGGCGAGCGGAACGAACACAGCCACCAGGACCAGAGCAATGGCAATGATCGGGCCCGAGACCTCACGCATCGCCCGATAGGTAGCATCGCGCGGCGAGAGGCCCTCCTCGATGTTGCGCTCCACATTTTCCACCACGACGATCGCGTCGTCGACGACGATGCCGATGGCGAGCACCAGGCCGAACAGGCTGAGTGCGTTGATGGAAAAGCCGAAGACATACATCACCGCGAAAGTGCCGATGATGGAGACGGGCACAGCCACCAGCGGGATGATCGAGGCGCGCCAGGTCTGCAGGAAGACGATGACGACGAGCACGACCAGTGCGATCGCCTCGAGCAGCGTGTGCACCACGGCGTCGATCGAAGCACGGACGAATTCGGTCGTATCGTAGACGATCTGGTACTCCACGCCCTCCGGCATGGTCTGCTGCAGTTCGCCCATCACCCTCTTGACGTTGTCGGAGATTTCGATCGCGTTGGAATTGGGTGCCTGGAGCACGCCGATTGCGATGGCGGACTTGTTGTTGAGGAGCGAGCGCAGCGCGTATTCGGCGGCGCCTAGCTCGACGCGGGCAATGTCTTGCAGGCGCGTGATCTCGCCATTCTCGCCCGTCTTCACGATGATATTGCGGAAATCCTCGACAGTCCGCAGCCGTCCCTGCGCATTCACCGAAAGCTGCAGGTCCACCCCGGGGACCGTTGGCGAGGCACCAATGATGCCGGCCGCCGCCTGGATGTTCTGCCCGCGGACGGCTTGGACCACGTCGCTCGCCGAAAGGCCGCGCTCCGCCACCTTCTGCGGATCGAGCCAGATGCGCATGGAGTAGTCGCCCGAGCCGAAGACCTGCACCTGACCGACGCCTTCGACGCGCGCCAGCCGGTCCTTGACGTTGAGCACCGCGTAGTTGCGCAGATAGGTGATGTCGTAGCGGTCATTCGGGGACAGAAGGTGCACGACCATCATCAGGTCGGGCGAGCTCTTCACCGTCGTCACGCCGAGGCGCCGCACCTCCTCGGGCAGGCGCGGCTCGGCCTGGCTCACGCGGTTTTGCACCAGCTGCTGCGCCTTGTCCGGGTCGGTGCCGAGCTTGAAGGTGACGGTCAGCGTCATCACACCGTCGGTGGTACCCTGGCTCGACATGTAGAGCATGTCCTCGACGCCGTTGATCGCCTCTTCGATCGGCGTCGCCACCGTCTCGGCGATCACGCGCGGATCGGCGCCGGGATATTGCGCGCGCACGACGATGGAGGGGGGTACGACCTGCGGATATTCGGAGATCGGCAGTGCTCTCAGACCCAACAGGCCAGCCACCAGGATCAGCACGGATATCACGCCGGCGAAGACGGGGCGGTCAACGAAAAACTGTGAAATATTCATCTTGTGTCCGCCCTTTCAAAGCGCGGTTCTTCGGTGAATGGAGCCGGCGAGGGTAAGCGTCGTGCCGGCCTGCCTGCACCTCGACAGGTTTGGAGAGGGTGCAGACAGGCGTTGGCATTCAAGGGAGTGCTCTACCGTTGAGCCGCATCGGCGCCGGCCAAGGTCTGCTCGGCCGGCACCATGGAGACCGGCTGCGGGTCGACGAGCGCGCCGGGGCGGACCCGCTGCAGTCCGTTGACGACGATCCGTTCGCCGGCCTTGAGACCCTCCTCCACGATGCGCAGGCCCTCGGCCGACGCGCCGAGCATGATCTGGCGATAGGCGACCTTGTTCTCCGCATCGACCACGAAGACGAATTTCTTGTCCTGGTCGGTGCCGACCGCCCGTTCGCTGATCACCAGCGTGGGCTCCGGCTTCGGCTGCCCGACGCGCACCCGCACGAACTGACCCGGCAGCAGCCGGCTCTCGGCATTGCGGAAGACCGCCCGCACGCGCACCGTTCCGCTCGCGCCGTCGATCTCGTTGTCGATAAACTGCAGCTCGCCACGGATGGGCGCGCCGTCTGCAGTGCTGATCTCGACCGGAATCTGCTCGACGGAAGGCGCCCCCGTCGGCCCGGCGGGAAGCTGCGCCAGGGCACGGGTGACAAAGGCCTCGCCGACGCTGAAGCTGGCATAGATCGGGTCGACCGAGACCAGGCTCGCGAGCACCGGCGAGCCGGCGCCCGCCGCCACGAGATTGCCTTCGGTCGTCTCCAACTTCCCGATCCGGCCCGAGATAGGCGCACGGATTTCCGTATAGCCGAGATTGAGCTTGGCCGACTGCAGCGTGGCCTCGGCCGATCTGAGGCTCGCTTCCGCCTCGTGATAGGCGCTGAGCCGCTGGTCGAGATCGCTTTGCGAGACCGTGCGGTTCTCGGCGAGCTTGCGGCCGCGTTCGAGTTCCAGACGGGTCAAGTCCACACGCGCTCTTGCCGCGGCAACCACCGCTTCGGCCTGTGCCACGGCTGCGGCATAAGGAGCGGGATCGATGGTGACGAGCAGGTCCCCCTGCCTGACCAGCGCGCCTTCCCTGAAATGGACCGCCTCGATGGCGCCCGCTACACGCGAGCGGATTTCAACCCGGTCGACCGCCTCAAGCCGGCCGGAAAACTCTTCCCAGGTCATGAGTTCGCGTGGCTCCACGACCGCCACCGACACAGGTACGGCCTGCACCGGCGCGGTGGCGGCGGCGTCGGCCTTGGCGCCCTGCGGAAGATTGGCCACCAGCGTGGGGCCGGAAATTGAGACAATAAGGACCAGTCCGGCGCCCCAGAGGAGCCGGCGAACAGCATTCTTCTTCATGTGATTATCTCCTTGACGGCACCCCGGCCGGATCAGGTGGTTGGGTCGCTAGTAGGAAAAAGCTCCTGTGTCTTGGAAAAACTCGGCAAAGAAGCCGCGAACACGCTCCCCCCATTCCGGCTGAGAATCCGGGCGCCTCGAATAAGCCGCCGGCCATCCCGTCGGGCCGGGCAGCACCTCCTCGCGAACCTTCACGCCGGCTTTGCGCAGGCGCTTCGCGTAAGCGATGCTCTCATCGCGCAGCGGATCGTCTTCCGCCGTCAGGACGAGGGCCGGGGCAACCCCGGCGAGGCGCTCGCAATAGGCGGGTACCGCATAGGGATGGCAGGCATTTGCCGCCAAGCCAAGGTAGCGGTTCCACCCTTCCGCCCAGCGGCAGCCCTTGGGGTTTGCCCCCGATTTGCGGAACGATCCTGTCGCCATGGACGGGTCGAGCATGGGCGAGAGAAGGATCTGGCCCCGCAGGCCGCCCAGATGCTGATCGCGGGCCATGAGCGCGAGCCCTGCTGCAATATTGCCGCCCGCCTCCTCCCCCGCGACATAAAGGGCAGACTTCCTGCTGGCGAGCTTCGTCCGCAGCCCGCAGAGGCAACCCAGCACGTTGAAGGACAACTCCAGCGCTTTTGGGAAAGGATGCTCGTTGGCCTTGGAATAATCCGCCGCCACGACCACCGCCCCTGCCTTGGCGAGCAGCGTCGCTATCGCCTGTCCGTTGGAAAGCGCGCCGTCGAGGAAAGTGCTGCCGTAAAGATGCAGGACGAGCGGGGGCGTTTCCGCCGGGGAGTTGCCGCGATAGATGCGCACCGGAACGGGTCCGGCGGCGCCATCCAGCACGTCCTCTGTCCAGTCACCGCTCATTCGTTCAGGCTCATCCGGACCGCATTGGCACAAGCGCCGCCCCTATCGCATACGCCTCCTGACACCATCTCGTCCGGAGACGCGGAAGGGCACCGCGCCAGCACCAGATGGTAATCATTCGTCTCTGGAAAAAGTCCTGCATTTGTGACTACACTATTCCCATTGGTGAATAATCCCTGTCTCGGAAAGGGGAGATGGAGGCGTCATGGACCAGCTTGCTGCCATGCGGACCTTTGTCCGTGTCGTGGAAACCGGCAGTTTCAGCCGCGCTTCCGATTCACTCGCCATTCCAAAGGCGACGGTCACGAAGCTGATCCAGAGCCTGGAAGCGCATCTGCGGACCAAACTCTTGAACCGGACGACACGCCGGGTGCTCGTGACACCCGACGGGGCCCTGTACTATGAAAGGGCAATCCGGCTCCTGTCGGAGATCGATGAACTCGACAGCAGCATGTCGAGCTCACAGAGCCTGCCTAAGGGCAAGATCCGGGTGGAAATCTCGGGCGCGCTAGCCAACCTGATCCTTATCCCGGCGCTCTGCGATTTCCATGATCGCTATCCGGATATCCAGATCGATCTTGGCATATCGGACCGGCCGGTCGACATCCTGGGAGAGAATGTCGACTGTGCCATACGAGGCGGTGAGCTCACCGACCCTTCGCTCATCGCCCGGCGCATTTCAGCCATGAGCCTGGTGACCTGCGCCGCCCCCTCCTACCTGGCGCGGTTCGGCGTGCCGCAGCACCCCCTCGATCTGGAGCGGGATCACTATACTGTAAGCTTCTCCCGTGCCCAGACCGGACGCCAGCAGCCCTTCCTGTTCAAGCGGGGCGACGAAGAGGTCGAGGTGAACGGGCGGTACTTCGTCGCCGCCAACGAGGCGGTGACCTACATCACGGCGGCGCAAGCCGGTATGGGAGTTGTCCAGGCGCCGCTCTTCATGGTGAAGGACGCCTTTGCGGCTGGAACCCTGCAGCCGGTCCTGACCGATTGGTTGCGCGATCCCATGCCGCTCTTCGTGGTTTACCCGCCAAACCGCCACCTCAGCAACAAGCTGAGGGTCTTCGTGGACTGGGCCGCCAATCTTTTCGCCAACTCGGGAATCGACGGGCAGCTTTAGCGGCGCTCACGGCCCCGAACCCGACTCCTAGACCCAGGCGGCGAACCTTCCCGCTCTCGCGCGGTTAGGCATCGGACGAACTATGGACGGATGCAACTCATGCAGCTCAAGGACAAAATTGCCGTCATCACGGGCTCGGATTCGGGCATGGGCCAGGCAATGGCGGAGGAATTTGCGAAGGCGGGCGCCGATATCGCCGTCACCTATCATTCCGACGAGCGTGGGGCTGAAGAGACCCGGCGGCGCGTGGAAGCCGCAGGCCGCAAGGCCTTGGTCCGCCAGCTTGATGTCAGGGATGAGAGCAGCGTCGCCGTCCTGTTCGACGCGGTCCTCAACGAGCTTGGTACACCGGACATTCTCGTCAACAATGCCGGCGTGGGCGGTGGCGGTGCAAGCGTTGCCGACCTTTCCACGGAAGACTTTGACCGGGTCATCAGGACGGACCTCTACGGGCCATTCTTCTGCTGCCGCGAATTCATCCGACTGCGCAAGGAGGGCGGCGAGGGCGGCAAGATCATCAACATCACGTCGGTGCACGAGGCGATCCCCAGCCCATCCAGCGCCGCCTACGGCGCCGCCAAGGGCGGCCTCCTGACCTTCACCCGGTCGCTGGCACTGGAACTCGCTCCACTTCGGATCAACGTCAACGCGATTGCTCCGGGCCTGATCCGCACACCGATGACCGCGGAGCGAACCGAGGATCCGAACAAGATGGAGGAGGAGCTCCCGCGCATACCCTGGAATCGTCCGGGTGAGCCATGGGAGATCGCAAAACTCGCACTGTACCTGGCATCGGCTGATTCCGACTATGTGACGGGCCAGAGTTTCACCATCGACGGCGGCCTGGAAATGAACTGGGGCCAGGGTGCCTGAACCGGGGGGAGGCACTCGAATGCGCTCGTCACGTGACTGACGGGTCCGTGCGGGCGTAGACGCACTCGAACGACTGCGGCGCGAAAACGGGTCCAGTGCCTCCATTTTCGGCTTGACGCTGAATTTTAGTCCTGCTTCAATTTTAGTAAGACTAAAAAGAGAGGCGGATGGCCGAGGCACTCAAAGCGCGGGAGATATCGGACGGCTCGATGCCTCTTGGCAAGAGACTGCGTCAGCGCCGGCGCGAGTTGGGGCTGACCTTGAAGGAAGTGGCCGACGGCGCAGGCTTGTCGGTCGGCTTCATCTCCCAGATCGAGCGCGGCATAGCATCGCCATCCCTTTCGTCCCTCGTGGCGGTCTCCCATGCACTCCAGATGGATGTCGGCGATTTTCTTTCGCAGCCGAAAAGCGATGCTCCGTTGACGCGCCACAACGAGCGGCCGGTCTATGCGATCAGCGAGAATTCGCTCGCCTATGAGCGCGTCTCCACCTCCTTTCCCGGCAATGTGCTGCGCAGCGTGATCATCCACGAGCCGCCAGGGCATCGCGGCGAGCCGATCTCGCATGAGGGCGAGGAGATGATGTTCGTGCTCGAGGGCGCGATCACGGTGGAGCTCGAGGGCGAGCGCATCGTGCTCGAAGCCAACGATTCCGTTCACTTCCCGTCCTCCCGTGTCCACGCCACCTGGAATCATACGGACAAGCCGGCAACAGTGCTGTGGGTCGGCACCATGGATGTTTTCGGCGAGGTGCCGGGAGGAAACGCAATGCGCTCCGCTGGAGGAGGCGGGGCTATCAGGCAAGAGAAGAACAAAGGGGAATGACGATGACCAGATCAAGAAAACTGCTTGCGGCAGCACTTCTTGCCGCGACCGCGCTGACCGGCCTGGCGGCCGGCTCTGCCTCCGCCCAGACCGTGCTGAGGCTCGACGAGGTGGCGGTGGGCGAGCTCGACCCGGGCAAGGCGAGCGACTATGCCGACTCCATCCTGATGTTCAATGTCTACGACACGCTGGTGATGCCTATCCAGGGCGGGCCGGGCTACGCGCCGCATCTGGCGGAAGGCTGGGAGGCGGACGGCACCGATTTCGTCTTCAAGCTGCGGCCGGACGTGAAATTCCAGAGCGGCAATCCGCTGACGGCGGAGGATGTGGTGTTCTCCTTCGACCGCATGAAGGCGCTGGGGCAGGGGCTTTCCTTCCTGTTCGAGAAAGTGGAGAGCGCGGAAGCCGTGGATGAGCGCACGGTGCGCTTCAACCTGACGGAGGCCTATTCGCCCTTCATCGCCTCGCTCGTCCGTCTTCCCATCATCGACAAGAAGCTGGTGATGGAGAATCTGGGCGAAGGCGAGGGCGACATGAAGGACTGGGGCCAGGCCTTCCTCTCCGCGAATTCCGCCGGCACCGGCGCCTACAAGGTCAGCTCGCACAACCCGCAGGAAGAAACGGTGATGGAGAAGAACGCCGGCTACTTCCTCGGCGTGCCGGCGGCAGCGCCCGACACGGTGCGCATGCGCTACGGGCTGGAGGCTGCCACCGTGCGCACGCTGATCGCCCAGGGCGAGCACGACATCTCCTCGCAGTGGATGCCGCCGGAGGTGCTGAAGTCGCTCGCGGGAGAGGGCGCGCAGCTTCTGAAGGAGACAGGCGGCGGCGCCTATTACATCAAGATGAACACGGCCAAGCCGCCGCTCGACGATGTGAACTGCCGCCTGGCGCTGGCAAAAGCCTATGACTACGCCACCGGGATCCGGATGGTGGCGATCACCGAGGACGTTGCCCAGGGCAGCCCCTCGACCGGCGCCATTCCGGTGGGCATGTTCGGCGCCAATCCGGCCGACCAGCTGCTCGCGCGCGATCTGGAAGCAGCCAAGCAGCATCTGGCTGAGTGCAAGTATAAGCCTTCCGACTTCACGCTGGAGATCTCGTGGATCGGCGAGGTGCCGCTGGAAGAGCGTTTTGCGCTGCTGATGCAGGCGAATTTCGCCGAGCTGGGCATCAAGGCCGAGATCAGGAAGATCCCGTGGGCGCTCTTCACCGAGCAGGTGACGAAGCCCGAGACGACGCCGCACATCTCGCAGATCTTCGCCAATGCGGTGACCGGCGATCCCGACACGCTGCTTTACCCCATGTACCATTCTTCGGTGCGCGGCACGTGGCAGGCGCCCGAATATCTGGACGATGACCAGGTTGATGCGGCGCTGGACAAGGGGCGCACCGTGACCGAGCCGGCCGAGCGCGAGGCGGCCTATGCAGAGCTCAACAAGCGGCTGATGGAGATCGCACCGACGATCTACGCCTATGATCGGCAGTCGATCTTTGCGGCGAGCAACCGGGTCAAGGTGCCGGCGCTTTCCGATCCGCAAAAGGCGTTCGGCCTTGACGGAATGGGCTTCACCTTCCGGCTCATGGAAATGACCGGCGAGTACAAAAACCCGTCGCGACCGGGCCCGATACCGTCGAGCCCGGTGCACCACCAATGAATGGAACTGCCATGTCGCCAGTTCTCCGCCTCGTTCTGAAGCGGCTCGGAATCTCTTTGATCGTTCTGATCGGGGTTTCGATGCTGATCTTCGCCATCGCCCGGGTGATCCCGGGCGACCCGGCGCGCATCGCGCTCGGCCCGAACGCCACCCCGGAGCAGGTCGAAACGCTGCGCCAGCGCCTGCACCTCGATGAGCCGCTGCCGGTGCAGTACGGCTATTTCCTTGCCGACCTGGCGCGCGGCGACCTCGGCATCTCGCTTTACACGAACCGGCCGGTGACGGCGGACATCGCGCAATTCCTCCCGGCAACCCTGGAACTCATCCTGGTGGCCGGCGCCATGATGATCCTGATCGGCCTGCCGCTCGGCATCCTCTCGGCGCGTTACCGCAACACCTGGATCGACGGCACCGTGCGCGTGGTCTCGATCCTCGGCGTTTCCGCCCCGAGCTTCGTCTGGGCGGTGATCCTGATGCTCCTCTTCGCCTATTTTCTCCCGCTCTTTCCGATCGCCGGGCGCATCGCCGATTCCTACAGCATTCCGGCCGTCACGGGTTTCCTGCTCGTCGACACGCTGATTGCCGGCAATCTTGCTGCCTTCGGCAATGCCTTGTCGCACATCGTGCTGCCGGCGTTTGCGCTGGCGCTGTCCGGGATCGGCCAAGCGGCGAGGCTCACGCGCTCCAACATGGTGGAGACATACGACCGCCCCTACATCGAGATGGCGCGGTCCTACGGTTTTCCGGAACGTCGGATCGCGCGGCGCTACGCGTTCAAGCCGTCGCTCATCCCATCGCTCACCATCATCGGCCTCGATTTCGCGGCGATGCTGGGCAATGCCTTCCTCGTGGAAGCCGTCTTCGCATGGCCCGGGCTTTCGCGCTACGGCGTGGCCGTGATCCTCAGGAAGGACCTGAATGCGATTGTCGGCACCGTATTGATCATCTCGGCGCTGTTCCTGATCGTGAACATCATTGTCGATCTCCTGATCGCGCTCATCAACCCGCGCATCCGCCTGTCGCAGAGGCCCGCATGAGACGCACTCTGGCCATTCTCGCAGGCAACCCGCTTTCGGCCCTCGGCGTGCTGCTGATCGCGCTCGTCGTGCTGTCGGCGATCTTCGCCGACTTTATCGCGCCCTTCCCGGAGCATCGGGGAGCGGTGGTGGATTTCGTCAACTTCAACAAGCCGCCCGAATGGCCGTATATCTTCGGCACCGATCTGGTCGGACGCGACCTCTTCAGCCGCATCCTCTACGCCTACCGCATCTCGCTGATCCTGGGCGTGGTGGTGCTCGCCGTTGCCGTCCCGATCGGCGTTACGGTCGGGCTGGTCGCCGGCTATTTCGGCGGGTGGACGGAAGCGATCCTGATGCGGATCACCGACGTTTTTCTCTCCATCCCGCCGCTGGTGCTTGCCATGTCGATGATGGGCCTGCTGGAGCCCACGCTCACCAACGGCATGCTTGCGGTCACGGCCATGTGGTGGCCCTGGTACACGCGCCTCGTCTACAATCTGACGCGCGCGGAAAAGGAGGAGGGCTATGTGCTGGCCGCCGAGGTGATCGGCGCCTCCAAGGCGCACATCATCTTCCGCGAAATCCTGCCCAATTGCGTGCCGTCGATCCTGACCAAGATGACGCTCGATCTCGGCTTCGTCATCCTGATCGCCTCGTCGCTGTCCTTCCTCGGCCTCGGCGTGCAGCCGCCCACACCGGATTTGGGCTCCATGGTGGCCGAGGGCGCGAAATACCTGCCGGATTCCTGGTGGCTCACCGTGTTTCCGGGGCTGGCGATCCTGGTTGCGGTCTTCGGCTTCAACCTGCTTGGCGATGCGCTGCGCGAGATCTTTGGGGTCGACCAATGACGGCGCCGACGCTTCTGATCCGCGATCTGCATCTGGGCTTCAAGACCTATGGCGGTCTGGTCGAGGTGCTGCATGGCATCTCGCTGCATATCGGGCAGGGCGAGCGCGTGGCGCTGGTGGGCGAATCCGGCTCCGGCAAATCGGTGACCGCGCGCCTGGTCATCGGCCTCCTGCAGATGATGCGCGGGGCGCGCGTGAGCGGCCTGCTGCAGTTCGAGGGCAGGAACCTGGAAAAACTCTCGGCCGCCGAGCGCCACGCGCTGCGCGGCACGCGCATGTCGATGATCTTCCAGGATCCGACCTCGTCGTTGAACCCGATCTACACGGTCGGGGCGCAATTCCAGGAGGTTCTGAGGCGCGCCGCGCCGGCGATCGATCGGGCAGCCGCCATGGAAAAGGCAGCACGCCTGCTGGATGAAGTGCTCATCCCCGATCCTGCCCGCGTGCTTGCGAGCTACCCTTTCCAGCTCTCGGGCGGCATGAACCAGCGCGTGATGATCGCCATGGCGCTCGCCAACGAACCCTCGCTGCTCATCGCCGACGAGCCGGGCACCGCACTTGATGTGACGGTGCAGGCGCAGACCCTGCGGCTGATGCGGGATGTGGTCGAGCGGCACGGCACGTCGGTGCTGTTCATCTCGCACAATCTGGGCGTGGTGCGAGAGTTCGCCGACCGGGTCTATGTGATCTACAAGGGCCGCATCGTCGAGCAGGCAAGGACGGCCGATCTCTTCGAGAACCCGCGCCACCCCTACACGCAAGCGCTGATGCGGGCGATCCCGCGCGTCACCGGCGGTGGCCTTCCGGAGATCGAGGAGGAATCCGAGCGCTTCCTTGAGCCTCTCGTGGTGCATGAGGGCTGCGGCGAACCGGGAGGAATGGCATGACAAACCCGATCCTCTCCCTGAACTCCGTCACGAAAACCTTCCGGACGGGAGGCCGTGAGGTGCGGGCCGTGGACGGTGTCTCGTTCGACGTGGCCGAGGGCGAGTGCCTGGCGATCGTGGGCGAGTCCGGCTCGGGCAAAACGACCATCGCCAACATGATCCTCGGCATCTATCCGCCAACCAGCGGCACAATCGCATACCGCGGCGAAGTCCTCCCAAGGCGCCGCGCCCTCTCCCATCGCCGCGCTATCCAGCTGGTGCAGCAAAACCCGCTGTCTTCGCTCAACCCGAAGCGCACGGTAGGGGCTTCGCTCAGGCTCCCGCTCGATGTGCACGGGATCGGCGACAGGTCGCGGCGGTGGGAGAGGACGGGAGAATTGCTGGAAGAAGTGGGCCTGCCGGCGGACTTCCGCTCGCGCGCTCCTGCCGCGCTTTCCGGCGGGCAGCGCCAGCGCGTGGCGATCGCCCGGGCGCTTGCCTGCGAGTCCGACCTGGTGGTGCTGGACGAGCCGACATCGGCTCTCGACGTGCTGGTCCAGGCGCGCATCCTGCGGCTTCTGAAGGAGCTCAGGGAGCGGCGCGGGCTCACCTACCTCTTCATCACCCACGATCTCGCGGTGGTGCGAAACATCGCCGACCGCGTGGCGGTCTTCGAGAAGGGCCGCATGGTCGAGATCGACGATGTGGAAGCGATCTTCACCCGCCCGCAGCACCCCTATACGCGCGGCCTGATCAGCGCCGTGCCCGTCGTCACCCGTGAAGAACAAGAGCTGAAAGACAGCCTCACAAAGGAAGAAGCATGACCGACTACACGAATTTCGTGCGCGCGCTCGCGACGGGCGAAAACCAGCCGCAGGCCGCCTGCGACGCGCTTTACGAGCTCACGCGCCAGACTGTCGGCGTGAAGCTTTTCACGATGATGAGCTTCGATTTCAAGGCGGGCGTGGCCGGCCGCTTCTATTCGAACATGCCGGATGCCTACCCGGTGTCAGGCACCAAGCCGGTGAACACGACGGACTGGGCGCGCCGGGTGCTGCATGAGCACAGGATTTTCGTGGCGAACGACATCGAGGGCATAGCGCAGGTCTTCTACGACCACGAGCTGATCAAGTCGCTCGGCTGCGAGTCGGTGGTCAACATTCCGGTGGTGCTGGCCGGCAACGTGATCGGCACGATCAACTGCCTGCACGAGGCGGGCTACTACACGCCCGAGCGAGTCAGGGCCGCGGAGGCGCTGAGGCTGCCTGGCGCGGCGTGCTTCATGCTTAGGGAACGCATCGAGAAAACGGAGGCCGCGTGATGGCCGGAAAGACGATACGCGTTGCAACCGATGTCGGCGGCACCTTCACCGACCTCGTCGCCTTCGAGACGGACGAGGCGGGGGGTACCCGCATCATCACGGCGAAGTCCGACACGACACCGCCGAATTTCGAGCAGGGCGTTCTGAACGTGCTGGAAAAGGCGGGGCTCGACCCCGCCTCGGTGGACTTCCTCGCCCATGGCACGACGGTGGTGATCAATGCGCTGACCGAGCGCAAGGGCGTGAAGGTCGGCCTCATCACGACCGAAGGTTTTCGCGACACGCTGGAGATCGCGCGCGGCAACCGGCCCGACTTCTTCAACCTGCACTATGAGAAGCCGAAGCCTTTCGTGCCGCGCTACCTCCGCCGCGAGCTGCCCGGCCGCATAAGCTACCGCGGCGAGGAGCTGCGCCCGCTCGACCTTTCCGCTCTCCCGGCGATCCTGGAGGATTTCAGGGCTGACGGGGTCCAGGCGGTGGCGATCAGCTTCCTGCACTCCTACGCCAATCCCGCGCACGAGCAGGCGGTCCTTGCCGAGGTGAAGCGGCTGTGGCCGGAAAGCGCTGCCGTTGCCTCGCACCAGATCACGCGCGAGTGGCGCGAATACGAGCGCACCAACACCGCGGTGCTCTCGGCCTATGTGCAGCCGATCGCCGAGCGCTATCTTTCCCGGCTTGCCGGCGGCTTGCGCGAAAAGGGTTTTGCCAGGAACCCGTACATCATGCAGTCGAATTGCGGGGTGGAGTCCCTCGACGTCGTCCGCGAGATCCCGATCACCATGGTGGAGTCGGGTCCGGCTTCGGGCTTCTGGGGCGCGGCGGAACTCGGCAAGCTGATCGGCGAGCCCAATGTGCTGGCGCTCGATATCGGCGGCACCACGGCAAAATGCTCGCTGATCGAGGGCGGGCAGGTCAAGATCATGACCGACTACTGGATCGAGCGCGACCGGACCACGGCCGGCTACCCGATCATGGTGCCGGTGGTGGACCTGGTGGAAATCGGCAATGGCGGCGGCTCGATCGCCTGGGTGGACGATTTCGGCAAGCTCCATGTGGGCCCGCAATCGGCGGGCGCCGTGCCCGGGCCGGCTGCATACGGCCGCGGCGGCACGAACGCCACCACCACGGACGCCAATCTATGGCTCGGGCGGATCAACCGCGACTATTTCTGCGGTGGCGAGGTGGTGGCCAATATGGACGCTGCGGAAAAGGCGATCCGCGCCGTGGGCGAGAAGCTCGGCATCGATGCCGACGAGGCGGCGCGCGGCATCATCCGCATCGCCAACAACAACATGGTCAACGCGCTGAAGCTCGTGTCGCTGAACCGCGGTCATGACCCGCGCGACTTCACGCTTGTGGCCTTCGGCGGCGGCGGCGCGATGCATGCGGTGGCGCTGGCGCAGGAACTCGGGGTCAAGAAGGTCGTGGTGCCGGCGGCGGCCTCCGTCTTCTCCGCCTGGGGCATGATGATGTCGGACCTGAGGCGCGACTATTTTGTTACGCGGCTGGCCGACCTGAAGCCTGGAGAGGCGGCCGGGATCGAGGCGCTCTTTGCGGAAACGGAAGGCCGCGCGCGCGAGCAGTTCAAGAGCGAGGGCGTCGACACAGCCAAGGTGACGTTCCTTCGCTACGGCAAGTTCCGCTACCAGAACCAGGAGCACACGACGGAGGTGCTCCTTGACGGCGGCGCGATCACCGACGACCGGCTTGCGGCGATCGAGAAGGCGTTCCACGAAACCTATGAGCGCGAATATACCTATCGGCTCGACGCCCCGGTGGAGATGGTGGGGATCCACCTCGTCGCTGCCGCCGAGGTGGGCAAGCTGACGATGGCGAAGCGCCAGCCGACGGGCGCCACAGCCGACACGGCGCTCAAGGGCCGCCGCGACGTGGATTATGCCCTGGAAGGCATTCACCAGGCGGCGATCTATGACGGAACGAAGCTGGAGCCCGGCATGAGCTTTGCCGGACCGGCAATCGTGGAGGACCCTGGCACGACCGTAGTGATCCATCCGGGCAATCGCGTCGAGATCGACGGCTACGGCAACATCCATATCCGTCTGGCGGCATGAGGCAGGGGAGATGACCGTGACCACCACCGACCCCATCACGCTGGAGATCATCCAGAACTCGCTGCAGGCTACCGCCGACGAGATGTTCGCCGCCATGAAGAAGACGGCGATGAGTTCCATCATTTATGAGGTGCTCGACATGGGCACCGGCATCCTCGATGCCAGCGGCCGCATCGCGAGCTCCGGCGCGGGCATCCCGGCCTTCATCGGCGTGCTCGACAAGGCCGTGCAGGTGATCGTGAAGAAATTCGACAAGCCGGGCGATATCGAGCCGGGCGACGTCTTCACCACCAACGACCCCTATTACGGCGGCGTCACCCACCTGAACGACATCGTGGTGGCCATGCCGGTCTTTGCCGGCGGGAAGATCATCGCCTGGACGGCCAATATCGCCCACAATTCCGACATCGGTGGCAAGTCGCCGGGGTCGCTTTCGGCGGATGCGACGGAGATCTACCAGGAAGGCCTGCGCCTGCCGGCGATCAAGATCGTGTCCAAGGGTGAGCCGATCAAGCCGGTCTTCGAGATCATGAAGGCGAACTCGCGCATGCCCGACTTCCTGGAGGGCGATGTGTGGGCGGCGATCGCCTCCGTGCGCATCGGCACGAAGCGGCTCGCGGAGCTTGCGGAGAAATACGGCGTCGAGACCTTCGAGAGGGCGATCGAGGCCTTCATGGATTTCGGTGAAAAGGTCTCCCTGGCCGAGCTTGCCAAGCTGCCGCACGGCACGTTCGAGCTTTCGGAGGAGCAGGACGACGGCCGCGTCTACAACGTCAAGATCACCATTTCCGACAAGGAGTTTCTGGTCGACCTTCGCGACAACCCGGACCAGGACACCGGGCCGACCAACACCAGCCGTGACGGGGTGATGGTTTGTGCGCAGATGATCTTCAAGTCGCTGACAGATCCTTATTCGCCCTGCAACGAAGGCTCCTTCCGGCCGATCCGGCTGCTGACGCGCGAGGGCTCCGTGTTCCACGCCAAGGAGCCGTCGCCCATCGGCTTCTATTTCGAGACGGAGGTCAGGGTCTACGATCTCATGTGGCGCTGCCTGGCGCAGCGCGTGCCGGAGCGGCTCGCCTCCGGGCATTTCTCGTCCATATGCGGCACGTTTATCGGCGGCCTGCATCCCGACACGGGGCGGCACTACACCATCATCGAGCCGCAGCTCGGCGGGTGGGGCGCGAGCCCGGGCCGCGACGGCAACAGCGCGATCTTCTCCGGCTTCCATGGCGAGACCTATAACTGCCCGGCCGAGATTTCAGAGGCGCGCAACGGCCTCTTCGTTGACCGCATGGAGCTCAACATCGCCGAGGGCGGCGAGGGCAAGTGGACCGGCGGCCGCGGCATCCGCCTCGACTACCGGATCCGCGTCGACGGCTCCTTCCTCACCGCGGGCTATACGCGAGCGAAGGTGCTGCCTTGGGCGCTCGCCGGCGGAAACGAGGGCTCGCCCAATTTTGTCGAGGTGATGCGGCGCGACGGCGGGAAGGAGCGCTACGCGTTCGTCTCCGGCCTGACCGTGAACAAGGACGATGTGATCCGCATCCATACGGGCACCGGGGGCGGCTACGGCGATCCGAAGGAGCGCGACAGCCAAGCGATCCGGGAGGACATCCGCAACGGCTACATCACGCCGAAACGCGCGCGCGAAGTCTATGGATTTGCCGGCTAAAAAAGAGGGAAGAAATGTCTGATACTGCAAAGCGCCTGGCGCGGCTCAGGGACAAAATGGCGGAGACCGGCACGGACCTGGTGGCGCTCGGCCCGGGCTCGCACATGCAGTGGCTCGTGGGTTTTCATCCGCATGGCGACGAGCGCCCGTGCCTGCTGCTCGTATCGCGCACGGCCGAAACCTTCCTGATGCCGGCGCTGAACGCGGAGGGTTCGCGCGAGGAGACGGATATTTCCTTCCACACCTGGAGCGACGACGAGGGACCGAATAAGGCGCTCGACGCGGCCCTGGAGGCGGTGGCTGCCACGGGTGCGCGGCAGGTGGTCCTCGACGAGACCATGCGCGCGGACTTTGCGCTCCTGCTTCTGGGCGCTTTGCCCGACGCGAAGCATGCGTTTACGGCGGAGACCGTGGGCGCGCTCCGGATGCGCAAGGACGAAAGCGAATACGCCGCGATCAAGATGAATGCGGGTATCGCCGACCGCGCCATGCAGAAGGCTTTTGCCGCGATCCGTCCGGGCATGACGGAGAAGGAGCTCGCGGCCGAGATCCGCGCGCATTTCGCATCCGAGGGCGCGGTGACCCAGTTCACCATCGTGGGCGGCGGCCCGAACGGCGCCTTCCCGCACCATCAGACGGGTGAGCGCAAGCTGGAGGAGGGCGACGCGATCGTCATCGACATCGGCGGCCGGAAGAACGGTTTCCCCAGCGACATCACGCGCATGGCGGTGGTCGGGCGCCCGCCGGAGGGCTATGGCCAGATCCATACGATCGTGGAAAATGCAGTTCGCGCTGCCCTTGGCGCCGCGCGGCCGGGCGTGAAGGCGAAGGAGGTGGACGCAGCAGCGCGCAAGGTGATCTCCGATGCCGGGTATGGGGAATATTTCGTCCACCGCACCGGTCATGGGCTGGGCATTGAAGGGCACGAGCCGCCTTACATCACCGCAACATCCGAGACGGTGCTGGAAGAGGGGATGGTGTTTTCCATCGAACCAGGGATCTACCTCCCCGGCCGCTTCGGAATCCGGCTGGAGGAGATCGTCATCCTGCGCGAGGACGGGCCGGAGATTCTTTCCTCGCTGCCGCGCGACCTGTTCGTGGTGCGGATGTGAGCGCTCTCGACCCGATCACCGCTTCGGTCATCCAGGCGGGTCTTTCCGCCGCAGCCGACGAGATGTTCGCGGTGCTGAAGCGCACGGCCATGAGCCCGATCATCTATGAGGTGCTGGACGTGGGCACCGGTGTGACCGACGCTCATGGCGAGCTTGTCAGCTCCGGGGCCGGCATTCCGACCTTTGTGGGCGTGCTCGACAAGGCGGTGAAGCGCATCGTCGAACTGACAGGCTTCGAGAACATCCGCGAAGGCGACATGTTCGTCACCAATGACCCGTATTACGGGGGCGTGACGCATCTGAACGATGTCGCCATCGCGCAGCCGGTCTTCGCCGATGGCGAGCTCTTCGCCTGGACCGCATCCATTGCCCACTGGAACGATATCGGCGGCAAGACGCCGGGCTCGATGGCGGTCGATGTGTCGGAGATTTTTCAGGAAGGCCTGCGGCTGCCGGCGGTGAAACTCTTTGAGGGAGGCGAGCCGATCCGCTCCGTCTTCGAGATCATCGCGGCCAATTCGCGCCTGCCCGATTTCGTGCGCGGTGACCTCTGGGCGCAGGTGGCGGCCAGCCGCAAGGCCGAAAGCCGCATCAAGCAGCTCGTGAAGGCTTACGGGCTGGAAACCTGTCGCGCAGCCCTGCAAAACCTTTTTGAGGAGGGCGCGCGGCGCAGCCTCGCCGGTCTCAACAACCTTCCTGCGGGCACCTACCGGATCGAGGAGGAACAGGACGACGGCGCGGTCTGGCAGGCCGCGATCACCGTTTCGCCCGAGCGCTTCACCGTTGATCTGCGCGGCAACCCGAAGCAGCGAGCGGCCCCTTACAATACGAGCCGCGATGGCGCCGTCATATCGGCGCAGATGATCTACAAGGCGCTCGCCGATCCGTCGCTCTTCGCCAATGCCGGCTCGTTCCGGCCCCTCGAGGTGATTACCGAACCAGGCACGATCTTCCACGCCGAGGGAAATGCGCCGCACGGCTACTATTTCGAAACGCGCATCAGGCTCTACGACATGCTCTGGCGCTGCATGGCAGAAGCAATGCCCGAGCGTCTGCCGGCGGGACATTTCGCCTCGATCTGCGGGACGGTGATCGCAGGCAACCATCCGGATACGGGCCGCCGCTTCACCATGGTGGAGCCACAGATGGGCGGCTGGGGAGCCACAAGCGCGCGAGACGGGCTCGATGCGATGTATTCCTGCAGCCATGGCGAGACCTTCAACTGCCCCGTCGAGATCTGCGAGGCGCGCTATGGGCTGGAGGTCGGCCACAAGCGGCTGAACGAAAGCGCGGAGGGCAGGGGGCTGCACTCCGGGGGGCGGGGCTTGTCGGTGAGCTATCGCCTGCGCGGCAACGCGGTGCTCTCCGCCGGTTACAGTCGCAACCGGATGCCCGTCTGGGGGCTGAACGGTGGTGGCGACGGCGGCACCAACGGCCTCACGGTCATCCGCGTCGATGGGAGCGGTGAGGATTACGCCTTTGCCAGCGGCGTCGCGCTTGCACCCGGCGACGAGATAGTCATTCGCACCGCCAATGGCGGCGGCTGGGGAGAAAGCCAGGCCGCGGCCACAGGGCGGGTCCTTCCGCTATGAACAAGCGCAAGGCCGTGCGTTTATGTAAACTAATTCTAAGCCGCAGCGATGCCGCCGCCTCAGCCAGCAGAATGGTTTAGCATCCGGTGCCCAACACGCGGCGCGGTCCGGCAGCCGGCAAATTGGCACGAGGTTCACCAAGTCGCGCGGCTAGGCCATCCGGCGAGGGCCTGACAGGCCTTGAACTATTCCTTGTCGACCTGCGCCGGAGCGCCGGTCCGATTCGGGGGCAGGGTGGCGTCGTCGGCGACCGAACTTACCGTCTGAGGATCAACCGCAGACCCGCTGCTCGTTGCTGCAGGCAGAATGGGCCTCCGCATCGGCAGCGGAAGAACCACGTCCTTCATGCTCGAAACCGTTGCGGATTGCGCTCGCAGGAGCCGGGCGTATTGATGGTAGCGAGCAAAGTTGCAGCGGTTGAAGGTCGCCTTTTCCCGGTAGCGGAACGCAGCCGGCAGGTCCTTATACGGCTTTCCGGTGGTCGTGGATATCATTTCCGGCGTTTCGAGCGAGGGCTCACGGAGCACATAAACATCCATCGCTTCGCTTTCGCAGATGAAGCGGCACCGGTCGGCGGTGTTCTCTACCTGGTCCGTACCGACAAATTGCGAATTCGGTGCGGGGAAATAATACCCGTCCGCTAGGCGGACGCAGAAGAGAAGCGTCCCGCTCGAGGAGAATCTGGGCGCGGATCCTCTTGAGGACGATCGGGAGGAGGCAGAGCTTTTGGAAGAGGATCGGGAGGAGGCAGAGCTTTTCGAAGAGGGTCGGGAGACAGACCGGCGTTCAGTTCTCTCGGCTCGTGACCGTGCGGCCGTCGAGCATTGCAGTGCGCGCATCCTGGCGCGCAGAGCGCTCAAATCTCTTCCGCCACCACTAGGCGAAGCCGCGATCTGACGCTCGACCGCCGAACGCCTCTGGGCAAGGTCCCGGCAAGCATTGAAAACTCCCGAGCGGGCTGTTTCCGAAGAGCATTGCCGTTGCCGCTCGAGTGCGCGAATGGCGCTCAGCTGACGCAAAAGCGGGGATGCTGCAGAATTGGATTGCTGCGCCGCCGCCCGCATTTGCCTCTGAAGGCTTGCACATGTCTCGGCCTGCGCGAATTGGGGGGATAAGGAGACGACCAGCAACAAAGCGAGCTGACAGGCGCGGCGGTGACTGATGGAAGGCAGCGAGACGTACCAATTTGCCAAGCAGAGTGTCCCTCTCATCATGCCTCTCCTGTCCTCTCATCCCGCGCCAGCGGGCCTGCAAGCGCCTGTGTCGACGGGCAGATCGACGGATGCCTCGCGTGGTCCATCTGGCTGGTATAGACATATTGCCGGGGATTCGTTTAGGCAGGTCTAAGTTGTAGTGCATATATTTAATTATCTCTTTCCTTGTTTTCAGCTAAATTTGCATCTATCCGTGTATCGAAGGGTTTGCATCACGCTGACTTGGGTAAACCCCTAGGTTCTCCTACGTAGAGGCTCCCGCTTCCGAAGCATTTGCCCTGAGCGAAACGTAAGGTTCGATGGCCAGAACTGCGCCTCAAATGGAGGCGCGGACGACCATCGCGTCCAAATCTGCCGATATATTCGAATCGGTAGCGCGATTTAATCGTTTCTTTATCCCGGCGGTCGTATCACGGCAGCGTACGGATATCTCCCAGTCCCACCTGTATCCAGGAGGATACGGATATTCCGAACCTAAGGATGCTTGGGCGGCGATCTCCGCCCGGATGGAGGGCGATGATGACCCGGAACATGCGCATCGCTGCCGGCCTGATCGCGCTTGGCGCTGCGGGCGGCCTCGTCATATCGACGATGAACTATTTCTCAAACTCGAGTGGGATCAACGGCACGGGGGGCGCGCTGCTCGTCATCACCTCCAGCGCGGCGGTCATGCTTGCCGCCCTGGTACTGGCGCTGCGGCCGGGGATGCGGGGTTGGCTGCGCGGAACACTTCTCGTTCCGCTCCTGCTGGGCATTCTGGGAACCGGCCTTGCCGCCTATTTCCTGGCCAGCACGTGGCTACAAGTCGCCATGGCCATCTGCCTGATCGGTTGGATCGTCGCGATCCTTTCCCGGCGTGCCCCGACCGTCCATAGCGCAAGCATGGTGCAAGGAAAGGCATCCTCATGAAGCGAACCGTCTCATTGTGCTCCGGCCTTGCGTTGACAGCCGCGCTCGGCCTGGCGCCTGCCAACGCGCAGGACAGCACCTGGTCGACCTTCAACGGTGACCTGAAGGCGCAGAAATATTCACCCGCCGATCAGATTACGCCGCAAAATGTGGGCCAGCTTCAAAAAGCCTGGGAGGTCCACACCGGGGACGTGTCGGACGGCAGCGGCGGCGTGCCCATGTCGGTGTGGTCGGCGACGCCTCTGTTCGTCAACGACACGGTTTACGTCGGCACGCCCTTCTACAATATCGTCGCCATCGAGCCCGACACGGGCAAGGTGAAGTGGACCTATAAGAGCAAGGCGGTGCTTGAGGCGCTGACCCAGCCGGATCTTAAGAACCGCGGCGTTGCCTATTGGGAAGCGGCAAGCCCCGTTCCGGGTCAGCCCTGCCAGAAACGCATCTATATCGGCACAATGGATGCGAAGCTCCATGCCGTGGACGCAGATACCGGCCAGCCCTGCGCCGATTTCGGCAAGGGTGGAGTTCTGGACATCAATGTGTGGAACACCACCAACAACAAGTGGCCGCTGTCGATCCTGCAGCCGCCGACCGTCTACAAGGACAGGCTCTATATCGGCTGGGCGGGGAAGGACTGGGTGGAAAGCGAAGCCCCTCCGGGAACGGTCTTCGCGGTCGATGCAAGGACGGGCGAGCTGGAGTGGACGTTCGAAAGCATTCCGAAGAAGATGCAGGCCAGGACCGGCACGGCGAATGTCTGGGCCAGCATGTCCATCGATCCGGACCGCAATATCCTCTACCTGCCGATCAGTTCCCCCAGCCCGAATTTCTATGGCGGGAACCGCCTTGATCCCATTCCGCTGGCGACCTCGGTGACGGCGCTCGACACGGAGACGGGAAACGTCATCTGGAGCCGGCAGCTCGTGCACCACGATCTCTGGGATCTGGATACCAACGCACCGCCGACGCTTGTGGATATCGACAAAGACGGCCAGGTGATCCCTGCGTTGGTGCAGACATCAAAGCAGGGCTTTCTCTACGTCCTCAACCGCTATACGGGCGAGCCTGTGTATCCGATCGAGGAGCGGCCGGTTCCCGCCTCAGATGCGGCGGGGGAGATGGCGGCCAAGACGCAGCCCTTCGTGGAGCGCCCGCAGCCGCTCGTTGATGCAGAATGGCCGGGCGTGTTCTGGCTGGCCGACGCGCTGAGCTTCGGCTATTGCAGCCGTAAGTTGAAGGAGCTCCGCTACGAAGGCCGGTTTACGCCGCCCAGCCTGCAGGGAACGCTCGTCTATCCGCCGACGGTCGGCGGCGTGGAATGGGGCGGTGGTGCGGTGGATCCGGAGAGCCAGACTTTCGTGGTCAATCACTCCCATGTCGTCCAGATCTACCAGCTCATTCCCAGGGAACAATACAATAAGGATGTCGAGGATCGGGCGCACCAGCTCGGTGGCCTCGCGCCGATGAACGACAGCCCCTATGGCTTCCGCCTGACGACGTTCCTCAATCCGCTGGGCATGCCCTGCTGGAACCCGCCTTACGGAGAGCTTTCCGCCTATGATCTGAAGACCGGCGATCTGTTGTGGCGCAAGCCCATGGGCGCCGTCCAGAAATGGGGCTTCTACATGCCCGATTCCTGGGGCTCGGTGACTATCGGCGGCCCGGTGGTCACGAAGGGCGGTCTCGTCTTCATCGGCGCCTCCATGGACGCGAAAGTGCGCGCCTTCGATCAGAAGACCGGGGAGCTGCTATGGAAGGCGCAGGTGGAAGCTCCGGCTGTCGCCCTGCCTGCCATATACACTTATAAGGGAAAGCAGTATGTGGTCTTCGTGGCCGGCGGCAACTCGATCCTGACGCCGCGCGTAGGCGACCAGGTCATCGCCTTCACCTTGCCGGACGCGAACTGACCAAGGACGTCCCCGCGGAGCAGCACATCGTGGAGACAGGCCATGCCGCCGGGCCTGGCCTGTTTCCTAGACCGCCGATCCTGCCTACCTGTCGTCCTGGTCCGGCATGGCCACGAAGATCAGCACGGCGATGATCGTGATGAAGAAGCGAAAGGCGGATTCGATGCCGTTCCAGGTTTGCGACATCCACATCCCGAACCATTCGCCGCCGACCGACATGAACCCGACCTGCCAGACAAGGAAGCCGACGGCGAGGCCTGCGATCGCCCACTTCTTCGAGCGGTTGAAGGAACGCGCGTCGGTGCCCAGGTGCCCGAGCATGCTGAACGCGCCGATCCAGCACAGGATCGCGGTCAGCGTCTCCGCCGCGATGATGAAGTTGTAGGCGACGTGGTGCAGCACCGGGCTGGTGATCGCGCGGTATTTGATGGTCGCATCCGGGAAGATCGTGTCCATCATCAACACGTGCTGCACGAAGGCGAAATTGGTGCCGTAATCGGTGATGTTGCCGAAGGAAACCAGCGTTGCAAAGAAGGCGATGGCGGCAACGAATGCGGTTTTGCTCAAGCGGGTGATCAGCATGTTTTGCTCCCAAGACCGGTCTCGCTTGATACTGGTGCCGCCGGGTTAAGACAGCATTAGCTGGAGCCTGGAGTTCCCAGGCAATGTCCAGAGTCACCCCGACCCTTGACACCGCCATGTCTCTGCCGCACCTTGAAGTGGTCAGGCCAATTGACCGCTTACGGGAGGAGCGTTAGGGGGCAATGCCTCTTCAAGCCATCGAACCGCGCCGGCTCTACCGCCAGGTTGCCGATCAGCTAGGTCAGCTGATCGACCGGGGCGAGTATGCGATTGGCGACCGCCTTCCCAGCGAGCGCGAGCTCGCCGACCGGCTCGGCATCTCACGCCCCACGGTGCGCGAGGCGTTGATCGCGCTGGAGGTCCAGGGGCGGGTGCGGATTCGGGTCGGCTCCGGCATCTATGTCACGGCACCGCCGCATGCCGGCGCGCCTGACGACGAGAATGGCGAAGGCCCATTCGAGCTTCTGAGAGCTCGCGAATTCCTCGAATCTGCCATCGCGGCGGAAGCGGCGCGTTCGGCCCGCGCGGATCATGTGGCGCGGCTGGATGACGTGCTGAAGAGAATGAAAACCAGCCGGCGTCCTTCCGAGGAGGTCATTGACCTCGACCGCGAATTCCACACGGCCATGGCCGAGATCTTGGGCAATGCGGTCCTTGTGCGTGTCGTCAGGGAACTGTTCGACGAGCGCATGAACCCGTATTTCCAGCGCCTTTCCAGCTATTTCGAGAACCGCCAATCCTGGGACGCCGCCTGGAATGAGCATGGCGAGATACGCGATGCGGTGGCCGCGCACGACCCGGAAAAGGCAAAGGCGGCGATGGAGCGGCATTTGCGCCAGTCCCAACTGAGATTTTCGCGCAGCTTCGCGGAAACGTCCGCTGCCAGGGAGGTGGCGGAACACTGAGCACGGCCCGGAGAACCGGCCGAACATTGTTGATGAAGACAGGGAGGAAATGATGCGTTTCACATATGCGAAACTTCTTGGGGCTGTAGCGGCGCTGGCCATGTCTGGAGTGGCCGCCTCTGCGCAGACGGCGCTCAAATGGGCGCATGTTTACGAGACCTCCGAGCCCTTCCACACCGAATCCGTCTGGGCAGCCGAGGAAATCGAGAAGCGCACCGAAGGGCGCTACACCATCGACGTGTTCCCGGCTTCGCAGCTGGGCAAGGAGTCTGACATCAATCAGGGCCTGACGCTGGGGACCGTGGACATCATCATCTCCGGCTCGAGCTTCGCCGCGCGCGAGTTCCCGCGGATCGGCGTCACCTATTTTCCCTTCATCTTCCGCGACGCCAACCACCTGCTCGCCTATACGAAATCCGACAAGTACAAGGAGCTGACGGCCGGCTACGAGGAGGCGTCGGGGCACCACATCACCGCCACCACCTATTACGGCACGCGGCACACCACCTCGAACCGGCCGATCGAGAAATGCGCGGACATGCAGGGCCTCAAGATGCGTGTGCCGGACGTGCCGGCCTATCTCGCGATGCCGCGCGCTTGCGGTGCCAACACCACGCCGATCGCCTTCGCCGAAGTCTATCTCGCCCTGCAGCAGGGAACGGTCGAAGCGCAGGAGAACCCGCTGACCACGATCGAGGCCAAGAAATTCTACGAGGTGCAGAAACACATCGTGCTGACCGGCCATATCGTCGATCACCTGAACACGATCGTGTCGCAGACGCGCTGGTCCCAGCTTTCCGACGAGGACAAGGCGATCTTCACGGAAGTGATGCAGGAGGCTGCCAAGCGCGCGACTGACAAGATCGTCGCGCGCGAGACGGAGCTGGTCAAGGAGTTCAAGGAGAGGGGCCTCACCGTGACGGAGGTCGACCGCGCCGACTTCGAGAAGGCCGTGATGGAGAAGGTCACCTTCGAGGAATTCGGCTATGAGAAGGCCGATTGGGAGGCGATCCGCGCCGTCCAGTAGCGGCGGGGCGGCCTCATCCTCACCCGGCGCCGCTCGGCGCCGGGTTCCCTTTGACCCGGAGTCGCCGATGAACGAAGAGGTCCACACGCAGATCACGGCGGAGGAGATCGCGCACGCCTTCGAGGAGCAGGCCGCGCCTGCCGATCTTTCCCGCTACGCGGTCGAGGACTGGGTAACGTTGGTCGTCTTCTGGGGAATGGCGGCCTGCGTGTTCCTGCAATTCTTCACCCGCTATGTCCTCAACAACAGTTTCGCCTGGACCGAGGAGATCGCGATCAACTGCCTGGTTGTCGTGGTCTTCCTCGGTGCGGTGATGTGCACGCGGATGATGCGGCACATCCATGTGGATATCGTCTACCGGTATCTGCCGGCGCCGGCGGGACGGCTTCTCGCCCTTGCGGTCAGCCTCATAACCATCGCCTTCTTCGCTTACATGTCCTGGCTCCTGTGGCGTTACACCGCCGTCGTCCACCGCGAGCGGATGGTGACGATCGATCTGCCGCGCAACATCGTCTTCTATTCGGTATTCGCCGGCTTTGTGCTGATGCTCCTGCGCCAGATCCAGGTCTTTGTCGCCGATATCCGGCGCGGCTATTCGATCCTCGAGCGCCCCGCTGCGTTCGACGAATACGGAGCCTGAACCATGCTGCTCCTGATCGGCTCCTTCGTCCTTCTGATGATCCTCGGCGTGCCCGTGGCCGTTTCGATGGCCTCCGCATCCCTTCTTTATCTCGTGATCTACGGTGTGGCGCCCGACATCATCGCCGCCCAGCGCATGATCGCGGGGGTCGAAAGCTTTCCGCTGCTCGCCGTGCCCTTCTTCATCCTCGCCGGCAATCTCATGAACACAGCTGGCGTCACCGGACGCATCTATACCTTCGCGCTAGCGGTCGTTGGCTGGATGAAGGGCGGCCTGGCGCAGGTGAACATCCTGGGCTCGGTCGTCTTTGCCGGAATGTCCGGCGCGGCGCTCGCCGATGCCGCGGGCCTTGGTACCGTGGAGATCAAGGCGATGCGTGATCATGGCTACCCGGTAGAGGCGGCGGTCGGCGTGACCGCGGCGTCTTCCACGCTGGGCCCGATCTTCCCGCCGTCGCTGCCTTTCGTGATCTACGGCATGATGGCCAACGTCTCGATCGGCGCGCTCTTCATGGCGGGGATCCTGCCCGGCCTTGTCATGATGCTCCTGATGATGGCAACGGTGGCCTTCTTCGCCTATCGCCGCGGCTGGGGCTCGGACACGCCGTTCAGTCTGCGCCGGCTCGCGGCCGCTTCAGCCGAGGTGCTCGTGGTCGCCGCCTTCCCGGTCGCCGTGTACCTGCTGGTGGCGGCGGGCCTGTCGCCCAATCTCGCCGTGATCATCGCCCTGGTCGCTCTGGTCCTGCTCGACTGGTATTTCGATTTTTCCGCCGTCATGGCCCTGATGACGCCGGTTATCCTGATCGGCGGCATGACGATGGGCTGGTTCACGCCCACGGAAGCGGCGGTGGCTGCGGTGATCTGGTCGCTCTTCCTCGGGCTGGTTCGCTATCGCTCGATGACGCTCCGCTCGCTCGCCAAGGCCAGCTTTGACACGATCGAGACGACCGCCTCCGTTCTTTTCATCGTCACGGCCGCGTCCATCTTCGCCTGGCTGCTCACAGTCAGCCAGGCGGCCCAGTATTTCTCCGATCTCGTCTTCTCGCTCACCGACAACAAATGGGTCTTCCTGATCCTGGTGAACGTGCTGCTCCTGGCGCTTGGCTGCTTCCTCGATACCATCGCGGCGATCACCATCATGGTTCCCATCCTGATGCCGATCATCGCGAAATTCGAGATCGATCCGGTTCATTTCGGGCTGGTGCTGACGCTCAACCTGATGATCGGTCTGCTGACGCCGCCGGTGGGCGTCGTCATGTTCGTTCTTTCGCGCATCGCGAAGCTCTCCATCGAGCGGACGACGATGGCGATCCTGCCCTGGCTGGTCCCGCTGCTTGCCGCGCTGCTGATCATCACCTTCTTTCCGGCCCTGTCGCTGTGGCTGCCGACGCAACTGGGACTGATCCGATGAATATGGCTGTCGCAGCCACCCTCTTCGGGCCGGAGGATCTGCGCATGGTCGAGCACCCGGTAGGGGAGCTTGCGCCGGGCATGGTGCGGGTGCGCTTTGGCGCCGGCGGCATCTGTGGCTCGGACATGCACTATTTCCGCCATGCCCGCACGGGCGACTTCGTCGTTGCCTCGCCGCTCATCCTCGGACACGAGATCGCCGGCGAGATCGTCGAGATCAACGGCGACGCCAACGGCCTCCAGGTAGGCGACCGCGTGGCCGTCAATCCCTCGCGCTGGTGCGGCCACTGCTCGCGCTGCGGTGAAGGCCGCGCCAATCTCTGCGAGAATATCTATTTCATGGGCTCGGCGTCGAAGACGCCGCACATGCAGGGCGGCTTCGCCACCATTTTCGACGCGACGCCCGCTCAATGCGTGAAGGTGCCGGACCATGTCCCCTTTGCCGCCGCAGCCCTTGCCGAGCCGCTGGCGGTCAGTCTCCACGCGGTCGCGCGCGCGGGGGAGGTGGCGGGCAGGGGTGCCGTCATCTTCGGAGCCGGGCCGATCGGCCTTTTGACGATGCTCGTTCTGAAGCTGAAGGGGTGCCGCAGCGTGGCCGTGGCGGATATCGCAGCGGCCCCGCTCGCCTTTGCCGGCAAGCTTGGGGCCAACCCCACGATAGACCTCTCCGAGGGCGATGAGGAATTGCGGTCGCTCATTGCAGCAAGCCCGATCGACATCGCCTTCGAAATTTCGGGCACTGCTGCAGGCCTCGCCGCGGCCATCGCTACCGTCCGGCGCGGAGGCACGGTGGTTCAGGTGGGGAACCTGCCGGGCGGCCAGATACCCGTGTCGGCAAACGCGGTGATGGCAAAGGAGCTCGACTTGAAGGGCACCTTCCGCTTCGCGGCTGAGTTCGAGGAAGCCGTAGGGCTGATCGCCCGGGGCGAGGTGGATGTCCTGAAGCTCGTCACGGCCGAACGAGCACTCCTAACCGCGCCCGACGCTTTCCGCCTCGCGCTCAACCGCTCGAAAAGCGTGAAGGTGGTGCTCACCGCCGAATGAGAATTTTCGATCGAGGCGCTGAACGCAGCCAATGTCGTGGCGTCAGCGGCTAATTTGCACGACCAGAAGCTACGTTCCGACCCGGGTGTGAACCCTGAACCGCGCCACCAGTCTCAATCCCAGGACAGCCATCGCGAAGAACATCCAGACAGGGTCCGCACGGCGGAAGAAGAAGCTCTCGAGGAAGGCGTTGAACAGGGTGAAGGCGACAACCATCATGAAGAAGTCGGCCAGAAACACGTTCTCGCGGTAGAGCGGCACGCGCAGATAGTCGCGCAGCGGAACCAGCACGAAGGCCATGATGGCCACGCCCAACGCCGGCAAGCCCATGGCGATCGCCACATCCAGATAGCTGTTGTGGCTGTGCACGATGCCGCGGATGTCCCATTCCCGGTCGAACGGGTGGTCGGAATTGACCACGATATCGGTGAGCCAGAAATTTTCAAAGCCATAACCGGTCCATGGTCGTCGCGCGATCATCTCGCCCGCAAACTCCCATAGCGTCGTGCGGCCGGTGTAGGTGAGATCAGGCGCGAGGACCGACGCCAGTTGCTTGACGGGCTCTATGAAGACGATGCCGAGCGTTGCGACCGCCATGCTGCAGACCGCCGTCATCACGAATGCCGGCACCAGGAACCGGAGGCCGAGGAGACCCGGAAAGGCGACCAGAAACGCGGCCAGGGGCACTGTCGCCGCGGTTGTCTTCGAGCCGGAATTCAACACGAAGATCATCGCCAGCACAAACATCGACCCGCCGGACAAGCGCCAGCCGCGCCGCCACAGATAGACGCCGGCAAAGGCAAGATTGGCCATGACTGGACCGGCGATGTTCTTGTGCGTGAAGAGGCCGCGCCACAGGCCCGCATGCTGTGCTTCAACCTCGCCGGCCTGGTGGATTGCCGCCCCGGGCATGGCCACGAGCCCGAAATAGGACAGGCCGAGTACGCAAAAGCCAGCAAAGACGAGCACGCGGGAAAAGCTGTCCGCATCGCGTGGTAGGGCGAGCACCGCCGCCACCGTAATGATACCGATGAGGGTGAACGCAGCACTGCGCACCGTCTCCATCGGCGCGGGCGTGTTGAGGATCGACAGGCCGAGAAAGCCGAAAAGCAGCAGCCACCACGGGCTGAGCAGCGCCAGCAGGACGCGCCGGTCCGCCAGCATCAAGAGCGCGCAGAGTGCCGCCGCCCCTACCGCGCCGAAGCCGAGCTGGTTGACGATGTCGCCGCCGCTGCCGGCCGCCGTCGGTCCGGCCGGTTGAAACGGCCGGAAAGAGATGAGGAGGATCGCAAGGAGCAGGCCCGCAACGGCTGTGGACAACTGCCCGCTCGCCAGAACCTTGGCGATGAAGGGCGACCCCCTCCTCGGACCGGCGATGTTATCGGTCGACATTGCCGAATCCGGTAAGCGTTGGGCCGATCGGAAGATGGATGAGGCACCCGAACCGCGTCATGCTCCCAGTCACCTGAGCGACCTTATCATCTCCATCACGCCTGGCTCCGCCTTTCTTCCTTCGAATTCCTCCACAATGCCGAAGGCGCCGCCATAGGACCAGATCGCCCAGGCATAACCGCGGCTCTCCGCCCGGCGGATCACGTCCCTTGCATAGGCTGCGCGCGCCGCTGCCGGAACGATGTAGGGATTGCCATATTCCTGACGGATCATGCCGAACTCGCCAAGAAAGATGTTCTGCGGCGCGACACCGTACTTCCTGGCCCAGGCATCGACGATCTCGAACGGCTCGTCGAGCAAGGCTTCGAGCTCTTCCTTCGTGTCCATTGTGGCGATCTGCTCATCGAGATAGGCGAGCATCGCGTTTCTGCGGCCCCAGGGCGCCTCGCTCCTGATCTTCTGCCGGATCGCCTCCAGGGCCGCGTCCAGCTCCGCGCGCGGGACCGCGTGGGGCGGGTAGGGCAGGCCGGTGACATACCGGATGAAGTCTCCCGCCCAAGTAGCGCCCTGCGTGGTGAGCAGGAAGGGTGCGTAGGAGTGGAAGGTCCAGATCAGGTTTTCGTCGGGAAATTCCGTGGGGTCGATCCTGGCCAGGGCCTCGGCGCCGGAGTAGCAGGCGCCACTCAGAACCAGCGTCAGCCGGGCGGCGGCGCTCCGGGCAGCCGTGTAGAGGCGCCTCAAGCGCTCCGGCCAGAGATTGGTGCCGTCTTCATCGCAGTCGATCACCGGCTCGTTCATCAGTTCGAAGGCGACCAGCGAGGAATCTTCCCCGGACAGGGTCTCCCCCATCAGGCGGACCACATCCACATAGCGGTCGAACATCCCCGCATCGTCCATCACCTCGGCCATGCCGATGGAGCGGTTGCCGCCGGCCAGGAAGAGATGCATGTCGACGACGGCTTTCAGCCCGGCTCCGTTGACCATGCGGACCGATTCCAGAACAGAGGCGAACAGCTTGTCCCGGGAGCCGGTGGTCTTCTCGGAGAGGAAAGGGGAGGGGTCGACGGGAATGCGGACAAAGTCGAAGCCAGCCTCCCTCAAGGCCTGCAGGTCGCTTTCCTTCAAGCTCTGGCGCCATTCCGGGAAAGGCAGCAGGACATCCTCTTCGCCCCAGCGTTCCTCGTCGGGCCAGGTTGTCCAGATGTCGAGATTTATGCCCCGCTTCATCGAAAAACTCGCGGCGGAGGAAGGTGCGGCTGCGCAAAGCAGCAGCGCGAAAGCGAGGAGACAGGTCTTGATGGATGCCGGCACAGATGCCATCGGTTTCGGCCTTGTTGCAGCACTCCTGTCATACCGTTCATCAAAAGGAAAGTCTGATGCCCGATTCTGGCGGGCACGAAGGCAGCGCGCGGCGTAGGGGCCGGAGTAAGGAAAACGGATGAAGGTCGCATTGCTGGGAACGGGCTTCGTCGCCGACTACTATATAACGACGCTGGTCAACCACCCGCAGGTGGAGCTTGCGGGCGCCTTCGATATCGATAGCGAGCGGCTGCGTCAGTTCTGCGACTATTATCGTGTCCGGCCCTATGCCGATCTCGACGCGCTTCTGACGGACCCCGAACCGGAGATCGTCGTCAATCTCACGCCCCCCGAACTCCATTACGAGCTCTCCTTCAGGGCGCTTCGGCACGGCAAGCACGTCTACTGCGAAAAGCCGCTGGCCATGCGCTTTGAGGAAGCGAAGGAGTTGGTGGAGTTCGCCTCCGAGCGGAACCTCACGCTCGCCGGCGCCCCCGCCAATGCGCTCAGCGCTGCCTGCAGGCTGGCCGCCGAGACGATCTCGTCCGGGAAGATCGGCAAGCCGCGCCTCGTCTATGCCGAGATGGAGGACGGGCCGGTCTTCCGCGGAAAGTGGCAGACATGGCGGTCCCGATCCGGAGCGAAGTGGCCGGGCCTGCACGAATTCGAGGTTGGCTGCACGCTCGAGCACGCGGGCTACGCGCTCTCCTGGCTCACCACCCTCTTCGGCCCCGTGGAGAAGCTGACGGCCTTCTCCGCGCTCACTTTTCCGGCCAAGGGCCCCGGCACGGACAAGGTCATGCTGGGGCCGGACTTCTCCGTAGGATGTCTGGTGTTCCGGTCGGGCGTCGTCGCGCGCCTGACCTCGGGTCTCGCCGCCCCGCGCGACCGCTCGCTGACCGTTCTGGGGGATGAGGGCACTCTTACTGTCGGCGACCTATGGGACCACCGCTCCGCAATCTTCCTGGAGCCGGCAGAGGGCGCGCGCAAAGTTTCGGTGCGCCTGGCGGATCGCTTCGAGGGATGGCTCGGAAAGGCGCTGCCCTGGAAGCCTGCGCCCGGCAGGCGGCTTGCCTATCCCGCCGATGCGGCAAAGCCCGTCCTTCCTTCCTTTCCCTCGCAGATCGATTTTGCGGCAGGCATCGCCGCCCAGGTAGACGCCATCAGGGCCGGCCGGCAGCCGGAATTCGGCGGCAGCCGCGCCCTCCATGTCACGGAGCTCGCTCTCGCCCTCAACAATGCCCGCGACCTTGAGCAGCCTTATGTCATGAAAAGCAGCTTTTGAGACGGATCAGTCGAGGCGGGCCACCGGCCCGTTGGCGCGAACCGTTTCGATGATCCTGAGCACGGCCGCGCTCTGCGCAAGCGGCATCACCGGACAGGAGGTCTCGCCGCGGCCGATCGCCTCCATGGCCGCCATGGCCTGGAACTGAAGTCCTCCGCCAGGAAAGGGGAATTCCGCGAGCCTGTGGCCGGGCATGGCGATCCGGTCCACCAGCTTCGCCGCTCGGTTGAGCCCTCTGAAATCCTGGCGAAGCAGCGGCAGCCGCCGCAGATGCGCGGAATAGACCGAGATACGCTGGGCCTTGAGGAAGGGCGCGTGGATCTGCAGGGTCCCCTCGCTGCCCTCGATGGCAAGCAAGTTGGAGCCGGTGCGATCCAGCCCGCACGAGACGGTCGCCTTCGCCCCGGGATAGAAAAGCTCGAAGCGCATCCTCAGATCCACTCCGGTCTGCACCGCCTGCCACGCGCCGGAGACGCGCTCGGGGAGCCCGAGGAAATGGATGGCGAGCGATAGCGGATAGACGCCCAGATCGAGCGCCGCCCCTCCGCCGTCGGGCGCGAAGAAGCGGCTGCCCGGCTCCTGCGGGCGGTAGTAAGACAGATCGGCGCGCAGGCTCTTCACTGTGCCGATGGCGCCTGCGAGCACTATTTCGCGTGCATGGCGGATCGCGGGCAGGAAGCGGCTCCACATCGCTTCCATCGCGAAGACGCCCTGTTCCCGGGCGGCGCTCTCTATCGCCTGCGCCTGCCCGCTCGACACGCCGACGGGTTTTTCGATCAGGACGGGCTTGCCGGCCTCTATCGCGCGCAGCGCCTGTTCGGCATGCAGCGCGTTGGGCGTGGCTATGTAGACGGCACGGATATCGGGATCGGCAAGGAGCGCGTCGAGATCACCATAGGCCTTCGTGTATGGGAATCTCTCGGCGAAGGCTTGCGCCTTGTCCGGGGAGCGTGACTGGACGGCGGCGAGCCGCGCGCCGGGGGCGTGAGCAAGATCCGCCGCGAACTGATGTGCGATCGCGCCGGTTCCGACGATTCCCCAGCCGAAGGATGTGCTATCGCCCGCGCTCTCGTTCATCTCGGCATCGGCCCCTCTTGCATCGGGCTTAATGCCTCATGCGCGCGGGTTCAAGCTCCTGCTCCGCTTGGGAAGAGGCTGCAAGCGCACCCGCACGGTCACGCATTCCACAGACACATCATGCACAAGACCAGCAATTCCGTTCCATAATTGATGTTATGCGATTTTGCCCAATGGGTGCCCTCACTGTGGTCGCCGTCGCCCTCGACGCGGCCGAGGGCGCTGACCCCCTGACGGCCGATCGGTCTGCCAGCCGAGCTTGGCTAGACATAAACCGTCTGGAGCACAGTATATTCCTTCAGGCCTTCGACACCGAACTCGACGCCGATCCCCGACGACTTCATGCCTCCGAAGGGTGCATCCGGCTGGATGGCGCCATGCTTGTTGACCCAGGCCGAGCCGCATTCAAGGCGCAGCGTGGCTTTGGGATTCGACGGACCTTCCCGCCTTTTGAACACGCGACACGCCTGGCTTGTGTGATCGACATTTCCGATCGGTCCTGTCATCATCGTTCAGCTTTGTTAGGGACGTGCTAGGGAGGCAGGCTATGGGGCGCCGACCTCGTCCTGACCGCGACGGAGGGGCTCGCCAGCATCCTTTCATCGCGCATAGGCTGCGTACCTGCCCCGTTCCATTGCCTCTTTCCGGTGGAGATGGCCTGGGCTGGGCGGCGCACCCATAGCGCTCCGGCGCCTCAGTCGTTCCGGCAGCTGATCCGAAATCAGGCGAACAAGTTGCGTCCGCCGGAGTATGATCTAGTCGTCTAGACGACTAGATGAATAATAAGGCTGCCGTTTGCTGCAGCGCCTGTTAACGGTGTGGCAGCTTGCACGGGCTACAGATAAACAGCAACTGAGGCGTCCGATTCCGATGCGTTTGTCGGCAGGAAGACGATATATAGGCCTGGTTCTGGCGGCGCTCCTGTTCGCCGGTATGCGGCTGCCCATTGTCGCCGCCGAAGCCGAGGAGGAGCCCTTGGTCAGCCGTGTCTGCCGTCTGATCGAAGATCACGGCACCCAAAAAGGCCTCTCCCCGCACTTTCTGGCGCGTCTCATCTGGAAGGAAAGCCTCTTTGATCCGAATGCCGTAAGCCCGAAGGGAGCGGAGGGGATCGCGCAGTTCATGCCCGGGACGGCGCGCCTGCGCGGACTGTCGGACCCGTTCGATATCGAAAAGGCCATTCCGGCCGCGGCCGAATATCTGGCGGAACTGGAGGACAGGTTCGGGAATGTCGGCCTCGCCGCGGCTGCATATAATGCCGGCGAATCCCGCGTCTCGCGCTGGCTGTCGAATGGCGGTTTTCTCCCTCTGGAGACGGAGAACTACGTCCTCGACATCGTCGGCACGCCGGCTGACCAGCTTATCGGTCCGGGCGTCAAGGTCGTGGTTCCGCCGCTGGACCCGAAAAAACCTTTTGACGAGGCCTGCCGCAAGCTGCCGGTGACGGCGCGCGCCGTCACGGCAATGGCGAGCGTTCACACCAAGCCCTGGGGCATCCAGGTGGCCGGCCATTTCCGGCGCGATGTCGCCATCCGCATGTGGGAGCGGATGCGCCGGCAGGTGCCCGAGGTCCTTGCGGATCACCGGCCTGTGGTAAGCCGGGCTCGCTCCCCGCGGGGTGCCAGAGGCGTTTATGCCGTGCGCATCGGTGCGGACAGCCGGGCGGAAGCGGAAAAGACCTGCGAGCGGCTGCGCAGCGCGGGCGGCGCTTGCATCGTATTGCGGAACAACTGAGCGGCTCCTTTCACGCAGGTGACGCTCCACAGCGCCTGTGGTTACGCCTGCAATGTTTCGGACGCCTGTGCCAGTCGCTCCAGCTTTTCCCAATCGATGCTCGACGCCAGATGCAGCGAAGGAGGCGCGAGGAAACCTCCCTCCACCAGGCGAAGCGGCTCGCGCAGATAGCTGTCCGCAAGCGTCTCATGGAAGCCCAGTTCGGAGGCAAACAGATCGGCCTTCCGCGCCAGGTCGCTGGCCATCCGCATCCGGACCAGAGCGCCCGCGGCGCTTTCGCCGAACAGTCCCACCACCGCCCTCCCACCGCCCGCAGCCGCGAGTTCGGCAATGGCCGCAGCTTCGCTCTGGCCGATCCGGCTCGGCTTGGCGGCAAAATGTCGCGATCTCGGATACGCCTATCCGAGCGAGGAAAGAATAGCGGGGTGGATGCGGCCCCACGAGGGGCTCGAAGTCCGCATCGCCGACCCGGAAAGCGGCACACCACTGGGTTACGAAACGTCCGGAGAAATCCAGGTGCGGGGATGGTCGGTCATGGTCGGCTATTACGACAGACCTGAAGAGACGGCCAAGGCTTTCACCAGCGACGGCTTCCTGCGCACCGGGGACGCGGGCATCATGCGCCCAGACGGCCGCATACGCTTCCTGTCGCGCATAAAAGAGATCATCCGCGTCGGCGGCGAGAATGTTTCCCCGAGCGAGATCGAGGATGTCTTCGTCACACATCCCGCGGTGGCGCAGGCGCAGGTGGTCGGCGTCCCCGACCCGCGCCTGATGGAAGTGCCCGCGGCCTATATCGTTCTCAGGGAAGGGGCGGAAGCAACGGTCGAAGAGATCGCGCAATGGGCGGGGCGGCGGATCGCCGGCTTCAAGCTGCCGCGGCACTTTGCGATCGTGCCCTCTTTCGACGGACTTGGCCTGACCGCCAGCGGTAAGGTGCAGAAGGCGAAGCTGGTCGAAGACGCCAAGTCCCGGTTCGGCGTGCCTGGCTGAGACAGCGGGCCGTTCTGCGCCGTCACCTGTTCAGCGCGAATCCAGCACAGCCCGCACCCGCGCGGCGAGTTCGTTTATGGTGAACGGCTTGGCGATCAGCTCCACGCCCGGATCGAGAACCCCGTTGTGAACAACCGCGTTGCGCGTATAGCCGGTGGTGAAGAGAACCTTCAGGTCGGGGCGGCGCAAACGCGCCTCCTTGGCGAGCTTCTGGCCGTTGACGTCGGGCATGACGATATCGGTGAAGAGCAGAGCGATCTCCGGATGCGCGTCGATGAGGCGAAGGGCCGCCTTGGCACCGTCGGCTTCCAGCACGCGGTAGCCAAGTTCGGTGAGCGCATCGACGCTGAACCGGCGCACGGCGGGCTCATCCTCGACGACGAGCACGACCTCCTCGAGCTCGCCGGACGGAAGCTCTGATGAGGCTTCCTCCTGGTCCGCTTCGGTTTCCGCGGCGACGTAGCGCGGCAGATAGATTTTGACCGTCGTGCCCTGACCAGGCTCGGAGTAGATCTTCACGTGGCCGCCGGTCTGCTTCACAAAGCCATAAACCTGGCTGAGGCCCAGGCCCGTTCCCTTACCTACCTCCTTGGTCGTGAAGAACGGGTCGAAGACCTTTCCGAGCACTTCCGGCGGGATCCCCGTTCCCGTATCGGTGACGGCAACAAGCACATATTGACCTTCCGCGACGCCGAGATGCGCAGCGGCATAGCGCGCGTCGAGAAACGCGTTCTGCGTCTCGATCGTGAGGCGCCCGCCGTCCGGCATGGCGTCCCGCGCGTTGACCGCCAGGTTCAGCAGGGCGCTCTCGAGCTGGTTGGGGTCGGCATAGGTCCGCCACAGCCCGCCGGCGAGGACCGTTTCGAGGCGGATATCGGAGCCGAGCGAATGAGCCAAAAGGTCCGACATGCCCGCCACAAGCTTGTTCACCTCGATGGGCTCGGGATTGAGGGGCTGCTGGCGCGCAAAGGCCAGGAGCCGCTGCGTGAGGGTAGCGGCCCTGCGCGCTCCTTCCGTCGCGGCGTCGACGTAGCGGCGCGCCCGCGGGTCGGTGCCAATGCGCCGGGTCAGCAGGTCGAGCGAGCCGATCACCACGGCCAGCATGTTGTTGAAATCGTGCGCGATGCCTCCGGTAAGCTGGCCCAGTGCCTCCATCTTCTGCGCCTGACGCAGCGCTTCTTCCGCTTGCTCGCGCTCTGCCACCGCCTCCGCGATCCGCTGCGCCAGCGTCTGGTTGAGCTGGCGCAACTCCTCTTCGGCGCGCCTGCGTGCCGTGATGTCCCGCACCGTCATCGAGACGCTGGCAACCCTGCCGCTCTCGTCGTGGATAGGCGCCAGGCTGATCTCGCCATGGACGAGGACTTTGTCGCCCTCCGTCCTGAGGGGGATTTCCCGGTGGCGTATGATCTCGTCGCCTCGCGCAGCTTCGATCAGATGCGCGATCTCCTCGCGGGACTGCTCCGGGAACAGCTGCACGGCCGGCAGGCCTATCGCCTCGTCGGAACCGATGCCGAGGAGGTGACGTGCCGCTTCGTTCCACGCGATGAGACTCCCCTCCTCCCCTATGGCGATGAATGCGTCCGGCGATTGGCTGAGGAGGGTCGCCAGATAGCGTTCCGACATGGCAAGCTGTGTCCGGCGCAACTGGCCTTCGGCCGTGCGAGCCCCGGCGGCCAGCTGCAGGTTTATGCGGCCGAACAGCGTTTCCATATTGGCCCGCTCGCGGGCGGCGCTGGCCGCTTCGCGCAGCACTGCCGCGATATTCTCCGGCGCGGCTTCGGTGCTCACCGTCCAGGATGCGCCCAGATTGGGAACGAAGGGAAGGCTCGCCCGGAGCCGGTCGATGCGTTCCGGTGGAAGCAGGAAGACGATCTGCGTTCGCGGGCTTACCTGGCGAAGATGACGCGCCAGGTTCAGCGGATTGGGCAGGTTGGGGCCAATCACGGCCGCATCGGGCAGCGAGGCACGCAACCGCGGCTCAAGCCGCTCGGGCGCGGCGGGGTCGTAGTCCGCCGGTTCAAGCGTTAGGTCAGGCATGCCGGCGGTGGCGGAGCGAAGCCGGGCCGCATCTGCCGCTTCGCCCATGAAGAGCACAAGAAAAGGCCGCGCCGCGTGCATGATCTGTGCTCCTATAAGGGGGGTAGTCCCAGGAGAGAACGGCCAAGCCAGGTCTTCAGCAACTGCGTCGTGGGCGCCATCACATGCGAGGCTTGGGCATCCCTCATCAGCCGCGTGACGGCGCTGTTCTTGCCGTAGCCGCGGCCGCCGGCGAGGATCATTGCCTCCTGCGTCACGGAGGTGGCCATCTCCGCTATATCCGCCTTGGCGGCGAAGAGCGCCAGCGCCGTCTCCGGGTCGCCCGCATCGCCCAGCCGAGCTGCGTGGTGGACGAGCTGCCGGGACCGCTGCACCTGCATCCACATCTCGGCCACCTGGTGCGCGATGACCGGTACATTGCTCAGGCTCTCGCCGGTGTGCTGGTGCGAGCGCTCCTTCAGATGGGCGATCGTGAGGTCCAGCGCGGCCTGCGCTATGCCCAGATAGACGGCTGACATGCCGATGATGAAATATGGGGCGACGACCTCGAAGACGTACCAGATCTGGTCGCCTTCCGAGCCCAGGAGATTTGCTTTCGGGATGCGTACCTGGTCGAGGCGAACGCCGCGCGAACTGTTGCCGCGCATGCCGAAGCCTTCCCAGTCCTGCAGCCACTGCAGACCGGTTCGGTTCCCTTCGACCACGAAACAGGTGAAGGTGCCCGGGTCGAGCTCGGAACCGGGCGGGACCGCCGACATCACGTAGGAATCCGCGTGGCCTCCGCTGGTCACGAAGCTCTTCTGGCCATCCAGAACCACGTCCTCGGCCTCGACGCGAAACTGGGTGCGCGGCAGGAAGAAGAATGCCCCGGTCCCCGGCTCGCTGAGCGCAAGGGAGGTGATGTGCTTGCCCTCCGCGATCGGCCGGAGAAAGTGTTCTTCGTGAAACGGCGTCGCCTTAGTCGCCAGCACCTTCGTGGCCACGCTATGCATTCCAAAACACATGGCGGTCGAGCTGCAACTGCGGCCAAGCTCCTCGGTGACGACCGCAAGCGCGAGAAGCCCCTGCCCATGGCCCCCGAGGCGTTCAGGCACATGCAGGCCCATCAGCCCTGCATCCGCCAAAGCTTTCAAACCGTGCGCGGGCCACTTCCCATCGTGATCGACTGCGTCGCAGTCGACGGCAATCACGGAAGCGGACAATTCGGCTGCTTTCCGACGCAAGGCTTCAATACTGGATGGAAGTGGTTCCACGCGCGCTCGCTCCTTGTTCATGCGCCGCCTGGCTACACCTGAAAACGGGTAAGCACGCGCATGTAGGCCAATTCCGCCGATCTCTTATCTGTAAGGGAGCCACTTTCCAACCGCCGGCCCTCCGCTGGAGTGCTTAATCCATTAGGATCGTACCAGTTCCAAAAATCCAGCCTTTCGTCACGATGCACCAGAGATGAAATCCGCCGCTTTACAAAAGTAATACAATATGATTTGTTCACGAACGCTGCATCGCAGCGTCCATTCGGGAGGAAATCATGCTCTTCAAGTCAGCTCTTGCTGGCGCGACACTGCTCGCGTCGGCCGTCCTTGGTGCGTCCGCGGCTTCGGCCCTGACGGTTGGTTTTTCGCAGATCGGCTCCGAGTCCGGCTGGCGCGCCGCCGAGACGACTGTCACCCGCCAGGAGGCGGAGAAGCGCGGCGTCGATCTCAAGTTCTCCGATGCCCAGCAGAAGCAGGAAAACCAGATCAAGGCACTGCGCTCCTTCATCGCCCAGGGCGTGGACGCGATCTTCCTTGCCCCGGTCGTTGAGACCGGCTGGGATTCAGTGCTGGAAGAAGCCAAGGATGCGGAGATCCCTGTCATCCTGCTCGACCGCACCGTGGCCGCCTCCGAGGACCTTTATCTCACCGCCGTCACCTCGGACCTCGTCCACGAGGGCAAGGTAGCCGGCGAATGGCTGGTGAACAATGTCGGCGACAAGGAGTGCAACATCGTTGAGCTCCAGGGCACGACCGGCTCCTCGCCCGCCATCGCCCGCAAGAAGGGTTTTGAGGAAGCGATCGCCGGCAAGGCGAACTTCAAGATCGTCCGCAGCCAGACCGGCGATTTCACCCGCGCCAAGGGCAAGGAAGTGATGGAAAGCTTCCTCAAGGCCGAAGGCGGTGGCAAGAACATCTGCGCGCTCTATGCCCACAATGACGACATGGCGCTGGGCGCCATCCAGGCCATCAAGGAAGCCGGGTTGAAGCCTGGCGAGGACATCCTCGTCGTCTCCATCGACGCGGTGCCGGACATTTTCCAGGCGCTTGCGGCGGGCGAGGCCAATGCCACGGTCGAGCTCACGCCGAACATGGCCGGTCCGGCCTTCGACGCTCTGGAAGCTTATCTCAACAACGGCACCGTTCCGCCGAAGTGGATCCAGACCGAATCGAAGCTCTACACCCAGGCCGACGATCCGCAGAAGGTTTACGAGGAAAAGAAGAACCTCGGCTACTAGGCCGGCGTTCCGCAGGCGGGCTTCGGGCCCGCCTGTTTCTTTCTTGCAGCCTTCGTGATGAACTGATGCCCGCGCGTCGCGCGAAATTTCGCGGGAGGACCGGCCGTGGAAAAGCCTCAGGGGACATTGCTCAGCGTCGAAAGCCTCACGAAAAGCTTTCCTGGCGCACTGGCGCTTGACCGGGTGGATTTCACCCTGAGGGCGGGCGAGGTGCACGCCTTGCTCGGGGAGAATGGCGCGGGGAAGTCGACCCTCATCAAGTGCCTGACCGGAGCATATCGCCGCGACTCGGGCGAGATCCTGCTCGACGGGCGCCCCTTTGATCCGCGCGACACATTCGAGGCCCAGGCGCTCGGCATCGGCACCGTTTACCAGGAGGTGAACCTCCTGCCCAATCTCACAGTGGCCGAAAATCTCTATCTCGGCCGCCAGCCGCGCCGCTTCGGCATGGTAAGCGTGCGCGAGCTGAATGCGAAGGCGCGGGCGCTGCTTTCCCGCTACGGCCTCGACATAGACGTAACGCGGGAGCTCTCCTCCTATTCGGTCGCCGTTCAGCAGATCGTGGCGATCGCGCGCGCGGTCGACCTTTCCGGCCGGATCCTCGTCCTGGACGAGCCCACCGCCAGCCTTGATGCGCAGGAAGTGCGCCTGGTCTTCGACATCGTCCGGCGGCTGCGCGAGCAAGGGCTCGGCATCATCTTCATCACCCATTTCCTCGACCAGGTGTTCGAGCTTTCCGACCGCATCACGGTGCTGCGCAACGGGCGGCTGGTCGGCACGCGCAGGACAGCCGAAATCAAGCGCATCGAACTGGTCACAATGATGCTCGGGCACGAGCTTTCGCAGGAGACCCGCCATCACGCGGCCGACCGGCCGAACGACGCACCGCCTGCCTACCGATTCCGCGATTTCGGCCGCGCGGGCGCGGTACAGCCCTTCGATCTCGATGTCCGCCGGGGCGAGGTGGTGGGGGTTGCCGGACTCCTGGGCTCCGGCCGCACCGAGACGGCTGAAGTGATCTTCGGCGTCCGCCCGCACGACAGCGGAACAGCGGAGAAGGAGGGCAGGAAACTGGATCTCGCTTCGCCTCGGGCGGCCATTGCGGAAGGGTTCGGCTTCTGCCCAGAGGACCGCAAGACCGACGGCATCATCGGCGATCTTTCCGTGCGCGAAAACATCATCCTGGCGCTGCAGGCGCGGCGCGGGTGGTCGCGGCCGCTGCCGCGGCAGGAGCAGATCGAGATCGCCGACCGCTTCATCAAGGCGCTCGACATACGCACGAGCGACCGGGAAAAGCCGATCCGCCTCCTTTCCGGCGGCAACCAGCAGAAGGCCATCCTCGCCCGCTGGCTCGCCACCAACCCGGAATTCCTCATCCTCGACGAGCCGACCCGCGGCATCGATGTGGGTGCCCATGCGGAAATCATCCGCCTGATCGAGAGCCTGTGTGAAAAAGGCATGTCGCTGCTCGTCATCTCGTCGGAACTGGAAGAGCTGGTGGCCTATTCGCACCGGGTGATCGTGGTGCGCGACCGGGCGCATGTGGCCGAGCTCGTCGGCGAGGAGATCAACACGGACAGCATCGTGCGCGCCATCGCCGCCGAAAGGCCGACGGAGGACGCCCGATGAGCGATGCCGGCGCGCTCCGCCGCTTCCTGCCCCAGATCGCGACGCTCCTGATCATCCTGGCGCTCAACACAGCGGTATTCCCGCAATTCCTGGATCTGACCTTCCAGAACGGGCGGCTCTACGGCAGCCTCGTCGACGTGCTCAACCGCGGCGCGCCCGTGGCATTGCTCGCCATCGGCATGACTTTGGTCATCGCCACGAAAGGCATCGATCTTTCGGTGGGTGCCGTGATGGCGATTTGCGGGGCGGTCGCGGCATCGGCCGTAGCCGCCGGCGAGAGCACGGCGACCGCCATACTGGCGGCCCTTGCCGTGGGCGTCCTCTGCGGCGTCTGGAACGGCTTCCTCGTAGCCGTGCTCGGCATGCAGCCCATCGTCGCCACGCTCATCCTGATGGTGGCGGGGCGCGGCATAGCGCAGCTTATCACCGAGGGCGTGATTGTCACCTTCTCCGATCCGGGGCTCGCGTTCTTCGGCAGCGGGTCCTTTCTGGGCCTGCCAATGCCAGTCATCCTTTGGGTCGGCGCCGGCATTCTCGCCACGCTGATCGTGCGCAAAACCGCACTTGGCCTGCTGATCGAGGCGATCGGCGTCAACCGCCGTGCGAGCTCGCTTTCCGGCGTCAACAGCCGGGTGCTGCTCGTCACCGTCTACATGGCTTCGGGGCTCTGCGCGGCGGTCGCCGGCATCATCGTGACCGCGGATATCCGGGGTGCCGACGCCAACAATGCCGGCCTTTGGCTGGAGCTCGACGCGATCCTTGCCGTCGTGCTCGGCGGCACCTCGTTGCTCGGCGGACGCTTCACGCTCCTCGGTTCCCTGATCGGCGCCATGATCATCCAGTCGATCAATACGGGCATCCTGCTTTCGGGGTTTCCGCCGGAGTTCAACCTGATCATCAAGGCCGTGATCATCATGCTGATCCTGCTGATCCAGTCGCCGGCCATCCGGATGGGGATGCTGTTCTGGCGCATCCGGCCGCCGGAGCCGGCGGAGTTCCTGCCCAAGGAGCGCAAGGAGGGATCGGCGCCATGAAGTCGCGCTACCTCCCGCTGGCGGCCACGACCCTCATCTTCCTCCTCGCTTACACGCTCTGCTACGCGCAGTTCCCCGCGATGCTTTCCACGCGCGTGATCGGCAATCTTTTCACCGACAACGCCTTTCTCGGCATTGCCGCGGTGGGCATGACCTTCGTCATCCTGTCCGGCGGCATCGATCTTTCCATCGGCTCGGTCATCGCATTCACAAGCGTTTTCATCGCCGTGCTGCTCGCCGGGACGGGCCTGCATCCGCTCACCGTCTTTGCGCTTGCGCTTGTGATCTCCACCCTTTTCGGCGCGGCGATGGGCGCGGTGATCCACTATCTCGAAATGCCGCCCTTCATCGTGACGCTGGCCGGCATGTTCCTCGCGCGCGGCATGGCTTTCGTGCTGTCGATCGATTCCATTCCGGTCGCGCATCCCTTCTATGACGTTCTGCAGTCGCTCTACTGGCGCATGCCGGGCGGAGGCCGGCTGACCCTGATCGGCGTCCTGATGCTGCTCGTGTTCCTCGCGGGCATCCTTCTGGCCCACCGCACCCGCTTCGGCGCCAATGTCTATGCTCTGGGCGGCGGCGCGGCGACGGCGCGGCTGATGGGCGTCGCCGTCGGCCAGACCACTATCGCCATCTATGCCTTGTCGGGCCTGCTCGCCGGTCTCTCGGGCATCGTCTTCTCGCTCTACACCAGCGCCGGTTATTCGCTCTCCGCCGTCGGCGTGGAACTGGACGCCATCGCCGCCGTCGTCATCGGCGGCACGCTGCTTACCGGCGGCAGCGGGTTCATCGCGGGAACCTTCGTCGGCATCCTCATCACGGGTCTTATCCAGACCTACATCACCTTCGACGGCACGCTTTCCAGCTGGTGGACGAAGATCGTGATCGGCATCTTGCTCTTCGCCTTCATCTTCCTGCAAAAGGGCATTCTGTGGGTCTCGTCCAGGAACAGGGTGGCGCTTGACCATGCGCATGGGCGTTGATGGGACTGCTTGAGACCGCCATTTCAGGTGCTGCGCGGCGCACGAGCCACTCCCATGTGGTGAACGAGATCGGCAAGGCGATCGTGGACGGCACCTATCCCGTGGGCAGCATCCTGCCGGGCGACAGCGAACTGGCCGAGCGCTTCCATGTCTCGCGCACCGTCCTGCGCGAGGCGATGAAGACGCTGTCGGCCAAGGGCCTTGTGGTGCCACGCGCGCGCATCGGCACGCGGGTGACGGAAAGCCGGCAGTGGAACATGTTCGATGCGGACGTTTTGGCCTGGCACATCGACCGCGGCATAGACACCAGTTTCGTGATGCATCTTAGCGAGATGCGGCTTTCCTTCGAACCTCATGCCGCGAGCCTTGCTGCCGAGCGCGCCAGCCCGCAAAATATCGAATGGCTTCTTGCCCTGTCCGAGGACATGGTCTCTGCCCGCTCCCACAACGAGCTGATCCTCGCGGATCTGCGCTTTCATCTGACGGTCCTGCACGCCTCGGAAAACCCCTTCATGTATGGCGTCGGCACCCTTATCGAGGCCGCGCTGATCGGCGCGTTCGGGCTGAGTTCGCCGGACGTTCCCTCGCGCGAGGTCGAGACGATCGGCAACTCGCACCGGTCCATAGCCGAGGCGATCGCGAGGGGCGACGGCGAGGCGGCCGCGGCCGCCATGCGGCAGGTCATCCTGACCGGCCGGGACCAGGCGCTCGCTCGCATGCAGGGACCCTTCGTCCCCGATTGAACTATGCCTGAAGGCTTCCGGGGCGCACCAGGCGCTAGGCGCGGGCCCAAGTGGCAACCAATGTTCGTCCCGGACCGAACTGTGGTCGCAGCGGGTGCCGCGGCGGTCAGGCGGTGGACATTGGCCAACGCGACAGGGCATCCCGGCCTGCTTCCGTGAGATCATAGATGCCCCGGTCGACGCGCGTGAACCAGCCATAGACATTGTGGCGCAGGATCTTCGGGGCTTCGAGGATCGTCTCCTTGAGATCCCGCGGCCGCTTGGGACCGTCTGCCATTGCCGCGGCACAGGCGAGCGCCTGCTGGCGATAGGCCGTCATGATCGGCGCCCGGGTCCCTCCACCAGGCACGGGATCGCCTTGGCGGCGGCGATGCTCTTCAACGAGGCGCGACCGGCGGCGCGCGTCGCGGCGTGGTGTCGGCGCCGTGGGGCTGACGAGAACCTGCACATCACCTCCGGCGGTCACGCCCAGCATGCCGAAGCCGAGCCGCCGGCAGAGATTGCGAAACCTGGCATCGCTCTCGCGACCCTTGCCGCGCGCCGACAGCCGGGCGGCAAGCCAGACCTCGTCGCAGGCGGCGGCACGGTCGACGCCTTGCAGCACCAGCTCGAGATTGAAGCTCAGCTTCATCTCGCCGATCACGACGATCGGCGGGCTGTCCCCTTTGACGGCGACGAGATCGCAGCCTCCGATCTCCCCCTTGACGCTGAAGCCCAAGCTCTCGAGGAATGATTTGACCGGCCGATAAAGCGAGGTTTCCAGTTCTATCCCTCCTCATCTCCGTCCGGCCCGGCAGGCGGGACGGGCGAATCGATGAAGCGCACTTTAGCAGAGGAGGCATGGTTGCCTCCCCTGCTGTTCGGCCGTTCCCGGACGCCGCGAGGGAAACCTCGACGGCTACTCCTCGCGCAGGCGCCGGTAAAGTTCGGGACTGCCGCAGCGCGACACCGCGATGTCCCGCAGCTGCTCGTCGGACAATTCGCGCAGTATCAGCCGGTTGCGCCGCATCGCCAACCGCCGCCGGATCCAGCCAAGGATCCGCGCCACAAGCTCTGGTGGGGGCTGCCGCTGCACGCCGTGTCGGGAGGCCATGCTGATGGTTCCAGTTGCGATTCTCGTGATAGGGGGTCTCATAGCAACGGCAATGTTATTACATAACACGATCTTCGTCCAACCGAACCTGTAACTGGCTGCGAAGCCAGGCCTGTCGCAGGCATTAAGGAGTCGTGCCGGTCTAGCATTTTGCCGCAGCAAGCCGCGGCAGGAGCAATACGCCTCAGCCAGACACGCCCATGCGGTCCCGGCCAACCTCAGGAACTTCGCACGCCGGGACCTTTACGGGCGTCGAAGGTATGGCTGGCGCAAGACGAGAACTTTCACAGTTCAACCATCTTGGTCGGGGCCTGGGCCGCCGCATGGGCTTCGTTCAGCTTCACTGCGCATTCCTCGCAGCAGACCTCCACGGTTCTCCCGCCGATGGTTACATTGATCGCATTTTCATCCAGCTCGCCGTCGCAAGCAGCGCAGGTTCTCTCGCTCATGGGAAATTCTCCAGTTCAGTGACTTGTGAAGGAGTAGCCCACGCCGCCGAGGGGCGCTGTCAGATTCTTTAGCAATCTTGCAGAACGCTATCTTTGCGACGCCATCTGCCTGAAGTCGGACGGCGAACGCCGATAAACCTCGCGGAAGGCGGCGCTGAAGTGGCTATGGCTGGAGAACCCCAGTTCAAGGCTCAGCGCCGTCAGGTCGTCATAGCGGGTGAGGAGGTCGAGAGCGCGCGCGAGCCGCATTCTCAACTGATACCGGTAGAGAGGCATGCCTTCCACCTGCCGGAAGACCTGCGTTAGGTAGACCGGGGAACACCCGACCTCGGCCGCCACCTCGGCCAAGCTCCAGCGCCGGGCCAGATCGCTTGCGAGCACCAGCTTGGCGCGATCGGCCAATTGCTGTCGCCCCAATGTGGCTCCTGCCGCATGGCTCGTTCTGGGGCCCAAGGCGCGTTGAACGAGGGTGAGGGCCAGGCTTTCGGCTTCGAGCAATTCGGCCGTGGCTTGGTGCAGACCATGCCTGAGTAGCGCCACCAAGACCTGCGCCCGCGCATCGATTCGAAGACGTGCCTGCTGAAACGCAGTGGCATCGTCCCGCAGCAGCCCTTTCGGCGCCAGTTCGCGCAGCAAAGACTCGTGGATTGTCACCGCCAGGCTGCCGCACTCCCCGAGCGGAAGGCTGAGCCGGTAAGCGTCGCCTTCATTATAGAAAAGCACCTGGCTGGGTTCGCCAACGGAAATCTTCCGGCCGAGATGCCGGACGAACGTCCCTCGGTAGGGAAAGACGAGATGGGTCGAGCCCGCGCACTGCTCCTCGCTTGGAGCGGAACCGGCCGATCGCAACCGAAGATCCCGCACCTTCACCGTCGCGGTCTCCAGCAATGGCCGGACCGTCAGCACGGCCGCTGCAGCGTCACCACTCATCCTCTGATACCTCGGACCTCGACGGCACCTGCCGTTCAGCTGTCCGGCATACACCATAGCGGGCCGGAATCGGAGCGCGATCGTGCGCAAGACGATCCTTGGCCTCATCAGTTCCCGGGTGACGAGCCGCAGGACCGAGGAACGGGGCGCTGGGCTGCGCCAGCAGCCTGCGTCGCAACGTGCTTCCTTGGCGAGAAGCCCCTTGACGACGGAAGGGGCTTGTGATTTTGCTCCGCCCAGAAAATGTGCAATGTTTGCACATTTGTTGAATTTGCTCAGGGAGGTCTGAATGCCCGGTTACCGCTTCTCCAGGATCGTTTTGGCGGCGCTGCCGCTTGCCGCCGCCATAGGCGCATGGGCGGGCGCGGCACATGCGGAGGGCTTGAAGATCGGCTTCAGCCAGGTGACGCTGCAGTCTCCATTCTACGTTCAGCTCAAGAATGGCGCCGAAGCGGCGGCCGAGGCCGGCAGCGACACGCTGATCTTCCTCGATGCCAATGGCGACGTCAGCAAGCAGAACAACGACATCCAGGATCTCATCACCCAGGGCGTGGACGCCCTCATCATCAATCCGGTGAACCCGGATGCGGTGGTGCCCTCGCTCGAGGCTGCGAAGGCGGCGGGCATCCCGGTCATCACCGTCGACCGTCCGGTCAATGGCGAGGGTGTGGTCGCCCATGTCGGGCGCGACAACAAGAAGATGGGTGGACTCGTGGGCGAGGCCGTGGTCGAGCGGCTCAAGAAGGACGGCGTCGAAGGCGCGAAGATCATCGAGATCCAGGGCGATGCCGGCGGCGCCGTCATGATGGACCGCCGCGACGGCTTCCATGCGGCGCTTGAAGGCAGCGGCCACACGATCGTGGCGGGCCCGTATGCCGAGTATATCCGCGCCAATGCGGTGGTTGCCATGCAGGACCTTCTGCAGGCCAATCCCGACGTGAAAGTCGTCTACGCGCATAATGACGACATGGCGCTGGGTGCCATGCAGGTTCTGCAGGAGAGCGGCCGCAACGACGTGCTGATCGCCGGCGTCGACGGGCTTTCCGAAGCGCTGCAGGTCATGGAGAGCGGCGGCAACTATATCGCGACTGCCCTGAATGACCCGCAATATCTCGGCGATGTGACGATCCAGGTGGCGCGCGAGGCGGTCGCAGACAAGGAGGTGCCGAGCTTCGTCGACGCCGGCACTGCGCTTGTGACGCCGGACAATGTCGGCGAGTTCCCGCATGACGCGCTCTTTGCCGAATACCGGCCCGAGGTTCTGGCCAAGTAAGTCTCCCAAGACGGCGCGCACGGCGGGCATCAGCTTGCCGTGCGCGCGGCCCGCGAGCTTCTCCCGCTTCGCTCTTCCAAACGTCAGAGGAACAGGTCATGCGCGCAGCAGTGCTCCACAGTCCCGGCGACATCCGCCTCGAAGATGTTCCTACGCCCCGGCTTCTCGACAACAGTGCCATGGTCCGCGTGGCATCCGTCGGCGTCTGCGGTTCGGACCTGCCGCGCATGCTCATCAAGGGCGCGCACAAGATGCCGCTCATCTGCGGGCACGAATTCTCCGGTTATATCACCGAGGTCGGCGAGGGGCTGGAAGGCTTCTCGGCGGGCGATCTGGTCGTCGTGCCGCCGATGCTGCCCTGCCACAAGTGCGACCAGTGCCTGCGCGGCCAGTTCTCCCGCTGCCGCGACTACGATTATTTCGGCTCGCGGCGGGACGGGGCGTACGCGGAATATGTCTGCGTTCCGGCCACGAATCTCCTGAAAGCCCCCGAAGGTGCGGATCCGAGGGCGGTGGCGATGACTGATCCCGCCTCGATCGCCGTCCACGCGCTCTGGAAGGCCGGCGGCATCACCTTCGGCCAGCGCGGCGGAGTGATCGGCTGCGGCCCGATCGGGCTCTTCGCGATCCAGTGGATGCGTCTTGCCGGCGCCACCGAGGTGGTGGCGGTCGACGTCTCCGAGCGAAAGCTGGACCTTGCGCGCGAAGCCGGCGCCACCCACTGCCTGCTGGCGGATGACAAAAGGGCGGCCGACCTGCCCTGCGACGTCATCATAGAGGCGGCGGGGCACCCGGCCTCGATCGCCTCCGCGGTACGGCTCGCCGCGCCTGGCGGCCATGTCTCCTTCATCGGTATTCCCGTGGGGGAGGTCCCGCTCGCCAATGCCGTCTTCCAGCATTTTCTGCGCCAGGAGGTCTCATTGCACGGCTCGTGGAATTCCTTCGGAGCCCCCTTCCCCGGGCCGCAATGGCTGGCGACGCTGGAGGCGCTTGGCACGGGGCGGCTGAAATGGGAGTTTCTCATCAGCCACGACCTCGATCTGGCGGAATTGCCCGGTATGTTCGCCCGTTTCCGCGATGAGCGGACGATGTTCTTCTCGAAGGTGATGTTCCGCCCGTAAAGGGCGGGGCGGCGCGTTTCCGGGCATGCCTGCGGGAGGAGAAACGACATGACATCTGTCCTGGGTTTCGATCTCGGAACGGGCGGCATCCGCGCCAGCGTCTACGATATTTCCGGCAAGGCGGCAGTCCTCGGCAGCGCGGAAGAGAATTACGAGACCGCCTATCCTCGCCCGGGCTGGGCGGAGCAGCAGCCGGAAGAGTGGTGGACCGCCCTTCTGCGCGCCGGGCGCAGAGCAGTCGAACTGTCCGGGCGTTCCGACATCGCCGCCGTAGCCGTCGCCACCACTGCCTCGACGGTCGTGGCCTGCCGCGGCGACAGCACGCCTGTCTGCCCGGCCCTTCTTTGGATGGATTGCCGTGCTGCGCGCGAGGCGCAGGAGACCGGCACGGTGCGCCACCCGGTCATGGCCTATAGCGGCGGGGAGGACGCCGCCGAGTGGCTGGTACCGAAGGCCATGTGGCTCAAGCGCCATGCGCCGGAGGTCTTTGCCGGGGCGGAGGTGATCTGCGAGGCGATCGATTACCTCAACTACCGGCTTTCCGGCGAATGGGCCGCCTCGCGCATGAACGCTGCCTGCAAATGGAACTATGATTCCGCCGCGGGCGCCTTCGTGCCGGCAATCTACGAGGCGCTTGGCATTGCCGAGCTCGGCGAAAAGCTTCCCTCGCGCGTGGTGCCTGTGGGCGGCGCGGTCGGTCGCCTCCGCGCCGAGGTGGCGGCGGGACTCGGCCTCTCCACGCGGCCGCTGCTCGCGCAGGGCGGGATCGACGCCCATATAGGCATGCTCGGGGCCGGGACGATCGATCCCGGCAGCATGCTCATCATCGGCGGCACCTCGGTCGTCCATCTCACGCATCTTGAGGCGCAGCAGGACCTGCCGGGCTTCTGGGGGCCTTATCCGAACGCCCTGATCGACGGGCGGTGGCTGGTCGAGGGCGGCCAGGTCTCGGCCGGAGCCATCCTCCACTGGCTGGCGCACAAGATATTCGGGCTCGATCCAGCCGGCCACCAGGCGCTGATCGCCGAGGCGACCCAGGTTTCCCCCGAAGCGGCGGGCCTTGCGGTGCTCGACTACTGGATGGGCAACCGCACCCCCTATCGCGACGCCGGCCTTCGCGGCGCCATTCTCGGCCTTTCGCTCGGCCACGGACGGGCGGAGATATATCGCGCGGCCGCGGACACGGTAGCGCTCGGTACCGTGAACGTTCTGCAGGCGCTGGAAGAGGCGGGGGTCGCCATAGATCGGATCGTCATGGCGGGCGGCATCTGCAACAATGCGCTCTGGTTGCGCGCGACCATTGATGCGCTCGGCCGCCCTGTCAGCCTGGTGCGCGAGGAGAATCTTTCCACATTGGGAGCCGCGGTCAGTGCTGCCCATGCGCTCGGCGGCTTTGCGGACCTTGCCGCCGCTTCGCGCATGCTCGCGGCGACCGGAAAAGCGATGGAGCCCGATCCGAAGCGGACGCAGTGGTACCGGGCAGCGCTCGGCGACTATCGCGGCCTCACGCAGGTTCTGAAGCCGGCCCTGCACAGGCTCTCCGGGATACAAGCGGGGACCACATGAACGACGTCCGCGCCGCCTCCATACGCCTCCCCTATGACGAGCAGCGCGAAGAGCTGATGGTGCGCGCGGCCAAGCTCTATTACGACCTGCAGCGCACCCAGGCGGAGATCGCAGGCGAACTGGGCCTCACCCGCTGGCAGATAAGCCGGCTTCTTACCGAGGCGCGGGAGCTTGGCATCGTCCGCATCGAGATCACCCCGCGCTCCAGCCGTGCCACCGAGATCGAGGTCGAACTCCAGCAGACCTTCGGTCTGAAGGATGCCGTCGTCGTGCCGCATGGCGAAAACCACGACCAGCAGATGGTGATGGAAGCCGTGGCCCAGGCCGCGAGCCGCTATATCGTCGGCCTGAAGCCGCATGTTTCGCTGATGGGCGTCTCCTGGGGGCGCACCATGTCGGCCGTGGCCCGCTTCCTGCCGGTGAACTGGAGCCCCGGCCTGCATGTGGTGCTGGTGAATGGGGCTACGAACATCCGCTCCACGTCCAGCCGCGCCATCGCCGTGGCCGAGGAATTCGCCCAGAGCGCGAGCGGCATGGCTACCCTGCTCCCGGTCCCTGCCATCGTCGGCAAGAAGAGCACGCGCGAGGTGCTGGAGCAGGATCCGATTATCGAAAGGGTGCTGCGGCTCGCCGAGGAAGCCGATGTCGCCTGCTTCAGCATGGGCGGGATTTCACATGAATCCGTGCTGGTGACCTCCGGCTATATCGAGCCGGAGCATATCGACCGGCTCCGGGCAGAGGGCGCGGTAGGCGACATCCTCGGCCGGTTCGTCGATGCATCCGGCGCCATCGTCGACCCTGAGCTGGACGGCCGCACGATCGGGCTCCGCCTCGACCTTTTGAAGAAAAAGAGCCGGGCGATAGGCATCGTCTCCGGACGGGAGAAGCACGAGGTGACGCGGGCGGCGCTCAAGGCCGGCTACCTCTCGGTGCTGATCACCGACGAGGCAAGTGCCCGCGCCGCTCTGGAGGACCGCAATGGCTGACGACGTGCTTGTGGTGGAGAACGTCTCCAAGCGTTTCCCCGTGAACATCATGGCGCTGGAGCAGGCCTCGCTCACCGTTCGCCGGGGCGAGGTGCACTGCCTGCTGGGCGCGAACGGGGCCGGCAAGTCCACGCTGCTCAAGATGATCGCCGGGGCGTTGCGCCCGTCGGGCGGCCGGATGCTTTTGGAAGGCCAGCCTCTCGACCTGCGCTCGCCGGCCGAAGCCGCTCGGGCCGGCATCTCCATGATTTACCAGGAACTGGATCTCGTCCCGCAACTCACCGTCGAGCAGAATCTTTTCCTCGGACATGCGCCGGGCAAGGCAGGCATCATCGACCGGCGCACCCGCAGCGAGCGCGCCCGCGAGGCGCTGGAGCGCATCGGCGCGCGCTTTTCGCCCAAGACCCGCGTGGAGCAGCTTTCCGTCGCCAACCAGCAGCTGACGGCCATCGCCCGCTCGCTGACCATGAACGCCAAGGTCATCATCATGGACGAGCCTTCGGCGGCCCTCAACGAGACCGAGCTGGAAGCGGTCTTCACGGTCATCCGCGATCTCGTGCGCCAGGGTGTCGCCATCGTCTATGTCAGCCACCGCATGGCCGAGCTGCGCCAGATCGGCGACCGCATCACGGTGCTGCGCGGCGGCCGCACCATCGCCACCTATGACATAGCCGAGACATCCGACGAGGCTCTGGTCGAGGCGGTGATCGGCCGCGAACGGACTCTTGTCGAGCGTAAGCCGCGCGGCCCCGTGACAGGAGAGGTCGCGCTTCGCGTGGAGAGCATGCGCGGCGCCGGCGGGCTCGATGTGAACGGCTTTTCCGTGCGCTGGGGCGAGGTGACGGGGCTCACCGGCCTCAACGGGTCGGGCCGCACCACCTTCCTGCGCTCGCTGTTCGGCGATCTTCCTTTCGAGGGAAGAGTGATGGTGGAGGGCGAAGTCTTCCACCCCACCCATCCTGCCCAGGCGATCAGGCGCGGGCTCGGACTCGTGCCGGAGAGCCGCAAGACGCAAGGGCTCATTCTCGACGCGCCGGTCTACAAGAACGCTACCCTCGCCTCCCTCGCCGGCAAGTTCGCAATGAACCACAATCGCGAGCGAGAGCGCGCCCGGCCGGTGCTCAACCGGCTCTCCACCAAATATGCGGACCTCGACCAGGCCGTCCTCCAGCTTTCCGGCGGCAACCAGCAAAAGGTCGTGCTCGCGAAATGGGTGGTGAACGGCGCGAAGATCCTGCTTCTCGATGAGCCGAGCCGCGGGCTCGACGTCGGCGCCAAGGCAGACCTTTATCACTTGGTCGAACGGCTTGCCGCCGAGGGCGCCGCCGTCATCATCGCCAGCAGCGAACTCGACGAACTCTATGCGGCCTGCGATACCATCTGGGTGTTCCATGAGGGCCGCATCCTCAGCCGCTACGATCCCTCCGTCACCGGCCGGGAGGAGATCCTGAAGGCGACCATTCTTGGAGATCAGCATGTCCACTGACAGCACAATCGCCATGCGCGAACCGGTTCACAGGCGGGCGGTGAACTTCCTGGTGGAATACAATTTCATCGCCATCTTCCTCGCCGTGGTGGCGATCGCCGCCACCCTGTCCGACAACTTCCTCACCTGGGTCAACATCGCCAACCTCTTCCAGCAGGCGACGGTTGTCGGCGTGGTGGCGATCGGCATGACCTTCGTGATCCTCACCGGCAATATCGACCTGTCCGTCGGCTCGCTGACCGCGCTTTGCGGCATGCTGGTGGCGGTGCTGCTTGCCGCCGGCTGGGACCCGGTGCTCGCCGTCGCGGCGACGGCGCTGGTCGGGCTTGCCTGCGGCGCGGCCATGGGGGCGACCAGCGCCTATGGCCAGGTGCCGAGCTTCATCGTCACGCTCGCCGGCCTCGTCTCTTTCCGGGGCCTCACCTATCTGCTCACGGACGGCGTGCCGGTAAGCGGCCTGCCGGCCTCCTTCGCCGCCATCAGCTCCACGATCGTGCCGATCCTGCCAGGCTTCAACCTCACTTCCATGGCGCTGATCTTCATCGCGCTGATGGTGATCTGCGGCCTGGTGCTGCGCTTCACCGTCTTCGGCGAATATGTCTATGCCACCGGCGGGAACCCGGAGGCAGCCAGGCTGTCGGGTATTCCGACGCGGCTGATGATCACCGGCGTCTTCGCAATCTCCGGCCTCACATCGGCCATTGCGGGCATCCTGCTCACCTCGAGGCTGCGCATCGGCCAGCCGACCGCCGCGCAAGGCCTGGAGCTCGACGCGATCGCCGCCGTGGTTCTGGGCGGCACGAGCCTTTTCGGCGGGCGCGGCAGCCTGCTTGGCACCTTCTTTGCCGTGATGCTGCTCCAGGTGCTGCGCAACGTCTTCAACCTTCTGGGGCTCGGCTCCTTCTACCAAATGACGGTGACCGGGCTTATCATCGTCGCTGCCGTTCTGCTCAACCGTTTCATCGAAATGAGGAGGGGTCGCGCATGATCCTGCCGGAAAAGCACCCGACAATCAAAGCCGTCCCTGCGGCTGAAACCCACGAGGCCCGCAATGCGGGCACCGCGCTCAAACCTGAATGGTTCGAGGACGCAGCGGTGAACCTTTCCGCCGCCGAGCGGCGGGCCGCGACGCTGACCACCCGGCGCACGGTGAAGAAGCAGTGGCAGGCCGCATGGCTGGTGCGGGCGATCACCTGCATCGACCTCACCACCCTTGCCGGAGACGATACGGCAGGGCGCGTGCGCCGGCTTTGCGCCAAGGCGAGGAGGCCGCTCTCTGGCGAGCTTCAGGCGGCGCTCGGCCTGGCCGATGAGCGCATCACCGTCGGCGCGGTCTGCGTCTACCCAACCATGGTGCCGCACGCGGTGAAGGCGCTCCGCGGCTCCGGCATTCCGGTGGCTTCCGTCGCGACCGGCTTTCCGGCGGGCCTGACGCCGCTGCCGCAGCGGCTTGCCGAGATCCGCTACGCGGTCGATGAAGGCGCTGATGAGATCGACATCGTGATCACGCGCGAGCACGTGCTGACGCAGAACTGGCCCGCCCTCTACGACGAGATCCGCGCCATGCGCGAAGCCTGCGGACCCGCGCATCTGAAGGCGATCCTCGCCACCGGGGACCTTGCCACGCTGCGCAACGTCTACCGCGCCTCGATGGTGGCCATGCAGGCCGGCGCCGATTTCATCAAGACCTCCACCGGCAAGGAGGACGTCAACGCCATCCTGCCCGTCGGACTAACAATGGTGCGCGCCATCCGCGACTATCAGGAATTCTCCGGCGAGGCTGTGGGCTTCAAGCCGGCAGGCGGCATGCGCACGGCCAAGGACGCGCTGTCCTGGCTCATCCTCATGAAGGAGGAACTCGGCACGGCGTGGACCATGCCGGACCGCTTCCGCCTCGGCGCCAGCTCGATGCTCGGCGACATCGAAAGGCAGCTCGAACATTTTGCCACGGGGCGCTACTCGGCGACCTACCGGCATCCTCTCGCTTGAGGAAGGAAAGTCATGGAACAGATCAGGGATATCATGCGCACGATGGAATACGGCCCGGCGCCGGAGGCCAACGAGGATGTGCTCGCCTGGCTGAAGGCTCGGGCCGCCGGCATCGGTCATTTCATCGGCGGAAAATTCACAGCGGCCGGCAAGGAGGAAAGCTTCGTTACGCTCAATCCCGCGACCGAGGCCGAGCTTGCGCGCGTTGCGCAGGGCACGGGCGCCGATGTCGACGCGGCGGTGAAGGCCGCGCGGGCAGCCTATCCCAAATGGGCCGCGCTTTCCGGCCACGAGCGGGCGCGCTACCTCTACGCCATCGCCCGGCACATCCAGAAGCGCGAGCGCTTCTTTTCCGTGCTCGAAAGCATGGACAACGGCAAGCCGATCCGCGAGACGCGCGACATCGACATCCCGCTGGTGGCGCGCCACTTCTACCACCACGCCGGCTGGGCGGAGATGGTGGAGAGCGAGTTCGAGGGCTTCTCGCCCGTCGGTGTCTGCGGGCAGATCATCCCGTGGAATTTCCCGCTCCTGATGCTCGCCTGGAAGATCGCGCCGGCGCTTGCGGCGGGGAACACGGTGGTCCTGAAGCCGGCCGAGCTGACGCCGCTGACCGCCACAGCCTTTGCGGAAATCTGCCTGGAAGTCGGGCTTCCCGCGGGCGTCGTCAACATCGTCCATGGCGACGGGCGCACGGGCGCGGCGATCTGCGAGCACGAGGATGTCGACAAGATCGCATTCACAGGCTCGACGGAGGTCGGCCGCATCATCCGCGAGCGGCTCGCGGGCTCCGGCAAGAAGCTGTCGCTGGAGCTGGGCGGCAAGTCGCCTTTCATCGTCTTCGAGGATGCTGATCTCGACGGCGCCGTGGAAGGGGTGGTGGACGCCATCTGGTTCAACCAGGGTCAGGTCTGCTGCGCGGGCTCGCGCCTTCTTGTGCAGGAGGGGGTTGCCGAGCGGTTTTACGACAAGCTGAGGCGGCGCATGGAGAATCTCCGCATCGGCGCGCCGCTTGAAAAAGGCATCGATGTCGGCGCCATCGTATCGGCGGAGCAGCTGAAGCGCATTACCTCGCTCGTTGCGAAGGGGGAGGAGGAAGGCGGCACGCTCTGGCGCGCGAAGGGTCCGCTACCGGAGAAGGGCTTTTTCTTTGCGCCCTCCTTTTTCACGGATGTCGATCCCGCCTCGACCGTGTGCGGGGTGGAGATCTTCGGGCCGGTTGCAGTTGCGATGACCTTCCGTACGCCGGCCGAGGCTGTGGCGCTCGCCAACAACACGCGCTATGGCCTTGCCGCCTCCATCTGGTCGGAGAACATCAATCTCGCCCTCGACACGGCGGCGAAGGTGAAGGCCGGCGTCGTCTGGGTGAACTGCACCAATATGCTGGATGCCGGCGCGGGTTTCGGCGGCTATCGCGAGAGCGGATATGGCCGCGAGGGTGCTCGCGAGGGGCTGTACGAGTATCTGGTGAGCGGCGTCGAGAAGGCGCTGAAGCCCGCCAAGGAGCCGGCGCCCTTCAAGCCGCTCGGCGCGCCGGAAGGAGAGCGCCGTTTCGCGAGCCTCGGCCGCATCGATCGCACCGCCAAGAATTATGTAGGCGGCAAGCAGGCCCGGCCGGACGGCGGCTATTCCTACGACGTCACCGGCAAGGATGGGGCCATCATAGGCCAGGCTCCGCTCGGCAACCGCAAGGACATCCGCAATGCGGTGGAAGCTGCGGCCAAGGCCGGAGGCTGGGGCGGGGTGACTGCCCACAACCGGGCGCAGGTGCTCTACTATGTGGGTGAGAACCTCGATGCCCGGCGCGAGGAGTTCATCGCCCTCCTTGTCGAAAGCACCGGCCAGAACGCCAAGGCCGCTTCCGCCGAGTTCGACATCGCCCTGAGGCGGATCTTCTATTACGCCGCTCAGGCCGACAAATATGACGGCGCGGTGCATGCCACGAAGTCGCGGCACGTGACGCTTGCCATGAACGAGCCCTGGGGTGTGATGGGCATCGTCGCGCCCGAGGAGGCGCCGCTTGCGGCATTCATCTCCCTCCTCCTGCCGGCGATGGCCATGGGCAACCGCGTTGTGGCGATCCCCTCGACCCGCCACCCGCTGATCGCCACCAATCTCTACCAGGTGTTCGACACGTCCGACGTGCCGGGCGGCGTTGTGAATATCGTCACCGGCGAGAAGGACGTGCTCGCCAAGACGCTGGCCGAGCACGACGAGGTGGCCGCCATGTGGTATTTCGGCTCGAAGGAGGGCAGCGCCATGGTGGAGCGCGCCTCCTGCGGCAACCTGAAGGCCACCTGGGTGAGCGACGGCAAGGGGCGCGACTGGCTCGACGACCGCCAGGCCAAGGGCCGCGAGTTCCTGCGCCGCGCCACGCAGGTGAAGAATATCTGGGTGCCCTACGGCGAATGAGGCTCCGCCTCCCGCAGCGGAAGGCGGTCACATCCGCGCCAGCTTGGCGAAGCTCGGCTTCAAGTTGGCCATCACCTCTTCGTAGAGTTCGACATAGGGCCGGTAGACCTGGTTCCGGGCCCTGTCCGGCTCGACCACTTCCTGCGAGCGGTTGACGAAGCGCTTGGCGGTGGCCGCCATGTCAGGGAACAGGCCGGCCGCCTTGCCGGCGACGATGGCCGCGCCCAGCGTGCCATACTCCTCCCGGTCGAGGCTCGAATAGGGCAGGCCCAGTATGTCTGCCTTGATCTGCTTGAAGACGCGGCTGCGCGCCCCGCCGCCGATGCTGATGACTTCCTTCGGCGGCGTCTGCGGCGCGATCGTGCGCACGGCCTGGAGGTAGAGCGCGTATTCGTAGCCGATTGATTCCAGGATGGCGCGGTAGAGATGCGGCTTGCGGTGCGCCCAGGTCAGCCCGATGAAAGCGCCACGCATGTCCGTATCGTTGGGGGTGTTGCGGCCGCCCAGATGCGGGATGAAAACGAGCTTTTCCGAGCCCGGCGCGACCGTGGCGGCAAACTCGCCCAGCACCTCATAGGCATTGCGCCCGGTGGCGGTCCACTCCGACTTCTCCGGCCCGCAGAACTCGTCGCGGAACCAGCGCGTGTTGAGACCGCCGCCGGCCACATAGGCCATGGCGAAATAGAGGCCGGGCACCACATGCGAGGAGGTCATCAGCGCCTTGTAGGCAGTGTCGGTGGCAAAGCCGTCGAGCACCGTGGCGAAGATGGAGGCCGTGCCTGCCGCGTCATAGACGCTGCCCGGATCGACGATGCCCGCGCCCAGCACATTGGCCGCCTGGTCGCCGCATCCGGCGGCGATCGGCGTCCCTTCCAGAAGGCCGCATTCGGCTGCGGCGTCGCGGCTGACCTTTCCGATCACCTCCCACGGGTCGAGGATGCGCGGCAGCTTTTTCGGATCGATGTCGAAGCGGCCGATCAGATCCTCGTTCCAGCGGGAATTTCTCGTGTCGCCAAAGCAGGAGAAGACGAGATAGGTGCGGTCGATGAAGGCCTCTTCCGCGGGAAGTTTTGCCAGCCGCCCCGCCACATAGGCCGCGGGCTGGGTGAACTTGACGATCTTTTGCCAGATCTCCGGATGCTCGTGCTTCCAGTAGAGCATCTTTGGCCCGGCATTATAGGCAGGGGCGCTGCCGGCCGACGCGATGATCTCGCTTTCGATCTCCTTCAGCCGCGGCAGGTAGGCGGCGCAGCGATTGTCGAGCCAGGAGTCGTATTCGGTGGGCGAGGACCAGCCCTCCCCGACCGTCGAAAGCCCGGCCATCTGGCCGTCGAAGGCGATCGCCGCCACATGCTTCGGGTCGATCCCGCCCTGTTCCATCGCGGCGCGGATGGTGCGGATGGCGGAGCCGTAGATCTCCTCATTGATCTGCTCCACCCAGCCGGGCTTCGGGTAATAAAGCTTCGACTCCTCATAGGCGGTCCCGCAGAGCCGGCCATCCTCGTCATAGATGCCGGTCTTGGTGCCCATCGTGCCGATATCGACGCCGATCACATAGCGCGCCATCGTCTTCCTCCCTTGGTCTCGCCTCCTATTTCCCGGCGAGCGCCCGTTCGTCCTCTATCGTCCAGCGCGAATGCCGTCCATCGCCGATACCAAGCGCCGAGACGGGGGTGAGAGGCAGGCCGAGAATGCCGGGATAGATGGCCACTTTCCCGCTGAAGCGACCCTCCATCACCGCCTTGAGCGCCGCCGGGACGGCATCGAAGCCCGCGACCGCCTCGAGATTTTCCGTAAGGTCGAGCTCGCCCCGCTTCACCCTTTCGAGCACGCCAAGCTGGTCGGACACCGTCGAGCCGGTGGAACCGGTGATGCGCAGCCCGTCACTGACGATACGCGACAGCGGCAGCCGGCACGGCTCGCCCATCGCCACCCCGGCGAAGACCACCAGCATGCCGCCGGGCGCGAGCATCGCCGCCGCGCGCTCGACCGCGGCGACGCTGGGCGCCACCACCACCGCGTCGTCCACCTCGCCGAGGCCGGAAAGCGCCGCCTCAAGTTCCGCGTCTTCCAGCACGACGAGCTCGCGGCCGTGCGCCTTCGCCATGGGGGCAAAGTCGCGGCGCAAGGCTTCGAGCCGCGAGCCCTTGCGCGATGTGGCGATCACGCGCTTCGGCCCGTCCTTCAGTTCCAGCGCGCGGTGCGTGTGGATGCGCCCCATCGCCCCGCCCGCGCCCAAGATCAGCATAGTGCCGCCGGGCTTCACCTCGAAGCGGTTGCGCGCCGGGCCGAAGGCCTCGTCCACCTCGGGCCCGCGCGCGCCGACCACGGCGATCTCGTGATAATGGATACGGGCTATGTCGACATCGACGGGCAAGGGGTTGGGGTCCGCGGCGACCATCGCTAGAAGCCCACCCTTGCGCAGCATGCGGAGCGCCGCGGCTATCCGCGCAGGCTCGTGGCGTCCGCAGAGGACGATGTCGTCGAAAGCTTCGTCGCCGGCCGGCTCTCCTTGCCAGACCGTCACCTGGCGGGTATGCGCCCGCGCCCAGCTTTCGAGCGCCGGCGGAGCATCGATCAGCACCGCCTCGGCCGGAAAAACCTCGGCGGAAAGCGTGTGATGGGAGGCGTCCGGAGCGCCCCAGATGAGGAGCCGTCCGCCCTCCTTGAGCCCGACCCGGCTGTTCGGCCGGAAAGCGGCCTCGACGCAGGCATAGGGCTCCAGCATCGCCACTTCGGCAGCGCTCAGATCGGGCGGGACGTCGAACAGATAGGGTTTTCGCTCGCCGTCGAGCAAAGTGGGATCGAGCTTTATGAACTGGCTGAGCCCGCCGGGAAGATCCACCCCGACCGTCAGCCTTTCGCTGCCGGCCAGGACCGCCGGCTGCAGGCCAAGCCGCTGGCCCGGCCGGTAGCGGTGGCGCCAGTTGGCGCCGACATCGACCAGCGTGACCGCCAGCTCGTGGCCCAGAACCACGGGCGATTCGGACAGGTCGCGCTCACGGAAGAGCGCGTGCGAGGAGCCCATGCGGATGATCTTGATGTCGGAGGAGCAGATGCAGACCGCGTCCACCCGCGCGATCAGCTCGTCAGGTCCGGCGGCCCCAAGGGTTGCAGTGACGAAACGGCCCTCGCGGCCGATATCGCCGACATCACCACCCTCGAAGGGCCAGCTCAGGCTTGCAAGCGCCGGGCCCTCGGCGGGTTGATCCTGGTTCGATTTCGACACGGAGCTCTCGTCTTCCATGCGGGATTTCTGATGTTTCCGCGCGGCGGATACGCGCGGGCGGCGAGCAGGCCTTCCTGGGTTCAGGGCGCGCGGTTTCCGGCGGTTCCAGGCGGGCGGTCCTTCGCGCTCATTTCCCTCTTCCAATCTATGGCAATTATTTTTTTTCTCGCATAGAAATATGAAATTGTCTATTTTTTTCGGGGAGGAGCGACGATGCAGTTCGGAATCCACAGCCTCGTCTGGGTCGGTGACTGGTCGCCGAAAAACAGGGATTTCGCCATGGCCAGAACCAGGGAGCAGGGTTGGGACCACCTGGAGGTGGTGATCTTCGATCCCGCCACGCTCGAGGCCGACGCGACGCGCCGGGCCGCCGAGAGGGTGGGCCTGCCGCTGGTCGCGGGCATGACCCTGAACCCTGACGCGGACCTTTCCAGCCCCGATCCGGAGATCGCCCGGCGCGGCGAGCAGCTCGTCGCGGACGCCATCGTCGCGGCCCGGGATCTGGGCTCCCCGATCCTTGGCGGCATGACCTATTCGGCGCTGCACCGCTACCAGCGGCCGGCCGGCCGGGAGGTTTTTGCGCGCGCCGTCGAGGCTTATGGGCGGCTTGCGGAGCGGGCGGAAGCGGCCGGCATTCGCCTCGGCATCGAGCCGGTCAACCGCTACGAATCCTCTTTCGTGAACACCCTGGGGCAGGCGGTGGAGATCATCGAGGCGGTCGGTTCGAAGAGCCTGTTCGTGCAGATGGACACCTACCACATGAACATCGAGGAGACGAATGTCGCCTCGGCCGTCGCCGCCGCGGCGCCGCATCTCGGCTATGCGCATATTGGCGAGAGCAACCGGGGCCGCCTCGGCGCCGGCAATTTCGACTTTCCCGGCTTCTTCCGCGCGCTGAAAGCGGCGGGCTATGACGGCCGGCTGACGCTGGAATCCTTCTCGCCCGCCATTGTCGGCGAGGAGATCGCCGGGGTGCTCGCGCTTTGGCGGCAGCCGTGGGAGGACGTCAAGGAGAACGCTCGCCATGCGCTCGCCTTCCTGCGGCAGCAGGCGGCGGCTGTGCACTGATAGACGCCTTCGCATTCCCGTTGTACAGCCTCTCACTGGTTCGCGCCCCTTGGTGGGGACGGCGAGAACGTGCGTCATCGCTGCCACGCCCGGTTTTTTACCGTCTGGCCATTGAGGAAGGTGGGAAGCGGGGCGCGTGATCCGTGCCTCTCTGTTAGTTTATGTGGCGCGTTCCACGCGCCCCGCCGGCCGCTGTCCCGACATTGGCCGGTCACTCGGGCCCTTCCATCTCCCCGGCTGCACCCAATTAGGGGGTGGTCTTAGCCGGGCCGAAGGAAAAGCCCTAGCGGCTTCTCCGCGGTTTCCGCGATGCTGTCTCTCACCCAGCATCCGTTTTTCCGAGATGCAGTCTCTGACCCTGCATCCCGGCACCGCCGGCCTGTCGCGGGCCCTCAGCATGCCTCCAGGTACCGATCCCTGGAGGGGGAGGTTGCCGCCGCTCTCCCGAACACCCGGT
>NZ_JAPSLH010000023.1 GCF_031180965.1 Chelativorans sp.
GCCGGCCTGTCGCGGGCCCTCAGCATGCCTCCAGGTACCGATCCCTGGAGGGGGAGGTTGCCGCCGCTCTCCCGAACACCCGGTGCGCATCCGGTTCCCGCAAGAGCGATGGGACAGATGATAAGAGGGCTGCCGGGGGGTGGGGATAAATTTTCCGGCGAAAAAAAGCGGAAATCGTGCAGGAGCTTGTTTTTGCTGCAGATTATTTTTGCGCATCCGGACGGCGGGGCCGATTTGATCCACACCCCGCTTGGCGGGCGGGCGGAGGGTGAAGGATCGGTTCGAAAGAACCCCTCTCTGGCGTTTTCCAAGCACTTGCTCGGGGACAAACCCGCTCGCAAGTGCAGGAAAACGCTTTCTCCTCGCAAGGGGGGAGATCTCGCCGGCATCAGGCTCGCCGCCTATCGTCGAGGTTGCCGGGCCGGGTCTGGTGCGGCTGCGAAGGAACGCCCTGGTCCCTCGCCGAGCGTCAGAAGGCGGAGCGGATGATGCCGCCCTCCATGCGCCAGACCACGCCATTGACGGCAGGGTTGGTCATCATGGCGACGACGCCGCGTCCGTAATTGGCTGGGTCGATGAGGCCCTGGACGAGGGAGGTCGGCTCCTTCTCGACGAAATAGTTCTTCTCCACCTCCTCATAGGTGATGCCCTGCTCGGCGGCGATCTGGTTGAAGTAGTCGCGCACGGAATCGGTCGCCGTCGGGCCGGGCATGAAGGAGTTCACACGCACCTTCGTGCCCTTGGTCAGCTCGGCCATGCCGCGGGCGAGCGCCACCTGCGCCGTCTTGGTGAGCGAGTAGTGGATCATCCAGGGCACGATCTTGGTCGCCGCGTCGGACGAGGTGAAGAGGATGGAGCCGGAATTGCGCTCCAGCATCTCCTTCAGCGCGATCCGGCTCATGCGAATGCCTGTCATGACATTCACATCCCAGTAGAGCTGCCACTCGGCGTCGGAAATGTCGAAGAACTCGCGCACATTGAAGATGCCGAGATTGTTGATGAGGTATTCGACCGGGCCGCGCTCGGAGGCGAACCGCCAGAGCCGCCCTGCCCCCTCCTCGGTCGTCAGATCGACGGAAAGCCCGTGCGAGTTGCCGCCGATATCGGCAAGCGCGGCGTCGATCTTCGCCTGATCGCGGCCGTTGATGACGACCGTTGCGCCCTCCTCGGCGAAGGTTTTCGCGATCGCCTTCCCGATACCGGAACTGGCGCCCGTGATCAGGGCGACCTTGCCCTCAAGACCGTAATCCATGGGATCCTCCCTGCCCTTCCCCTGCCCGGCATTCTGTGCCTTATGGAGACTTGCGGAGCCGGCGGCGGGGAAAGCCTATGGAAGTTATTCCCTTTGTCAACGCGCTTGCGCGGAAATTATTTTCCACTATCGTGAACGGCACCGGCGCGCCGACCCGGGGGGAGGTGAAGGATGAGCGAGACTGCGCAAGGCCAGGCGGTGCTGAGTTCGATCAAGCGCAGGCTACCCTATCTCAATCCCGCCCTGCGGCGCATCGCCAACTACACCCTGCGCAATCCCACCATCGTCAAGTCGCTGACCATCGGGGAACTGGCGGAAAAATGCGAGGTGTCGGAATCGACCATCACCCGCTTCGTCAAGGAGCTGGATATCCGCAGCTTCCCGCAGCTGAAGATCCTGATCGCGGAGGACCTCTCGCGCGCGCCGCAGGCGCCGGAGCAGACGGAAGAGGCGCGGTCCGTCTATGAGGACATCACCGTCGAAGACAATGTCGACACGATCACGCGCAAGATCCGCTACCGGCTGCAGCACACGCTGGACGAGACATTTTCCCAGCTCTCCATCCCCGAGATCATCCGCGCCGTGGAGGCGATCGAGAAAAGCGAGACGCTCGCCTTCTTCGCCGTGGGCTCCTCGACGCTGGCGGTCGGCAGCGGCCTGATGCGCTTCGTGCGCGTGGGCAAGAAGTGCCAGTTCTTCGAGGAGCAGAACCTGCAGCAGATGTCGGCGGTGGCGCTGGACGAAAGGTCGACGGCGATCGGCATCTCCAATTCCGGCCGCAGCCAGGCGGTCGTGCGCGCCCTGCAGGTGGCGCAGCAGGTGGGCGCGCGCACCATCTGCATCACGGCGTTTCCCGGTGCGCCGATCGTCAATTATTCGGATGTGAAGCTGATCACGCCGACGACGACCGTGCCCATCGGCCGGCCCGAATACCACGAGTCGATGACGTCCAAATTCGCCCAGATCGCCATCATGGACCTGGTCTATTCCATTTACGCCGTGCGCAATTACGAGCGCTCCATCGAGAAGCTGGAGGCGACCAACCGGGTGTCGGAGGATACGCGGTTTCTGTAGAGCCCGCATGCTGGTAAGCGCTGGCGGCGCTTCGATGTTCCGGCATGGATCCTCGGGTCACCGGCGAACAAGAATAGAGCTCGGGGAATAGCCCGCCGCTCAATTACCCGGCTCCGAACGCGTCAGCGCCAGGAACAGCTCTTCCAATGTCGCGCGGCGGCGCGTGACGGAGAGCACGATGCCGCCGGCATCGATGGCGGCGCGCGCAAGGGCGGCGCGGGCCTCCGGCACCTCCTCGGCGAGCTCCACCTCGATCGCCTCCCCCGCCGCCGAAGCGCTGGCCACGAAGGGCAGCGCGGCAAGCCGGGTTGCGACGGCTTCAGCCGCCGAGCCGGGCCCAAGCTCGATGGCATAGGCAAGGCCGCGCAGCTGGCGGCTCACCGCGTCCACGGTGCCTTCGGCCACGAGACGGCCGCGGCTCATGATGCCGACCCGGTCGCACAGTTTCTCGGTTTCGCTGAGATGATGCGAGGAGAGGATGATCGTGCGGCCTTCGCCCCTCAAGGCCAGGAGGAGTTCGCGCACCTCCGCCAGCCCGCGCGGGTCGAGGCCTGAGGCGGGCTCGTCGAGCACGAGCAGTTCCGGATCGTGCATGAGCGTGCGGGCGATGCAGAGCTTCTGCTGCATGCCGCGGGAATAGGCACCCGCCGCCAGGTCGGCATGGGCCGCGAGGCCGACCTTCGCGAGCAGTTTTTTCGCCCGTGACTGCGGCTCGCGCAGCCCATAGAGCCGGCCGAAAAAGGCGAGATAGTCGAGGCCAGTCATGTCCGGGTAGAGGCGCGGCTTCTCCTGCAGCGCGCCGATGCGCCGGCGCAGCGCCGCGCCGCGCGTGCCGAAGGGGATGCCGAGGACGTGGAAGGAGCCGCCGTCCGGCGGCAGGAGGCCAAGCAGCATGCGCAGCACGCTGGTCTTGCCGGCGCCGTTGGGGCCGAGGAAGCCGTAGATCGCGCCCGCAGGCACGGCGAGCGACACGGCATCGACGGCGAGGAGGCCGCCATAGCGCTTGGTGAGCGCCTGCGTCTCGACCGCAAGCGGTAAAGAGGCTTGCACGGCGGCGGAAGCCATCAGACGAGCTCGGCGAAATATAGGTAGACCAGTGTCGAAACGATCATCACAACTGCCGAAAGGAGCAGGAACTCCATTGGCCAGCTGACAACGCGGAAGCGGTCGTTTGCCACCTTGCCTGCCGCCATGATCGCCGTCGCGGCGGCCAGCGCCGGCCAGTGGTCGAGATTGCCGGAGATTGCGGTGCAGCCGCCGAGGAGCAGCATCAGGATCAGGACAAATCCGGTCCAGGAGGTGCGCGAGGTCATGCCGCCCTCCCCTCGCCGCTCACCGCCGCGGCCTGGGCCAGGGTGCGGCCGTCGCGCGGGTCGAAAAGGTAGATGCGGCGCGGATCGAAGCGGAACAGGATGGGCCGGCCCTCGCCGCCATCGATGTGCCGCGTTTCATAGGCGGCGGCGCGGGCAAGCACGATCGTTCCTCCCACATCGCCGGCAAAGGCGTTCTGGTGGCCCATGGTCTCGATGGTGAGCAGCGTCGCCTCCACGGCGCCCTCCGCGCCCGCTTCGCCCGGCAGCGCAACGCCGATATGTTCCGGCCGGATGCCGAGGCGCACCGCGCCGTCGGAGCGCTGAAGGTCGCCCGAACGCGCGAGCCAGTCCGGATCCACCTCGATGCGGAAGCCATCACCCTGCAGGAAGGCGCGCGCCCCCTCGGTCGTCAGGCGGCAGTCGAGCACATTCATATGCGGCTCACCGATGAAGGTGGCGACGAACTCGTTGGCGGGCCGGTCGAAGACGGCCTTGGGCGTGTCGAATTGCTGGATGGTGCCGTCGCGCATGATGAGGATGCGGTCGGCCATGGTCATGGCCTCTAGCTGGTCGTGCGAGACATAGATGGTGGTGGCCTTCAGCTCCCTCTGCAGGTGCTTCAGCTCGATGCGCATCGCTGCGCGCAGCTTTGCGTCAAGGTGGGAGATGGGCTCGTCCATCAGGAAGACGTCGGCCTGGCGCACGAGCATCCGACCGATGGCGACGCGCTGAGCCTGGCCGCCGGAAAGCTGGCCGGGCCGGCGGTCGAGCACGTCGGCGATCTGCAGGCGCTCGGCCACCGCGCTGACGCGCGACCTTATCTCCTGCCGCGACATGCGGCGCACGCGCAGCGGATAGGCGATGTTCTCGAACACGGAGAGATGGTTGTAGAGGCCGTAGCGCTCGAAGACCATGCCGACATTGCGGTCGCGCGGGCGCAGATAAGTCACGTCGCGGCTGTCGATGGCGATCCTGCCGCCCGAGGGCATTTCGAGGCCGGCGACCATGCGCAAGGTCGTGGTCTTGCCGCAGCCGGACGGGCCGAGCAGGAACAGGAACTCGCCATCCTCCACGGTGAAATTGACGTCGGCGACGGCCGCGACGGAGCCGAAGCGCTTGTTGAGGTCTGTTACGGCAACCTGGCCCATTACTTCATCATGCCCATGGAAAGGCCGCGCACGAACTGTCTTTGCACCGCCACAACGAAGAGGAGGATCGGCAGCGTGATGAACACGCAGGCCGCGCCCAGGAGATTCCACTGGATGTCGCTGCCGCCGATGAAGCTGGCCACAGCAGGCGGCAGGGTGCGGGTCTGCGCGCCGGTGAGGAAAACGGCGAAGGCGTATTCATTCCAGGAAAGGATGAGCACGAAGATCGCCGTCGCAGTGATGGACGGAGCCATCAGCGGCAGGGTCACGCGGCGGAAGGCGCCGAACCAGGTGTCGCCGTCGACGAGGGCCGATTCCTCGATCTGGCGCGGGATGTCCTCGAAGAAGCCTTTCAGCATCCAGACGACGAAGGGAAGCTGCATGCCGGTGTAAAGGAGGATGAGGCCTACAAGGCTGTCGAGCAGCTTGAAGGTCTGGAAGAACATGAAGATGGGCAGGATGACCGCCACTGGCGGCAGCATGCGGTTGGACAGGATCCAGAAGGCCACGTCGTTCTTGCCGGGGAACTCGTAGCGGGCGAGCGCGTAGGCGCAGAACATGCCGAGCACGACAGAGAAGAAGGTAGCCGAGACCGAGACGATGGCCGAATTGCGCATATAGAGCAGCATGTCGTAGCGCGTGAGCAGCGTCTCGAAGGCCTCCAGCGTGGGCGTGAAGATCCATTGCGGCGGCACGCTCTGCGCCACGGCCCGGTCCATCAGCGCGGTGAGCACGATCCAGACGATCGGCACGAGCGCGACGAAGCTGACGAGGAGCAGGATCACATAGACCCACCAATTGCGCTCTCTTGGTGGAGCGGAGGGGGAGACGGGCAGCGGCTGCGTCATGCTCATGGATCAGGCCTCGTCAAGCTGCTTTTTGGCGAAGACGCGGATGAACAGGAAGGAGAGCGTGATGATGATCACCAGGATGATGAAGGAGAGCGCGGCGGCCTTGGAGATGTTGAAGAAGCCGAAGCCGATATTGGTGAGGAGGATGTTGAGCGTCTCCGTCGCGTTGCCCGGCCCGCCCTTGGTGAGCACCGCGATCGTGTCATAGGTGCGGAAGGCGTCCATGGTGCGGATGACCAGCGCGATCATGATGGACGGCTTCAGCATGGGCAGCGTGATGGTCCAGAAGACGCGCCAGCTAGATGCGCCGTCGATTTCCGCCGCCTCATAGGGCTCCGGCGGCAGCGAGGCGAGGCCGGCATGCAGGATCAGGAACATGAAGGGCGTCCACTGCCAGACATCGATCATGATCAGCGTCTGCAGCGCCGCGTCGGGCGAGGACAGGAACTGCGGCGCGGGCAGGCCGAAGAAGCCGAAGAGGAGGGTGGAGTAGTAGGTCACCAGCCCCGAATGCGGGTAGAGCAGGTAGCGCCAGGTGAGGCCGACCACCACCGGCGGCAGCACCATGGGCAGGAGGATGGCGAGGCGGAAGAACGCCTTGCCGCGGATGCGCCGGCGGAACAGGAGCGCCAGGCCGAGCCCCGCCCAGAACTCGATGAAGACGGCGAAGAAGGTGAAGATCGCCGTGACCTTGAGGGCGTTCAGGAAGCGGCGGTCCTGCACCAGCTCGTGATACTGGTAGAGGCCGACGAACTCGGTCTCGAGATAGGGTTTGGAGAGGATGATATTGGTCGAGGCGAGATAGAGCGAATAGAGGAAGGGGAAGACTCCGAGGATCAGCAGCACGATCAGCGTAGGCGCCATCAGCGCCCAGGGGAACCAGGGCGCGTCGTGGGCTCCCGCCCGCGCGCTGCGCGCCGGCGCTGCGCCGACATCCATTCGTTCCGCCGTTTCCTTAAGTGCAACCAAGATGCCTCGTCCCTTCCTCTACCCGGCGCGGAGCAGACCCGTTCGTCAGCGGAAGCCGCCCCGGCCACAAGCACTTCGCGAAACGAAACCGGGAACGGGGCCTGCCCCGTCCCCGGCCATGCCCGTCCGCCGCTATTTCCAGCTCGAGGGCTTTGCGTCGTAGACGCTCAGGTCACGCCACAGCTGCGGCGGGTTCTTCGCGCCCTCGCGATAGTAGCCGCCGCGCCGGAACGCCGCCTTGATTTCGCTCTCCATATTGGTGAGCGCCTCCTCGGGCGTGATTTCGCCGAGCCAGGCCTGGTTGCCGTAAAGGCCCATCACGTCTGAGATCTCGGCCCATTCCGGCACGCGGATGCGGGTGTCCGGATTGGTCGTGTTCAGCATGAAATCGTAGATGCCCACATAGTGCGGCGTATACTGCTTGGCTTCCTCGCTCTTGTAGGTGGAGTGCCGCGTCGGCGCCGTGCCCCCCTTGAGCGCCTTCAGCGACTGGTTCTTGTGCGTGATCCACTGCATGAAGGTCCATGCGGCCTCCTTGTTCTTGGAGTCGCGGGAGATGCCGAGGCCCCAGGAGCCGAACCACGGGTCGATTTTCCCGTGCGGGCCGATGGCCGTGTGGAGGTAGATGTTCTTGCCGGAGATTTCCGCATGGCGCGGGTCCTCAAGATCGCCCGCGACGAACTCCGTATACATGAGTGCGCCGGCGGCCTTGCCCTGCTGGTAGAGCGACAGCATCTCGGGATAGCCGAAATTGGCGCTGCCCGCAGGGCCATATTTGGCGAGACCCACATACCATTTCAGTGCTTCCAGGTTCTGTGGGCTGTTGATGGTGACGTTCCAGTTCTCGTCGACGAACTCGTCGCCGGCGGTCTCGTCGGTCTGGAAGGCGTGCATGAGCTGGGTGAAGGTCCAGCCCCAGAACCAGCGCTGCGGCTGGCTGACATAGCCGGCGACACCCGCATCCGGATTGTTGAGCTTTTCCACCGCTTCCATGAAGCGCTCGGTGGTCCAGCTCTTGTCATACCACTCGGGAACGGCGAGGCCCGCCTGCTCCATCATGTCCTTGCGGAAGACGTGGCCGGTCACGCCGGCGCCGATCGGAAGATTGTAGATGGCGCCATCCCACATGCCGTTGCCGCTGTAGATGCGCGGCAGGAAGTCGTCGACGTCGTAGTCGGCGGCCGTCAGCTCGGGATCCTTCACATATTGGGTGAGCGGGTGGAGATAGCCGGCCGAGACATATTCGGCGAGCCACATGACGTCGACGGTGAAGATGTCGTAACGCCCGGTGCCCTGGCTCATGTCGAGCAGGCTCTTTTCCCGCATCTGGTCGAAGCTTGCCTCCTCCAGATTGACCTTGATCCCGTATTGCTGCTCGAATTCCGGGATCTGCGCCCAGAGCGGCGCGTATTGCGGCATCTGCACGGCGAGGATGTTGACGGTGGCGCCGGCAAGCGCCTTCTGGCGCTCTGTCTGGGCGGCCGCCGGCATGGCCGTGAAGGCCAGCAGGGCAGCCAGGCTCGCGGCTGCCTTCAGCCCGCATCCCCGTTGCGGTCTCGTTTTCGCGTCCATCGTGATCTTTCCTCCCTGTTGCGACGCTTGCGGCGTCCTTCCTTAGTTCAGCCCGGCCACGGCAAAGCGCGCCTGCACGGCCGTGCGCCCGTTTGCCCTGTCGAAAAGGTAGATGCGGCGCGGATCGACCCGACACCGGGCAGGATCGCCGATCCCGCTCGGAATGCCATCGGCCGGACCGAGCCCGGTGCGTACCCGCAGCATGCCGCCGCCCCCGAGCTCGATGTCGTAAATGCGCTCGGAGCCGAGTTCCTCGACACCGAAGATGCGCCCCTCGACGACGTTTTCCCCCGCGCCCGGCCGCAGCATCTCGATGTCCTGGGGGCGAATCCCCATCAGCCACTCGCGGCTGCCCGCAAAGCCGTCGCGTGAGGCGGCGCCGCCATCGTCGAAGGCCAGGCGGAAAGATTCGGAGACGAGGAGTGTCGCCTGCCCTTCGCGCAGAAGATTTACCGGCAATATGTTCATGCCGGGCTCCCCGACGAAGGAGGCGACGAAGACATTGGCCGGGCGATAGTAGATGTCGGTCGGGGTTCCCGTCTGCAGCTTCACGCCCTTGTCCATGACGACGATCTGGTCGGCCATGGTGAGGGCCTCGAGCTGATCATGCGAGACGAAGATGATGGTGGCGCGGAACTCGCGCTGCAGCTTCTTGAACTCCACGCGCATATGGGCGCGCAGCTTGGCGTCGAGATGGGAAATCGGCTCGTCGAGGAGGAAGGCATTGGCGTCGCGCACCAGCGCCCGGCCGATGGCAACGCGCTGCATCTGGCCACCGGAAAGCTGGTTCGGCTGGCGGTCGAGCAGCCGGCCGATCTGCAGCACCTCCGCGACTTCCGCGATCTTCGCGCGGATCGCCGCTTCCGGCATTTTGCGCACGCGCAACGGGTAGGCGAGATTCTCGAAGACGGAAAGGTGCGGATAGAGCGAGTGCTTGTCGTAGACCATCGCGAAGTTGCGGTCGCGCGGCGGCAGGCCGGTGATGTCGCGGCCGTCGACCTCGATACAGCCTTCGTCCGGCCGCTCGAGCCCGGCAAGAAGACGCAGCGTCGTGGTCTTGCCCGCGCCGGAGGGGCCAAGCAGGAAGGTCATCTTCTCGTCGGCCGCCTCAAAGCCGAAGTCATCGAGGGCAACAACCCGGCTGCCGAAGGTCTTGCGCAGGCCGCGCGTTGCGATCGACGCCATGGTCAGCGCGCCTCCCGGGCCCGCAAGTGAACGCCGCGCCGAACCAGAAAACCACGCACGAACTTTATCCTCCGCTGTCAGGCCGGGCGTCTCCCGAGTGACGGCCGCAGGGGCGGCCCGAGCCCTTTCCCTCCGGCTCTTTTGAAGCTTGAAAGAAATTAATTTCGATGTCAACATGAAAGCATGGAATTTTGTGTTGCGGCGGAGCGCGCACAAAAGGGGCACCGAAAGGAAGAGTGCGAATGCGCGGTTCCGAGTGGATTCAACGGCTTGAATATTGACGGCCGCCGAGGCTTTGATGTTCAGGCAGGAGTCCTTCTGGTCAAGCCGCAGGATGACGATTGCGCGGCGGTGTCTGCATTCTGCAAGGCTGGGGAGAGCCTTGCCGTCGTCATCCTCAACCGGAGGGACCGCGCCTCAGCGGCGCAACTGCAGGAAGGCTGAATTCGGGCCCGGTGCACACCAGCTGCCGCGGGCATCAAGGGAAGGTTTTCGAGATGGATTTGGGACTGAGCGGGAAGGTGGTTCTGGTCTCCGCATCGAGCGGCGGGATCGGGCTTTCGACAGCTGAATGCTTTGCGCGCGAGGGGGCCCGGGTGGTCGTCAATGGCCGCACGGAACAGACCACCGGCGCGGGGATCGAGGAACTGCGCCGGCGCCTGCCCGGCGGCACCTTCCTTCCCCTTGCCGCCGATCTCGGCACGCGCGAGGGATGCGATCAGGCCATCGCCGCCTTTCCGGATGTCGACATCCTCGTCAACAATCTCGGCATCTACGGCGCGCGCGATTTCTTCGCCATCACTGACGAGGAATGGCTCGAGATGGTCGAGGTGAATGTGATGAGCGGCGTGCGCCTCTCGCGCCACTATCTGAAGCGCATGCTCGAGCGCAATTCCGGCCGCATCATCTTCGTCTCGACGGAATCGGCCATCAACCCGGACCCGGAAATGGCGCATTACAGCGCGTCTAAGACGATGCAGCTCGCCATATCGCGCAACCTCGCCGAGCTCACCAAGGGGACGGGCGTGACCGTCAATGCCGTCCTGCCCGGTCCGGTGCGCAGCCCCGGCGTGGAGAAGCTGGTGGTCGACATCTTCAAGACCGATCTTGCCACGGCAGAAAAGCGCTTCATGGCGGAGAACCGCTCGCACTCACTGATACAGCGACTGACCGAGCCGCGGGAGATCGGCGACGTGATCGCCTTCGTGGCGAGCGACCTCGCCTCGGCGATCAACGGCGCGGCCGTCCGCGCCGACGGCGGCATGGTCCGCTCGGTCTTCTGATGCAGGGGAGGACGGCGCTTCTCCTTGCGGCATCTGCCGCGGCGGTCGTGGCGGCCGCGGGCGCCATCCTGCTGCGCGCGTCGGAGCGGGGCGAGGTGGCCGGGACGGTGAGGGATGCCCGCTCCGGCTTGCCCGTGGCGGGCGTCACCCTGGTGCTGGGTGAGCGCGTGCAGACGCTGATGGCGTCGAGCCGCTTCAGCTTCGGTGAAGGCGGCGGGACCCTTCATGCGAGCGCGCCCGGCTACGAGGATCTCGCCGTTGCCATAGGCGGCGGGCCGCTCGACCTGCGCATGGAGCCGCGGACCGTGCCGCAGGCCCAGTCGCTGACCGCGTTCCTGCGCCTTGCTGGGGACGCGCTGATGATCGACGTGCAATTGCGCGGGCGGGAGGGGCTGGCGCTCGAATTCTTTCCGGCCATCGACATTCCGGCGGAGGTGCGGCTCGCCACGGAGGACGGGCGCGTCCTCTTTGAAGGCCGTCTCCAGTCCGAGATCGACCCCGGAGCGCGCTTCGAGAAGCTGAAATACCGCCTGCCCGGCTCCGCCGTGGCCGGGCTTACTGGGACGGAGCGCTTTCTGCTCGACATCGCCCTCGTGATGCCGGAACGGGTCATCTCCTGGCGGCGCGAGGGGCTCGCCCTCTCCAACGCTTCCTCATGATCGCCGCCTCCTGGCAGATCTTCCGGCGCGACCTCATGCGGCTTGTCGCCAATCCCGGCACATGGGTCATGATGGCGGCGATGACATTCGCGGCGACGCTCGTGCTGCGCAACCTCGTCTCCACATTCGACACCGAGTCCGTGCTGGTCTCCACGCTGCCGGGCGGCGCGGTCGCGGGAGGGCTGATCGCCGTCGCCGCCATGCTGGCGGCGATCCACACGGCGACCGCCATCGCCGCGGAACAGGAGAACGGCACGCTTGAAGTGCTCTTCGCCGGCCCGGTCAACGCCGCCGATTTCGCCGTGGCGAAAATGCTGCGCGGACTTGCCGTGGCAGCTCTCCTGGTAGCGCCCATCCTCTACCAGCTCGCCGCCATCGGCCTTCTGTCCAACCTGATGATGGGCTGGCGCGCGGCCCTGCTGCTGGTCCTCGCCGTGCCGCTCTGCGCGCCGGCGATCGGGCTGGGGCTGGTGATCTCCAGCCTGTGCCGGAGCGCGCGGGCGGCGGTCGTGCTCTCGACGGGATTCTTCGCCTTCCTCATCCTCCTGCATCTGAGCTTCCTCCGGCTCGCCGCGGCAGATCCGGCAGAGCTCGATCTCTTCGCCCACTACCTGCGCGAGGCGGCCCTCGGCGCAGCGCCGGTGCTCTCCTGGCTGTCGCCGGTGGACTATGTCGCCGAGCTGGCGCAGGAGCTGCGGCAGCAGAGCCTGACCGCCCCCTGGGCGAAAACGGCGGCAGCGCTCGCCTATGCTTCGCTCTGCACCGCCGCGGCGGCCATCATTCTGCGTTTCAGGGGCGCGGCCTCGTGAGGGCCCTTCTGCTTCTCGCGCTGGCTCTGATCACCGCGCCCTTCCCGGCGCGCGCCATCGAGCCGGAGCAGGTGGAAAGGATCGCCTATCGCCTGTCGAGCTTCGACGGGGCGGAGCACGGCCCGGCCGCCTCGCTTTCCGCGGGCGAGGAGATCGTGCTTCTGGCCGATACGGTGAACATCATCGATCCGCGCCAGACCCTCGTCTATTACTGGCCGCTCTCGCGCTCCTTCCGGGCGGATTGGGACCGGCTCGACGTGGAAGCGGCGGGCGAGCTCGAGATCGCCGACGAGGAGGGAGACGCGCGCACCCTTAGGCGCGAGTCGGTGGTGACGGTCTATCCTGCCGGGGTCGGCGGCGGCTTCTCCCTGATGATGGCTGGAGCGGAGGCGGAGAAGGCGCGCCGTTCCTACGAGCAGATCCAGTCGGCCTTCAACAGGGCGCTGTCCGAGGCAACGCGGGCACGCATCGCTCATGAGCGGCTTCTGCGCGACAACCCGGCGGAAGCGCGGAAGCGCCCGCCCCCGCCGCCCGATCCGGTGCCGCCGCCGCTCTTTGTTTCCGAGCCGCGCAGCGCCTTCGTGCTGAACCTGCCGGCGGGAGACTATCGGCTGCGCCTGAAGCGTGATGGCCGCATCGTGGAAGGATCGGAGCGCCGGCTGCGGGTGGTCTCGCCGATCGCATCAGGCTCGGTCACGTGGCAGGTCATACCGGAGGAACGCTGGACCAGGCGTCTGGCGGCCGAGCACCCGGAAAGCGCCATCTATGCGGCACCGGGCGCAACGCTCTATCTGGTGCCTTTCCGCGCCGATGCGTATCGGGCCGCCGACATCGCCCGACTGAAGGATCCGCAGGCGCCGCTGCCGCCGCCAGGCGAGCAGTGGATCGTCCGGGAGCCGCTGACGGGGACGCGCCTCCTCGCGGGCGACGTGGAAGCCGAGCTCAAACCCTACCGGGTGGTGCAAAGGCCCGGCGCGGCGCTCGGCTACCGCATCGAGGAAGCCTCGGCCCCGCAGGAGGCAGAGCTCTTCGCCTTCGCGCTGGGGATCCCCGACGAGCTGGCGGGCAAGGATCTCCGCTTGGGGCTCGTCGACGCCGGCACAGGCGAGCCGGTGCCCGGTGCGGGGCGGACCATCCGCATTCTCGCCGCTGAGCGCTACTGGCTCGCCTGGTGCACGGCGGCCCTGCCACTCCTGCCGGCGCTTTTCCTTTTTCTGGGGCGCAGACGCCGATCCGGAGCGGGATGAGGCGACGGCAAAGCCGCCATGGCCGGCCGGGCGGGGCGGAACCTATCTTCGTGCAACCGCATTGCCAAGCATCTGCAACAAGCGCATGTTTCTGTGATTTTGCCGGGAGAGGAAGGCCAGATGCGGGTGCTGGTTATCGATGACAATCCCGATGACCGCTTCCTCGCCATCCGCGAAATCCGCCACGAATATCCCAAGGCTGAGTTCATCGAGATCAATTCGGAGCGCGCCTTCGCCGCCGCGCTCGCGGACGGCGCCGACGTGGCGGTCACCGACTACCAGCTCGGCTGGACCGACGGCATGTCGGTGTTCAAGCGCATCAGGGGGTCGCTGCCGGACTGTCCGGTCATCATGTTCACCGGCACGCTTGGCGAGGAGCATGCGGTGGATGCCATCAAGGCGGGCATAAGCGACTATATCATCAAGGATGCCCGCCGTCTGCCAAGGCTGCGAGCGGCGGTCCACTCGGCGCTCAAGCAGGTGCGCGAGCGGCGTGAGAGGCGCAGGGCGGAGGCGCGCCACCGCGACCTCTTCATGAATGTGCAGACCGGCCTGTTCGTCTGCACGCAGGACGGCACCTTCCTGGACGGAAATCCGGCGCTTCTCGCCATGCTGGGGCTGGCGGAGGCGGAGGAGCTGCTCAACCTCAACCTGCTCGTTCTGACCGCCTCCGAGCCTGCGCGGCGCGCATGGAGCGAGATGGGCAAGAACGGTATCCGCGACATGGAGGTCGATCTGCAAATGCCCGCCGGAGGACTCCGTACGGTCCTGCTCAATGCCCGGCCGGCCAGCAAAGAGCAGGAATTCCCGGGGGTGCTCGGCAGCATCACGGACCTGACGGAGCTGCGCAACGCGGTGGCGCAGCGGGACGTCCTGATGCGGGAGATCTTCCACCGCGTCCACAACAGCCTGCAGATCGTGCTCTCGCTTGTCTCCCAGCAGATCCGCGCCGCCCATCATCCGGAGACCAGCGAGAGCCTCGAACAGCTTGGTGAGCGGATCCAGGCGCTCGCGCTCATCCACCGGCGGCTCTACGAATCCGAGGATTATACGAGCGTGGATTTCGGCGAGTTCCTGGCTCATTTCGCGGAAGCGCGCCTGCAGCGGCGGTCAGACCTTGCGCTCCTCTTGCATTCAGGCCCGCTCAAGGTCGCCATCGAAAGGGCCGCGGCCCTCGGCCTTGCCGCCAACGAGATGCTGGGACTGCTGCGCGAACGGACGATCCTGGACGAGGGCGGGCGGCTGAAGATCGCGCTTCGGCGGGAGGGAAGGATCGCCGTCTTCGAAATGGCCGCAGACAAGGGCCGAGCCGGCGCCGCCAAGGCCGATCCGCTGCGCATGCGTCTATTGCAGGCGCTGGTCAAGCAGGTGGATGGTGAACTCCACCTTTCGCAGCAGGCCGAGCTGCCTGAGGTCGCCCTATCCTTTCCGATAAATCCGTGACGCGGCGGAGCGATTTGATGAAGGATGAGCAGACCGACGCCGGCACCGGGGGAGCGGTGCTGCCGGACAGGCGGCTAAAGGAACGGGAGGAAGGCCTGCGCCTGCTCGTCGAGAGCGTCTCCGACTACGCCATATTCATGCTCGACCCGGCCGGCTTCATCATGAGCTGGAACGCGGGCGCAGAACGAATGAAAGGCTGGCGCGCGCACGAGATCATCGGGCAGCACTTTTCGCGATTTTATTCGGCCGAGGATGTCGCGGCGGGCAAACCGGTCATGGAGCTGAGGATCGCCACGGCTGAAGGCCGCTACGAGGAGGAGGGATGGCGCTTCCGCAAGGACGGGACGCAGTTCTTCGCCCATGTCAGCATCACGGCCGTGCGCGACGCCGCCGGCACCCTGCGCGGCTTCGGGAAGGTGACGCGCGACATAACGGAGCGCATGCGCACCGACATGGCGTTGCGCGAGAGCGAGGAGCGGTTCCGCCTTCTCGTTGAGAGCGTCGGGGACTATGCGATCTACATGCTGGACCCGGAGGGATATGTCGCGAGCTGGAACACCGGCGCGGAACGCCTGAAGGGCTGGCGGGCGGACGAGGCGATCGGCCAGCATGTCAGCCTGTTCCACACGCCCGAAGGGCGCGCCGCGCGCAAGCCGCAGATCGAGCTGCAGATCGCGCGCGAGCAGGGCGTCTTCCGCGAGGAGGCGGAACGGCTGCGCAAGGACGGCTCCATCTTCATGGCCGACGTGACGCTGACGGCGCTCTTCGACGAGCAGCGGCGGCTGCGCGGCTTTGCCAAGGTCACGCGTGACATGACCGAGCGCAAGCGTGCGGAGGACGCCGTCCGGGAGCTCAACCGGGACCTGGAGCTGCGGGTCGCGGCGCGCACGGCCGAGCTCAGCGAGCGTAATGCGGAACTCAACGCCTTCGCCTATTCGATCGCGCATGATCTGCGCGCGCCGCTGCGCGGCATCATCGGCTTTGCGGATGCGCTGGCGGAGGATTTCGCTGACATCCTGCCCGCCGAGGCAACCGGCTATCTCGGCCGCATCACCGCCGCGGCCGGCCGGATGAACGACCTGATCGAGGACCTGCTCGCCTATAGCCGCCTGGGCCAGGGCGAGATAAGCCCCGTGCGCGTCGACCTGGAGCCCTTGTTGCGCGACATCCTGGAGAACATGCGCACACGCCTCGATGAACGCAACGCCGAGGTCGAGATCATCCGGCCGCTCGCGACCCCTCGGGCACATTATGCGACGCTGCAGCAGGTGGTGGTCAACCTGATCGAGAACGCGGTAAAATTCGTGCCGCCTGACCGTCGCCCGCATGTCCGCATCCACACGGAGACGCATGGCGGCGCCTGGGTCCGCCTCTGGGTGGAGGACAACGGCATCGGCATCGCGCCCGAACACCAGACCCGTATCTTCAACATCTTCGAACGCCTGCATGGACAAGGCAGCTATGAGGGTACCGGCGTGGGGCTGGCGGTGGTCCGCCGCGCGAGCGAGCGGCTCGGCGGAAAAGCCGGCGTGGAATCGGAGCCGGGCAGCGGCAGCCGGTTCTGGGTGGACCTTCCCGCCGCGTCGGAGAGGAGCGAATGAGCGGGCCCTGCATCCTTCTCGTCGAGGATGAGCCAGACGACGCGGCGCTCATCCAAAGGGCGATCTCGAAACTGCCGCAAGGGCAAAGCCTGGTGCTGCGGCATTTGTGGAACGGCGACGAGGCGGTGGCCTATCTTGCGGAAGCGGGGCCATCCGGCAGCGCAAGGGATTCCCTGCCCGATCTCATGCTCATCGACCTGAAGCTGCCGCGGCGCTCCGGCTTCGAGGTGATCGAATGGGTGCGCGGGAGGGACGGCCTCCGGCGGCTGCCGATCGTTGTCCTCACATCATCCGCGCAGCAGGTCGATATCGACGGCGCTTACGATGCCGGCGCGAATGCGTATCTCGTGAAGCCGAGCAGCCCGCGCGAACTTGCGGCGATGCTGGAGACAACCCTCTCCTTCTGGCTGCACTTTGCGGCGCGCGGCGCTATCCGGCCGTCCTAGCACCCGCAAGCGACCGCAGCCGTCAGGCAAGCCTCCTCGCCCCCGGCTGATCCGGATCGATGGCGTCAAGGAAGCGGCTTATCATATCCGTTCCATCGAGCGGCTCGCTTCCGGCCATCACGGCGACCGAAAAGGCGATCAGGGACGAGGCGGGCGTGTGGCTGCTTGCGCCGGCGCGCAGATTCATGACGAGCGCCGGGCACAGGAAAAGCGCGAGCCTCACCACGCGGCGCCAGTCTTCCGGCAGCATCGCGCGATGCTTGAGTTCGCGCAGCAGCGGCCGCCAGAGCTGGAGGGCCTTCACCTCGAGCAGGCCACGCCGGATGCGCGAGAGCTCCCAGTCGGTCTCCACCGCGAGCGTACCGCTCGAATAGGTTGCGCGCGCGAAATATCGCTGCGTCGCCTCGGCCGGATCGTAGAGCCAGAGCGGGTGGGCAAAGATGTTGTGAAAGGTCGTCTTCACTTCCGCGAGAAGCGTCGGCACGTTCCGGCCGGCAAAGGCGGGGTCGAACAGGACGAGCCGCGGCGAGCCGCCGTTCTGCTCGTACCAGACATTGGCGTTGTGCGCGTCGCCATGGGCTGTGACGCCGCCCGCGTCCGCCAGCCTTTCGGGGCGGAGCCGCTCGCCAGCGGCCGCGAAAAGTTCCCCTACGGTGGAGCCGTAGCGGCGGCCGTTAATGACGAAACGCGCTTTCGCAAAATCGTCCCAGGCGAGCTCAAGATCCGGAAACCGGACGGTCCGGCCGATATAGAAGCCGGCGTAACGTCCGCCCGGCATTGCGCCTGTGCGCGGATCGATCAGGCGCTCGTGGAAGAGCCTGTGAATGGGCTCGGCGGCCACCTCTTCCGCGGTCACCGGATGGAGCGTCGCACGATAGACGGCAAGAAGCTTCTCCGACAGCTCCCTCTCAGCGCGCAGAGCTTGCTCCTCGGCCTCATTGTCAGGCTCAAGGTCGAGTTGGCGCAGTACATCGGAAAAGCGCGGATCGGAACGGCGGCGATAGAGGAGGATCTGCTCGCCGGGGAGTGCCGACACGTGCACGGGACGGTCAACCGGGAGGCCGGCATTGGCCAGGATATCGGCGCGGTAATATTCGCCCGACATCGCCTCCTCGCCCTCCTCCTGGTGGAACTTGAAGAAGAAGTCCTCGCTTCCCGCTTCGAGAAAGCCGTTGAGGGAGTTCAGGCTGTACTGGTCGTGGTTGAACCTGATGGAGCGGGCCTCGATGCCGAAGAGGTCGCGCAGCAGGCCGAACAGCAGCCGGGCCGCACTTTCTCCGTCCGCGCGGGCAAGGCGGCGTATCTCCGCGGTCCTGCTCCCGGCCCCGGTCATTGGCGATCCGCCCTCGGGCTCGTCGCGGCCGGAGAATAGCGGCTGCCCAGGGAATATCGGCCGCCCGCATAGACAAGCCTGTTGACCGTGGCCACTATGCTGCCGGACCAGGTGCGGCGGTGGAGAAGCAGGCAGGGATCTCCCTCTTGCAGCATCAAGAGCCGCGCCGTCTGCTCGTCGGCGAGGATGGCCGAAATCACATGCTCGACCTCGGTCAGCGGTGTGCTCTGCTGCAGATAGTCGTAGGTGGTGATGGCCTCGAAATCCTGCCTGTCATAGGCCGGCACGAGCTCGGCATTGACGAAGCGCTCCTCCAGCAGCACGGGCAGGTCGTTCTCGTAATGGACGATGAGGGAATGGCCGACGGGCAGGCCTCTTCCCGAATATTCGAAGGCGGAGACAAGCTCGGCGGAAGCGTCGATCGTTTCGAGCACGATGACGCGCGACCGGTGCCGCCCGTTCCGCTGCCGGATCTCGCTGGCGATGTTGTTGATCTCGATCAATGCCGACCGGGGCTTGGGCGGGGCTATGAAGGTGCCAACGCCCTGGACCCGCAGGAGATAGCCCTCCGAGGTGAGTTCCCGCAGCGCGCGGTGCACGGTCATGCGGGAAACACCGAGGGACGCGACGAGCTCGTTCTCCGAAGGGAGCCTGTGATGCTGGCTCCACTTCCCGCTGCCGATATTGGCAAGCACATAGGCCTTGACCTTTTCGTAGAGCGGGCTCGCCGTCGCGGGGAGCGCCGCGCCGCCGATTTCCCCGGCCGATCCCTCGCCATTCTTCATGAGCCGCCGTTCCCGATCCGAATGATGGTTTTGAGGCCCCGCGCCTGCCCCGCCAGCAGCCGGGCATAGGCCGCCGGAATCTCCTCAATGCCGATTTCGCGGTCGATCAGGCGCCGCAGCGGGGAGGACAGTTCGGGCAGCATGGCGACGGCCTGCGGAAGCTCGCCGGCGAAGGCATGGCAGCCGACCAGGGCGGTTTCCCGCTCCACGAGGGTGTTCGGATCAAGCTCGATCTTGCCGTGGGCGATCCCGACCAGCGCCAGGGAACCGCCGCCGGCAAGAAGGCCGAGGAGGGCCGACAATACCTCGATGCTGCCGGTTGCATCCAAGGCGTAGCGCAGCACGCCCTCGCCAAGGACGGATTGGACGGAGGGGCGGTCGAGGGTCACCACGGCGGCTCCCGTCACCTGCGAGACGAGAGCGGCGCGTTCCAGGTTCCGGTCCGCGACCAGCAACCGGCCTTCATGCAGCCGCGAGAGAAGCAGCGCGGCGAGCCCGCCGATCGGGCCGCAGCCCGCGACGAGGACCGGCTCTCCGGCCGGCGGGGCAAGTCTGCGGATCGCATGCAGCGCCACCGCGAGAGGTTCGGCCATGGCGGCGACAGCGGGATCGAGTCTGGGGTCGTGCTTCACCAGGAGCCGCGCGGGAAGCAGAACCTCCTCCGCGAAGCCGCCGTCGCAGACCTCGCCGACAAATCCCAGGTTGAGGCATAGGTTCTGCCGGCCGCTTCGGCATGCGGGACATTCGCCACACCAGAAGCGACTGTCGGCGACGACGGGGTCTCCCGGCGCCAGTCCCTCGACGCCTTCTCCCACCTGCGTGACGATGCCTGCAAATTCATGCCCGGCGACGGAGGGGGACCTCGTGATCCACTGGCCGGTGCGGAAATTGTGCAGGTCCGAGCCGCAGATGCCCGCCGCAGTCACTCGCAGCCGGGCCCACCCCGCCTCGGGGGCGCCGAGCGGGGAGATTTTCTCGACCCGCAAATCTCCCGCCGCATGGAGCCTTGCCGCGATCATCCTAGAGATAGGCCTTGCGGATGTCGGAGACGGCGTGCTCGTGGGACGAAAAACCCTCATAGCGCGCCAGCGTCACGGCGTGTCTTGCGAATTCCGGATAGGCGGAGGCCGTGACATAGCCGATGGAGGAGCGCTTGACGAAATCCATGACCGAGAGCGGGCCGTAGGTGCGCGCCCAGCGGCTGGTCGGCAGGACCGCATTCGGTCCGAGGCCGAAATTGCCGATCGCCACGGGCGTGTGCGGGCCCATCAGGATTTCGGCTGCCTCGGTGATATGGCCCAAATGGGCGAAGGGATCGGTTGAAAGGATCTCCAGGTGCTCCGGCGCGTAGTCGTTGATGAAGCGGTAGCTCTCCTCGACCGACGGCGTCAGCACGATGCCGCCACACCTGCCGGTGAGCACCGCCATGGAGAAGGCCACGCGCTGCTCGGTCATGCGCGCCCAATGCTCAGGCAAGGCGGCAAGCGCCTCCTCCGCCACCCGGCGGCTGTGCGTGACGAGATAGGCGGATGAGTCCGGGCCGTGCTCGGCCTCGATCAGGAGGTCCAGCGCGGCGAGTCCGCCCTTGACGCTCTCATCGGCGAAGATGATGGCCTCCGACGGTCCGGCGGGCAGGCCGGGATCGATGACGCCGGCAAGCAGGCGCTTTGCGGCAACCACCCATGGGCTGCCGGGTCCGACGATCTTAAGAGCCGGCTTCACCGTCTCCGTCCCGTAAGCCACGGCGGCGACGGCCTGGGCACCGCCCACTTTATAGACGGTCTCCACTCCCGCAAGACGGGCGGCGACCAGCGTCGCTGCATCCACGGAGCCGTCCGGCGCGGGCGGCGTAACGATGGCAAGCTCCGGCACGCCGGCAACGACCGCGGGCACTGCGGTCATCATGGTGACGGACGGAAAGGCGCCCTTTCCGCGGGGGACGTAGAGCGCCACCGACCTGATCGGCGTGAAGCGGTCGCCGGCATAGGCGCCAGGGCGCATCTCCTTCAGCCACATGGCCTCGGGCTTCTGCTCCTCATGGAAGCGGCGGATATTGTCGATGCCGAAGCGGATGGCTTCGATCACCTCCTTCTCGACCTTGCCGAACGCCGCTTCGAACTCGGCTTCGCTCGCCTTGAGCCCGCCGATCGCGAGATCGGCTTTGTCGAGCTCGCGGGCAAGGCGAACAAGGGCTGCGTCCCCTTCCTCGCGCACGGCCTTGATGATGGGCTGCACCTTCTCGACGAAGGCCGAAAGGTCGGTTTCGGAGCGGCGAAGCAGTGCCGCGCGGCCCGGCTCGTCGAGCTTTTCCAGTTCGTGAAAGGAGACGTCGGACATTGCTTTTCCTGCCGTCATTTGGATTTGAGGAAGATGTCGAGCCCGACCAGCCGGTCGAGCAGGACGATTGCCGCCGCTGCGCAGGCGATGAAGACGACCGAAATCGCTGCCAGATCGGGCGTGATGATGGAGCGTATGGAATTGTAGATCTGCACCGGCAGCGTGACGATGCGCGCGTCCACCAGAAGCAGGCTGACAAGGAATTCGTTGAGCGCCAGGATGAACATCAACAGCGAGCCGCTGATGACGCCGGGCATAACCGCCGGCAGCGTCACATGCAGGAAAGTGGAGAGCGGCGGCGCGCCGCAATTGGCGGCGGCGAGCTCGAGATCCGGATCGAGGCTCGCCGCGCTCGCCGTCACGGCCCAGATCATGAAAGGCAGGTTGATGACGCAGCAGGCAACGCCGATGGGCCAAAGCTGGCCGAGCACTCGCGCCTCGCCGAAGACGAGCATCAGCCCTATGCCGGAGCCGATCAGCGGGATGGTGAAGGGCAGGAGCAGATAGATCTGGATCGTCCGCTGGAAACGTAGCGCGTATTTGGCGAGCGCGATCCCGGCCAGGGTGCCGACGGGAATGGCGATAATGGTGCAGATCGCCGCCACGTAGAGAGAGCGGAGGAAAGCGCCGCGCAGGTCGCTCGCGCCGGCGATCCTGGCATACCATTTGAGCGACAGTCCCTCGGGCGGAAAGGTTATGATATTACCGGAGGTGAAGGATGCGCCGAGCACGACGATGGTCGGCGCCGAGAGCATCACCAGGACGGCGATGACGAGCGACCAGAGAAAGATGGCCTTGCTGAGCGGCATTGTCATCGGCGCGCCCTTCCCATGGCGAGCGTGCCGGCGCCGAAAAGGGTGAAGACGAGGCCGACGAGAAGCGAGCCCACGGCGACGAGCAGCAGGGCGAGCGTTGCCCCGAGCCCCTGGTCCGAGGTCCGGAAGAACTGGTCGTAGATGGCGTTGGCGATGAAGTCCTGGCTGCCGCCGCCGAGGATGGCGGGCATGGCGAAGTCGGTCAGCGAGAGGGTGAGGACCACGAGCCCCGCGCCGATCAGGCCCGGACGGGCGAGCGGCAGGACGACATAGGCGAAGCTGCGCACCCAATCGGCGCCGAGGGAACCTGCCGCGGCCTCAAGCTCCTCGGGTATCGCGGTCAGCGCCGGCGCCAGCATCAAGACGGCGAAGGGCAGCATATACTGCACCAGCCCGAACAGGACGGCGGGGTAATTGTAGAGGAGCCGCACGGGCTCGACGCCGATGAGGCCGAGCGCCTCGTTCACCATGCCCTGGTTGCCGAGGATGATGAGCCAGCCATAGGCACGCACGACCTGGCCGATGAAGAAGGGCAGGAAGAGAGCGATCAGCAAAAGCTTCCGTAGCAGCGCCGAAGGCGTGCGCACCATCACATAGGCGTAGGGAAATGCGAGGATGAGGGTAACCACTGTGACGATAAGCGAGCCGATGAGACTGCGCGTGGCGACCGTGGCGAAAAGGGTCTCCGTCAGCGCCCGGTGGTAGTTGGCGAGCGTGTAATCCTCCGACATCAGGAAGGTCGAGGGGTCGAGCGTCCTGAGACTCGTGTCGGCGATCTGGATCAGCCCGAGCACGAGCAGTCCGACCAGCAGCAGCGCCGGGGCAAGCATCAGCCACGGAACGGCGCGGTCGAAGCGCGCTGGCCAGACCGCGGCCGCGAAGGCCTCCAGCGCGTCCATCACGCGCCATGTGAGGGGGTAGGCGGTTCTTGAAGCTCGCATGGGCAATTCCGGCTGTCGGGCACGAGCGGGCGCGACGAACACCGCCCGCTCGTCCGCCGCCCTGGGTCGGGAGCGGCGGGACGTCAGCCCTGCATGATGGCCTTGAACCTGGCGAACCAGTCGCTCTCGTTCTCGACCTGGACCTTGGACGAGATGCGGATGAGCTTTTTGAAGTCCTCCTCGGTGGTCGGATAGGAGGGATCGCCGACGAGATCGGCCGGCGGCTTCAGGCCGGGCACCACGCCGGGCAGTCCCAGCCCGTCGAGCCAGACCTGCTGCGCCTCCGGCGTCAGCGCGTGGTTGATATATTGCTTGGCCCAATAGAGCTCGTTCTCCGGCAGGCCCTTGGGGATCCAGAGCCCGTCCGTGTCGAATTTGGCGCCTTCCTCCGGCACCGTCCAGGCAACGTCGATGCCGTTCTTCTTGGCCTCGCGGGCATTGGTGGAGATGGTGCAGGCGGCGTCGATCTCGCCCTTCTGGAACCAGGTGGTGAAATCCGGATCTTCGCCGAGCAGCGGCTGCTGCTCCTTCACCTTGGCGATGAAATCCCAGGCCGGCTGCATATTGCCCGGAATGTCCTTGAGCTTCCCGCCTCCTGCAACCTGTGCCGGGAAATGGAAGCCGATGCCGTCATTGTAGAGCGCGATGCGCCCCTTCAGCCGCGGCTCGAGCAGAACCTTCCAGGAAGTGGGCGGGCCGTCGGGAAAGGCTTCCGGCCGGTAGGCCAGCACATAGACATAGCCGTAGGTATTGACGATCGGATAGCCGTCGAGGCCGACCGGCTTGGCAAGCTCGGTCGTGTTCTTGAGGTTCGGAAGGTCGGACAGGTCTTCCGTCACGCCGCGCAGCGCGGATTTGGTGGCGTTCGTGGTCGTATCCCAGTTGATGTGGATCGGCGGCACGCGGCCCTGCGCGACGGCGGCCCACACTTTGGGCTGGATCTCGTTGTCCTCCGTCAGGTCGTGGCGGATGGCGATTCCGGTCTTGGCGGTAAAGCTGTCGGAGACGCCGGCCTTCAGGCTTTCCACCCAGCTCCCGCCCCATGCGCGAACGATAAGCTCGCCCGGTTTTTCCGGCTCCTGGGCCAAGGCGCGGGACAGGCCGAGCGTCGAGAAGGCCCCTGCGGCGCCGAGCGCCGCCGTCCCCTGTAGGAACCTCCTGCGGTTCAAGGCGGCAAAAAACATTCTTTCGTTCATGTCCGTTCTCCTCTGGTCTGCCGGTTCGTCCGGCTAATCGTTGAACACAAGTAGATCGCGTCTATTCCATCCAAGGTGCACAGGGGCACCCGGCTCGAATTCCGTATGGCCGGCAGGGTCATGGTCGAACACTCTGAGCAGTGCGCCGCCAAGGGCGGGCACGCGCACCTCGTAGACCACGCGCTCGCCCTCGAAGATGGCGTCCGCAACGATCCCCTGGGTCACCGTATCGAGGCCAGCCAGCGCAGTCTTGTCTGCCGAGAGCCGTATCTGTTCGGCGCGAATGGCGCCTGCGGCCCCGCCGCCCGTGTTGGGTGCGCTGCTCGCATCCGCCACGATGCCCGGGAACGCAAATCCGTCGTATTCCAGCATGACGTCGCGACCGCTGCTCAGACGCACCTTGCCGCGGATGAAGTTCGTCACGCCGATGAAATTCGCCACGAAGGGATTGGCGGGGTTGCGGTAGGTCTCCGCCGGCCGGGCCTTCTGCTGGATCTCGCCGCCTTCCATGACGATGATCTCGTCGGAGACAACGAGCGCCTCGCGCTGGTCATGGGTCACGTTTATCGTGGTGACGCCGAGTTCGCGCTGGATGCGGCGGAATTCTAGCTGCATCTCCTCGCGAAGCTTGCGGTCGAGCGCCGCGAGCGGCTCGTCGAGAAGGAGAAGATCGGGTTCGAAGACGAGCGCCCTCGCAATGGCCACGCGTTGCTGTTGTCCGCCGGAGAGCTCATGCACGCGCCGCGAACCGTAGCCGCCGAGCCTTACCAGCTCGAGATAGCGCTCCACCCTGTCAGGGATGGTGCGCGCGTCATGGCGCCGCATCTTCAGAGGAAAAGCTATGTTTTCCGCCGCTGTCATGTGCGGGAAGAGCGCGAGCCGCTGGAAGACCATGCCGATGGAGCGCTTGTGCGGCGGCACGGCGCTGACCTTTTCGCCATTGATGACGATCTCGCCGCTGGTCGGCCGCTGAAAGCCGGCGATCAGCCGAAGCAATGTCGTCTTGCCGGAGCCGGACGGGCCCAGGATGGTCAGGAACTTGCCTTTGACGAGGTCGAACGCGGCATCCTTGACGGCATAGAAGCCATCGAAGCTCATGCTGACGTCCTGAACGGAGACGGCAACCGCCTGCTTGCCCGGCGCTTCAGCCGCCCCGGCCCCAGCATATCGCATTCCCTGCCCCTCTGAGCCCCGACGCCTCTTCGGGCGCCAAACCCCCCTGTGGTATATACAACCATGTACAAAGTGGAAGAACAACCCTTTTCAGGATGGGCGGAAGCTGCCGCGTCCGCGGGGGGCCCGGTCAGATCGAGGCCAGAAAACCTCCGTCGACGGGAATGCAATGGCCGGTTACATAGGCCGAGGCGTCGCTCGCCAGAAACAGCACGGCCCCTGCCAGATCCTCCATCTGCCCGAAACGCCGCTGCGGGATTTTTCCGAGCATGGCCTCCTGCCATCCTTCATCGCGATAGAAGATGTCAGTCATCGTGGTCCGGAAATAGCCGGGGGCGATGGCATTCACGCGGATGCCCAGCGGGGCCCATTCCGTGGCAAGCGCGCGGGTCATGCCGAGGAGCCCGGATTTGGACGAGCCGTAGGGTGCGGCCGTCGGCACGCCCACATAGGAAGTGAGCGAGCAGAGATTGACGATGGCGCCGCGATCTTGCCGCGCCATGGCCCGCGCGGCCGCCTGGGCGCAGAAAAAGGCGCCCTTGAGGTTGGTGGAGACGATCCGCTCCCATAGAGCCTCGTCCACCTCCAGCGCCGGGCGGATCTCCTCATAGCCCGCATTGTTGACCAGGATATCAAGGCCGCCCATCGCCTCGGCCGCGGCGGCGATCACCTCCGCGCATGCGTTGGCGTCGCGAACGTCAAGCGAGAAGCCCCTCACCTCTCTGCCTGCCCTCTTCATCCGGTTTCGGGTCTCCTCGAGCGAGGAAATATCGCGGGCGGTCACGGCGACCTCGGCGCCCGCGCATGCGAGAGCTTCGGCGATGGCCTGCCCGATCCCCCGGCTAGCACCGGTGACGATCGCCTTGCGGCCGGTCAGATCGAAGAGTTTCGGAAGGTCCATTGCGCTTGCCCTTTTGCCTGCGACGGTGGCAGTCAATCCCGCACTCGTTCACCGATCGGCTGCGCAAGTCAATCGCCGCATCGGCGGTCACGAAAACCGGCTGCGGAGGGACATCCGAGTTGTTGCCGATGCCGGATTTGTATATGGGCCGCACTGCCAAGCGCCGCGAAGGTAAGGAAACGAGTTGAGCGTCCGGATCCCAAAACGATGAACGGCCCGCTTTTCATAGGCCTAGACGCCGGCACGTCGCTGACGAAGGCGGCGGTTTTCGACCTCGCCGGCCGACAGCTCGGCGAGGCGCGGCGGGGCACGACGCTGTTGCGGCCGCATCCGGGCTGGAGCGAACTCGATCCCGAGGAAGCCTGGCAGGCGGCCCTCGACGTGCTTCGCCGGGTCGTCTCGGAGAGCGGCGTCGACCGCTCGCGCATCGCCGGAATCGGACTTACCGGAGCGATGGTTGGCGCCTGGGTGGTGGATGGCGAAGGAAATGCTCTGCGGCCAGGCATCACCTGGGAGGACAGCCGCGCGCAGGGCTGGATCGAGCGCAGGCTCGCCGCCGACGCGCGCTTCCTCAGCCGCATCTTCGCCTCGTCGGGCTCTATGATGCAGCAGGGCTGCACCCTGCCGGTGCTTGCCTGGCTCGCCGAGAACGAGCCGGAGATCCTCGCCCGCGCCGCGCACGTGATGAGCTACAAGGACTTTCTGCGCATGAGGCTCACCGGCCTTGCGGCTACCGACCGCAGCGAGGCCTCGGTCATCCCCGGCAGCGCGCGGGAGCGGACGCGCAGCGACGCCATGATCGCGCTTTTCGGGCTCGAGAAGTTCGCGCAACTGCTGCCGCCGGTCATGGATTCGGAACGCTTCATCGGCGGTCTGATGCCGGCTGCCGCCGATGCGATCGGCCTTCCCTCCGGACTGCCCGTCGCGATCGGCGCCGGCGATGTGCCCGCCACGGTCATCGGCGCCGGCGGGCTTGCCACGGGAATGGCGACCGCCGTGCTCGGCACCACCTGCATGGTCGGCGTCTGCCACGACCGGCCCGTCTTCGAACCGGCCGATCTGGGGCTTCTCTTCACCCTGCCCGGGCACCGCTGGTATCGCGCCATGGTGAATGTGGCCGGCACACTCAATCTCGACTGGGCCTTTTCCGCGCTCGCACCCGACCTTGCCGCCCGGCCCGACCGCTTCGACATGATGAACGAGATGATCGGGACCGTGCCGCCCGGCGCGCACGGGCTCGTCTACCTGCCCTATCTTTCGGAAAGCGGGATCATCGCTCCGGTGGTCGACTACGGCGCGCGCGCCCAGTTCCACGGGCTCGTGCCGCGGCACGACCGGGCAGCGCTCTTCCGTGCCGTGATGGAAGGGGTGGCCTTCGCCATGCGCGACCTCTTCGACGCCCTCGATTTTGCCGGAGACCGGGTGCTGCTCACGGGCGGCGGGGCGCAGAACCCGGTCTGGGCGCAGATGATCGCCGATCTTGCCGGGCGGGACGTGCACGTGCCCGAGGGCACGCAGTTCGGCGCGCGCGGGGCGGCGCTGCTCGCCGCTACTGCGGCGGGCCATTTCGCCTCCGTCGCCGATGCCTCCGCATCCGCTGCGGGCGGCGGAACCTCTTACCGGTCGGACAGGGAGGGAGCCGCGGCGCTCCTACCCGCCCTCCTGCGCTACAGGGAAACGCGCGACCGGTTGCTCCGCCCGCGCAAGGATTGATGTTGACAGCGGCCGGAAGCGACGCGACAGTGGTATATACCACATACTTGTCAGTCCATACCGGGGACGAGGACCGCGCGCATGGGCACCGCGCCACTCTATCTGAGGATCGCCTCGGACGTTGAAGCCGAGATCCGCTCGGGCAGGCTGAAGGCCGGCCAGAAGATCGAGTCGGAACGCGTGCTCGCCGAAAAGCTGGGCGTCAGCCGCATGACCGCACGGCAGGCGCTGCGCCACCTGTCGGTAAAGGGCCTGATCGAGACCCGTACCGGCCAGGGTACCTTCGTGGGCAATCCGCGCATCGAGCAGCGGCTGGAGACGCTGTCCGGCTTTACCGAGGAGATGGCCCGCCAGGGGCGGCAGGTCACCAGCCTGGTCTTGTCCGCCGAGACCCACATGCCGGACGAGACCTGCCGGATCGCGCTCGCCCTCGCCCGCAGCGCTCGTGTCCATTGCCTTGTGCGGGTGCGCCTCGCAGACGGCGTGCCCGTGGCGCTGGAGAGCACGGAGATCCCCGCCGAGCGCACGCCTGATCTGCTCGAGCGGGCCGATTTCAGCAGTACGTCGCTATACGGCACTCTGCGTTCGCAGTTCGGCATCATGCCCACCCGCGCCGAGCAGAGCCTGACGGCCAGCATCGCCGATGCCAAGACCGCGCGGACGCTGCAGGTCGAGCCGGGAGCGCCGGTCCTGAAGCTGACGCGCCTTGCGCGCGACCAGGACGGCCGGGCCTTCGAATTCGTCCGCTCCGTCTACCGCGGCGATTTCTTCGTCATGAAAGTCCACCTCACGATCGGAGCTTGCGAAGCGCCATGAACGCCGTTGCCGACGCCTATCTTGCCGACCTCGCCGATCGCCTGGCCGCCTTGCGCACAGGTCTTGCGGAGCCGATCGCGCAAGCCGTGGAGATGATCGTCGAGGCGGCGCGGCGCGATGGCCGCGTCTATGTGTTCGGCACCGGCCACTCGCACATGCTTGCGGAGGAAGTGCACTACCGCGCGGGCGGGCTGGCGATCACCGTGCCGATCCTGGCGGGACCGACAATGCTGCATGAGGGCGCGGTGGCCGGCACGGTCTTCGAGCGGATGGAGGGGGTCGTGCGCCCGATCCTGGAACGCTACGGTATCGGCCGGGGTGACGTGCTCTTCGTCTCGTCCAATTCCGGCATCAACGCCGCCCCGCTGGAGGCCGCCCGCTACGGTCGCGAGAAGGGCGCGCGCGTCATCGCCATCACTTCGGTCGACTATTCGACCGCGGCCGCCAAGGGCGCGACGCGCCTTGCCGACCTCGCCGATCTGGTGCTCGACAATGGGGCGCCGCCGGGGGACGCCGTGCTTGCCGTGCCGGGCAGCGATCTCAAAGTGGGTCCCGTGTCCACGGCTATCGGAGTGGCGATCATGAACGCGATCTTTGCGGGCGCCGCAGCCCGGCTTTCGGCCGACGGCGACGCGCCGATCTATCTCAGCGCCAATATGCCCGGCGCCAAGGAGATCAATGCGAAGCTGGTGGCGCGGTTCCGGCCCCGGAATCCGCACCTCTAAAGGGCAGACCAACAGGGAAAGGGAACGGCAATGAGAACGATGCTGAAAGCCGCGCTTGCGGGCGCAACGCTGCTCACGCCAGCTTCGGCGGGGGTCGCGCAGGAGAAGATCGAGCTGAAGCTCTGGCATATGGAACAGCCGCCGCACCGCGTACAGCGCGTGCAGGAGCTGATCGACGCCTTCAATGCGGCCAATCCGGACATCGTGGTCACCCAGGAGCCGCAGAACTGGGGCGAGGTCTATGCCAAGGCGCCGGCCGCCATCTCGGCCGGCCAAGGCCCCGATCTCCTCTTTGCCATTCCCGATTTCACGCCCATCCTGAAGGATATCGGCGCCCTCACCTCGGTCCAGGATTTCGTTGAGGAACTCGACGCGAAGCACGATTTCGTCGACAGCGCCGTCGATGCCTACAGCTATGACGGCGGCGTCTGGGCCGTGCCGCTCTACAACATGGCCATGAACCTCTGGTACCGCAAAAGCGTGTTCCAGGAGGCGGGCATCGAGGTGCCGACGACCTGGGACGAGTGGAAGGCGGCGGCGGAAAAGCTTTCGGCCGACGGCGTTCACGGCATCGGACTGCCCGCCAACAAGCAGCTCTACACGGACCAGACCGTCTATTCCTTCATGGTGAATGGCGGGGCGACCGAGATCTACAACGAGGATGGCACGCTACGCTTCAACAACCCGGAGACGGTCGCCTCCTATAAGTTCTATGCCGATATGCATAAGCTCTCGCCGGCAGACTCCACGTCCTGGACCTGGGGTGAGGCGGAAGCCTGCTTCTCGTCGAGGAGCTGCGCCATGGTGCTGCAGTTCTCCGTCATTGCCACCTATGATTCACAGGCCGAGGGCGACGCCAATGATCTCGGCGTGGCGGCCATCCCCCATGCGGAGGGGCAGGAAGGCCACCACACGATATCCTATGCCAATGCCGTGATGCTCCTGTCCAAGCACGAGGCGAAGCTTCAGGCGGCGAAGAAGTTCGTCTCCTTCCTGCTCGAGCCGGAAAATTACGGCCGGTTCCTCAATATGGAGCCCGGCCTCTTCATGCCGGTGACGGCGGACGGCGCAAAAGCCGAGAGCTTCTGGTCCGATCCGATGGTGCAGAAATACAGAAGCCAGGTCGAGACCGTGATCAAGAATGCCGAGAACGGGCGCCTGTTCGGCTTTACGAGCGGACGCACCTTCCCCTCCATTGCCGCCATATCGGCGCAGAACATCATTGCCGAGACGCTGCAGAACATCGTCGTCAACGGGCAGAGCGCCGAGGAGGCCGTGGCCGCGGGCCAAGCCCGCATGGAAGACGTCGCACGATAGGGACCAACGCGCCGGATGCCGCAATCCCCTGCTCTCGCATTCGCCTTTGTGGCGCCGGCGCTTCTCTTCCTGGCGGCGATCCTCGGATGGCCGCTGGTGCAGGCTCTCGCGCTTTCCATGCAGGACGTGCGGGTGATCGGGTCGCCGGGGGCCTTCGTCGGGACGGCGAACTATGAGCGCATCCTTGCGGCGCCGGAATTCTGGCGCGCGGCGGGGCTCAGCGTGGTCTGGGTCGTGGCCAACGCCGTGCTCCAGACGGCGCTCGCGCTTTCCGCCGCGCTCGTGCTCGCCGAAAAATTCCCGGGCGTACGGGTCGCCCGCACCTGGATCATCATCACCTGGATCGTGCCGACCGTGGTCGTGGTCGTCATCTGGCGCTGGCTCTTCTCGACTTCCGGCGGCATCATCAACCCGCTGCTCGTGCAGTCCGGCCTCATTGAGCGGCCGGTGGGGTTCTTCGCCACCCCCTGGACGGCGATGGCCACCCTCATCTTCATCAATTCCTGGCGCTGGTTCCCCTTCATCGCCCTTATGATCCTTGCGGGACTGCTGCGCATTCCCGGCGATCTCTACGAGGCGGCGCGCATCGATGGTGCGGGCACCTGGAGCCGGTTTCGCTATGTCACCTGGCCGCTGCTTGCGCCGACGCTCTCCGTCCTTGCCGTCATCGGGACGCTCCTGTCCTTCAATGTCTTCGACGTCATCTGGCTTTTGACGGCGGGCGGTCCGGCGGGCGGTTCGCGCACGCTCCCGGTGCTCATCTACGAGACGGCCTTCAAGGGCTATCGCCTCAGCGAGGCGGCAACCATCTCGGTGCTTGCGACCGTCTTCCTGATGGTCTTCGCCGTCATCGCCACCCGGACGCTGGAGAAGGGGGAGGCAAGATGAGCCGCCCCGTCGGCTGGACCGCAGCGCTCCTCGCCTGCCTCGCCTTCTTCGCTGCCCTTGTCGGCCTGCCCTTCTGGTGGGTTCTGACGGGATCGGTCAAGCTTCCACAGGAGATCATCGCGCGGGTGCCGACGATGATCCCGCACTCCTTCACGTTGCAGCATTACCAGAAGCTCTTTTCGGCCTCGGACTATCCCGTTTACCTCGTCAACAGCCTTATCGTGGCGGCCGTCTCGACCATGTTTACCCTGCTGCTGGCGCTGCCGGCGGCCTATGCCTTCTTCCGCCTGCGCTTTCCCGGGCGGGCGCTTTTCTACCGCACGATCCTGCTTGCCTATGCCTTCCCGTCCATCGTGGTGCTGATCCCGCTTTTCGGGCTGTTCGCGAAGGTCGGCCTCGTCGACCGGCTGCCGGCGCTGATCCTCGTCAATGTCGCCTTCGCGCTTCCGTTCGCTATCTGGATGCTGCGCTCCTTCCTTGCCGGCATCCCCAAGGAGATCGAGGAGGCCGCGCTGATGGACGGCGCCTCACTCCTGGCCATCCTCCGCCACGTCATGATCCCGCTCATCGCTCCCGGCATCGCCAGCGTCGGCATCTATGCCTTCATCAGCGCCTGGACCGAATATGTCTTCGCCTCGGTGCTCATCCTTTCAGACGCCAAGCGCACGCTGCCGGTCGGATTTTCCGGCATCATCGGCCAATACCAGATAGACTGGGGCCTGCTGCTTGCGGGCGCTTCCGTCGCCATCATTCCCGTCGTCGCGCTCTTCGCGCTGATCGGGCGGGGATTCGTCAGCGGCCTCACAGAGGGCGCGGTCAAGTAAGGAAGAGTGCCTGGGCCGGTAAGCTGCCTGCTCACCCTCGAGGTCGCTTCTCTCCTGAAGTAAGCGCGATGATGCAGATGTTCCGGACCCTATTTGCCGGATGCAGTATTCTTTTTAGAAAATATTTAAGTGTTCTCCTTTGTGTGCGTAAACTCTGCGCAGTAATCCAAGTTGAATACGATATCTTCTTGCGCTCTAGTGCTGACCTGCTCGGCGGGAATGTGCAATCAAGCAAAACCGCCCGGCAATTCTGAAATTCTCAGCTCTGTGAGGGCGATCCCATGTCAGTTCGTACTTTGAGTATCTCCGTCGCCGCGGCCACACTGGTCATTTTCGCCGGAGCCGCGCCGGTTCAGGCTCTGACCATGCAGGAGTGCAGCGCAAAATATCAGGCGGCGAAATCGAGCGGCGCCCTGAACGGAATGAAGTGGAACGATTTCCGCAAGACCGAGTGCAGCTCGGACGCTTCAGCCGCAAACAGCGGAACGTCGAGCGGCAGCGCGCCGGCGGCGGAAACGGCCAATGCGGGCGCAAGCACCGGCTCGGCGCTCAACAGCCTGCTGGGCGATCTGGGCCTTTCCGGCGGCAACACGGGGTCCCCTTCGGGCAATGCGATCTTCCCCTCGGCAGTCTCACAGCGATACTCGAACGAGTCGGCTGGGAAGGCGCGCATGCACACCTGCCTCGACCAATATCGTGCCAACAAGGCCAATGGCGGCAATGGCGGCCTGAACTGGATCCAGAAGGGCGGCGGCTACTACAGCGAATGCAGCAAGCGTCTGGGCGGCGGCTGAGACGGCGCCCGCATTCGCGATGCGCCGCCGCTTTGCCTCGAGCGGCCAACACAATCACGGTTTTCGCAACGGAGAAAAGCAATGGGACTTCTTGGTGATATTCTGAACCCTGGGCCGGCCAGCACCGGCGTCGGCAAGCCACTGATGCTCGCGCTTGGCGCGCTGGCCGTCGGCAAGATGGTAAGCGCTCACAACAAGAGCGCGGCGGCGCAAGGCGCCGGCGCAGCGGCGCAAGGCGCCGGCACCCGCGCGGGTGCGGTTCCCCTGGGCGGCGCTCTTGCGGGCGGCCTCGGCGGCCTGCTGAGCACCCTGCAGAATGCCGGCCATGGCGACGTGGTCAACTCCTGGCTCGGCAACGGCCCCAACAAGCCCATCGACCCGAACCATCTTGGCTCGGCGCTGGGCCCCAATACCGTGTCTCAGTTGGCCCAGCACACCGGGCTCAACGAGCAGGAATTGCTGACGCAGCTGTCCTCGGCCTTGCCCGGCCTGATCGACCAGCTCAGCCAGAACGGGAAGCTTCCCAACGTGCAGGAACTGGAATCCATGTTCCTGCCGCAGCAGCAGACCCAGGCTTGACACGCCTGCCCTCCCCCGCCCGCCGGGGCTTGGGGGAGGGTTCGGTGATCCGGCCGAAAGCAATGCAATGCTGGAGATCTCCGGCATTGCATCGTCTGCCGTCAGCGAAGCGACACGATCCGTTTGGCCTGCGACTCCCCCGGCGCGCCTATAGGAGGTAGGACCATGCGAGCGAGACTTTTGGGGACAGTCCTGCTGGGCTCAGTGCTCCTTGCGGGTGCCGCGCCCGCGGCAGAGACATATACCACCGCCAATGCCGTGCTGCGGGCCGGCCCCGGCACCCGCTACGCGCGGCTCGCCGTCCTGCCGCCGCAAACGCCGCTGGACCTGCGCGGCTGCAAGCGGGGATGGTGCGACGTGCGCGCGGGCGGCCTGCCGCCCGGCTGGGTCGCCGCCTCGCGCCTTGCCCCCGCCGCCTCCGCGGTGCTCCAGTCTCCTCAGCCACCGGTCCCGACCCCGACTCCCCGGCCGCGTGTTCCGCATTTCGGCCCCGGCCCCGCCTACCCGCCGGACGCGCCGCGGCAGATGATGCCGCCCTTTATCGGTCCTGGACCGGTGATTCTCCCAGGTTCCGCGCCGACGCCCTGACCGGGCCACTCGATGCCTGTCCGCCTAGCCGCGCGCCGGTATCAGGCGGAAGTCCGGCAGGTCGCGCAGCGCCTGCTCGGGCCCCGCAGGGGAATAGACCACAAAAAGCCGCATCGGCTCGTTGCCCGTGTTGAGCGTGGAATGGTAGCGGCTTTCGGGCACATAGATGGTGCATCCGGCACGCACCTGGTGGACGACAGGGCTGCCGGCCTCATCCTCCACCATCTGCTCACCGCTGCCGGAAATCACGAAAATGATCTCTTCCGCGCCCGGATGGCTGTGGCGGGCGTGGCCCTGCCCTCTCTGGAGGTCGACCACGCCGCCGGAAAAGCGCTCCGCGCCGCTCACCTCCGGTCCAACCGTCAGCGCCAGCCGGCCCCAGTCGAAGGCAAAAACGTCAACCTCGTCCGGATAGACAAAATTCCTCTCGCTGCCGCTCATTTCATCCTCCCGTTTCAGTCCTCACGCGCAATGGCAGACGCTTGAAGCTTTCGATCTGCTCGCGGATAGCCACCTCGACCGGCAGCCGTTCCATCGAGCTCGCGCCGTAAAAGCCGTGGCAGCCGCGGCAGCGCTCCAGCACGTAGCGCGCGTCCTCCGGCATGGCGATCGGCCCGCCGTGGCAGAGCACGATCACATCCTCGCGCACCGCGCGGGCGGCGGCAGCTATGGATTCGATCTCCGCAACGCACTCGTCGAGCGATTTGGCCGAGGTGGCGCCGATCGCCCCGCCGGTCGTCACGCCCATATGAGCGACGACGATGTCGGCGCCTGCCCTGGTCATGGCGGCTGCTTCTTCCGGGTTGAAGACATAGGGGGTGGTGAGGAGATCCAGCTCATGGGCGGTCGCGATCATGTCCACCTCGAGCCCAAAACCCATTCCCGTCTCTTCAAAGCTCTGGCGCATGCGACCGTCGAAGAGCCCTACGGTGGGAAAGTTCTGCACCCCGGAAAACCCCATCGCCTTCAGCTCGGCCAGGAACCGCGGCATGAGCACGAAAGGATCAGTGCCGTTCACGCCGGCGAGGACCGGCGTCCGCTTCACTACGGGTAGCACCTCGACGGCCATTTCCCTGACGATCTCATTGGCGTTGCCATAGGCGAGGAGCCCCGCCGCGGAGCCGCGGCCCGCCATCCGGTAGCGGCCGGAATTATAGATGATGATGAGGTCGATCCCGCCGGCCTCCTCAGCCTTGGCTGACAGCCCCGTGCCCGCACCGCCGCCAACGATCGGCCGGCCTTCAGCGATCATGGCGCGGAATTTTTCCAAGATGGTCTTGCGGGGTATGGATGGCATTCGGCGCCTCACGGGTTGGCGATTTCGAGGAAGGCGGCGGCAGCGGCCTTGGCGAATTCGGGATGGTTGATGTGCATGGGCAAGCGGACGATCTGGCGGCCGGGGCCGGGTTTCAGGGTCCGCTCCACCGCCGCGAAAAGCTCCGCGTCGGCCTCCTGATCGAAAAAGGCTCCGCCCTCGACATCCAGCGCGGAGACGCCGCGTTCCGGTATGAGGAAACGGATCGGGCCCTTGCAGGCATCGAGCCTGGTGCCGATCCATTCGCCGATGGCCCGGCATTCCTCCGCCGTGGTGCGCATGAGCGTCACATTCGGGTTGTGGCGGTAGAGATTGCGGCCACGAAGATGTTCCGGGATTGTGTCCGGCGCCCAGTAATTGACCATGTCACAGGCGCCGAGAGACCCGACATAGGGCAGCCCGGTCCGCACAACCGCGCCGAACCGGTCCGCCGTGGCCGGCAAGACGCCGCCGAACAGGAAGTCGCAGACCTCAGTGGTCGTGATGTCGACGATGCCGGCGAGCATGGCACTGTCGGCGAGCTTTTCCATCGTGCGCCCGCCGGTCCCGGTCGCATGAAAGACCATGCAGTCGTACCGGTCGCGCAGGTGCTGCGAAATCGCCGTCACGCATGGCGTCGTCACGCCGAACATCGTGAGGCCCAGAGCCGGCCGCCCCTCCGCCCGCGGTGCCGGGCGCGCCGCCATGCCGGCGATGGCCTGCGCCGCGTTGTGCAGGATCGTGCGGCTCAAGCCGTTGATGCCCGCCATGTCGGTGACTGCCGGCATCATGGCGATGTCGGAAATATCGACATAAGGCGATACGTCTCCGGAAGCGAGGGTCGAGACCATCAGCTTGGGCAAGCCGTAGGGAAGCCGGCGCATGCCGGCGGTGACAATGGACGTGCCGCCGCCGCCGCCAATGCCGATCACCGCCGCCACATCCTCGCGCGCGGCGATGAAGTTGGCGAAGGCCTCGCCCATGGCGGAAACCGCCCTGCCCCGGTCGCTCGTGCCGAGCACCGCCTCGGCACCGTCGGGATGGTGCGCTGCCACCTCGGCGGCGAGCACGTCCACCGCGACGGAGGGATTTCGCGTGCCGACATCCACGCGCAGCACCGCCGCGCCGGCTCCGGCGATCGCGTCGGCCAGGAACGCGAGCTCCTCGCCCTTGGTGTCGGCCGTGCCGACCACATGGATGCGCTTCATGGCTCCCTCTCGCCGGCAAGCCTGCCGGACTCTCCTCCCCGCGCAAAGGCCTCACAAAAAGGCCGTTGCAAAATTTTGAGACGCGCGTATCGTATTGACATGGAAGTCTCACGTCAACAGTTCGGGCCGGTGGAGGAGGTCGAGCGCGGTCCGCGGGCAAGGACCCGCCGCCTGATGCTGGAGACTGCCACGCGGCTGATGCAGCGCGGCGTCACGCCGTCGGTGAGCGAGGTGGCGGAGGCGGCGGGTGTCTCGCGCGCTACCGCTTACCGATATTTCCCGAGCCAGGCTGCCCTCGTGCATGCGGTGGTGGGAGAAGCGCTAGGGCCCATTCTCACGTGGAAGTCGGGCGCGGCGAGCGCGGAGGAACGGGTGGCGGAGCTGTTCTCCACCTCCCTGCCCCGCATTGACGAGTTCGAGGCGACGTTCAAAGCCGCGTTGAAGCTTTCGCTCGAGCAATGGGCGCAGCGCCAGGCGGGGTCGCTCGGCAATGAGCCGCAATTCAAGCGCGGTCATCGTGTCGAGCTCCTGCGGCACGCATTGGCGCCGCTGAAGGGCGAACTCACCAAGGCTCAGATCGATCGCCTGGCGCAGGCACTGTCGTTGATCTTCGGGGTGGAGGTGCTGATCGTGCTCAAGGACATTTGGGGGCTCGAGGCGGGCAAGGCGCAGACAGTTGCACAGTGGGCTGCAAATACACTTGTGCGTGCAGCCATTTCAGAGGCAAAATCGATTTAAATGGCGCGAGACGCCAGGCCGCTGGCAAAGGAGGGCGTGGAGGGAGGCGAGAAATAGGGGTGCAGGGATGCCGCGAGGCTGCGTTTGCGGGGAGACGAGGCGAGGAGGCCACTGATCCCATCGCATCCGCAGCGCGACGGAGAAGCTGGGAGGCTTCGCGTCGGGAGACGGCAAGACAGGAGGAGTGCAGGAGCCGGCGCTGCCGCGGTCCTGCAAATGCGTAGGTGCAATTGGGAGGATTTCGACATGCGCATGAAATGGACCGGCATGCTTGCCGGCATCGGCTTAGCTTTGTCCTGCGGAACGTCGGCGCTCGCGCAGGAGCTCACCATCTTCTGGGCGGAGTGGGATCCGGCCAACTACCTGCAGGAACTGGTCAACGAATACGAGGCCGAAACCGGTGTCGTGGTCACGGTCGAGACGACGCCCTGGGCAGATTTCCAGACCAAGGCCTTCACCGAATTCAACGCGCGCGGCAGCGCCTATGACCTTATCGTCGGCGACTCGCAGTGGCTTGGCGCTGCCTCCGAGGCCGGTCACTATGTCGATCTGACCGAGTTCTTCAACAAGCACAAGCTGAACGAGGTGATGGCTCCGGCCACCGTCAAATACTATGCCGAATATCCATCGAATTCGGGCAAGTACTGGGCGATTCCTGCGGAGGGCGACGCGGTCGGCTGGTCGTACCGCAAGGACTGGTTCGAGGACCCGAAGGAAAAGGAGGCTTTCCAGGCCAAATACGGCTACGAGCTGGCCGTTCCGAAGACCTTCAAGGAGCTGCGCGACCTCGCGGAATTCTTCCACCGCCCGGACGAGAACCGCTACGGCATCGCGATCTACACCGACAACTCCTACGACGCGCTGGTGATGGGTGTGGAGAACGCCATCTTCAGCTATGGCGGCGAGCTTGGCAATTACGAGACCTACGAGGTCGAAGGCATCATCAATTCCGACAAGAATGTCGCTGCCCTCGAGATCTATAAGGAACTGTATAAGTTCACGCCGCCGGGCTGGGCCAAGAGCTTCTTCGTCGAGGACAACCAGGCCATCACCGAGGGTCTGGCGGCGATGAGCATGAACTATTTCGCCTTCTTCCCGGCGCTCGTCAACGAAGCGACCAACCCGCATGCCAAGAACACCGGCTTCTTCGCCAATCCGGCAGGGCCGGACGGGGACCAGTTTGCCGCGCTCGGCGGCCAGGGCATCTCCATTGTCTCCTATTCGGAGAACCAGGAGGAGGCGATGAAATTCCTGGAATGGTTCATCCGCGATGACGTGCAGAAGCGCTGGGCGGAGCTGGGCGGCTACACCTGCCACGCGGCAACGCTGGAATCGGCTGAGTTCCGCAATGCCACGCCCTATAACGAGGCATTCTACCAGACCATGTTTAAGGTGAAGGACTTCTGGGCGACCCCGGAATATGCCGAGCTCCTGCAGCAGGCGAACCAGCGCCTCTATCCGTTCGTGACCGGCGATCAGGGCACAGCCAAGGAGACCCTCGACGCGCTGGCCGCCGACTGGAAGGCGACCTTCGAGAAATACAACCGCTAGAGCCAGTGACGTTCACGAGGGGGCGGCTCTCCGCCCCCTCCCCTTCCTGTAGCAGGCTCTGGGGAGGAGCAGCGCTTTGACGACCGCAGTGATGGCAACGCTGGACCCGAAATCGCGCGCCGCTGCCCGCGGCATGAGCGATCTTGCGATCCGCAACCTCTTCATCATCCCGACGATCGCCTTCCTGATCATCTTCAACGTCTTTCCGTTGATCTACTCGCTGGGATACTCCTTCACCGACTTCCGCGCCTCGATGAACGCGCCTGCCAGATTCGTCGGTCTGGCGAATTATCGCGAGCTCCTGAACGACCCCTTCATCTGGTCGAACTTCGTCATCACCGCGAAATATGTGATCATCTCGGTCGTCGGGCAGGTCCTGGTCGGTTTCGGCGTGGCCATGCTGCTCAACCGCACGATCCCCTTCAAGGGCCTGATCACGACGCTCCTGCTCCTGCCGATGATGCTCTCCATGGCAGTCGTCGGCCTGTTCTGGAAGCTGCTCTACAGCCCGAACTTCGGCATCATCAACCACGCGCTCGGCCTTGGCACATTCGAGTGGCTATCCGATCCCGACATGGCGCTCTACGCCGTTGCCATCGTCGATATCTGGATGTGGTCGCCCTTCGTGATGCTCCTGTCGCTTGCCGGCCTGTCGGCCGTGCCCAAGCATCTCTACGAGGCGGCGGCGATCGACCGAGCCGGGCCGCTCTACACCTTCTTCCGCATCACGCTGCCGCTGGTCGCGCCGATCCTGATGATCGCGATCATCTTCAGGACCATGGAGGCGTTCAAGACCTTCGATCTCGCCTTCGTACTGTCGAGCCAGCCGACGACGGAGGTTATCTCGATCCGTCTTTACAAGATGGCCTTCCAGCAGTGGCAGACGGGCATGTCCTGCGCGCTTGCCTACATCATGCTGATCATGGTGCTGGCGATCACCAACATCTACGTGAAGTACCTGAACAAGGTGAAGGAGCGCTGAGATGGCCGCGGTAAGGACATCCACCGAAAGAGCGCTCAACCGGCTCGCCATCGTATGCGTGCTGATCGTGACGCTGATCTTCCTCGCGCCGATCTACTGGATCGCCTCCACCGCCTTCAAGCCGCGCGAGCTGGCGACGAGCGTGCCGCCAACCGTGCTTTTCGAGCCGGAGATCACGCCCTTCGTGAAGCTATTCGTGCGGCGCTCGCAGCTGCGCGAGCCGGTCGCTCCGGAGGTCTATGACGAAGCTCCCTGGTGGGAAAAGCTCGTCTATGACGACGGCGAGCGGCTGGTGCGCTCCGGAAGGACGGGAGAGGTCCAGCTGTCCGGCTATCCCGACCGGTTCCTGAATTCGCTCATCGTGGCGACGATCTCGACGATCCTCGCCGTCGGCATGGGCACGTTTACGGCCTACGGCTTCTCCCGCTTCAAAGTGAAGGGCGAGAGCGATCTCCTGTTCTTCATCCTGTCGACGCGCATGCTGCCACCGATCGTGGTGGCGATCCCGATGTTCCTCATGTACCGCGCGGTCGGCCTCAACGACACCCATGCCGGACTGATCATCCTCTACACCGCCTTCAACCTGTCTTTCTCCGTCTGGCTCATGAAGGGGTTCATCGACGAGATCCCGAGGGAATACGAGGAGGCGGCGCTGGTCGACGGCTATACGCGCATGCAGGCCTTCTTCAAGATCGTGCTGCCTGAAGCGGCCACAGGCATCGCCGCCACCGCGGTCTTCTGCTTCATCACGGCATGGAACGAATACGCGTTCGCACTGATCCTGACCAACCGCGAAGCGCAGACCGCGCCGCCCTTCATCCCGAGCCAGGTGGGCTCGGGCCTTCCTGACTGGACAGTGATCGCCGCCGGCACGTTCCTGTTCCTGCTGCCGGTCGCCATCTTCACTTTCCTGCTTCGCAATCACCTTCTGCGCGGCATGTCCTTTGGAGCGATCCGCAAATGAGCTTTCGCAGGCTGAATCAGAAATATCTGGCGCCGGGCTCGCAGGCGCTAATGATCTTCGGCATCGCCGCTCTCTGCCAGCCCTGGAGCTTTTTTCTGCATCGCTACGGCATCACGCTGACACTCATCGGCCTTGTCGTTTTCATGATCACCTCCAAGATCGGGCCGGAGGCCGGGCCGCAGGAGGTGGACCCCTATGAGGGGAGGCCCGGCCAATGACGCAGATCGAGCTTCGCGGCGTCGAGAAGTTCTTCGGTGAGGTGCAGGTCATCAGGAACCTTGACCTGTTCATCGATCACAACGAGTTCATCGTCATGCTCGGTCCCTCGGGCTGCGGCAAGACGACGACCCTGCGCGCCATCGCGGGTCTCGAGACGATCGACAGGGGCGACATCCTCATCGACGGCAAGGTGGTGCAGCACCTCAAGGCTGCCGACCGCGACATCGCCTTTGTGTTCCAGTCCTTCTCTCTCTACCCGCATATGACGGTTTACGAGAATATCGCCTTCCCATTGCGCGCGACGCGTCAAAGCAAGGCGCAGGTTGACCTGGCGGTGCGGCAGGTGGCGGAGATCCTGCAGATCACGCCTCTTCTTTCGCGCAGGCCGTCGGCGCTTTCGGGCGGCGACATGCAGCGCGTGGCCATCGGCCGCGCCCTGGTGCGCAGCCCGAAGGCGCTCTTGATGGACGAGCCTATCGGCGCGCTCGACGCCAAGTTACGCGAGGAGATGCGGGCCGAGATAAAGCGCCTGCATATGAAGCAGGGCTCGACCACCATCTATGTAACGCATGACCAGGTGGAGGCCATGTCGCTCGCGGATCGCGTCGTGATCATGCATGAGGGAGTGCTGCAGCAGGTTGGGACGCCCGAAGAGGTCTATTCCCGCCCGGCAAACCTTTTTGTCGCGCAGTTTGTGGGCAGCCCGGTGATGAACATCGCCGAGGCACATGTAGCTGAGGAGCATGGTGAAGCGCGCGTAAGGATGGCGGGCGCGGAGCAAGGATTTTCCTTTCCGCGCGATCTTCTCGGCCGCCTACCGGCCGGCAGTGCCGGCAACGGAATCGCCCTTGGCATCCGCCCCGAAGGGATTGCCGTCGAGCGGGAACCGCGCGAAGGCTTCCTGCCGGTGGAGGCGCGTATCATCGAGCCGCTCGGGTCCCACGATATCGTCGACCTTCAGGTCGGGTCGCAGATGCTGCGCGCACGCACCAAGAGCGGGTTCGTGCCGCGACCGGGTGAGCGGGTGTGGGCGCGCATCGACCCCGTGCAGGCGCATTTCTTCGACACACAGAGCGGCCGATCGCTCGGGGTGAGGCTGTAATGGCGATCGCCCTGTTGCTTCAGAGAGAGGATGCGCTCGGAGCGTCCACCTCTCCACGGCGCCGCCATTATTCTTTGGGGGCGAACTGATCCATGGCCCATATCCAGCTCAGAAACATCACCAAGAAATTCGGCGAGCACACCGCGCTTCGCGGCCTGGACCTGGAGATTGCCGATGGCGAGTTCTTCGTGCTGCTCGGCCAGACCGGAGCCGGCAAAACGACGACGCTAAGACTCATTGCTGGCCTGGAAAAGCCCACCGAGGGCCAGATCTTCATAGACGGGGTCGATGTGGGCGACTGGGGCGCTGCGGAGCGCGACGTGGCCCTGGTGCTGCAGCAATATTCTCTCTACCCGCGCTATACGGTGCGCGAGAACCTGGAATTCCCGCTGAAGCCGAAGCTCCGCCGGGTAGAGCCCGCCGAGATCAAGGAGCGCGTTGCACGAGCGGCCCGGACGCTGCGCATCGAGCACCTGCTCGACCGCAAGACGGACAGGCTCTCGGGCGGCGAGATGCAGCGCGTCTCCATCGGCCGCGCCATCGTGCGAAAGCCGCGCGTCTTCCTGATGGACGAGCCGCTGTCGGCGCTCGACGCAAAGCTGCGCGAGGCGCTGCGCACGGAACTCAAGAACCTGCAGATGACACTTGGCGCGACGTTCCTTTTCGTCACCCATGACCAAATCGAAGCAATGTCGATGGGCGACAAGATCGGCGTGCTCGACCGCGGCCGGCTGGTGCAAACCGGAACGCCGCAGGAAATCTACAACAATCCGCGCAACACGTTCGTCGCCCGCTCCGTCGGCTCGCCGCCAATGAACCTGGTGGAGGGAAGGCTGGTCGGCGGCCGGGCAGTGGTGGCGCCAGGCAATTTCGAGCTGCCGCTCAACGGCCAGGTCGCCAGCGCCGCGGAAGGGAGGCCGCTCATCTTCGGCATTCGACCCGAGGATATTTTCGTCGAGCCGGGCGCGCCGATCGCAGCAATGATCCACGACGTGGAAAACCATGGGGTGGAGAAGATCCTGACGCTCGTTGCGGGCGAGGCGACTCTGCGCGCCACGGTTCCGGCGCGGATGAACGTGGCAGTGGACGAGACCGTTAGCTTTGCCTGGAATCCGGAGAAGGTCCTCCTGTTCGATTCCGCTAGCGGCCTCAGCTTGCGGCACGCAGGTTAGCGCAGCAGTCGAGGGATAGTCAGGGTTCAGGGCGCAGCGTGGCGTGTCGGCCGCGGGAGGGACCAGTGAAAATCGGAATGTGCATGTTTCTTTGGACGACAAGCGTTTCAGGGAAGCACGAGGCTCTTCTGCGCGACATCAAGACGGCCGGCTTCGACGGCGTGGAAATTCCGGTGTTCGTAGGAACGTCGGATAAATATCGCCGGCTGGGTGCCCTGCTCGACCGCATCGGGCTGGAGCGCACGGCGGTTTCCGCCATTGGCGATCCGCGCAAAAACCTTATCTCGCCGGTTGCCGCCGAGCGGAAGGCCGGCATAGACCATATGCGATGGGCAATCGACTGCGCCGCCGCGCTCGGCGCCTCTACTTTGAGCGGACCTTTACACTCCACCCTCGGCCATTTCACGGGCACGGGCCCTACCCCGGCGGAACGGAAGCGTTCCGTCTCCTCCCAGCGGGCGATTGGCGACCATGCGGCCGCCCGCGGCGTAACCGTCGCGCTCGAGGCCCTTAACCGCTTCGAATGCTATTTCCTCAACACGATGGACGAGCTCTCTGCGCATATCGACGAGATAGGCCACCCTCACGTCAGGGCCATGTACGACACGTTCCATGCCAATATCGAGGAAGCCGATCCCATCGGCGCCTTCCTGCGCAATGCCCACAACATCGTTCATGTCCATATCTCCGAGAATGACCGCGGTGTGCCGGGGCGCGGCAACATCCCCTGGCAAGAAACCTTCGCAGCGATCCGCGGGAGCGGCTATGACGGCTGGCTCACCATCGAAGCGTTCGGGCGGTCGCTCAAGGAACTCGCAGCGGCCACCAAAGTGTGGCGGGACTTCGCCGAAAGCCAGGAAGCGGTCTATCGGGAGGGCTATCGACATATTCGGGAGGGCTGGGCGCACGCCGCTTGAAGCTGGTTACGACGGTCTGCCCTCCCCTGCCCGCTCCGGGGCAGCTTCAGTCGTGTTCTTCCACCTCGCCGGCCACCCCCCGCCGCCAATAGGCAGCGACCAGATTGCTCCGGCGCGGCAGCCCGCAATCCCTGCGCAAATAAGTGCGGATCTCCCGGGCGGCGGTGTGTTCACATCCTGTCCAGACAAACAGGGAATCATCGCCGGGAAGGTCGAGCGCCTTAACCGCGTCGGCGAGCAGGGTCGTTGTGCCAGCCGCCTGGCCGTCGCGCGGGAGCCAGCGCAGGTCGAGATCCGCCTGGGTTTGAAGCTCCTGCCGCTCGGCATTGTCGGCGATCTCGATCAATGCGATTACCTTCTTGCCCGGAGGCATTTCCTCGAGCATGCGCCCGATCGCCGGAAGCGCTGTTTCGTCGCCGGCGAGCAGGTAGCGGTCGGCCTCGCGCAGCTCGCCCCCGCCGGGTCCGATCATGCCCACCACATCTCCCAGATCGGCCTCGCGCGCGAAGCTGGCGCCGGGCGTCTCATGGCCTTCGTGGAGCACAAAATCGATGTCCACCTCGCCCGCATCCACATCGATGCAGCGGATGGTGTAAACACGGGCGACCGGCCGTGGCCCGTCGGGCCACGCCTGGCGGCCGTCGGCGGCCATCACCGGCCAGACCGGCTTCACACCCTTTTCAGGCGAAAGCAACAGGCGCACATGCAGGCCGCCATGGCTGAAGCGCTCGAGATCGCTGCCCTTTAGCGTCATGCGGCGAATGCGCGGCGTGATCTGCGTTGCGCGCAAGACCCGCATCTCTCGGAAATAGGGTAGCGGCGCGCCGGGCTGCGCGCCGCCGGCCCAGACGATCTCGGGCGTCTCGCCGGGTGCGAATTCGCTGACATGCTCGGCCACGCCCCATTGCAGGTAAGCGAGCGAGGTCGCATCGGCGGCTGCGACGCTGAAACGGATCGCGCCCTCGCCGGCGAGCGCCTCCGCCACGCCTATGTCGAAGACGACCCTCCAGTTGTCGTCGGTACCGGACACGGTGCCGTGTTCGATGAAATGGTCGCGCAGCCTTGCCATCACCTCGGACGGATTGGCCAGGGAGATCGCAGTTTGCGCACGCAAAGTGAGATTTGCGTTCACCGGCCTTCTCCGACGGATATGGGTATGGCCGGAGGAGTTTGCGGCAAGGACCTTGCGCCGTCTGTAGCCCCGCGGCCGGAGGCGATGGCGATTGCCGGCGCCGCGGCCACCGCGACCAGCCCCGCGCCGGCAAAGAAGAGGCCATAGCCGAGGTGCTGCGCTGCGTAACCCGCCGCGACGCCTGCCGCCATGCTCACAAGCGCGTCCACGGACTGGAACAGGGTGAAATCGACGCCGCCCTGGCGCGGGTCGGACCAGTGCATGAACTGGGCATAAAGTGCCACAAAGCCAAGCGCCATGGTTCCGGAGGAGCCGGCGACCGCGACGGCGACGAGTGCCCAGCTCGGTAGTGCGGGATAGGCTTCGCGCGCGGCGAAGAAGAAGAGTGCCGCAGCCTGCAGCAGCAGCGCCGTGAGCAGGACTGGGCGGGCGCCGAACGCCCGGACCAGTGCGCCTCCGGCGAGTGCCGCCGCCGGTCCGACGACCATGCTGCCAACACCGTTCACCAACCCTACGGTCGCAAGGTCAAGCCCCGCGTCGATGAGGAACGGCCCTACCATCATCATAGCCGTTTTCTGGGCCAGCACGTAGAGGGCGGCCACCAGGAGGCCGCGGCGGATCTCGGGCCGGCGCAGGGCGGAAGCCAGCGACGGGACGTGCGAACGCTGCTCATAGGCCCCTCCCCTGCCCCGGGTCAGGAGGAAAGGTATTCCAAGGAAGGCAAGAAGCGCGGCCATGGCCCAGACCGCGACGGCCCAGCCATAGGCGGCGGCAAGGACGAGAAAGAGTCCCCCGCCGATCGCTGCGCCGAGATAGGCCCCGCCCACCTGGGCGGCATTGACCCAGCCGTGCTGTTCGCGGGGCAGGCTCTCGACCGCATAGCCGTCGCAGGCGATATCGACGGTGGCGGCGGCAAAGGCGATGACCGTGAGGCAGGCGAGGACCGGACCGAGCGATTCCGGGCCGAGCGCGCCGACGATGCCGAAGCCAAGGATGGAAAGCCCGCCACCGGCCATGACGATCATGCCCGACCGGTTGCGGCCGACTGGCGGCAGCCGGTAACGCTCCACCATGGGTGCCCAGAGGAATTTCAGCGCCCAGGGCAAGGCGATGAGAGACAGCAGGCCCACGCTGTCGAGCGGCAATCCCCGGTCGCGCAGGACCGCCGGCAGGCCTGCCCAGGTGACGCCGCCGATGACACTCTGCGCCACATAGAGGCCGCCCACCGCCAGCACGACGGCGGAGGGCGACGGCAAGGCGGCAAGGTTCCTGGCCATCGGTTCAGAACCTGTAACGCAGGCTGCCGAAGACCGAGCGGCCCTCGTCCCAGTAGCAGTTGCCAGCCGTGCAGATCGGCTTGCGCTCATCGAAGAGGTTCTTCGCGTTGACCTGCAGCATGAGGCCGTCGAGGTTCGGATGGTTCGCGCCGAAATCGTAGGACAGTGCTGCGTCGACGAAGATGCGGTCGTCGTTCTCGAACGAATTCAGGTCGTCGCCGTAGCTTTCGCCGACATAGCGGAGGCCGGCGCCGAGCCCGAGACCCGCCAGCGCGCCGGACTGGAACGTGTAGTGGCCCCAGAGCGAGAAAATGTGATTGGGCGTGGAGGAGAGTTCATTGCCTTCTGTTCCAGGCGCGCCTTTCTCGATCTTCATGCGCATATAGGTGTAGGAGGCGATGAGGCCGAAGCCGTTGTCGAAGGAAGCGGCAGCCTCCAGTTCCAAACCCCGGGCGTTCAGGTCGAGCTGGCGCTGCCGCTGGTTGCCGGCATCGTCAAAGGTGCCGTCGAAAACGACGCCGTCCGTCTGATCGATATTGAAGACGGCCGCGCCGAAAGTCGCGTCGTAGTCGGGGATCTCGTATTTCGCGCCGACCTCGATCTGTTCGCCTCTGGTGGGCCGCGCCACCCGCCTTTCGTTGGTTACACCGTCATAGACGAAGCCGATATTGGGCGAGAACGAGGTGGAATAGCTCGCATAAGGTATGATGCCCCACTCGGTTCTGTAAGACAGGGCTATGCGGCCGGAAAACGCCTCATCGGTCTGATCGTGCTCAGTGAATAGATGATCGGTGCTCCGGCTGTCGGCCCAATCGTAGCGGCCGCTGGCGAACAGGGTAAAGCCATTCCACTGCATCTGGTCATGCAGGTAGATACCTGCCTGATGCATGGTCTGGCTGCCGGAAAAGGACAGCGGCATTGCAGCGGCGTCATCGACGGAGGTGTAGGAGACCCCGTTGTGAGCCTCGTAGTCCGACCAGCCGTAGTCGATCCCGGCGACCGCCACGTGGCTGACAGGCCCAGTGTCGAACTCGAACTGCGCCATGTTGTCCATGACGAAGTTCCTCATGTCCTCCTTATAGTGTCCCCAATAGCGGGCGAGCAGGTCGGGGTCTGCCGGATCGGCGGGATAGTGCCCGCTATATTCAAGGTCGGCATCTACCGTGCTGAAGCGAAGGTTCTGGCGGACCGTGAGCAGATCGTTGAAGCGGTGCTCAAACTCGTATCCGATACGGGCCTGTTGGCCGGTGAAGTCGTTCCAGGCCGGATCGCCTTCATAGATGTTCGATACCTGACCGTAGGCCGGATTGTAGAAAAACGCGGTGCCGCCGGTGACCGCGCGGGACACCTCCCCGAGCACCGTCAGCTTGGTGTCCTCATCCGGTTGCCAAGTGAATGCCGGCGCCAGATAGAGCTTGTCGTCGGGATAGCCCGGAAGCTCCGTCTCGGACAGACGGCCCAAGCCGGTCAGGCGGTACAACAAGGTGCCATCTTCATTGACCGGCCCCGAGAGGTCGAACGCCGTCTGGTAGCGGTCGTTTTCGCCGAACAGCAACTCGACCTCGCGGAACTGCTCGTCCTTCGGCCGCTTGGTGACAAGATTGACGATGCCTCCGGGGCCGCTGATCCCGTAGAGCGAGGAGGCTGGCCCCTTCAGGACGGTGAGACCCTCGATCCCGTAGGGCTCAGTCCGGAACCATGCGGACGGGCCGTTGTACTGACGCAGGCCGTCCCGGAACAAGCCGTTGTAGTGGGCAGGGAAGCCGCGGAGATAGAAGGCGTCGTACCGGCTGTCGAAACCGAAGCTGTTGGGATTGGCGCTTGCGGTATAGCCGAGGGTCTCGTTAAGCGTGCGCGGCTTTTGGTCCTCGATCTGGTCCTGTGTCACTACCGAGATCGCCTGCGGAATGTCCGCGATCGGCGTGTCCACCTTGGTCCCGACGCGATCCTGCCTGGCGACATAGCCGTCCTGCACCAGGATGTCGTCGCTCTCAGCCTCCACCTCGAGGCGCTCGAGGCGCGTCGGTGCCTCCTGGGCCAGAACGGGTCCCATCGGGTAGGAGAGCGCGGATGCAGCCAGAAGGACGAGCTTGAGCCGACGGCAACGCGGACGGACAGCCATGGGAAAGAAAACCCCTGCAAGCAACTGATTTGTTCTGAGGTTGCTTCGCCCGATGCAGGGGCGTGGCTGCCGGACGGCACTGATAGTAAAGGTGACTGCTCATGTCAACTTACAGAGAGAGGAGTCTGCCAGTCGGTCGAGCTGGAGCAAGCAACGCGAGCTCCGCAGGCAAGTCTCGCGCCCTCCCCTCCCCTCGTGACAACCACGTCTGCCGGGTGAAGCTGTCCCTTCGGACGAGTTGGCCGCGGCCAACTCCATCATCCGAACCGGCGGAATAACCGCAAAGCTCTGACTCACAGGTCCGGGGCCCGATCACGTGGGTGGAAGGCGATGGGTCCGGCAAAGCCGACCGCTGCGGGCCGCTCGTTGGCAATGGTTAGCGAATCATGTCATCATCGATACGCTTTTTAAACATAGCTGGGCTAAAAAGCGCATCGAAAGGAAAAATCGATGTTGCAGAAACAAGACGTCTCGACAGCAATTTCCTCGGATGCGCGAATCTCGCAGCATGCTAGGCAGCTTTCCAAACAGCTGCAAATGCTGCGCGAGAGGCTTTTCCCACCATCCTCGACGAAGAGCATGAAGACGTTCACGTCGGGCGAAGCAGCTCAGCTGGTCGGCGTATCGGACGGGTATCTCCGCCAGCTGTCGATTGATGGGAAAGGCCCCGCGCCGGAAGTTTCCGCGACCGGTCGGCGTTCCTACACTTTGGAACAAGTCAACGAGCTCCGCCACTTCCTAGCAGCCTCGAAGCCGAGGGACACCTTGAACTTCCTGCCTTGGAGGCGGCGCGGCGAGAAGCTTCAGACCATCGCGGTAGCCAACTTCAAGGGCGGATCGGCGAAGACGACCACATCCATATACCTGGCGCAGTATCTGGCCCTGCAAGGGTATCGGGTGCTGGCCGTCGATCTGGACCCCCAGGCATCCCTCTCCTCGATGCTGGGGGTGCAGCCCGAATTCGATCTTTCGGAGGGAGACACTCTCTACGGCGCCATCCGCTATGACGAAAGAAGGCGGCCGCTCAGGGAGATCATCCGCAAGACCTATTTCGCCGGGCTCGACCTCGTTCCCGGAAATCTGGAGCTGATGGAGTTCGAACACGAGACGCCGCGGGCGCTCGTCGAACGGCGCATGGGGCAGAGTGACATCTTCTTTAGGCGAGTCGGCATCGCTCTTGCCGAGGTGGATGCCGACTACGACATCGTGGTGATCGACTGTCCGCCGCAGCTCGGCTACCTGACGCTCGGGGCTGTCTGCGCGGCAACGTCGCTCCTGATCACCATCCACCCGCAAATGGTGGATGTCGCCTCGATGTCGCAGTTCCTGCTGATGACCTCGGATCTGATGGCCGTGGTCCGAAAGGCCGGCGGCGATCTCAATCACGACTTCATCCGATATGTGGTCACCAGGCACGAGCCCCACGACGGACCGCAGGCGCAGATCGTAGCCCTGCTTCGGAGCATGTTCGGCGGCGAGGTGCTTGCCGCGACCGTCCTGAAATCGACTGCGATCGCCGACGCGGGCCTGACGAAGCAGACGCTCTATGAGATCGAGCGGGGGCAGGTCCGCCGTTCGACCTATGACAGGGCGCTCGAGTCGCTGGATGCGGTCAATGGCGAGATACTCGCGAACATCAAGCAGGTATGGGGCCGCACATGAGCAGGCGGGAGAAGTTGTCCGGCATTTTCGCTGAGACAAGCCGCGAGTTGGCCGCGGCCAACTTTGCGGATCAGGAGCGGGAGGGGCGTGTCCTGGCGGGCCCCGTCCGCACGATGGGGCTGGCGCTTGACCGCATGGATCAGCAGGCAAGGGAGCTTCAGGAGGCGCTCAAGTCGGGCGAAAAGGTCGTCGAGCTCGATCCCGCGCTTATCGACAGTTCCATTGTGCGCGATCGCCTCGAAGGCGAGGTGCTGGAAGACGACGATCTGGTGAAATCCATCGAGGCCAACGGGCAGGAAGTGCCTATCCTGGTCCGGCAGCATCCGCGGTTCGAAGGCCGCTATCAGGTCGCCTACGGCCATAGGAGGCTGCAGGCAGTAAGGCTTCTGAATCGAAAGGTGAGGGCGGTCGTCCGTCCCTTGACAGACGACGAACTCGTCATCGCACAAGGCATCGAAAATACCGCGAGACGGGACCTCTCCTATATCGAGAGAGCGGTTTTTGCCTCTAGCCTCGAGGCAAGAGGCTTTGCGCGAAGCGTCATCATGCAGGCCTTGTCTACCGACAAGACAGAATTGTCGAAGCTGCTGTCGGTCGCCAAGAGCGTGCCGGACGACCTGGTGAAAGCAATCGGCGCTGCTCCCGCCACCGGCAGGCGCCGCTGGCTGGACTTGGCGGAAAAGCTGGCGGGCGAGAGGCCGCTGAAAACGGCAAGAGAAGCAGTTCGGACAGACAGGTTCAGGAGCCTGGATTCCGATGAACGTTTCATGCTGGTTCTTGCCGCCGTCTCGCAGAAAGCGCGGCCGGCAAGCACCCTGAAGGAATGGAAGCCAAAGAACGGGGCGACGGCGGCGAAGATCAAGGACAACGGAAAGACGCTCTCCTTGTCGCTGACCTCGCAGGACGGGTTCGGAGGGTATCTCGCCGATCGGCTGGACGAACTCTATGCTGATTGGCAGACACAACGAGGTTTGAAGCAGGAGTAGATCAACCGCAAAAGAAAAAGGCCCCCGAACGTCGCCGTCGCGGAAGCCCTTCTCTGTAGCTAGCAACACAGAGAATCTCATTTCCGCGAATCACTGTCAAGAGTCCTAAGCGTCGATTCGGCGAGCAGATTTCTTTTGCCCGATGAAAGGGTGAAGAGAAATGGAGACGGGAATTGCGACGACGCCCTTCGGGCGGCGGCCGATGGCGCTTGCCATCTTGGCGGCGCAGAAGGAGGCGCGGGAAATCCCTGCAGGGCGCGCCGTCGACAAGTGGCAGCTCTACCGCAACCTCTGCGAGGCCAAGGGGCTTGTGGGCGTCGGAGATCGTGCGCTGGCGGTGCTCAGCGCGCTGCTGTCGTTCTATCCGGACAATGATCTCAGCGAGGAAAACGGGCTGATCGTGTTTCCCTCGAATGTGCAGCTTTCGCTCAGGGCTCACGGTATGCCGGATTCCACGCTCAGGCGGCACCTGGCGGCTCTCGTGGATTGCGGCCTGATCATCCGTCGCGATAGCCCCAACGGGAAGCGGTACGCCCGCAAGGGGAGGGGAGGGGAGGTCGAGGAGGCCTTTGGGTTCTCGCTTGCCCCGTTACTGGCGCGGGCGGACGAGTTCCAGGCGGCCGCTGAGCGCGTTCGCGCCGACAACAGGGCGCTGAAACTCATGCGCGAACGCATCACGCTCTACCGCAGGGACATCCAGAAGCTCATCGAGGCGGCCGTCGAGGAACATGTGCCGGGCGACTGGGGCGGTCTCTGGGGGCGGTTCCGGACCATAGTCGAGGCTATTCCGCGCCGCGCCTCCGTTGCGGAGCTGGAGCCGGTCGTGGCCGATCTCGCAGGCTTGCGCGAGGAGGTGGACATCCTGCTGGAAAGGCAGATGAATTTTACGAATCCGAGCGGCAATGAGTCCCAAAGCGAGCGGCAGCATTCTAATTCAAACACCGAATGCATCCTTGAATTTGAACCTGCTTTGGAGAAAAGCGGGGCGGCCGAGCCAAATCCTGCGGGAGCCGAGCCGGCGAAAACCTATCCGCTAGGGCTGGTGCTGAAGGCTTGCCCGGAGATCCTCGACTACGCCGTTGACGGTATAGCCAATTGGCGCGACCTGATGGAGACCGCCGCTCAGGTCAGGGGCTATCTGGGTGTGTCTCCGTCAGCCTACGGAGATGCCTGCCTCGTCATGGGGCGGGAAACAACCTCGATCGTCATTGCCTGCATCCTGCAGCGGGCGCAGCATATCAATTCGGCGGGCGGATATCTGCGGGCGCTGACGGAGAAGGCGAGGGCAGGTGAATTCTCTGTCGGGCCCATGTTGATGGCCGCGCTGAAGGCCAGCGGTGGAAATTCGCGAAAGACCGGGTGAGGGAGGTGGATGGGCTGAGCGCGAACCGAGGGTCGGGACTTGTTGCCCGCCTCATGTGAGGCTATATTTGGGCTCAGGTGAATGGAGGCAGTGATGCTGGCTGTTGCAAATGTCGCGGATGTGTTGGGCCTTCCGTCCAAGGAGGTGGCGGCCCGGTCGCCGTTCGGGCTCATCAACCGGATCGAGCACGGCCTGCCCATTGAGGCGCTCGATCGCATCGCGCAGCTCCTCGCGCCTGGTGATGCTCAGTTCAAGTATCGACTGGTCCCCAAGGCGACCTATGAGCGCCGGAAGTCCGCCCGCCGCCTCTCGTCGGAGGAGGGAACGCGGCTGGCGCGCGTGGCTCGGGTCTGGAGTCTTGCCCTCGACGTCTGGCGGAGCGAAGACGATGCGCGCGATTTCCTGTTTCGGCCGCATCCGATGATCGAGGACAGGCGGCCGGTCGACGTCGTGATTCAGAATGAATTCGGCGCGGAGCTGGTCATCGATATCCTGGGCAGCCTGAAATATGGCAGCGCCGCGTGACGGCGCAGATTCTCGATCGCACGCTGTCGTGCTTTCGCATTGGTGACCCGGACGGAGCTTATCCCATTTTTGACGCGACCGGCTCCACCATCGCCCCAGGACGGTGGAACACTTCCGGCAGCCCCGTCATCTATGCAAGCGAGCACTACTCGACCGCCCTGCTCGAGAAGCTCGTGCACGGTAGCGGTCGCTTGCCGCCCAATCAGCACTATATCGAGATCACCATTCCGCGCGGGCTGACTTACGAGATCTTCTCGCCACCGGCCCTGCCGGGCTGGGACAGCATGCCCGCGACCGTCAGCAAGACCTTCGGCGAGGGCTGGTGCCTTGAGAAACGCAGCGCGGTTCTCATGGTGCCAAGCGTCGTTGCGCGACTTGATCGCAATGTGCTGATCAATCCAGCTCATCCGGAATTCCCTGCCATCGAGGCAAGCCTGCACGCGCCCGTCTTCTGGGATCGGCGCCTGTTCGGCATATAGCGGCAGGGGAGGGGGCCTTTTGCCGCCCGTCAGAGGCCTGCGGCCTTGGTGAGATTGACACGGAAACGGTCGCGCCGGCGCTGGTATTTACGGGTCATCTCCGCGCTGGCATGGCCGAGCTGCCTTTGAACATAACGCTCGTCAACCTCCGCCGAGGACGCAAGGCCGGCACGCAGGGAATGGCCGGAAAATCTTCCTGACCGCTCTCCTTCGGGAAGGTCGCCCCGTACCCCGGCAGCCAATGCGGCACTTTTGACCAGGCGGGCGACCTGCTTGTCGGCCAGCCGGCGGGAACCGACACCCTTTCCTTCGCCGGTCACGCGGCGGAACAGCGGCCCCATGCGCGATGCGAGCGAGTTTGAGCCAGGTCTCAAGCGTGACGACCGGGCAGGTGGCGTCGGACGAACCACGCCCGACCTCGACTTCGCGCCACCCGGTCTTGCCGCGCAATGTGATCAGTACCCCGTCCTTGAAGATCTCGGCCCAGCCGCACCCGTCCTCCGTCTGGTCCGGTCCGGCATCGAGGCCGACGATCTCCGAACGCCGCAGCCCTCCTGCGAAGCCCAATAGCAGCATGGCTCGATCGCGCAGGCCGCGCAGCGTCCCGCGCTCGAGCGTCTCCAGCATCGCACGGAGGTCCTCCGGGAGGATGGCCTCCTTTTGCCTAGGCGGCCGGGCATGAGAATTGCGGATGCCGGCAAGCACGGTGGCAATGTGGCGGTCCCTGCGGTCGAGGGGCTGGCCGCGCTGCGCATAGCTCCAGCTCAGCGCCGAAAGGCGCCGCTCGATGGTAGCGACCGAATTCGGCTTCCGGTTCGCTGTTGCGTCTCCCGAAGCGCAGGCAGTGATGTAGAGCCCGACCACCTGCGGATCTGGCGAGAGATGGGGGAGATTCTGCCGGCGGCACCAGCCCGTGAAGTGACGCCAGTCCGAACTATACGCGCGGCGTGTGTTGGCCGAGCTCGCCGCCTCTACATAATCGCGGGCACGATGGGCAAGCTTTTCCAGATGTGCCGGTAGGGGAGGGGAGGAGGGCGGAGGTGCGCGCCCCATTTCCGCGATAAGCTCGACGACGTCAGGCAGGTCATCCTGCGCGCTGACGATCGGTGACTTCGGCTCGCTCTGGCTCATCGGCGCGGCGTAAAGGTCGGCTCCGGCGAACTCTTCGCCTTTCCGCGGGAGCGACTCTGCGAACACTGGGGCAAAGCCACCACAAGTCGATCTTTGATGTCCAGCACCATTGCGGATATCGCCTCTCGAATCGGCATTCTACCTGTCGCCGTGCGCAACCAGAACTTCTGACAGCCCCTATCGAGAGCGCGCGCCGCTGAGCATCTGTTGCGCGGCTCCGCTGCACGAGAACGGCCGTTTCTTACATGAAGCACAGCGCGTCCGATAATAACAATCTTATCGGACATTCCTACACCACGACGCCCGGTGCGGATTGCACCAGAGATCATGATGAAAAGCGCACAGGAAGTGTTAGGTTCGGAGCATGGACGCGATTCGGTTTCCTGCCCTCACCCCAGCCGCACTGCTGCCGTCCGTGCCTGCCTGGGCGGCGGGAACCGAAGCGGTGACCGACGAAGCGCAGGCGGCCTTCATTGCCGGCGCGGCCCTGACTTGCCTCGACTTGATCATCCGCAGCCAGCCGGCCTGGGCCGGTGCCTGGCGGCATCGGCTTGCCCTGAAATGCGCTGCCGCAGCGGCGCGTATCGCGGGGCGGAGGGAGGATGAAGCGGCGTTGCGCGATCTCTGGGCGCTGCGGAAGCCAAGTGGCGAGGTCTTTCAGCTTGGCCCCGGCGGCGGCTTTTTGCAGGCGTGGCGGCACCTTGCGGCGACCCCACCGGAGATCGGTGCCGAACGCCTCCCGGACGTAGCAGAACTGCTGGGCATCCGGTGGGGTGCCGATCTAGCCGCCCTGACAGACAGGATCGCGACGCTTGCCGCCGAGGAGAGGGGTGCTCCGTTCGCCGCCGCCGCCATCATGGCCGAGATACATGCGCTCCGCTCCGATGCCGGCCCACTCGGCTGGTGGCTTGCCGATCTTCTGGTCGCACGGTGCCTCGGCTGGCCGCGGGCGGTTCCGCTCCTTGCGGCGCAGATGCATTCTTCGGCATTCCGCGCCGGTGCGCCGCGGCGTCAGTGGATCCGGCCGGGAGCGGAGGGGTTCGCGAGGGCCGTCTGTCTCGGCCTGGCGCAGGGCGCGGCGGATGCGTGCCGGCTCGGCGCTGAGATGGCACGCCGTGCCGAGCGGCTGGCCGCCGTCGCGCCGAAGCTGCGTGCCAGAGGCGCGGGGGACGCCGTCCGCATGCTGCTCGAGGACGATTCCGTCTCCGGCTCACTCAAGACCGCGAAACTGTCGCGCTTTGCCGCGCGCCGCCTGTTCGAGCGGCTGAGCGCATTCGGTGCCGTGCGCGAACTCTCCGGCCGCCCCACCTTCCGCATCTACGGGCTGTGACGATGGCGCGCGAAGCTGAGTCGGGGCTGGTCGACAGGGAACTCGAGCAGCTGCCGCCAGACCTGCGCTGGCGCGAATGGATGGCGCGGGTGGAGGCCGTGATCTTTGCCTCGCCGGAGCCGGTCCAGCGCGAGGCGCTGGCGCGGGTGGTGGGCAGGAACTGCAGCATAGACCTGCTCATCGAGGATATCCGCGGCGAACTGCGCGACCGCCCCTACGAGCTGGTAGCGGTTGCCGGCGGCTGGCAGCATCGCACCAAGAAGGCCTATCGCGATGTCATCCGCGCCGCGACGGGAAACGGCGGCGACGCGCAGCCGCTTTCACCCTCCGAAGCGCTCGTCCTGATGTGTATCGCCTACTACCAGCCGATAACCCGAGCTGAGCTCGGCCAGTTTTTCGGCCGGGAGGTGAGCCGCGACCTGATCGGCTCGCTGCGTGCGCTCGGCTTTATCGCTGCCGGTCCGCGCAGCCCCCAACCCGGTGCGCCCTACACCTATGTGACGACCAAGGCATTCCTATCCGAGTTCGGGTTCGATTCGCTGCGCGACCTGCCCAATATTGAGGCGTTGGAGGATGCCGGCCTGCTTGGTAAGGAAAGCCTGCTGGAAGGAAACATGGCCCCGGTCTTCGATGGTGCAGACGACGGCTCGGGGGATGAGAGGAGCGACTGGGTCAAAGCAGGCGGCGCAAACCTCCTTGACGCGGAGGAGTTCAGCCTTCGCCGGGATGGCTCAAGGGCGTGAGAACAAGCGTCAGGAGAATGGACATATGCGTTGGTTGTGGCTTGCCCATCGCCGTTTTGTGAAGCAAACACCAGATCATCCACAAGTGCCATGCGCGAGTTCGAACTCATGACGATCCATCCGCAGAACAGCATCACAAGCGTCGACCCGGTGAAGCTCGACAGGCTGGCCGAGGTGGCCATTAAAGTCGGGCTGAGATTGCAGCCGGGGCAGGACCTTCTCCTCACGGCGCCCGTCGCCGCACTGCCGCTGGTGCGCCGTATCGCCGAGCACGCCTACAAAGCTGGCGCGGGCCTCGTCACGCCCCTCCTCGCGGATGAGGAGATCACGCTGACCCGCTTCCGGTCCGGCCCGGATCTGAGCTTCGACCGTGCGCCGGTCTGGCTCTACGAGGGGATGGGGAAGGCCTTTTCGGCCAACACGGCTCGCCTCGCCGTTGTGGGCGACAATCCGATGCTTCTTTCCGGCGAAGATCCGGACAAGGTCGCGCGCGCCAATAAAGCCAAGTCGATCGCCTATCAACCCGCGCTCGAGAAGATCGCCGGCTTCGACATCAATTGGAACATCATCGCCTATCCAGGCGCCTCATGGGCAAGGCAGGTCTTTCCTGACGATGAGGAGAGCGTCGCCATAGCCAAGCTGGCCGAGGCGATTTTCGCGGCCTCGCGGGTGGACGGCGATGATCCGATCTCCGCATGGGCGGCGCACAACGAGGCGCTGCACAGAAGGACGGAGTGGCTCAATGGCGAGCGATTCCAGGCGCTGCACTTCTCCGGCCCGGGGACGGATCTGACAATTGGCCTTGCGGACGGCCATCAGTGGCAGGGCGGTGCCTCGACGGCCAAGAATGGTATTCTCTGCAACCCCAATATTCCGACCGAGGAGGTTTTCACGACGCCACACGCGCTGCGGGTCGAAGGGCATGTGGTGAGCACCAAGCCGCTCTCCTACCAGGGCACTCTCATTGACGGGATTGCGGTGCGCTTTGAGGCGGGCCGGATCGTCGAGGCCAAAGCGGCGCGCGGCGAGGAAGTTCTGAACAAGGTGCTGGATACGGATGAGGGCGCGCGCCGTCTCGGTGAAGTTGCCCTGGTGCCGCATTCCTCGCCAATCTCGAAGAGCGGCATTCTTTATTTCAACACGCTCTTCGACGAGAACGCGTCCTGCCATATCGCGCTCGGTCAGTGCTATTCGAAATGCCTCGTCGACGGCGACAAGCTCACGCCCGAGCAAATCGCCGCGCAAGGCGGCAACAAGAGCCTCATCCATATCGACTGGATGATCGGCTCGAACACTATCGATATCGACGGCGTTCGTGTGGACGGAAGCCGCGTGCCCGTGTTCCGCCAAGGCGAGTGGGTCTGAGGTTGTGGGCAGTCGGCCGGCGGACCGTCGCGCCGGCGCCGCAGCTTTTGGCGGGGTGTCGACTCGTTTTTTGTTTCAGCTGCCGGCCTTGAGCCGGCGGACGCCTTCCTAAGACAGTGGGTTGAGCTCATTCTTCTCCCGTCCTTCCAGCATCCTTGCTGCTGGCCAGCAGGTTCTGCCGCATCTCAAGCGGTGTTATGCCGTAAGCCGCGCGGAAATGCGCATAGAACTGGCTGAGCGAGGCAAAGCCTGACTGAAACGCCGCGTTGGCTATGGATACATTGCCCTCGAAGAGCAGAGCACGCGCCCGGATCAGCCGCATGCGGATGATGAAGCGGCGGATGGGAATGCGCATGACCCGGGTGAACAGGTTTAGGGCGTAGTTCGGGTGGAGCCCCACCACGCGAGCCAAGTCGCGCGCGCTGAGCGGCTCCGAGAGATTTTCCAGGATGTGACGCACCATGGCCACCACATAGCGCAGTGGTGAGGCTCCGCGCATCGAGGGGCTCACCGTCTCGATCCAGGGCGGCAGGAGTTCCTCCCAGCCCACAAGCGCGGTGCGGCGCAGCATGTTTGCGATCTCGGATTTCAGGATGTCGGCGCGTTCGGCATTGCCGCTGCGATAGTCCTGGTACCAGCGTTCCAGGATCGCATCGTCCACTGCATCTTCTGGCAGCATCACGATCCCGCCGCCGATCATTGCTTCCGTCAGTTCTCCCAGATGCGGCATATGCAGGAACGTGTCGAGCGGGAGATACACGTTGCACTGGCGCGCATTGCCGCTGGGGCCGTGATCGATATGAACCGTCTGATGGGGGATGCCCGCCCAGAACATCACCAGGCGCTGTGCGGGAATTTCCACCAGCCGGCCGTCGAAGCGGTAGGTCATGCCCCCCTCGGTGAACCAGTTGAACTCGACGTGCCCGTGCCAGTGCTGCTCGGGCATGAGCTTCGGGTCGAACCAGCGGATTCCGAACCTGCCAAAGGCCTTGGTCTTGGCGTAAAAGGTCCGGTCGGGACGCGGCACCGGTCGCGGCGCGCCCGGCTTTCGCACCGTCTTCCCCTTCTCCGGCCCGCTCTCAGCAATCACCGCCATCTCGCAACTCGATCTTTAAATCCCGGAACGGGTGCTTAGAAAACCGGATTGCGTGTGGAAGCGCAAGGGATACCGTCAAGGTGCACGCGGTTGTGCCTGGACGAAAGTTCCGGGAGACCGGTTTGAGCGAAAGGGAGGATACATGAACAGCAAGCTGATTGCTCTCAGCGGGGCAGGTCTTCTGTTGGGCGTTTCCGCATATTCGGTGCTGGCACAAACGGTGGCGCCGACGACGCCGCCCGATCCGCCGGAGTTTCCGGCGCAGAGCGAGCCGGTCTTCGTCGGCATCTCCGATATCCTCGAATTCAAGGCGCTGCCCGAGTATCGCGAACCCGAATGGGTGACGAAGAAGTTTGTCGAGACGGGCAAGCTCCCGCCGGTCAAGGACCGGCTGCCCAAGGAGCCGCTGGTATACAAGATCGCCAACATGCCCGATGGCGTTGGTGTCTATGGCGATGTCATGCGGCACGTGATCGGCGGCCGGCCCGAGGGCTGGAACTATCTTGCCGGCCAGACGCAGGGCTGGGGCGGCATCGACATCGGCATGATGGAATGCCTTACGCGCACCGGGCCGCTCTTCCAGGTGAAGGCGGAAGAGTTGCAGCCAATGCCAAACCTCGCCAAGAGCTGGGAATGGTCCGACGACGGGCTGCAACTCACCATGCACCTGATCGAAGGGGCGAAATGGTCGGACGGCGACCCGTTCGACGCCGAAGATGTGATGTTCTACTGGGAAGACAATGTCGTCGATCCCAATGTTACGCCGCTGAATGGCGCATCACCCGCCACATTCGGCGAGGGAACGACGCTCGAAAAGGTGGACGATTACACGATCCGGTGGACATTCACCAAGCCGAAGCCCACCGAATATCTCTACTCAATGGCATACGGCACCTTCTGTCCGGGTCCTTCACACCTCCTGAAGCCGAAGCATCCCAAATACAATCCGGACATGACCTATGACGAATACAAGAACGCCTTCCCGCCGGATTTCATGAACTGGCCGGTCATGGGCGCGTGGGTGCCGGTGGAATACCGGCCGGACGACATCATTGTGCTGCGCCGCAACCCCTACTACTGGAAGGTCGACGAGCAGGGGAACCAGCTTCCCTACCTCAACGAGGTGCACTACCGGCTGTCCACTTGGGCCGACCGCGACGTCCAAGCGGTGGCCGGTTCCGGTGATTTCTCCAACCTGGAGCAGCCGGAGAGCTTCGTCGAGGCGCTGCGCCGCGGCGCCGAAGAGTCCGCCCCTGCACGGCTGCAGTTCGGGCCGCGCACCATCGGCTATGCGCTGCAGATGAACATGTCGGCCAATGGCTGGGGTGAGCCGGATGAGCGCGGCCAGGCCGTGCGCGAACTCAACCGCCAGCTCGATTTCCGCAAGGCGGTCACCATGGCGATCGACCGGCAGCGGCTGGGCGAATCGCTGGTGCGCGGACCCTTCACGGCCATCTATCCGGGCGGGCTCTATGCCGGCACGACCTATTACGACAAAGCGTCCACCGCCTACTACCCGTACAATCTCGATGCGGCCAACGCGCTGCTTGACGGGCTTGGCCTCAAGGACATCGACGGCAACGGCATCCGCAACTTCCCCGAAGGCACGGCCGGCGGAGGCGATATCGAGATTACGCTCCTCGCCAACACGGACTACAACACCGACCGCAACCTGGCGGAAGGCGTGGTGAACATGATGCAGCCTCTCGGACTGCGCATCATCGTCAACCTGCAGCAGGGCCCGTCCCGCGACGCGCTCTACCAGTCCGGCCGCTTCGACTGGCAGGTTCTGCGCCAGACGGAGGAGATCGCCACCGTTGTGCAAAGGACGGCGCAGCTCGCGCCCACGGGTCCGCAGGTGCACCAGTTCCACCGCGCCGGCAAGGACGGCACGCTCGACCTGCTTCCCTTCGAGCAGGAGCTTGTCGACCTCGTTAACAAGTTCGTCGGCACTCCGGACCTGAACGAACGCGCCGAGATCATGAAGCAGTTCCAGAAAGTCTACACCGAGAATGTTTATGCCGTTGGCCTAACCCAGTATCCGGGCGCGCTCATCATCAACAAGCGCTTCGCCAACATCCCGGCGGGAACGCCGATCTCCATGTACAACTGGGCCGAGGACTCGATCATCCGCGAGCGCGTCTTCGTGCCTCAGGATCGGCAGCAGGACTACGAGCTTCATCCCGAATCCCTGCCGGGTGAGCCCGGAGGGGAAGGGCCCGTCACCTGAGCCGATATGCCAGCCGGGTCAGGGGATTCCCCTGACCCCCTTTGGAGCGGATGAGCGGCATGCTGAGATTTCTAGCCGTCAGGATCCTGGGAGCGATCCCGATCCTCTTCGTCCTGAGCATCGTCACTTTCGCCATCATTGAGGTAAAGCCTGGCGACTACGCCGACTATATCCGGGCGATGGCCATCAACCAGGGCGGCGCCTCGGTCGAGCAGGCGGAAGCGCAGGCTCAGGCTTATCGCGAGGCGCACGGGCTCGATGATCCGCTGATCGTCCGCTACATCGACTGGATCTACGGGATCGTTACCCGCTTCGATTTCGGCCACAGCTTCTATTATAACAAGCCCGTCGCTACAGTCGTTGCCGAGCGCCTGCCGGCCACCATCGCGCTGGCGCTCACTTGCCATCTGCTTGCCTCGCTCGTGGGCATCTCGCTCGGCATCCTGGCCGCCACACGGCAGTATAGCTGGGTGGATACGCTCCTCGGCTTCATCTCCTTCCTCGGCATGACGATCCCGCGCTTCCTGCTGGCGATCATCATCCTCTACATCCTCGTCTTCCGTCTCAACGTCTCGGAAGTTGGCATGTTCTTCTCCGCCCGCTATGGCGGCGCGCCCTGGAGCTGGGACAAGTTCGTCAATCTCGTCCAGCACATCTGGCCGGTCGTATTCATCGCCACCTTCGGCGGGCTCGCTTACAACATGCGGGTGATGCGCGGAAACCTGCTTGACGTTCTGAACGCCCAATATATCGAGACGGCGCGCGCAAAGGGCCTTTCCGAAGGCGCGGTCGTCATGCGCCACGCGGTCCCAAATGCGCTGCACCCGCTGGTCGCCTATCAAGGCGTGGTGCTGCCCTACATGCTGACGGGCGAAATCGAGGTTGCCGTGGTCTTCGGGCTCGCCACGGTCGGGCCCGCCATCGTCGGCTCCATGGCCATCGGCGATGTCTGGGTGACGGCAACCTTCATGCTGGTGCTGGCGGCCACCCTCATCGTCGGCAACATCATCGCCGACATGCTTCTGGCCATGCTCGATCCGCGTGTGCGTCTGGGTGGGGAGAAGGCGGCATGACCCAGCAGGCTCTCCCCTCCATCGCTGAACCGTCTTCCTCCGCAGGCACGGTGCTCGAAGCGCCGGAGCCGCAGGCTGCCGCAGAAGCCGGCAGCACGCGCTTTCCGGACCCCTATCAAAGCTATTCCACGCTGGTGTGGCGGCGTTTCCGCCGCTCCTTTGTCGGCATGACGGGACTGGTGCTCGTCAGCCTGCTCCTGCTGATCACCATCTTCGCTGACTTCTTCGCGCCGATGAATCCGCGGGGCACCCATATCCCCTTCGCGCCGCCGGATGTCATCTCCTTCACGGCCCCTGACGGCAGCTTCAGCATCATTCCCCGCATTTATCCCATTGGCGAGACGGGTGAGTTCGACCCGGTTACATTCCAGCCGCTCACCGGGCCGATTCTTGACGACCCGACGCCGGTCGGCTTCTTCGTCAAAGGACATGCTTATCAGCTCTTCGGCCTAATCCCCAGCGATCGCCATTTCTTCGGCTCCACCGACGGGCGTCCGATCCATCTTCTGGGCACCGACAAGTTCGGCCGCGATATCCTTTCGCGCGGTATCCACGGCGCCCGCATCTCGTTGTTCATCGCCTTCGCTGTCGTGACGCTCACCACTGTGATCGGTACGCTGGTGGGCATCACGTCCGGCTATCTGGGTGGCCCGGTCGATTCCTGGGTGCAGCGCTTCGTGGATTTCGTGCTCGCCTTCCCGCAGCTGCCGCTTTATCTGGCGCTCACCTCGCTGGTCCCGCTTACCGCGCCGTCGAACGTCTTCATCGCCTTCGTCATAGCCGTGCTCGCCGCCCTCGGCTGGGCACAGCTTTCCCGCGAAGTGCGTTCCAAGACGCTGGCGCTTGCCCGCATCGACTATGTACGCGCGGCGATCGCCGTTGGCTCGGGCGACTTCCGCATCATCACCAGGCACATCCTGCCCAACGTGCTCTCCCACATCATCGTCGCCGTGTCCCTCGCCATCCCCACGGTGGTGTTGCTCGAAAGCTTCCTCGGATTCCTCGGTTTCGCGGTGAAGCCGCCGCTCATCTCCTGGGGGCTCATGCTGCAGGACACCAACACCTTTTCGGTGATCGGATCCTATCCGTGGATCCTGTCGCCCGTGGTCTTCGTGCTGATCACCGTCTTCGCCTTCAACGCGCTGGGCGACGGCCTGCGCGATGCAATCGATCCCTATTGAGGAGCGGAGCGATGGTTCAGGAAAAAAACGCCTTCGCACCGCCGGAACGGCACGATCTCGGTCTCCACGGCCGCGAACTCATCCTTGATGCGCGCAACATCGCCGTCGACTTCAAGGTGGAGGGCGGGGTGGTGAATGCCGTCCGCGACGTTTCCTTCCAGCTCCACAAGGGAGAGACCATCGCGCTGGTTGGCGAGAGCGGTTCCGGCAAGTCGGTCACGGCGCGCACCATCATGCGGCTCCTCTCGCGGCGTGCCACCATCAACCCCGGCACGAGGATTGTGCTCGGCGGCATGGACATCGTTTCCCTGAGCGAAAGGGAGATGCGCAGGCTGCGCGGCAAGAGGATCTCCATGATCTTCCAGGAGCCCATGTCCTCGCTGAACCCGGTCTATACGATCGGACACCAGATCTGCGAGATCCTGCACCTCCACAACCGCATCTCGCGCAAGGAAGCCATGGAGCGCGCTCGGCAGCTCCTGGAGGAGGTGCAGATTCCGGAGCCCGCCGCGCGGCTCCGGCAATATCCGCACCAGCTTTCGGGCGGGCAGCGCCAGCGCGTGATGATCGCCATGGCGCTCGCCAACCGTCCGGACATCCTGATTGCCGACGAGCCGACCACGGCGCTCGACGTCACCGTTCAGGCGCAGATCCTGAACCTCATCAAGGATCTGAAGAACAAATACGGGATGGCGGTGATCCTGATCACCCATGATCTCACCATCGTCCGCCAGTTCTCCGAATACGTCTATGTCATGCAGGATGGCGTGGTGCGCGAGCACAACGCGGCGGAGGCGCTCTTCCGCAATCCTCGACACGCCTACACCCAGCGCCTGCTCGCGGCCGAGCCCAGGGGCTCGGCCAAGCCGCTCGAGCCGAACATGCCAACGGTGCTGGAGGGGCACGGGGTAAAAGTCGTCTACACGCTGCGGCGTGGCGGCATGTTCAAGCCCGACTATTTCGCGCTGACGGCGGTCGACAGCCTCGACCTGAAACTCAAGAAGCATGAGACTCTGGGGCTCGTCGGCGAGAGCGGCAGCGGAAAAACCACCTTCGGCCAGGCGCTCATCCGCCTCATCGACAACCAGGGCGGCGAGATCTTCTTCGACGGAAAGCCGATCCACGGCAGAGATCGCAAGGCCATGCGGCCGCTGCGCTCGCGCATGCAGGTCGTCTTCCAGGATCCCTTCGCTTCGCTCAATCCGCGCATGTCGGTACGCCAGATCATCGAGGAAGGGCTGATCGTCAACCGGATTGGCGCCAACACACGCGAGCGCGTGGACCGCGTTCGCCAGGCTCTCCGCGATGCAGGGCTAGCAGACACAATCCTGAACCGTTTCCCGCACGAGTTCTCGGGCGGGCAGCGCCAGCGCATCGCCATCGCCCGAGCCATTGCGCTCGAACCGGAATTCATCCTCCTTGACGAACCCACTTCGGCGCTCGACCTCTCGGTCCAGGCCCAGATCATCGATCTCCTGCGCAAGCTGCAGGATGAAAAAGGCCTGAGCTACCTCTTCATCTCGCACGACCTCAAGGTGGTGCGGGCCCTCTGCCATCGCGTGATGGTGATGCAGCACGGAAAGATCGTGGAAGCGGGCCCCGTCAACGAGGTGCTGTCAAACCCCAAGACCGACTACACGGCCCGGCTCGTCCGCGCCGCATTCGAAATTGCCGCCTAGGAGAACAAGAAAATGGCAGACCCAAAAATTGCATTCATCGGCGCCGGCTCGACCGTCTTCATGAAGAACATCATCGGCGATGTGCTGCAGCGTCCGGCGCTGGGCGGCGCGACCATCGCGCTCATGGATGTGAATCCGCAGCGGCTGGAGGAGAGCGCCGTTGTTGCGGGCAAGCTGGCCTCGACGCTCGGCGTGCCGGCGAAGGTCGAAACCTATACCGACCAGCGTGCGGCGCTCGAGAAGGCGGATTTCGTCATCGTCGCCTTCCAGATCGGCGGGTACCAGCCTGCCACCGTCAATGACTTCGAGGTGCCGAAGAAATACGGTCTGCGGCAGACGATCGCCGACACGCTTGGCATCGGCGGCATCATGCGCGGCATCCGTACCGTTCCGCATCTGTGGAAGATCTGCGATGATATGCTGGAGGTTTGCCCGCAGGCGATCCTGCTGCAATACGTGAACCCCATGGCCATAAACACATGGGCAATCGCGGAAAAATACCCGGCGATCCGCCAGGTGGGCCTCTGCCACTCGGTACAGGGCACGGCGTCGGAGCTCGCGCGCGACCTGGAAATCCCGGTCGAGCGGATCCGCTACCGCGCCGGCGGTATCAATCACATGGCTTTCTACCTCACCTTCGAGGAGAAGATGCCGGATGGCAGCTACCGCGATCTCTATCCGGACCTCGTCCGCGGCTATCGCGAGGGCCGCTTCCCAAAACCCAGCCACTGGAATCCACGCTGCCCCAACAAGGTGCGCTACGAGATGCTGACGCGGCTCGGCTATTTCGTCACCGAGAGCTCGGAGCATTTCGCCGAATACGTGCCCTGGTTCATCAAGCGCGACCGTCTCGACCTGATCGAGAAATTCGGCATCCCGCTCGATGAGTATCCGAAGCGGTGCGTGGAGCAGATCGAGCGCTGGAACAAGCAGGCGGAGGAATACCGCAATGCCGCGCGTATCGAGGTGAAGGCGAGTCACGAATACGCCTCTTCGATCCTGAACTCGGTCTGGACCGGCGAACCCTCGGTCATCTACGGCAACGTCGCCAACAAGGGCTACGTCACCTCGCTGCCGGAAGGGTGCGCCGTCGAGGTGCCATGCCTGGTGGATTGGAACGGCATCCAGCCGACGGTCGTCGGCAAGCTGCCGCCGCAGCTCACCGCAATGATCCGCACCAACATCAATGTGCAGGAGCTCACAGTCGCAGCCCTCATGACCGAGAACCGCGAGCACATCTACCACGCTGCCATGATGGATCCGCACACGGCGGCCGAGCTTGATCTCGATCAGATATGGTCGCTGACGGATGACCTGCTCGCCGCCCACGGCGATCTCCTGCCGGAATGGGCGCGCGTTGGCCCCAAACGCCAGGTCGCCTGAGCCGCGCCGTCTGACCAAGTTTCCTCCCGGTGAACTGCCCGGCCTCGCGCCGGGCTTTTTTTGCAACGGAGCCGTTCAGGCGATCAATTCAGCTCCTGGGCAACTTCCCAGACATGGCCGAAAGGGCAAAGGCGGCCGTGCGCCGCCCCCGGGGGCGGCTGACGGGGCCATTCAAAACGCCGCGGCTCTGCAAGCCGGCGCAGACGGCATCCACATCGGCGACCCTGATCGTCAGCAGCACCCGTGCGCCCGAATTGGCACGCGCCACCCGCACCGGCTCCACGAGCAGTTGCGCAGAAAAACAGCGTTCTCTCCCTCCAAGATGCCGACCGCTGGAGCGGTGTCGATGGTCAGGCATGGATCCTCGGGTCAAGCCCGAGGATGACGTTGGCGAGGCTGTTCCGCCAATCACAGGCGTTGGAGATTTGCGGTGACCTTCCCGCATTGGTCATCCTCGGGCTTGACCCGAGGATCCATGCCTGAACGGCTCCGCGTCACCGGCGGTTCAGGGTCATCCTACCGGTGGGCGCCGGCCAGCTGCCGCAGCTCCTCCACGCTCCGCACGCGCTTGCGCGCCGCGCCCTGCCAGTTGCGCGTCTTCACCGTTGATTTCGCAAGCCGCTCCCGCGCGGCCGGTATCGCATCTGCATATTGCGGTAGCCACTTCTCCTGGGCCACCACCATCTCGTCCACCATCGCCCACACCTCGTCCGGTGTGCAGACGGCGCCCACCAGCGGGTCGTGCAGCATCGCGAGCTTCAGGAGATCGATGTCGCCTGTCATAGCCGCCTCCACCGACATCCGCTGGACCGAAATGGAGGCATTGCAGGTGGCAGCGCAGGCGAGCGGCAGCGTGATGCCCTCCACCATGTTGATGCCAAAGCGGTCCACGAAGCCGGGGCTCTCGACGATCGCGTCCTCGGGCAGGTTGGTGACGATGCCGCCGTTCCTTACGTTGAAATGCCCGCGATAGACGCGTCCCGTCTCCAGCGCCTCGATGATGTGGCTCGCGTGCTCCTTGGTGCGCTTGTGCTCCAAAAGCGGCTTTCCCGCCTCGCTCAGGAATCTTGGAAAGTCGGTCTCGAACCAGTTGCGCCGTTCCGTGCAGTAGCGCAGATACCCGCCCGTCTCGCCATGGATCCACTCGCTCGTGTCGATCCATTTGCCGATCTCGTCGGCCCGCTTGCGATACCAGGGCAGGTATTCCGACAGGTGCCCGTTGCTCTCGGTCGAATAGACGCCGAAGCGTTTCAGCACGTCGATGCGCAGCTTCTCCTGCTTCGAATAGACCGGATGGCGCTCGAAGGCGGCAATCAACTCGTCCTTGCCGATCTTCCGCCCGTTCACGCGCAGGTCGATATACCAGGTCTGGTGATTGATGCCGCTGCAGATGTAATCGAGCTCCTCGTCCTCCACGCCAAGGACCTGGGCGATCTGGTGCGCGCCGTGCTGCACACCGTGGCAGAGACCGACCGTCTTCACTCGGCCGTATTGCAGCGCCGCCCAAGTGTTCATCACCATCGGGTTGGCATAGTTCAGGAACAAAGCCCCCGACTCCGCCACCTCTCGAATGTCCCGGCAGAAATCGAGAATGACCGGGATGTTGCGCTGGCCATACATGATGCCGCCGGCGCAGAGCGTGTCGCCCACGCATTGGTCGACACCGTATTTCAGCGGGATGTCGATATCGGCGGCGAAGGCATCGAGGCCGCCCACCCGCACACAGCTCATGATGTAGCGCGCGCCTTCGAGCGCCGCGCGCCGGTCCACCGTGGCGGTGACCCTGGCAGGCAGCTCGTTCACCGCGACCACCTTGTCGATGATCTGACGGACCATATCGAGATTGTGTTCGTTGATGTCGGTGAGCGCGATTTCGATGTCGGCGAATTCCGGCACCTTAAGCAGGTCCGAGACAAGCGTCTTGGTGAAGCCGATGGAGCCTGCGCCTATGATGGCGACCTTGAAACTCATGCGGTGGTCCTCCTCGCGAGGGCATATCCAATTTTTGCGGCATTACTAGCCGCGCGACATCCCACCGTGTAGAGAAAGGTTATGCGCGGAAGGGTAATTTTGTGCTGTCGGAACTGATTGAACATGGCCACGGCATGCGCCGCATCGCCCCGGCCAAGGGCGATGTCGGGCTCTTCTGCATGGCGACGGGCGCGGGCTACGAGTTGCGCGTCAATGAGGTCTATTCCTGGGACGGCCTCAGGCGTGGGTCGGCGCCTTTCGTGCTCATCCAGCACACGATTTCCGGCGAGGGACGACTCGATTATGCAGGCATGCTGCATGTGCTTCGTCCGGGTGAGACCATGCTGCTTACCTTTCCCCACGCCAACCGCTACTGGCTAGAGCGCCGCAAGAGCTGGGAATATTTTTGGATCATCCTGACCGGCCGCGAAGCGCTCCGGCTTGCTGGCGCCATCTTATCCACTGAAGGCCCCGTCCTTCGTCCGGGGCAGGTTACGCTTGACCGTCTCGCGGGCGCCTGCCTTGCGCTTCTCTCCGGTGTTGCGGAACTGCCGGGCGCGATTTCCGCCGCGGCTTACGCCGCAGTTGCTGCGCTTTATGATGAGGTATTTGGAACAGCCTCCGAGTTGCCCGATCTTCCCGCACCCGTCCTGCGGGCGCAGCGGTTTGTCGAGGAGAATCTCGGGCGGGTTGTCGATGTCGCCATGCTTGCGAGCGCGTCCGGCCTGAGCCGGGCGCATTTCGTCCGGCTGTTTACGGCTGCTGTCGGCCAAGCCCCTTCGGAATACCTGTTCGAGCGGCGCATGGAGCGTGCCATGCGTTTGCTGCTTGCGACCGATACCCCGGTCCATGCGATTGCGCGGGCCTGCGGCTTTGCAGACGCCAATTATTTTTCCAAAGCATTCCGCCGGTCGCGCGGCGTTTCCCCCGGCGCCTTCCGCAGAGCCGGACGATCGCCCGGAGGCGTCGTTCTCGATCCCGCACCGCTGGCGCGCTGAATTTGCGGTATATCAGCTGGCACGGTTTAGTAGATGCCGGTATCTGCGAGAACCTTTCAGCTCGGCGCCATCGCTCATCCGCACGTGAAAGTCGCCGTCGCGGGAGGGGATGATTTCCATGATCTTCGCTCGATTAACGATCCTGGACCGGTGTACGCGCACAACGTCCACGCCCGCCGCGCGCAACTGCTGCTCCAAGGCGGTGAGGCTGATGCGCAGGAGATGGGTGGCGCCGTTTGCGCGGACATCGACATAGTTGGCGGCGGCCTCGGCCCAATGTAGCGACCGTGCATCCAGCCAAACTGTACGTCCGCCCGATTTGAAGACGAGGCGGCCGGTCTTCCGCGCCTCCGACCGGGCAAGCGCCGTCTCGCGCCGCCGCTCTTCCACGCCGCGCAACAGGGCAAGCACCAGCAGGATCGTTGCATAGGTCAGCAGGTCCTTGCGGTATTCATAGGCAAGGTCCCTCAAGGGCTCATCGAAAAAGCGGTAGCTCTTCCCCAGAATGGCGGCGTAGGCAATCTTCCGCAGCACGATCATGCCGCAGATATGAAGGGCGGAGAAGACCACACTGCCGGTTGCATGGGCGAGGAGCGCGCCCCGCCAAGCGCCCGGCTTGAGCGGAAAGCGCCGCTCGAGGAGCGCCAAAACCGGGACGAGGGCGGCGAGCACCGTCACGCTGGAATATTCCAGGATCCAGGGGACCGGCGGGTCGAGCGGGCGTCCCGCCCGGGCGGCGTCCGTAAGCAGGGTCAACGCGTTGACCAAAGCCACACCCGCAAGGAAGGCCGCTGCGATCAAGCTTGCGGACCGCAATACGCGGCGGTCCACTTCGGCGTCGCTAACAGAAGGCGGAGACATGGGTGTGATGATGCCCCAACGGCGCCCCGTCGGGAAGCGGCGGCACTGGGTCTCTTCCTCGTCGCCGCTCATCCCGCCGGTCTGCACCTCGTCCCTGCCCGGTTCACCGGAGAGAGGCTTTTCCCCATAGTTTGACATGAGATCCATGGAGTCGCCGATGAATAGAAGACATCTCCTCCAGCTGGCCGCGGTGCCATTGTTGGCCGGTGGAGGGGTGGGGGCTTTGGCCGCCCCGTTCACGCAAGCCGGACCCACCTCGCGCCCGCGGCCGGGCGAACCCGGCTGGCCAACGAAAGCGGAGTGGGAGACACTCAAGCGCGCGGTAGGCGGCAGGCTCATGGAGGTAGAATCCCCGCTTGTTGCCTGCGCCGAAGGGGCGGGGAGCGCCAGATGCGAGGAGCTTTTCAGAAACCTGAAGAATCCCTACTATCTCGGGGACGAGCCCGGCTTGACGCAGACATTGGGCTGGGTGGACGCCTGGATATCACGGCCGAGCGTCTATGCCGTAGCGGCGCAGACGACCGGCGATGTCCTGGCCGCCGTCAATTTCGCGCGTGAACATAATCTGCGCCTGGTCGTCAAGGGCGGCGGTCACAGCTATCAGGGTACGTCGAATGCGGCCGACTCTCTCCTGATCTGGACGAGGCGTATGAACGCGGTGCTCGTGCACGACAGCTTCGTTCCTGCGGGATGCGAGGGGAAGGAGGAGCCGCGACCGGCGGTCACGGTCGGCTCGGGTGCCCTATGGGGCCATGTCTACGATGCCGTGACAACAAAAGCGGGCCGCTACGTCCAGGGCGGCGGCTGCCTGACAGTGGGCGTTGCGGGCCTCATCCAGAGCGGCGGCTTCGGCAGCTTTTCCAAGCGCTACGGCCTGGCGGCGGCAAGCTTGATCGAAGCCGAGATCGTTACGGCCGACGGAAAGGTGCGCATCGCCAATTCATGCAGCAATCCCCACCTGTTCTGGGCCATCAAGGGCGGTGGTGGCGGGAGCTTCGGGGTCGTCACACAGATGACGCTTCGCACCCACGCGCTGCCGGACCATTTCGGCGCAGTCTTTGCCAGGATCGAGGCGGCCTCGGACGACGCCTTTCGCCAACTGATAGGACGCTTCCTCGAATTTTATCGCAGCACCCTTTTTAATCCGCACTGGGGCGAGCAGGTAAGGTTCCGGCCAGGCAATGTGATGGACCTGGCGATGGTGTTTCAGGGGCTCGATCAGGAGGCGGCGGAAGCGGTCTGGCGTCCGTTTTTCGACGGGCTTGCCGCCTCGCCGCATGACGTCCGCCTTGCATCGCCGCCCACCATTCTCGCTGCGCCGGCCCGCAGGTTCTGGGACCCGGATTTCCTGCAGCAGATCCAGGGCGTGGCGCTGACCGACGAGCGGCCGGGGGCGCCGAGGGGCAATATCTTCTGGGCCGGCAATCTGGAAGAGGCGGGACAGGTGCTGCAGGCCTACCAATCTGCCTGGCTTCCGGCCGCGCTCCTGGAGCAGCACCGGCAGGGAGATTTGACCGAAGCTCTCTTTACGGCGAGCCGGCACTGGAGCCTGTCGCTGCATTTCAACAAGGGCCTTGCCGGCGCTCCCGCCCAAGTTGTTGGTGCCGCGGCCGACACGGCCACCAATCCGGCAGCGCTCGATGCCTTTGCGCTGCTGATCAGCGCAGCCGAGGATCCGCCGGCCTATCCCGGCATTCCAGGTCACGAGCCGGATGTGACCGGCGCGCGGCGGGTGGCGGAACGGATCGACAGGGCCATGGGCGCGGTACGCACGCTCGTGCCGCAGCCTGCCTCCTATCTGGCAGAAAGCAATTTCTTCGAGGAGTCTTGGCAGGAAGCCTTCTGGGGTCCGAATTATGCAAGGCTGCTTGCGGTGAAGGACCGATACGATCCGGGCGGGCTCTTCGTCGTCCACCACGGTGTGGGGAGCGAGCGCTGGAGCCCGGACGGATTTGTGAGAGCGACGGCGCCGTGAGGTCCACGCCGGCATTCACTCCGGGCCCGTGTGCATCTCACGGAATAGCCTCGGCGAGACGCCGAACCGGCGTTCGAAGACCTGCGTCAGGCGCGCGGTGGGGGATAGGCCGACCTTGGCGGAAATAGCCTTGAGCGGCAGCCCCCGCTCGAGCAGCATCCGCGCCGCATCCAGCCTAAGCGTCTCGATGAAACGAGCCGGCGTCTGGCCGGTCGCCGCAAGAAACTTTCGGTAGAAGCTCCGCTCGCTGAGGCCGGCGCGCGCGGCAAGTCCCGGCACGTCCAATGCTTCATGGAGATTGTCCTGAATCCAGGTGACGAGGTCCGCGAAGGGACCGTCCGCCTTCAGTTGCGCCTGCAGGAGCGGGCTGAACTGAGACTGATAGCCAGGGCGGCGCGCATAGAGGACCAGGCGCTTGGCAACCTGTCCGGCCAATGCGTTGCCGAGATCGCAGGCGACCATCGCCAGGGCCATGTCGATGCCGGTCGTCACGCCTGCAGAGGTCCAGATCTTGCCGTCCACCACGTAAAGCACGTCGGAATCCACGGCGACCGAGGGATAGATTCTTGCAAGCGGCGCGCAGGCGTCCCAGTGGGTTGCGACACGTTTGCCGTCGAGGAGCCCGAGCGCGGCGAGGATGAAAGCGCCAGCGCAAATCGAACCGAACCGGGATGCCGCTTCGGCGCAGCGCGGCACCCATTGCCGCACCGCCGGCTCGGCCATCACCGCAGGTAGGCTCTCGGCCTCGGAGCCCGCGAGCAAAAGCGTGTCGACACGCTCCGGCGGCATGTCCGCAAGTGCCTGCGTCTGCAGCGCCGCACCGCTGCTGCTCGTCACCGGCCCTCCACAAGCTGAGACCATATCGATCGCGTAAAATAGGGGTCGGCCGCTGTTTGCCAGTGCTCGGTTAGCGCCCGCGAAGACCGATGCGGGCCCTGTGGCGTCGAGGATCTCAAATCCCGGATAGACGAGAATCGCAATTCTGTGCAGCATTGGCAGAAACTATGAGTGTTTTGTCATTCTGCCACACCTCTCGCCTGCTAGTGTGGCAAATCGGCGCCATTGGCTTCGCAGGGAGGGAGCGCAGGTGCCGGTACCGAAGGGATAATGACCGAGATCTCGCCATGAAGAAGCGGCTTTTCCTCTGGAGCGGCCTGGTTATCGTCGCCCTGTCCCTGGCAATTTTCGGCGGATGGATTCTCTCCCTGCCGTCTCGGCCGGCTGCGGCGGCCGCACCGCCGATCGACAGACAAGAGGCCGAGGCGACACTTGAGGCCTTGCGGCCGCCCAAACGGGAACGTCCCCTGATTGCGATCATCGGCATAAATAACGCGACCGAAACAACCGACTATGTCATGCCCTACGGTATCCTTCGGCGCGCCGATATAGCCGATGTGGTGATGCTGGCGACCGGTCCGGGTCCGGTTAAGCTCTATCCGGCGCTCACAGTCGAGCCGGATGCGACGACTGCCGATTTCGATGCCCAGCATCCGGATGGCGCCGACTACGTCATCGTTCCGGCCATGAGCCGCGATGACGACCCGGCGGCGCTCGCATGGATCAGGAGCCAGGCGCAGAAGGGCGCGATGATCGTCGGCATCTGTGCGGGAGCCAAGGTGGTAGCCGCCTCCGGGCTGCTCGACGGCAGGCGAGCGACAAGCCACTGGTACTATCTCGAGGAGATGCTGGAGGGCAGGCCTGGGATTACCTATGTCGCGGACCGGCGGCTGGTGGTGGACCGGGGCGTCGCGACGACGACCGGCATCACCGCCTCCATGCCGATGATGCTGACCCTTATCGAGGCCATCGCGGGCCGGGAAAAGGCGGAAGGTGTCGCCCGCGATTTGGGTCTTGCACAATGGGACGCACGTCACGACAGCAGCGCATTCAAGCTGACGCGGCCCTTCGCCCTGACCGTGCTTGGCAACATGCTCACCTTTTGGAACCGGGAGCAGTTCGGCATCGGACTTCAACCCGGCATCGACGAGGTGTCGCTCGCTCTGGTCGCGGATGCCTGGTCGCGTACCTACCGGTCGCGCGTGCTGATCTTCGCGAGTTCGGCAGGTCCGGTGCAGAGCCGCAGCGGCCTCCGCATCATTCCTGATCAGGTGGGCACCGACTGGCCCACGGAGCGGCTCATTGCCTTTGAGGGCCACAAGCCAGCGGAAGCCTTGGACGAGGCGCTCCTTGCAATCGGGAGCCGTTACGGGGCCCGCACCGCCGAGGTGGTAGCCATGCAGCTCGAATATCCGCGACTAGCCACCGGGCAATGAGCTTGTGGCGGCTAGCCTCCGCGCGTTGCCACCTGATTATCCTTCGTCCCGCATCGAAGTATGGCAAGCTGCGGGCGTAGCACCGTACCTGGCGGTACGGTCTGCCTCTCGACGCCCGCGCGCTTCCCTCTATTTGCCGGCATGAAGAATGCAGGAGGAATGGGATGCCGAGCGCGACATACCGGCTGTTCGAGGCGGCGATGAGGGGGCGCAAGCAGATACTGTGCACCTATGACGGCTATCCGCGCGAGATCTGCCCGATCATCCTTGGCTACAAGGATGGAGCGGAAAAGTCACTCGTCTTCCAGTTCGGCGGGGGAGGCAGCAGTCCTCTTCCACCGCAAGGCGATTGGAGGTGTCTGGAAGTGGCAAGGGTGAGGGATGTCCGCCTTCGCGACGGTCGGTGGCATGCAGGGTCCACTCATATGAAATCGCAAAGCTGCGTCAAGGATGTGGATTTGGACGTCAATCCGGACAGCCCCTATCGGCCAAGGCGCCGGCTCTAACCCTCGAAGCAATGAGGTCGGCATTTCAAATCGCGTCTACAATACGCGGCGAGGCGCGGTATCGGGACAGCCGCCGCCTCGGACGGACTGAACGCCAGATTGCGATTCGACAGGATCAAACTTCTTGATATGCTTCCCGGCTGTCCGGGACGCCTGCGGCCACCCCTATACCAACATCAGTGACTTCTTCATGAATCGCAATTTCCTGCTGGTCGACCCCGAAGAAAACATGGCTACGCTGAGGGGGCTTGCCTCGCCGGTCAGGGCAAGGATGCTGAAGCTCTTGCATGTGAAGGGGTCGATGAATGTCAATGACATTGCCCGGGAGCTGTCCCTTCCGCAATCGACCGTATCGTCCAATCTTCAGATTCTGGAAGAGGGCGGGCTCATCCGCTACGAGACCGTCAAGGCACGCAAGGGCAACCAGAAGATCTGCCATTCCACGTTCGACGAAATCCTCGTGGTGTTCAAGGACACGCTGCCGCCAAAAGCCGACAACACGATCGAAGTCGCCATGCCCCTCGGCCTCTACACGGCCTGCAAGA
>NZ_JAPSLH010000024.1 GCF_031180965.1 Chelativorans sp.
GGACGGCAAGACCGTGCTGACCATGCGCCAGCTTCATCCCAGCCGCGAGCGGCGGAAGGCAGTCATTGACTTCGGTGCCGTGGAATACGGGCTGCAGACGCTGGATGGTCTCGCCGCTTGGCTGGATTGTTGAACGCGTCCATTTGAAGGTCGCCGATAGGCCGTGATAGCTCAGTGATCGACTGCTTTGAGGGCCTTTCGGCTTGGGCTTTTAGCCAGGCAAGCCCCTGGAGCAGACCTTCTGGTTTCGCCGTCATCTTGTTGCAGCAACGCCCTGGCGGGTGCAACTGACTGACCTTGAGCGAGAGTCTTCCCCTCGTGCGGCTGATCAATGCTGCGTCGGTGGTGCCGGATCAAAAAGAATGGAATGTTCGCAACGGCGGGGGCGACAGTGGGACATGCCGTCCAAAAACCCTTTAAAAGCAACGGCGCGCAAATTGCCCCACCGTTGGCGCATTGAAACCGCTGACAATTTTCACTCCCCTTGGGAGTGCCCGTCTTCGACTACGTGTGCAGGATGGCGGCTTAGCCGCGAAGTCGTTTCTTCATGGAATGACCCGGCGGGGCAAGGACAATGAGATTCACGTCGATATATCCATCGTCACCGCGCCACAGGCTGTAGAGCTCCGCTTCAATGGGTATGCCCACCGAGATGAGATCCCGGTGCAACTCCTTCGCCGTGACCCGATCGAGAAAGCCGATGTGCCAGCGGTCCATGCTTACGTACCCGTCGACGGCGATCGCGTTCTTGTCATGGGGGTTGGCGGGATCAGGGCGCAGTCGAACTCCATACCGCTGTCCTTCGCCCTCGGCCAGTGCGACCGCCATCACGAAGGAGCGAACGGCATCTTGCCTATGTTGGAGCCCCACTACCTTCACTGCGGTTGTTGTCTGCACCCATTTTCCATCAGGCTTGTAACGATCTTGCCCGAACTTCCCTGAGGGCAGACGCCGCAGGCGCGCGCCGAAAATCCAATTGAGAAGCCCCATGGTCCCCTCCCATGTTGCATGTCGCGCCGAGTAGCCAGCTGGCTCTAACGGCCCTTTAGCCACCGCTTGCCATCGAACTATTTACCAGAGCTGTTCTCATCATCAGCGCGTCCTCCATCCCTTCGTTGAATCTGACCTCGGGCTCCTGGAGGCAATCCTCGAAAAAGTTCATTGATGTGATTCGGCCGTGTGATCATGTGTTCGCATATGATATTGACGAGGCCGAAAAGCTTCAACGCAGTTTCCTCGACATCTTCTTGTGACATCTTGGCCAGGATGAACGGCGTTGTTTGCAGTAACTCGTACAATGTCCAACGCTTTCTGAACTTGAGGGTCGAGTCCCTTCTTTAACCAGGGCTGCGATGTCATCGTTGATGTTCTCGCCCTCCTGTCCCAGTTCTCTGCACAGGCGCTGAATTGCAAGGCGCAGCAACGCTGCAGCCGCCCTTGGAGAATGGGGAAGGACTACTCCTGCTTCCAGGTAATCCTTCCTGACCGAAATCGGCATGTCTTCCGATGGGGCTGGCGCATCGATGCTCAGGGGCCAGAGCATCTTTGTGTGAAGCCAGATGGCGACTTGTCTGCACTCTTCGCACAGTGAGAGGTTTAGATTTGCGAGGTGCCAATCGGAAAACCGGTCGCTCTTCTCGATGAACAGTTCTCCCGAGCCGACTCTCCGAAGATAATCGGCTAAACGTTTAACGCCGTCTTCTGGGATTTTGGAGTTGCTCTCCAATTCTCGAGCATGCTCCTCGGCTGCCTCCGGTGACCAAACTCCTGAACTGTCGCCTTTTCTCAAATAGACGTGATGCCAGGATTGCGAAGTCAACGTTCCACAACGCGGGCAATTGAATGCTGTTAGCGCAGTAGACGGGCTGACATATTTTCCGCGCACGTGCTGTTCTCAAAGGCGTTGTATGAGCCGTCCCCATGTCGCGTCCATGTCGCGTGGAGTAGCCGAGTGTCGCAGGAAACCGTTAGAAATCAAGGGAACTGGTTTGCAACATGGCGCGACACAAAGAGCTAGGCTCCCAGCCAGTCGCGTTCCCTCATCCCCTTGAAAATGCTAAAGAAATTGGTGGTAGCGGAGGAGTGCTGCCGCCAATACAGTCCTGCAACCGAGTTCCTGTGTTAATATCATTGAAAAGGCGTTCAGGTTTAAATCCTGTCCCGCAACCACTTCTGTCGTAACTCTCTGGAAGTTCAGTATAACGTTGCATGCGGCAAATAGGTTGTGCCGAGTGTGGGCTGCGGGGCGCTCTCGTACATAGGTGCCATGTACACTCTGCTATGATCTAAGGCGTGGCGGTTCGTCGCTCTGAACAAGAATGCGCTACCTCGCAACGACCGCGAACGACGCGCTGCAGCGCGAATTTCGTAGATGCACCTTGTCCGCCCTGATCCGCAGGGCGATGTCGTCGCCCGGCCTGCCGGCGCGGCACTCGGGGAAAACGGTCATAACGAGGGTCATCGCCTATCCTGGCGAAAACCATGGTTTCGGCCCCTGTCGGCTCAACCCCGGCGATCTTAGCCTGAACCGCTTCCGGAGAGCCGAGCTCTGCCACCTCGAATGTTCCGGACGCACCCCGCAAGTCATGGCGCGTCCTCCGCAGGATCGCCCTTGTGTCTCGGCGGGGTGGCGCCGGATACGGACGGCGGTCGCCCGTTCTCGCGCGCAATCACATCCTCTTTAAGTTCATGGCGGAAGAACCGATAAAGCCGGCAACGAACCTGTTGGCCGGAGATTCGTAGAGGTCGAGCGGCTTTCCAATCGGCTCTGTCGCAGGCTCGAAGTTGAGATGCGGAAGGGCCTTCTGCTCAGTTTTAACGCGGCAGGATTTAAAACTGTTCGACAAGTGACGGTGCTGGATTGTGCCCGTACCTCGCCTGTCGTCTCCGCATCATATGGACCATTTCAATGCCGAACTAGTCAGCCATGACGTTTTGCGAGACCGGTAACTTCTCTGGGGTCAGGCGGCGCGCAGGAGAGGCGGTTTTAATTTCACTTGGTGAAAGTTCGGACAGTCTACATTGCTCGTGAGGCGCAGATGGCGGTATCCAAACTGTGCAAGAGGAGGCACGGCGTTCATCGGCAGGTGCACTGTTAGAACTATAGCTTCCCGTCAGATAATCTGGCCCGAGCGGTAGTTGGCTCAGCTGAACTTCGCCTGTCTCCTGATGATATTTGCCTGGAGGAGTAATGAGTTCGACCAGTACAGCATCTAATCCTTCGGCTGCCGCAGGTGGAAATTCCAAGCCGGCTCTTGCAGGCATCCGGATTGTCGACCTTACTCAGTTCGAAGCGGGAACGTCATGCACCGAAACGCTGGCATGGCTGGGTGCAGATGTCATCAAGGTGGAGCCTCCAAAACGCGGCGAGCAGGGTCGAGGTGCAACCACCGACAAGCCGGGGTCAGACTCTCCGTATTTCCTGCTGCTCAACGCCAATAAGCGCAGTGTGACATGCAATCTGAAATCACAGGGCGGCCGCGAACTCCTGGAGAAGCTGATTACGCGTGCGGATGTTTTCATAGAGAACTTCGCGCCAGGCGCCATTGAACGGCTCGGCTTCGACTATGAACGCGTGCGCGCCATAAATCCTTGCGTGATCTACGCTCAAATAAAGGGTTTCCCACCCGAAGGGCGCTTCAAGAACTTCCTCGCATTCGACCCGATCGCGCAGGCAGCAGGCGGAGCGCTCTCCATTACCGGCGAGGAGGGAGGCCGCCCACTGAAGCCGGGGCCGAACATTGGTGACACCGGAGCAGGCCTGCATTGCGCGATCGGCATTCTCGCGGCGCTGCATCAGCGTCACGCCACGAATGAGGGCCAGCGGGTCGAAGTCACGATGCAGGATGCGGTTATCAATTTCGGCCGCATCGCATATGCGGCGCAATACATGTTCGACGCGCCTGCGCCGCGATGCGGAAATCAGAGCATTATCGCTGGCACCTCGCCTAGCGAAGTCTATCCCTGCAAGGGTGGCGGTCCAAACGACTATTGCTACGTTTATACGACGCGCGCCAGCAATGCGCATTGGCACCGCCTGCTTGAAGTGATCGGCCGCAACGATCTGCTGGATGACCCTCGTTTCATTGACGCCAAGTCTCGAGCGGCGAATTTCCGCAGCGTCGATGAGATCATCTCCGCCTGGACCATCCAGCATGACAAATACACCGTCATGCAGGTTCTCGGCGAGGCAGGAATTCCTGCCAGCGCCACCTTCGATACGGTCGAGCTCTCCAAAGATCCGGAACTGCGCGAGCGCGGAACCTTCGTGACGGTGGATCATCCGGTGCGCGGAGAGTTTGTTCTCCCCGGTTCCATGATCAAGCTATCGGCCAGTCACGTGCCGGTCAAACCTGCCCCTGAGCTCGGGGCGGACAATCATGAGGTCTATGGGGGATTGCTTGGACTTTCCCGGAATGAAATCGAAAGACTACAAGAGATGGGCGAGATCTAGACTGCTGAACTGTCCTCCCCTGCCACTCAAAGGATAAGAATAGAAGATGGTCCGCGGATACACGTTGTTTGGCGAAGCTCTCGCGAATGAAGGCGTAGACACCGGGTTCTACATCATGGGCGGACCAATAAATGATGCGGTCAAGGCCGCTATCGCTGGCGGTGTCCGCATGGTGGATACGCGACATGAACAGGCTGCCGCGTTCGCGGCGCAGGCCTATGCGCGGGTGAAGGGCAAACCGGGGCTCTGCATGGGCGCTTCTGGCCCCGGCGCGATCAATCTTACTCTCGGATTGGCCAACGCGCTGATTGACTGCGCGCCGGTCGTAGCCTTCGGCGGCGCCAGTCCCGTCGCCCAGTATTTGCAAGGTTCGTTTCAGGAGATTGACCAGTTGGCCATCATGCGCCCGGTCACGAAATGGGCCGAGCGCGTCTACGAGGCGCGGCGCATTCCCGAATATGTCAACATTGCCTTTCGCCGTGCCATGTCAGGCAAACCCGGTCCCGTCTATATCGATCTGCCGGGGGATGTCCTTTATGCAGAGGTGGACGAGTCGGAAGTCGTGTGGCCAAGGGTGCCCGCCAATAAGGCGCGGAGCAGGCCGGCCGCTGACGCGGCCACCCTATCTGAAGTGTCCGAAGCGCTTTCAAAGGCGGAGCGTCCGATCATCATAACCGGGAGTGGTATCCTGTGGTCACAGGCTTCCGACCAGCTTTCGGCATTCGTCGATGCCACGGGCATTCCATTCTATACGACTCCGCAGGGCAGGGGCGTAATCCCTGAGGATCACCCATATTTGTTCGCTCACGCGCGGTCCACCGCCTTCAAGGAAGCCGATCTGGTACTGATTATAGGGACCCGGCTCAACTACGTGATTTCCCATGCCCGTCCGCCGCGTTTCTCGGCAACCGCCACGATCGTTCAGGTCGACACGGATGCCGATGGCGTCGGAGCAAACGATAGGGTCGATATTCCAGTCATCGCGGATGCTGCCACAGTGCTGGAACAACTCCTCGGTATGTTGAGAACGTCCCTGAAGCCGGACAGGTATGCAGAATGGCGGAGCCAACTCGCGGCGGTGGAGAGCAAACGTGTTCCAAGGCACGAGGAGGCCATCGCAACGGATCAGATGCCGATCCACCCGTTGCGCCTTTGCAAGGAAGTTCGTGATTTCATCGACCGCGATGCAATACTGGTGGTCGACGGCCAGGAAATCCTTAATTTCGGACGCCAGACGATACCGAGCTTCATGCCTGGCCACAGGCTTAACTCCGGGCCTTTTGGGACAATGGGTGTGGGGATGCCGTTCGGCGTAGGTGCCAAGGCCGCGCGCCCTGACGCGCAGGTCGTCGTACTGCATGGCGACGGATCCTTCGGCCTCAACGCAATGGAACTCGATACTGCCGTTCGTCACGACCTCCCGGTGCTCGTGATCATCAGCCTAAACGGCGGCTGGACTGCGGACCCGGAGAAACTGAAGCCAGGCCGGGACCTTGGTTATACTCACTACGAAAAGATGGCGGAAGCTCTCGGCTGTCATGGGGAATATGTCGAACGGCCCGAAGACATCAGGCCGGCCCTGGAAAGGGGCGCTGCAGCAGTCACTAGCGGCAAGACAGCGGTAATCAACGTAGTGACGGATTGGCGGGCGCTGTCCACCACCGCGAGCTTTACCGCTTATCGAACCTGACGAGGTCGCGAATAGGCTCGATGGGGTCGGCCTCGCGCCCTTGACGAAGGAACGGCAACATCGAAACGTTCAAAGGTGGAGGAGATGATGGTTATGAACAAAGGAATCGGATTGCGTGCGATGGGACGTAAAGAGCCGACGCGACGCAGCGTAATTGCGGGCTGCGCGGCCGCGGCGCTTACGATGCTCGCTCCAACAAACTTGATGGCGCAGGAATGGCCCTCGCGCCCGATTGAACTCGTCGTCCCCTTTGCGCCCGGTGGAGGGACAGATCTGTTGGCCCGGGCTTTGGCTGATGAATTGTCTAAACAATTCAAGGTGCCGGTGCAGGTCGTGAACCGTGCGGGCGGGGGCGGCGTCGTCGGCTTTGAGGAAATCAAATCAGCAAAGCCGGACGGTCACACGCTCGGAATTCTTACTGCCCAGATTATCACCGCAAACCTTCGCGGAGTGATGCAGACCTCGTACAAGGACTTCGCTCCGGTTGCGATGCTGTCCATCGATTACGCCGGCTTGTCAGTACAGGCCGATGCCAAATGGAAGACGCTCGCGGAATTTCTGGACGATGCCAAAGCCAGTCCAGGCACCATAACGGTAGGCAATGGCAGCCAGGGCGGAAGTTTTCACATGCTTGCTCGCAATTTGGAGGAAGCCGCCGGCGTCCAGGTCAAGCACGTTCCGTTCGATGGAGGGCCGGCCGCCATCGTCCAATTGCTCGGCGGGCATATCGACAGCACCATCAACGGCATTACTGAGACGCTGCCTTATATCCAGTCGGGGCAACTGCGCATGTTGGCGGTCTCCGGCCCGAAACGCTACCCGGAACTTCCCGACGTTCCCACGTCGGGTGAACTTGGCTATCCGCTCGATATCGCGACGTGGCGCGGAGTGGGTATGCCCAAGGATACTCCCCCGGAGATCGTGGCCAAGATTTCCGATGCAGTGGCGACCGCAGCGAAAGCCGACACCTTCCTCGCGGCCATGAAAAAAATCGGGGCCAACGTGGAATACATGAATTCATCGGAGTTTTCCGAATACCTCGCAAAGCAAGAGGAGATCTATAAAAAGATTTTCTAATATATTTGCACTGCCGCCGGGTCGCGGTCCCCGGCGGGCCTCCAACGAGCTTGAGATGAAAATCAACAAGACGGAATGCGCCGTTGCGGCATTGATCGCTCTCTTCGGCGCTGTCATGTCGTATTGGGGGAGCCTCTATGGCATCGGCTCTCTCGGAGAAATGGGGACCGGGTACTTTCCGGTCCTCCTCGGCTTGGTAACTGTCTTCTTTGGCGCTGCCACATTGCTGGATGTGGCCCGCTCAGAAAGCCCGCCTCCTGAAGTACCCTGGCGTGCCGCCGTTTGCGTATTTTCGGCCATTCTCGTTTGGGCGCTGCTGGTAGAGCGCGTCGGTCTCTTTCCCAGTTCTGTGCTGCTGGTCATCATCGCATCCTTAGGGAGAAGAAAATCCAACTTGCGTTCTGTCATCATCACTGCGTTTGTCGCATCGGCGGCGTCAGTGCTGATATTCCTCGAGGGATTTTCCATTCCGCTGCGGGCCATAGCGTGGTGACGCCATGACCGATGCCCTGACGAATCTTATGAATGGCTTCGGCCATGCTCTGACGCTGGACGCGCTTCTCTTCTGCCTGATAGGAGTGACAATCGGCACCCTGGTCGGTGTTCTTCCAGGCATAGGCACGCTTGCAGCGATTTCCCTCATCTTGCCGCTTACCTACTACGTCGAGCCACTGCTTGCCCTTATCATGCTCTCGGGCATCTTTTACGGCACGCAGTATGGTGGCTCCATCACAGCCATTCTGCTGAATCTGCCCGGCGAGCCTTCGACAGCGATTACCTGTCTGGATGCACATCCAATGGCCAAGAAGGGGCGCGCTGGCGCGGCCCTGTTCATCGCAGCAATAGCTTCGTTTGTGGGGGGATCGCTGGCGCTCGTACTGCTGATATGCTTTACGCCATATCTTGCAGGCCTTGCACTGCAATTTTCATCTGCCGACTATTTCGCGCTCATCCTGTTCTGCCTGATCGGCGCATCGATGCTAGGTCTCGGCTCTCCGCTGAAGGGCTTTTGCATGGTCGCCATAGGACTGCTCATTGGCATGGTGGGAACGGATGTGACAACCGGACAAGCCCGCTTCACGCTGGGCATCCCTTCCCTCCTGGACGGCATCGACCTCACGGCCATGCTGATGGGCCTTTTCGGTGTATCCGAAGTAGTTTCCACCTATCTGAACGATGATGACACGCCCCCGCCTAAGAATGTCACGCTGCGCTCGCTGATCCCGACCCGGCAGGAAGCGCGCGAGGCGGCAATGCCAACATTGCGCGGATCCGGCCTCGGCTCGTTCATCGGACTGCTGCCCGGCATGGGCGCCACCTTGGGAACGTTTCTCGCATACTCGTTCGAAAAGCGGATATCCTCACATCCCGAGAAATTCGGCAAAGGTACGATAGAAGGTATTGCGGCGCCCGAGGCATGCAACAACGCGACGGTGCAGGCGTCGTTCATCCCCATGCTCGGCATCGGGATCCCGAGCGGAGCCGTGATGGCGGTCCTGATGGGAGCCATGATGGTTCACGGGATCCAGCCAGGCCCCCTGATGATGATACAGCACCCGGATGTTTTCTGGGGTGTCGTCGCCAGCATGTGGGTCGGAAACGTGATGCTCCTGATCCTCAACATTCCTCTCATCGGATTGTGGGTTCGGCTCCTGTCGGTGCCCTCCAGTATTCTGAGCCCCGTTGTACTTCTGATGCTGTGCATAGGGGTTTACAGCGTTAACAATAATGTCTTTGACATCTATACGATGATGATCTTCGGGGTAATTGGGTACATTTGCACCTCTTTCGGCTATTCCTCGGCACTCCTCATCCTCGGTGTCATCTTGTCTCCGATTCTCGAGGAACACCTGCGGCGCTCGCTACTGATTTCCAACGGCGACTATTTCGTTTTTCTCCAAGGGCCCATCAGCGCGACATTTATCGTGATGAGTGTGCTGGTCCTCGCCCTGTCCCTGCGTGGCGGTGTGTCCGCCATGATACTGAAGAGGCGTAATGCGCGCATTATCGATGAATAGCCTCAGGACGCACCGCGAGCTTCCTTTGGGGCAAAACCACGGCCTGGCTTTCCATACCGGAATGAACCGGACGGAAGTCCTGAAGCTGCTGCATATCTCCGGAGGCGCTTCTTGGCGAAGCCGGTATTTATAATGGTTGCTCCGAATTGAGCGCGGCGCACCAAGGCTGATCATCCGGCGCTGCCGATTTCGCCTGCCGAACTGGCGCGCACTGCCGCGGAATGCACAGCCGCGGGCGCTGCCGCGATGCATCTGCATGTGCGCGACGATAATGGCAGGCACTGTCTTAGCGTTTCGCGGAACGTCGAAGCAGTAGAGGCGGTCGTGTCGGCAGTCCCTGGCCTCGCCGTCCAGGTTACCACCGAAGCTGCCTCCATCTGTACCGTTGACGATCAGGAACGGCTTCTCGCTGAGATGGTGCCGCGCTACGCATCGGTTTCGATCGCTGAGATCTTCCGCGACGGCGAAGCCAGGGGCGTCGAGATCGTCGGCGCGCATTCGCCAGGGGCACGGCCATCCAATATATCCTCTATTCAACCGATGATATTCGCACCCTGTCCCGAATACGCAGCCTGCTGCCAGACGACAATCAGGAACCCAGCATCCTGCTCGTTGCGGGACGGTATGGGGTTGTGGACCACGCCACAGTTGAGATCGTAGATGAACTTTACGGGGTGTTACGGACTGAAGGTCTGGCATCGGGCAACAAATGGATGGTCTGCGCCTTCGGCCGCGGCGAAATGGCCTGCCTCCGAGCCGCTATGGAACTGGGCGGGCATGTGCGCGTAGGTTTTGAAAATGCGATCGTCGAGGCAAGCGGAAAGCCCGCCATCAGCAATGCCGAGCGTGTTGCTATGGTGGCCGATATCGCCGCCACTGTCCGCCGCCCACTTATGGACTCCGCCTCTGCGCCGCTGATCCTTGAATAAGCAGCGTTCTGCACAATTGCAGCTGGATCGTGGGTTTTCCATTTGAACATGACATGACCTCCCGCGATGAGGACTATGTCATGCCAGTTGTCCATTGCACGACAGTCTGCAACGGACCTTCCGACCGAAGGTGTGGCTCAATCCACCGAGAAGATGCTGCGCGCGATGTAACGTACGCCGCCCGCGCCCCATAAAGTGCCCGAAGGTTTCACCTGAACAGGATCATCCTTGTCATTGTAGTGATAGATCGTGCCGATCCTGCCGGGCTCGACCTCCCATGCCCGGGGATAGCCGATATCCCAGCTCCCTCCGTCGCCGCGGATGATGATTTCCGGTCCCCATGTGCTGCCTCCATCTTCGCTCACGACGGCGCGCATGCCGTAAGGCGGCAGCCGATACGTGTAGACAAGCACCAGCCTGCCATCGCTCATCAGCACAGGCGTTCCTGGCGCACCGAAGTCCGTCGCCCTTGATAGGAACTGCCACGTCCGGCCGCCATCATCACTCTTGAACAGTTCGGTCCACATGTCGCCCGCCCAGTCCCTGTCGATGCGCAATGTGCAGATCATCCTGCCATTGGGGAGCATCAACCCCCGTGGATACATCTGCTGAAGGCCGCTGAAGTTGGGATCGTCCTTAGGCGTTATGAACGACAGAAAATGGAAGGTCGTGCCGTCTTCGGTGCTGCGATAGACGAGTGGCCGATTGGGTTCGCCATGTTCTGGCCCCGCTGGAAAGCGATTGTGCTGGCCTTCCTTGTTGACGCCGCCAGTCAGGAAGAGGAGGCACCGCCCGTCGGGCCGCACGAGCGACGATTCCACCGCGCTCAATGAGTATAGGCCATCAAGCGGCAGCATGGCAGACCGTGACCAGCTATGGCCGGCATCCTTGGATATTCGGAAAAACACCTGGTTCTCCGGTGGACCGAACTCTGTCGTCACGGTCGGCAAAAACTCCCTAAGTTGGGGGTCTTCCTGCATGTACTGGTAGTAGAAATTCGAGACCAGCACGTCTCTATCGGTGAAATCCACAGGCGCCATCTCATTGAGAGGACCTGGCTTTCCATCTAATTTGGGATCCGGCGCTTTTACATCCATGCCGGGTCGGGTCTTGTCCTCATTGAAGACATGCCAAGTCCGGCCGCGATCTTCCGATCTTACAGTAACTCCACGCCGGCCGCCTGGACTCTTGATTAGATTGTGATGAGCGAGACGTCGCGGTTCTCCGGAATAATCAGCTCTGGCCACAGAAAAATTGCAGATCAGATGGCCGGAAGCAGTCTCCCAAAATCCGCGGGAGTAGGGATGAGTGGCAAATTCGTTTTCACGCCGATACACGATCGCGTGCTCGACGTCCGTCGCAGTCCGCGGCGGATAGAATTTTGTCGTCATTCGCCTTTTCCTGAGGCAGCATTCAGCGTTGCACAGTTCAATATTGCCGGATGCACTTCAGGTGCAATTTTTACTATCTCTGCTTTCAGTAGTCGAAATTACGGACCGGAAGCTACATCCGTTCCCGGATCGAAATCGCAGCCGCTACCGCTTCCCGCTGGAGCGCTTCGACCATGCGTGTGATTTGCGACCGTTTCACCACCCTTCGGAAATAGGTGACTCCGATGGTCGCTGCCACATGACCGGGTTCAATGAGAACCGGTACTGCAAGAGAGTTTGTGAACGGGTCGGCCTTTGATAGACGACTTGCATAACCCGCCTTGCGTGTCGCGCGGAGCGCTTTTCGCCACTGGTAGTTGGTGCTGACGATTCGGTCTTCCTGAAAATCGCGCTCAAGGGCAAGCCTCAGCAGCAGCGTCCGCTCACGGCTGTTGCAAAATGCCATGTAGGCCAGCCCATGTGCCCGGCTGATGAGGGAAGCCCGCTTATGCAGCGTGCTTCGAACATGGGCGAGGGGGCTAAGCGGGATCGATGAATACTGCACGACCATCGCGTTGTGGTCGAGCGTCGCCGCGGCGAACGGCCAGAGATATTCCTTTGTAAGTGCATCCAGCACTGGCCTCAGCACTTCTACAATGAGCGATTTGCCATGGTAGCCAGCGCTGAGTGCTTTGACTTTGGAAGTTAACGAATAGCCACCGCGCCGCGAAATATGAGTGAGGTACCCTTCTGCGCAAAGGGTCTCGAGAATGCGCACAACGCTACTGGGTGGGATTGCGCACTCTTCACTGATCCTGCGCACCGTAATCAACTCGATCCGATTGGCACACTCCACTACTGCGAGCGTTCGCTGGACAAGGGTCACATCCGCATAGCTGCGCGGCTTCGTAAAGGGGGCAGGCTCATCACCGCTATTCTGTGTCGAATGTGTCAGCGTAGTCATGGAAGCTGAACTTAAGTGACCTGCCATCTTTCCACAACGCGCATATCGGGCTCGCATCCCAGCCCCGGTCCATGTGGTACGGCGGTCCGCCCTCCGATCACGGCCGGCATGGTCGGAAAGGGCGTTTCCTCAAGCTCGATGTAAAGCCGCTCCATCGGTACTGCCGGTTCGATCGAGGCGCCTATATGGAGGTTGGCCAAATAACCAGGGCCCATATAGCCACAGTGCGGGATGGCCTCTACGCCATTGTCGTTCGCCATCGCCAGAATCTCAAGCAACGTCGTAATGCCTCCGACCTTTGAGACGCTCGGCTGCAAAACGTCCACGGCGCCAGCTGCGAGAAGACGGCGAAAGTCGTTTACGGATGCCGTGTTCTCACCGGCCGAGATCGGCGTTCCGGCGTTTCGCAGGCGTGCAAGGCCTTCATAGTCATCGGGCGGCCAAACGGGCTCTTCTATCCACCGGAGATTGAGGTCTCCTACGTCCGAAAGCACTCTCTTCGCCTGCTCGACGGTCCAGGGACAATTTGTATCGACGGCCAGCGCGGTCGAAGGGCCGAGGCTGCGGCGGGCCAGCTGCATCCGTTCGACCGTGATCTCGTGCAGCTTTACCGTTTCATAGCCGTGTTCCAGCGCCGAGACGCAGGTTTTCTCCACTGCCTCCTCCGACGAACAACGCAGGAAGCTGGCGTAGACCGGCAGATCCCCGCGGCGGCGTCCGATCAGATCAGACACTGATCTTCCTTCCCGCTTCCCCCGAAGATCCCACAAGGCGATGTCTATTCCTGAAATTGCGTAGACAGCCGGTCCGCTGAGCCCAAACAGGTGCACCTTGCGCCGGACAGTCTCGGTGAGCGCGGCAATATCATCTGCATCCTCGCCGACAATCAGTGGCCCCACCAAACTGTCAATCATCGCCTTGGTCGCGACTGCGCCTGCATGCCCAAATGCTTCGCCCCAACCCGTGAGACCGTCGGTTGTCCTGATCCTGACCAGCAGCATCGAGAGAGTGTTCGAAGGCCTGCCAGCGATGTAGTGGAAGCCCCCGCTTGTTCGGTAAGGCAGGGAAAGCAGGAAGCTGTCTACGGCTTCGATCTTCAAAGTATCCTCCTCATGACAGGTGCTTCCTAGCACACCGCCGCCTGGCCGGCTGAGTTTGTGCATTTGAGTTTCAATCATCGAAATTACAAAGCAAGCCGTTTGCCTTGTGACGTTGTCTTGGCTGAATATCCCGGCCAGAGTTTCAGCGGGCGCCGGCCCGCAGGGCCATCGGCGGAACTGCCGGTGCCGACGCGGTCGCTGTTCAGGCGCGCCGCCAATATCGAGAAAGGTGCGCGGACTTGAAGATCGCAAGTGTTAGGGTAAGGGATGAAGATCTCCTGATTGCCGAGGCGCCTGGAGAAAAGATCGTAAGCTTGCCGGAAGCGCTCCAGGCCTTCACGGAAGGTCCGCATTCCTGGGTCAGGGACATGCTCTCGTTGATCGAAGCCGGGCCGGCTGCGGTAGAACTCCTGGAGAAAGTTCATAAGGCGTTGCAGGCTGATCCGGATGCGGTTAGCGCCATCGCGCCCGAGACTATCCAGTGGTATCCGCCCGTGCGGCGGCCATCCAAGATCTGCTGCTTGGCACTCAACAACAGCGCGAACTCAGAGCGAATAATGTCGGGTCCTAAGCACCCGGCGATTTTCGTCAAAGGAGCCAATGCCCTTGCCGGACACGATGAACCGATAATCATCAAGGAGCACTATGGGCGTGTTCACCCCGAGCCGGAACTGGCGGTGATCATCGCCAAGACGGCAAAGGACGTGAAGGCCGCAAACGCCATGGATTACGTGTTTGGCTACACCATCCACAATGACATCACTTCGCCGACCATGAGAGGCGAAGACACTTTTCATTATCGTGCGATTCATCCGCGGAAGGACGATGGCAACGTAATCGAGTATGTCGATACGTTTACATCGTATTCGGGGCGATACAAATGCAGTGACACCTTCTCGCCGATGGGCCCGTGGATTATATTGCGCGATCATGTGCCTGATCCGCACGCGCTCGCCGTCAGATGTGACCACAAGGGCGAGCTCGTCACCGAAGACAGCACGCTGAATCTTACCCATAAGATCCCACAGGTCCTAGAGTTCATCACTGGCTATATGACTATGCTGCCGGGAGATATCATTTCGATGGGAACCGCGCTGAAACCGGTGACGGAAAAGGGTAAGGCCGTGCAGAATGTCGACCTCCGTCTGCTGGGGGGGCCTATCTCCGTTTCGATCGAAAGGATCGGCACGCTTTCAAACACTGTTTCGGCGATCGGCTAGGCAGACAATGGGCCTCGATTTTAAAGAACTCCTCCTTCTGCGCTTGGAAATCGAGGCGCTAAATGCGGAGTTCGCATATCTGATCGACCACGATCTATCAGAAGGGGTTGCCGACCTCTTCACGGTGGATGGCGTGTACGGCCGGTCAACCGGCGGGCGGAGTGTGGGGCGGGAGGCGATCCGCGAGAGCTACAAGCGTCGCAAAAGCGGCGGACCGCGTACGGCAAGACATGTTTTCACCAATCTGCGGCTAACGCCCGTTGATGACGGGCGGGTCAAGGGCACGTGCATCCTCACGCTCTATGCCCGGGATGGATTGCCTCCTCATCCCGCGGACCCCATGGTCGTCGCCGACTACGATGACATTTACGAGCGCGGTGACGACGGCCGTTGGCGCTTCAAGGAGCGTATCATAAGCTGGATCTTTGAGCGCGATGATGCCGCGTCTCCGCTTGTCCTAGGTGGCGCTCAGGAGAAGCGCTGATGTCCTCCGATCACCAGCCGGCCAGGACAGGAGAGATGTACGATTATTTGATTATCGGCGGGGGTACGGCCGGATGCACCCTTGCGTCCAGGCTGACCGAAGATCCGAACGTGTCCGTTGTGCTGGTGGAAGCGGGAAAAGACGTGACGCGTGAGAACGCTTCCGCGGATGTACTCTCCAACTATCCGGGAAAGGCGTATTTCAATCCGGATTACACATGGCGCGGCTTGAAGGCGCGCCTTGGCGGCGGCCGCAGAAACGACCCGGAAGCCGGTCGCATTGCCCGTTACGAGCAGGCTAGGCTCCTGGGAGGTGGGTCGACGATCAACGGTCTCTGCGCCAACCGCGGCGCGCCATACGACTATGATGAATGGGGCCGCCTCGGTGCGACGGGATGGGATTGGCAAACGGTCCTGCCCTATTTTCGCAAGCTCGAGCGCGATCTCAACTTCAGCGGAGACCTGCATGGGACCGAGGGTCCTATCGCCATCAGCCGCTTTCCGAAAGACGACTGGACGGGTTTCGTCCGCGCGGTGACGACCGAGTTGGACCGGCAGGGCTATCAGTTCATTGAGGACCAGAACGGCATATGGCAGGACGGCTACATGCCGGTGACCGCATCAGTGGACGAAAACGGCCACCGTGTCTCGTGTGCCTATGCATACCTGACTTCGGAGGTGCGCTCTCGCCGCAATCTCACGGTCCTGACGGAAACGCTGGTCGAGCGGATCACCTTTGCGGGAAAGGAAGCGACAGGCGCGATCTTACGTGATGGCAGCGGGGCTACTCGCTCGGTCGGCGCGCGGGAGACGGTGTTGAGCTGCGGGACGATACACAGTCCCGCGATGTTGATGCGCAGCGGGGTGGGGCCAACTTCCGAGCTTTCCGCGCTCGGTATCGAATGCATAGCCGACCGGCGCGGCGTTGGGCGCAACCTGATCGAGCATCCCGTCATTTCCGTATCGTGCCTGCTCGACCGCTCGGCTCGCATGCACAATCCAGCTCGCCATCACACGCAGGCTCACTTCAGGTATTCTTCCGGTGTGGAGGAGTGTCCCGAAGGGGATATGAGCCTTGCCATCATCGCGCGATCGGGCTGGCACGCGATGGGCTATCGCATAGGCACGCTCTATGTCTGGGTGAACAAGTCGTACTCGCAGGGAAGCGTGCGGCTGTCCACGGGCAGCGCCGACGTCGAACCCGTTATCGATTTTCGGATGCTGTCCGACGAACGCGACATGCGCAGGCTAAGGGAGGCGTTCCGCTATGTCGTGTCGCTCGCTCAGTCCGAATCCGTGTCGCGGATTTCAAGCACGGCTTTTCCGGCCAATTACTCAGACCGGGTTCGCCGCTATTCTGCGCCCGGATTGGGCAACCATGTCATCATGCAGATATTTGCGTCAATGCTTGACGCCCTTCCGGCGATGAGACCCTGGCTTCTTAAGAAGTTCGTCACGGAAGGCGCTACGCTTTCGGAAATCATTCGTGACGATGTGGTGCTCGAAAATTATCTGACGAATTGTGTCACCGGCGTCTGGCACCCGGTCGGAACCTGCCGGATGGGTGAGAAAAATGATCCTCTGGCGGTGACCGACAGCAGCGGTCGCGTTTATGGCGTAAATCGGCTTCGCGTATGCGACGCATCGTTGATGCCATCAATTCCTTGCGCCAACACAAATTTGCCTACGATCATGGTGGCCGAACGGATGGCGGACCTGATCAAGAATGAGCGTGCGACGATTTCCAATCCCAATGTGGTCTTGGCCGGATGATCCTGGGAGAATTGAATGCTTATTGATGCTGCGAAAGCTTTCTTGGCGGTGATAGACGTGCAGGAGCGGCTGCTTCCGGTCATCGCGGATAATGAAGCTGTCGAACGCAACTGCTCCATCCTCATCCAAGCTGCGGGTCAGATGAACGTTCCGACTGTCGTTTCGGAGCAATATCCCAAGGGGCTTGGCAAGACCGTGCCGGGATTGGCTGACCTGGTCAAAGGCGACGCCATAATCCCGAAGATGGAATTCTCCTGCGCACGGGACCCCGCGCTGATGAAGCTCATGGAACAGTTCGGCCGGAAGCAGGCGATCCTATGCGGTGTGGAAGCGCATATATGTGTTCTCCAGACTGCCTTGGAACTCCAGCAGCGAGGGTTCGAGGTCTTCGTTGCCGTCGATGCGACCGGTTCGCGTTCTCAATCCAGCAAGGAAGTGGCCCGTGACCGAATGAATGCCGCGGGCATTTCGCTCGTCACCACTGAGATGGTTGTGTTCGAGATGGTTCGAACATCCGCTGCGCCCCAATTTAAGGCCCTCAGCAAATTGATCCAATAACGGCGTCGTAGGCGGCCGCAGACTGAAGGCTAGTAAGATGGCTAACACGGTTCAACTCTACATAGACGGCGCGTGGCGCGACGGAGCGTCCGGCGAGACTTTGGATTTCTGGGATCCGGCGACGGGTCAGACAGCAGGCCGGGTTGCTGTTGCGGAGCGCGGCGATCTTGAAGACGCTTGCCGTGCTGCAGACAAGGGTTTCCGTCAGTGGCGAGCCAAGTCGGCGGTGGAACGCAGCGCATTTCTGCGCAAGGCGGCTGCGCTGCTCCGCGAGCGTAGCGCCGAGATTGCGCCGCTTTTAACCCGCGAACAGGGCAAGCCGATCACTCAGGCCAGACAAGAAGTCGAATCTTCCGCCGAGATATTCGAATGGTTCGCCGAGGAAGGGCGCAGGACCTACGGCCGGATCATTCCTTCGCGCGCGCAGGATGTGAGGCTGTCCGTAATCCGCGAGCCAGTCGGGCCGGTAGCGTCCTTCAGTCCCTGGAACTTCCCTCTTGCCCAGGCGGCTCGCAAGATCGGTGCAGCCCTCGCGAGTGGATGTTCCGTCATACTGAAAGGACCCGAGGAAACACCTGAAGCGCTCGCCCGTCTTGTTGGCGCGTTGCATGACACAGGGATACCCGACGGTGTCGTCAATCTCGTCTACGGCGTGCCGGGCGACATATCATCCTATCTAATCCCGCATCCGCTCATTCGCAAGATTTCCTTCACCGGCTCGACCGCTGTCGGCAAACAGCTCGCCGCATTGGCGGGAGCGCATATGAAGCGCGCAACCATGGAGTTGGGCGGACATTCGCCCACGCTTGTTTTCGAGGATGCGAATCTGGAGCGCGCAGCCGACCTGCTGACGGCTTTCAAGTTCCGGAATGCCGGCCAGGTATGCACCTCGCCAACGCGCATTCTCGTTCAGGACACGGTCTATGGCGAGTTCAAATCGAAGATCGTGGATAGGGCGGCCAGGTTGAACGTCGGCAATGGGTCGGATGAGTCAACTCACATGGGTCCTTTGGCAAATCCTCGGCGGGTGCAGGCGATGGAAGCGTTCGTCCAGGACGCCATTGCCCACAATGCTTCTCTCGCCACGGGAGGCCGCCGCATCGGCAATCAGGGGAATTTTTTCGAGCCCACGATTATCGAGGACGTTCCCCAGACTGCGCGGATAATGAACGAGGAACCGTTCGGCCCTGTCATGATTCTGCAGCGCTTCACCGACTTTGAAAGCATGGTGAAGGAAGCCAACAGGCTTCCTTACGGTCTCGCGGCATATGCCTACACGCGCTCCGCACGTACGGCAGCCATGGTGAGCGAGGCGATGGAAAGCGGAATGGTTTCGATCAATCATCATGGGCTCGGACTCCCGGAAACGCCCTTCGGTGGCGTCAAGGACAGCGGTTACGGGTCTGAAGGCGGGTCTGAGGCAATGGAACCCTATCTGGTTTCGAAGTTCGTCACCCACTCGCTGGCGGACTGAACGGCCATGGTCATCACGGGCCATGAGGTAATCCTGCTTGGTCTGCCGGTCGACGAACCCCTTGCAGGTGGACCATCCGACCCCAGCAGGAACAGGCCGACAATCTTGCTCCTGCTGCGCACCGACGAAGGCGTCGAGGGCATCGGGTTCACGTTTCTTGGTGCGGCGCTGTCCCGCGCTCTGAAGGTGGCGGTCGAAGACATGGCGGAGATGTGCATCGGCCATGATCCCCTCGACCCGGAACCGCTGGTCGCGAAGATCAGCGCCCTTGCGGGAGGTTCGGGGCCGGCCGGCATTTACACACTCGCACTGGCGGCGATCGATATCGCCCTCTGGGATATCAGGGGGAAGGTTTCGGGACAGCCGCTATGGCGATTGCTCGGCGGCAAGGACAAGCCGGTGCCCACCTACGCAAGCGGCGCGTTGATGCGGGAATTCGACGATGAAGTGGTTCCAATGGCATGCCGGCGTCTGGTCGAGGCCGGCCATCGGCACGTGAAGATGCAGCTTGCTTTGCCTGGGGAGTACAATCGCGAAAGGGAAATCCAACGCATTGGCGACATTCGCGCCGCATTGGGAGACGACATTGGCCTAATGTGCGACGTGAACCAGCGCTGGACTGTTCAGCAGGCCGTCGAGATGGGACAGGCTATCGCGGGATTTGGTCTTTGCTGGCTGGAAGACCCCGTTGCCCACGATGATTTGCCAGGGCAAGCGACGGTTGCGCGAGAGCAGCCTGTGCCGATCGCGACCGGCGAGTATATTTATGGCCTCGGTGGCTTCTCGCAGCTGTTGGATGCGGCGGCTCCTCATTTCGTTATGATCGATCCCTTCCGGGCCGGCGGGATTACTCCTTGGCTCAGGATTGCGGAACTCGCGCACGCGCGCGGCAGGCCCGTCGTCAGCCACCTTGCGCCCGAAGTGCAGGTTCATCTGATCGCGGCGGCTCCCAATGGTCATACGGTCGAATACATGCCTTGGTCGATTGCCATGTTCAAGGAAGTGCCATGGCCAAGGCAAGGCTTTCTACAACCGGGAAAGGCGCCCGGCTTGGGCCTCGAGATCGATGCCGCGGCTGTAAAGCGATATCGATTGTCCTGAGCTGTTCGCGGGCTTGGGCCTACGAGATGCCTTGTCCTTTCCTCGGCTTTGAACCTTTGGAGGCAGCATGCGTACGTGGTTAGTGACAGGCGCCAGCAAGGGACTGGGCGCGGCTATCGCGCGCGCCGCGCTGATGCGTGGTGACCGCGTTGCACTCGCCTCACGCTACATGTCTCCTGCCGACCCAATATTCTCCGAGTTCCCGGACGCCGCTCTGCCCATCACACTGGATGTTGTCGACCCTCTGAGTATCGGTGACGCGATTTGCAAGGTGGAGGGGTGGGGCGGACCGATCGACGTTCTGGTGAACAATGCCGGGCAAGGCATACATGGCGCAATAGAAGAAACGTCCGATAAAGATCTCCGCGCCTTGTTCGACGTGAACTTCTTTGGAGTCGCAGCGACAATCCGGGGAGTATTGCCGTCTATGCGTGCACGTGGCCGCGGGCTGATCATTAACATAGGTTCCGTCGGGGGGTTCGTTGCCAATCCTGGAACCGGAGCCTATTGCGCCACGAAATTCGCACTGGAGGCTCTGACCGAGGCGCTCCGCAAAGAAGTTGAAGGCATGGGCATCAAAGTGGCCATGATCGCTCCTGGCGGAATGCGGACGGGGTTCAACAATTCCTCGATATGGCAGGCTGGCGTGCGAATTGAAGCCTACCACTCGACAGCAGGCACGCGCACGGACGAACTTAAGCGAAATGCCGGGGTGAGGGGTAGCGATGTAGAGGCAGTCGCGGCAGCGGTTTGGCAGTTGTCGAAAATGGATGATCCACCTTCGCACCTTATCCTCGGCGCGGATGCCATAGAGCGGATTGACCAGAAGTTGTCGCATCTGCGCTTACAGTTGGAATCGGCTGATCCACTGACTGAGGCTCCTAGTCACGTCGGGAATGGGGCAGCTCTTTAGAGGCCACCGGTGGAGAATTGAAATGAGCACACTTGACGTCCTTTTGGCAAAGGATGCCATTCGTGAAACCATGGCAAAATACTGCCACGCACTGGACGCCTGTGATTTTTCGGGCGTGGCCGCCCTGTTTGCAGAGGATGGTGAGTGGGGCACCGATTATGGAAATGCCAAGGGCCGCGCCGAAATTGCGGCATTCCTGGCAACCGTTGTCCCTACCAGGGGAAACGGGCCCCAGAGAAAGCACTACATCTGCAATACTGTGATAGAACTATCGTGCGATGAAGCATACGCTGTTTCAGATTATCTAATCATACGAGAGTCAGAGTCCGGACTCATTCCGGTAATGGGCGGCACCTACAAGGATCTCTTTAAACGCATCGATGGGCAATGGCTGTTCAGCAAAAAGCTCCTTGTCCATGATATAGCCGGCGATATGGGCTTGCTGAATAATCGCTGAGGTCAGCAAAGCGCCGACGGGACAGTTTCATGGCGAAACTGCGTCATGGAAGTCGAAGCCGCTGCACGAGATCCCGCTTTGATCACGACGCGGCGCATTGGCCGAGTTGGATAACGTCAGGCGTTGAAAGCCACGCCTTGTCCCAAACTGCGCTTAGCCCGTCAAATTTCAATGTTTGAAATCGACCAGATTTGCGCGCGGTGAAACTATACCGCTTGATATGATCCTCAAACAATCAGGGGGAGCTTTCTAGCGTATTCTTGTCACCGGGAGGAATGCAATGTCGACAGAGACGAAGAATGCGAGGCGCAGTGGTTTTACGCGCAGGCGATTTCTAACGAATTCCGCAGCAGTGAGTTTGGGTTTGGCCGCCCCCGCGGTCTGGACCACTCGCTCTTGGGCTGAAGAAACCTTGGTCTACATCGGATATGGCGGCTCGACGCAGGATGTAATCAACAAGGTATTTATTGAATCCTTCACAAAGGAAACGGGAATAAAAATCATCTCCAGTCCTGGCGCTGACCTCGCGAAATTGCGGGCGCAAGTGCAGACTGGAAATATCGAATGGGATCTTCTTAATCTCATCGGGCCGCAGGCGTCGGCAGCCGGAACCGACGGGCTGTTGGAGGAGATAGACTACTCGGTGGTTCACAGACACGGGCCAGTTGAGCGCGGCCAGTCGAAGTTCTTTAACACCTACTATTTCTCGCGAGGCGGCATCGGCTTCAATCCAGAGAAATTCCCGGCGGGAAAGCATCCGACCGGATGGGCGGAGTTCTGGGACGTGGAGCGTTTTCCCGGCAGGCGCGGCCTGCGCGCTCGACCGGAAGACAACCTGGAAATGGCGCTGATTGCCGATGGCGTGCCCGCCCGGGAAGTTTATCCCATCGATGTCGACCGCGCCTTTGCCTCGCTCGATAAGATCAAGCAAAGTGTTGCGCACTGGATCACGGAAACCCCCCAAACAGTCTCTCTCTTGCAGAACAACGAGGTCGACTTCGTATTCACATACAGCTCGCGGATCGAAGCTGCTCGGAAACAGGGATCATCCGTTGATTTTGTATATGGACCAAATTTCCTGACTCCTGGCACCCACGTAATCCCCAAGGGGACGAAAAAGCGGGATGCGGCGATGCAGTTGATGGGCCATTTTCTTCGACCGGACCTGCAAGCCGAATTCTGCAATCAGACCGGATCGACGCCGATAAACCCTGAGGCGATTCCGCTCATGACGGAAGAAGTCCGCGCAAATCAGCCGAAGTTCGACGATCCCGAGGTTATGTTCGTCGACGTCGACTGGTGGGCGAAAAATTACGCGGAGATCAACCGCCGGTTCCTGGAGTGGCGGCTGACTTGAAGCCCTTGGGTGTCCGGGTGGTGAGCAGCGTTCGGGAGAGTGCGGCTGGATGATTGCATTCATAGTTCCTCTTGCAGTTTTCTTTGCCGTTTTTTTCGTGCTGCCACTGGCGCTGGTCGTTCTGGCCAGCTTGTTCGATCCGGTACTGACCGGATCGAACTATCAAGAACTGTTCACATCGCCCTTGTATCTTCGGGTCCTGCGTTCGACGCTCGAGATCAGCGGCCTGTCGACCGTCGCCACGCTGCTGATCGCCTACCCGGTGGCTTATCACCTTTATAAACAGCCGCCGCGGCGGCGCACATTGTTGATGACGCTGGTACTGCTGCCGTTCTGGACAAGCATTCTGGTCAAGAGCTTCGCATTTACCGTGCTGCTGGGTCAGGACGGCATCATCAACAATATTGCCCGTGCATTGTTCGGCCAGGACACCGCCTTGAAGCTCCTGTTCAATCGTCCGGGCGTCATAATAGGCATGGCGCACTACCTTCTGCCGTTCATGATCTTTGCCATACTCACAAGCCTCCTGGCACAAAATCGCGATTTGCGGCGGGCAGCGGAAGTCATGGGCGCCGGCCGGCTCAAGATATTCAGGAGCATTACGTTGCCGCTGAGCATGCCCGGCATCGTTGCAGGCTGCCTCATCTGCCTGGTTTTGTCACTCGGCATGTTCGTGACCCCAGCGCTGCTTGGAGGCCCCAAGGATATGATGCTGGCGAACCTTGTGGAGATGCATGTTCGTCAGACACTGGACTGGGGCCTGGCCGCCGCCCTCACGGTCCTGCTCATCATTATGACCGGAGCGCTGAGTGCCATCATTTCTCATGTCCGGGGAGGTGGTCTTGGCAGCCATGGGTAAGCGCACGCTGAAGAGGCCTTCCTTGGCGGAACACTGGTTCCCGGCATTGGGGATTGTTGCAGCCATTTTCGGCTATGTTTTCCTCGTTTTGCCGAGTCTGATCGTAATCCCGATGTCATTCGGCACGGGAAGCGAATTGGTATTCCCGCCCCGATCCTATTCTCTCGAGCTTTACCGGCAGTATTTCCAGGAATCGACCTGGATGGCCGTCACCGGCCAGAGTGTAAAGGTAGGTCTAGCCACGATGGCAGTCTCGCTGGTGTTCGGATTTTCTGCTGCGTACGGAATCAGTAGGACCAATTTCAGAGGGAAGGGTCTGCTGACGGTATTTCTGCTCAGCCCGATGTTCATGCCGCACATAGCCATGGCACTTGCAATGTATCTCTACCTTTCGCGGCTAGGGCTGGTTGGCACCACATTCGGCCTTGTGGCAGCCCACACGCTGGTCACGGTGCCCTTTGTCATAGTCACGGCATTCGCCGGCCTTCGCTACGTGGACCGGAACCTCGAACTCGCCGCTGCGACGATGGGCGCAGGCAGACTTCGTATCATCTGGAAGGTGGTGTTGCCCCTGATCGTGCCGTCGATCATCGTGGCGAGTCTGTTTGCGTTCCTTTTGTCATTCGACGAGGTCGTGATCTCCTATTTCATTTCAAGCGTACAATCCGAAACACTGCCGGTGAAAATGTACAGCAGCATACACTGGGAAATTTCTCCGGTTCTGGCCGCGATTTCCAGCCTATTGACGGTGCTGTCCTTTGGCGCCTGCGTGGCCATGTCCTTGTTGCAGAGGAACGATCAATGACAGAGACAATGGTCCGGCTGGAGGCTGTCGAGAAGAGCTACGGCGCAGTGCACGCACTAGCTCCGACCTCGCTTGAGATCGCCAGGGGTGAATTCCTGACATTGCTGGGGCCGAGCGGCTCCGGCAAGACCACGATACTAAACCTGATATCGGGTTCGGTCGCTGCCACCGGTGGGAAAATCTGGATCGGGGGGCGCGATGTCACGCACCTGCCGTCCAATCGCCGCGAGCTGGGCATGGTGTTTCAGAACTATGCTTTGATGCCCCATATGAGCGTTTTCGAGAATATAGGTTTTCCTCTCAGGGTGAGACAATACTCTGAAGCCGAAATCAGGAAGAAGGTCCACGAGGTCCTCGAGGTGATCCGGCTTGAAGGATACGCAAACCGCAAGCCGAAGGAGCTGTCTGGCGGTCAGCAACAACGCGTGGCGATAGCCAGGTGCCTTGTCTACAATCCTGATCTGATCCTGATGGACGAACCGTTGGGCGCGCTCGACAAGAAGCTGCGCGATCAACTGCAACTTGAAATCAGACGAATTCACCGGACCCTGGGTGTGACCCTTCTTTACGTCACGCATGACCAAAGCGAGGCGCTGGTCCTGTCGGATCGGATCTGTCTCATGAACAGCGGCAAGGTCGAGCAGATCGGAACCCCGGACGAACTGTATTTCAGGCCGCGAACGGTATTTGCAGCCGATTTCCTGGGGGATTCCAACATCCTTGATGTTTCCGTGGTATCAAACGGAAAGCAAGCCAAACTTACCACGCGCAGTGGTTTTCAGATTGAGGGAGTGCAAACGTCCCTGTCCGCACCTGTGGCGAAGGTGATGATCCGCCCTGAGTCTCTCATCGTGGCAGAGGACGGAAACAAGGAACCCAATACGCTGACGGGCCTGGTCGAAGACATAACGCTCGCTGGCGGTGTGGTCGACATTCAAGTTCGCCTGGACAATGCCGAGACCATTAATGTGCGCCGGCTGACAACCCGGGATTTCCGCGCAACCGAGCGCGGCCGCCCGATCACTTTGCGCGTCCAGCCAAGTGATGTCGTCGTTCTTGAGTGACCGATATCGTATAGCGCTGTGATCGTGCAGCTTTACAGGAAGCTGTGGACATAGACGGCAAATGTTGCAATCTCGGGCGCCTCACGCTGCAGGCGGTCCGCGTTTGCAGCTACAGCGCGTTCATCCCGAGTCCATACCTCCGCTAGAGCGGCAACTTCCACACCGATAAACGGCACTGCGCTGTTTGGAGCCGCTCCTTGTTCGAGGATGCGATGATTGATGGCGCCGACGATCCCGTCGAGACCGTCCACGACGGCGGGCAAATCGACGTATTCTACCATCTGCAGAACCAGAAGGATTTGCTTGATAGCAGCCCCGGCTCCAGCAGGTTCTCGCGCATCGCCGACGTCGCTGATAACGCGCGACACGGCGCCGATGAATAGAAGCGAATCCTTGTTGCAGGCTGCCATCTCTTCTGAATGGTGTGCGGCGCGCCGGCTTTCGGGATTGTCGAATGTAAGCATGGGAAAGCCATCGATGCGCATTCGACGTGCAACAGAGTTCGTTCCCTGCGCATCAGGCACTACATGATTTTGATCGTATTTGCGGGTGCCCGGCAGCTTGGCGGTCAACGGACCGTGAGGATCAAGCCAATGCTCCCTGAAGGCCGGAAGGGAAACGTCGCCGCGACGGCGGATCAAGCTGGTGGAAACGATCATTTCAATGCTTTGGCCATAGCATCAACGGCTTGCAGCGGCGGCAAGATCGTCGAAAAACGGATCCGCCGCGACCGCGGGTATTTTCAGAAAATCTGCATGCCAATCAGCAAGCGCCTTGCGTCCCGCGCGCCAATCGAGTGCGCCAAATCGAAAATCGGAATAGGAGAGAGCCGTGCCTATTGCCGCATGGCCGATTGTGAAGGGGATATCGATAAGATTCGGAACGTTGGCGTTCATCCGGTCGACAACGTTCAGGTATTTAGCCTCCATGGCGGTAATGAATTCCGAAGACCTTAAGGCGCCTGGCCTGTTTCTTTCTGTGAACCAGCCGAGCAGCAGGTCAATGGTGCCAACACCGAGTGCCAAGCGGCGCAAGGTCTCAAGTCGCGCTTCCCCATTTTCAGGAAAGAGCCGCGGGCCATCATGGCAGCCATCAAGATATTCACAGATGACGCGCGAATCGTAAAGTGCGCTACCATCATCCAACACCAGCGTCGGAATCTTGGTGAGTGGATTGTCTCGCATGAGGTTCGGCAGCGGACGGTAGATATCGACAACCGTATTCTCAAGTTCGATGCGTCCAGCCAGACCCGCCCAGTGTACCGCTACCATGACGAGTCGCACGTAAGGTGAGCGGTGGGAATAATAGAGCTTCATAAGTTCACCCCTTTGGTCGGTCAGGCTTCCATGCTCAGCACCCGACGGGTGAGGAAGGTGTGGATGGCCTCAGCGATCTCTTCGGGCGTTTCTACGGTCTGGTGATGGCTTGTCTCGATAGTGACGAAGTCGACGTCCGGAATCGGACTCATTACCCTGCGCACATATTCGGGGGAGCGGAACACATCCAGCGTTCCGCCGATGCCGAGGGCTGGACATTGCACCGCTTTGACGAATTGCTCGATGTCCATGTCGATAAGCAGCCGATACTGCGCGACGAAACTCGCCGGATCGTTTCCGAGCCAGCGCGCCCGGAAAGCACGGAACCGTTCGGGGTTGCGTGCGCGCAGCTCCGGCGGATATCCGCTTGCCATGGCGCCGTCCACGATGGATTTCATTCCGTCGCGCAAAACATTCTCGAGCATGGCGCGTCTCGCGGGCCGATCTTCAGGCTTCATATCGATCGCAGGGCTCATCGCGATTACGGCCGATGTCCGCTCGGGAAAGCGGGCAGCAAAAGCAAAAGCCGTCGCGGCGCCCAGGGCGCAAGCTGCAAGTGCCACAGGCTCCTTGAGGTCAAGCGCGTCGAGCAGCGCGAGTAAATCGTCGCTCAACAATTCGACGGACAGCTCGCCGCGTACCTTCTCTGACAGGCCGCAGCCGCGCGCATCGTAGCGCAGAACTCTGAAGCCGTCGTAGAACCGCGGCATGACCTCGTCCCAGTTCTCGATCAAACCGCCCATCTCGTGGATCATCACGAGTATCGGTCCACTCGTTCCGTGCAGATGATATCGGAGGGAAGTTCCGTTAACTTCGATGTAGTCCATCTGACTCCTCACCGAGATTGGAGACACTGATCTATCTGCAGGGGCGGTTTGTCGGAGTCAGCGAATTGGCACCCTGGGTCAGCAGAGCATGGTGATAATCCCGACGCAGTTCGGACCCTTCACGCGGTCGGCAGCGGAACGAGCGCGTGACGTTTACCGCCTGTTCTTCCTCCGTGCTGCTTTTCGAGGAATCCACTTCCGCTCTATTTAGACCCCCAACTCGCGCCACGGCAAAACCAGCCATCGCTGCCGCCAGAGGCGCCGGGGTTAACCGTTGCCATGGCTACCAGTTGATGTTGAAGTGATGTTTGCATGGAGATAGGCCGCGCACAACGCAGCTCACTTGCAATTTCATCTGCTGAAAGTAGCAGACGTGCCGAGACGGTAACTTCTCCGGGTTAGCCGGCGCGCAGGAGAGGCGGTTTGGGCTTGAATAGTGATGTGACATTCGGCTCTGGCTGTCGGAACGGCGCCGCAATCAATCGCGAAGTTCGCCGTTGATCTCTGCTGTCCGGACCTGCATGAGCATGTGAGCGCCTGAAGCGACCAGCGTATCTGCTGTTTCTTGACCGTCCGCTTGCCGACGAGTGAATTCACCGCTGCTCAGCCAGCATGCGGCGCGAAGGCCGGCTAGGTAGCGCTTGCCGTAGTTGACGATCGCGCTACGGTTCGATCACATAGGTCAGGAGCTGCGCGCCGAGCTGTGAAGATGGGCGATGGAGAACTCGCTCTCCTGCCGTGAATCGTTCAGCCTCGCCAGGAGCCGCTCCAGAGCGCGGATTGCGCGATCTATCCGCCCACAGCCAGACCGCGAGTCCTGGCATCGCCGCGCGCGCAGTCTTGATCTAAGAAAATAACGGACCGCTGAGTGCTGGGAAGGCGTGACGGTGCCGCTCTTGGAGCTCGTCCGGCTGCGGCTGCGCGATCTCGTCCAGCACATCGAAAAAGGCCCTAAGGAGATCGTCTAGTCCCACTTCGCCGACGAGATTGGCACTGGTAAAGAGGTCCACCTGCCGCAGGTGGGCGAAGCGGATTTCGTGCGCTTCAAGGCAAAGGCGCGGCATTTCTTGCGCAGCCTGAGCGGCAATCAGGTGCTCGACAAGCTGCGCCAGGGACGGCCGTTGACGGCATATGATATGACGGAACTTGAGCGGTTGCTCGTGGACTCTGGTATCGCGGGACCTGCAGAAATCGAGCGCGTCAAAGAGACGAGCCACGGCTTCGGACGCTTCGTCCGCTCGCTCGTCGGATTGGATCGGAAAGCCATCAACGATGCCTTCGCAGAGTTCATCTCTCACGACGCGGCGACACATCAGCAGATCGAATTCATCAGCTTGGTGATCGAACATCTGACGGGAAAAGGGCTCGATGGACCCAGCGATGCTGTATCAGGCGCCATTCACAGACCTTGCACCAACCGGCCCCGAACAAATGTTCAAGGAAGATCGCATCGAGCGCCTCGAGAGCACGATCGAAGCCATCAACAATAGGATCAGCGCCTGCTCAGCATCAGGAGAGCACGAATGCCTCCTAGCTACGAGCCATTGCTCTTCCGCACGGTGGCAAGCTCCGATCTGCCTTTGGCGCGACAGGCAAACGCCCGTCTTTGTGTTGGCGCCTGGGCCTGGCGACTAGGACTGCAAGATAAAGCGAGTCTGCGCTCGCGGCGAGCTATGCCCGCCAAGTGATTGTCTGCACATTGTTTTCGCTGCGCGAAAACGCCCTTGAGCCACGGTGGCGTGAGGTGCAATTTTGGCGGTGGCTCAGCCATCCTTGGCGTTGGTGCGATGTGCGCTCCGCATTGTGCACGCCGAGGTAGGTCTTTCTGCACTTTAGCGCGATACGCTGCAAAGGCCTCTTGCCAAGGCAGAATCGGCTTTCGATCTTGCCGCCATGGCGGATCGCGATGCCGAGAATTTTCGTGTCAGGCCGGGCCGGGTGCGTAGCCGTGGCACGCGGGTCAACACTCGCTCACTGCCGTTCGTCACCCAGGTGAAGATCGCCGTGCAGAAGGCAGGCGGCAACCCGGACCGCATCGCTGGCTCGGGAGGGCAGGGGAGTGGCCGATTCAATGCTCGCGGCCGGGGTGCGAAGATCATGGCCGGCTTGCCACGCGAGAGTGGCGGCTTGAGCCGAAACGGAACCGATAGCCGATCGCGCCGGGTGGTGGTGAAGGCACGGGTGGTGAAGCTCAACCCTGGGCGCCGTGGCCGTGGTCCGAAGTTCGCCGTCAGTCGCGGCGCGGTCGATGCACACCTGCGCTATCTGGAACGGGATGGTGTGACGCGCGACGGCGAGAAGGGCCGAGTCTATTCCGCCGTCGAGGGCGAGGCAGATGGCAAAGCTTTCCTCGTGCGCGGACGGAACGATCGGCACCAGTTTCGCTTCATCGTCACGCCGGAGGATGCCGTCGAGATGCGCGACCTACGATCCTTCACGCGTGATCTCATGCGGCAGATGGAAGATGATCTCGGCACCCGGTTGGATTGGATCGCTATCGATCATCACAACACAGGCCATCCACACACGCACATCCTGGTGCGCGGCGTCACCGAGGAAGGGAGGGTGCTCAACATTGCCGGCGACTACATCGCCCACGGTATCCGCCATCGCGCGAGCGAGTTGGTGACGCTGGAGCTGGGTCCCCAGACCGAGGCCGATCTTACCCGCAAGCTCAGCGTCGAGGTGGAGGCGGAGCGGCTGACCCGTCTCGACCGGATGCTGATCGCCGAGAGCGAGGAGCACGGGATCATCGATCTGTGTCCGCATGCCGGCGACAGCTACACAGTGCGCGCCAATCGCCACCTGCTGATCGATCGGGCCAAGCGGCTGCAGCGATATGGCCTTGCCTCCGAGATCGACCCTGGCCGCTGGACACTGGCCGAGAATGCCGAGCGCGTCCTGCACGACCTCGGCATACGCAATGACATCATCAAAACCATGCACCGGGCGCTCGCCGAGCACGGCATTGCCGACGAGCGCGGCCCGACCCAGTACGTGAACCACGGAAGGGAACTTGCCAAGCCTGTTGTCGGGCGCATACTCGCCAAGGGGCTTGCGGGCGACGAGATGGACGACAGGCTCTATCTCGTTGTCGACGGTGTCGACGGTCGCACCCACTATGTCGAGACCGCCGACGCGGCGAAGCTGGAGGAGGTGAGGCGCGGCCAAATCGTCGCCCTCGATCCGATCCCGTCCAAGGCCGAACCGCGCGCCGCCGATCTCAACATCCGCGACATCGCGGTCTCAAATGGCGGCATCTATCGGCCGAGCGAGCACCTGGAAACGGCACAGCGGCAGATCGACCGCATCGGCGGCGATCCCGATGCCTTCATCAGTTCGCACATTCGCCGCCTGGAAGCGTTGCGGCGGGCCGGCATCGTCGAGCGGATCGATGCCGACCATTGGACAATCCCAGACGATATCGTCGAGCGCGGCGCTGCATACGACGCGCGCAATCGCGGTAAGGACTTCGCCGTGCGCATGCTCTCCTTCATCGATCTCGACCGGCAGATTACGAGCGATGGGGCGACCTGGCTCGACCGGGAACTGGCTTTATCCAAAAGAATGCCGCTGGCCGAAGTCGGCTTCGGCCGCGAGGTGACGGAGGCGATCGACCGACGCCGGCAGAGCCTCGTGGACATGGGCTACGCCACCCGGCTACCCGACGGCTCCGTGCGCGCGCCGCGCGATATTCTCCAACGGCTGGAGCAGGCTGAGATTGCGCGCGTCGGCCGTGCAATGGCGGCCGAGCGTGGCCTCACCTTCATCGAAGCCAAACCGGGCGAGTATGTCAGCGGCCGGCTCTCCGGTGCCGTTAGTCTCGCCTCCGGCCGCTTTGCCATGCTCGACGACGGTCTCGGGTTCCAGCTCGTGCCTTGGCAGCCTTTGCTGGACAACCGCATCGGGCAGCATATCACTGGTGTCATGCGCGACGGGGGTGGGATCGAATGGAGCTTCGGCAGGAAGCGCGGGATCGGCCTGTGATCACCCAAACAGCTTGCGGCTAAAGGCCATGTCAGTCATCCCGCGACCTGATGTGTGTTGAACGGCAAGGGTGGGGCCGACTACGGACTGTCCGGTTCTGGCTGAAATACTAAGAAAGCCGACGTTCGGCCAACGACCTCATTGTCGCCGTTCGGGGTGCTTCCGTCGCCGCCCGAAACTTGCCATTCATTCGGCTCCCTACGGACGGTCTGTTCCGGGGCCGGGAGCAGTCGGTCCGCTTTTCGTGCAGGGAAGAACAATAGCGAACGCTAATCTCCGGGATCCGATGTCCTGACTTGACCCGCAGCAGACGATTTTTGCTGCCGCCGCCGCGCTGCATAACCTCAATGCGGTCTACGGCATGGAAGTTCGGGACGCTTGCGCTTCCTGCGCGAGCAGGTTACACACTGAACTAGATGGTTCAGTGTGTTGGTCCTCTCCTCGATCTCTCATTCGCGGCGCTGTCCGATGCGACCCGCCGCGGGATCATCGATGAGCTTGGGCGAGGGGACGCGTCGATCACCAGTCTCGCGGACAAGTTCCAGATGACGCTGACCGGCATGAAGAAGCACGTCCAGGTTCTCGAGCGGGCGGGGCTAGTCGTCACACAGAAGGTCGGACGGGTGAGAACATGCAAGCTTGGGAAGCGCGGCCTCCAGGCGGAGGCCGAGTGGATCGAGGCGCATCGCAGGTTCTTCGAGGCCCGCTTCGAAGCATTGGACGAAATTATCAGCGAAATGAAACAGGAGGGAAGCGATGAATCAGCAAGTTGACAGTGCAGGTGGTGCGCAGAACCGCACGTCAGTCGAGCGCAGAGGGGATCGCGAACTCGTCATAACGCGGACATTCAATGCGCCGCCGAGCACGGTTTACAGGGCGTGGAGCCAGCCCGAGCTGTTTCGGCGCTGGTGGGTGCCAAAATCGGTAACCGGCGTTTCGCTCGTATCGTGCGATATGGACGTCCGTACCGGCGGCAAATATCGGCTGGAATTCAGCGCCGGCGGTTCGGACACTATGGCCTTCTACGGCAAGTATCTCGAGGTGGTGCCGAACGAGCGCATCGTCTGGACCAACGACGAGGGCGAAGAGGGCGCGGTCACGACCGTGACCTTCGAGGATCAGGGCGGGAGGACACTGCTGAACTTCCACGAAGTCTATCCGTCCAAGGAGGCGCTTGAGGAAGCACTACAGGGCGGGGCGGCTGCATTGCCGGAGCAGCTGGAGCAGCTCGACGAGTTGCTTTCAGCATAGGCGAGTAGCGCAGGTCGGGAAACTCGCCTCGGGGAACGTCTGCTCTTGGGAAGTGACCCCACCGGCCTTTCCGGCCGAAACGAGGGCGCGTTGCCGTCCGGCCGGATCGGGGCCGGGAGCGGAATGGCAGCTTCAGCCAATGCCGGCTGGTAGCGGACTGACCGCAAACGGCCCCAAGCTGGAAAAGTCGTGAATGGCTTTTGGAAGCTTAAGCTGGAATGCGGAACGGCCATCATACAACGTCCGTTGAAGCTTCAAGATGGATGTGGGGCTAACAGGTCCAACCGCTTAGTTGATGAGCTCAGCAGGACTAGGTCAGGTCTAGCGCCCTCGCCTCCGGCCCCTTCTTCCCTTCGACATAACGGACAGTCACCGCTTGGCCTTCTTCCAGGGTGGTGATGCCCGATCGGCTCAGCGCCGTTGCATGAACGAAGATGTCCGGCCCCCCGTCGGAGCGTCCGATGAAGCCAAATCCCTTCTCGGCGTTGTACCATTTGACCGTGCCAGAAGCCTCCCCTTCCGTGCCATTGTGGCTGGCGAAACTCCGGTTTCGTTCCTGCCCGGCAGGGGCGGCAGGCGTTGACAGGATTTCCATAACTCTGGTGACGCTCAACCCTTTCGGGCCGGGTTCGATGACGACGCGAAGTCGAGCGCCTTCAGCGATGTCGCTGATGCCGGCAGCTTCCAACTGCTTGACGTGAAGGAAGGCCTTGTCGCCGCCCAGTGGCTGAACAAAACCAAATCCCTTTGGGGCGTTGAACCAAAGTACGTCAGCTTCAACAGGATCTGGCTGGGCTGCTACCGACCGAGCCGATTCTAGCCGGTGGCTGAAGAAGCTGGGCTCCGGGAAGTCGCCGACGCCTTCATCGCCCCATTCGCCCCTTCGGGAACCCTTCTTGTCGCTACGACGTCTGGTCATCTACGCAATTGCTCATTTTCGGCACGTCTAGCGGCAGCGCGGTCATCCTTCAATGAAATATTTCAATCATGGGAAAACGAAAGCAAGTTCCTTCTCAACGCAACCTCGCCGGCCGCAACAATGCCGAACACCGGCAGGGCCGCCGAGTCGCTTGCAAGACGATGCCAGGGACCTTCGCCTGGCTTGGCCTGGTACGCCGCCGGCCAGCTCGTCCTAGCAGGTCGCGATGCGGCGGAGATTATTCGGGCTGCACAAGGCGGCTCGAACGTCCGCTGTCCCGTTCCGGCCACAGGAAGCTGACCATCCGCTACCGGCCCCCAAGCTGCCCTTTCGAGCTTGTCATCTCGACGGTCGCTCTTCTGAATTTCGCGTCATATACTTGGGCAATGCTGCGGCCAGCGCATCAATGGCAACGCGGACCTTCAATGGTAAGTGAGCTGTCTGCAGCCAAAGTGCGTAGGCATCGTAAAGAAATCGTGGCTCCTCGGGCAGTAGTTCGACCAGCGCGCCAGCCAGAATGCGCTCACGAGCCAGCCAATAGGGCAGCCAGGCCAACCCCATACCGGCAGCTGCGGCATCAGCGACGGCGTCGAGATCGTCGAGCCGCAACCGGTTGGGCGGCGTAACCGCCACCGCAGGCTGGCCGTCGCGCGGAAACAGCCACGGCGGAACAGGGCCCGACCGTCGGTAGACGACAGCATGATGATTGCTTAAGTCCTCGATCTGCTGCGGCCGGCCATGCCTCTCAAGATACGCCGGCGACGCACAGACCACCATACACTGGCGCGCGACGCGACGCGCCATCACCCCAGCCTTGTCCTCCAGGCTGCCGGTCCGGATGGCAAGATCTTGGCCATCCTCCGCAAGGTCGACGATGCCATCGTTGAAGGACAAGTCAAGTTCAAGTGCAGGATATTGCCGCGCGAGTTCCAACAGGACGGGGGCAACGCAGCGCCGGCCGAAGTGCACCGGCATGGTGACACGTAGCTTTCCGCGCGGCGCGGCGAATTGATCGGCCGCGAGTGCGTCAGCAGCTTCGGCTTCGGCGAGCACCACCCGGCAGCGCTCATAGTAGGCGCGTCCAAACTCAGTGAGGCTTTGCCGGCGCGTGGTCCGGTTGATGAGACGCATGCCGAGCCGCTCTTCAAGGAAACGGACATGCTTGCCGACCATCGGTCCCGACAAATCGAGCGCCGCCGCAGCCGCCGCGAACGAGCCGAGGTCGGCGGCTTTGACGAACACAGCCATGCTGGCGAGGCGATCCATGATTCAAAACCAATGGTTCCGACTGTCTTGCGGCTTCAGCTGTTTATTTGATTTTTTCCTGCCGGCATAGATCGTTCATTCAATTCAATCATTTTGGAGTTGTAGCCCGATGGTTCGCGTCATTCGCGTTCACGAACATGGTGGTCCGGAGGTTCTGCGCATTGAAAATATCGCTGTCGCAGGGCCCGGTCGAGGGGAGGTTCAGATCCGGGTCAAGGCGCTGGGTCTGAACCGGGCCGACGTTCTGCTGCGAAGGGGGACCTATATCGAGACGCCGACATTCCCGTCCGGCCTCGGCCTCGAGGCCGCTGGCGTTGTCGAAACGGTGGGCGAGAACGTGGGCGGTTTCGCGCCCGGCGACGCCGTCAGCGTGGTGCCGCCGATATCGATGGCTCGCTGGCCGGCCTATGGTGAGCTTGCCACTTTTCCCGCAGAACTGGTCGTCAGGCACCCGCCGTCCCTTACCTGGGAAGAGGCCGCGGCAGTCTGGATGCCATATCTCACCGCCTACGGCGCATTGATCGATATCGCCAAACTTCACGGTGAAGACTTTGTTGTCATCACCGCGGCATCCAGCAGTGTTGGTCTTGCCGCGATCCAGATCGCCAATGTGATCGGCGCGACCGCGATCGCAGTCACACGGAAATCTGCCAAAAAGCAGGCTCTGCTCGATTTCGGCGCTACCCATGTCGTCGTTTCTGAGGAGGAGGACTTGGAAGCCCGGCTGAAGGACATCGCCGGCACGCAAGGTGTGCGCGTCGTGTTCGATGCCGTGGGTGGCCCGATCTTCGAACCTCTGACGGCGTCGATGTCACGCGGTGGCATACTCATCGAATATGGCGGCTTGAGCGCCGAGCCTACGCCCTTCCCGCTGTTCGCCGTGCTGAGCAAGACTTTGACGTTGCGTGGTTACCTCGTTCACGAGGTCGTCGGCGATCGGACGCGGCTGGAGGCCGCCAAGGCTTTCATCCTCGAAGGACTGGAAACGGGCGCCCTTAAGCCTGTCATCGCCAGGACCTTTCCCTTCGACCAGATCGTCGAGGCGCACCGCTTCCTGGAGTCGAACGAACAGCTCGGCAAGATCGTCGTGACCGTTTGACCGATCATGTTCGCTCTCGGTCCGTGAACACCTGGGCCAAGGGCAGGAATCACCAGGCGAAGCTTTATTCCGGATCGGGGCCGAATGCAGGCCGTCCGGTTTTGGTTCGGATTAAGAGATAGCTGCCGTTCGGCTAGCGACCTCATTGTCGCTGCTTGGGTTATTTCTCACACAGCCCGAAAACCTGCCGTTCTTTTTGCTCCGGACGCAGAGCGGGAGCATAAGGTGCCGGTCTGCTCTTCGGTTAAAGTCCCGGTAAGCGCCGCTCAGCTGGGCAACCGCTGCGGTGTAAATTCGGCGCTAAAGGGTCCCTACTGTGCCTACGAACCAGTCGTAGGCATCGCTCTATGGTAGGTCTTTTCCCGTTGGATGGTCGAATCAAGGCTCTTCGCATGGATATAATCGGCACTCAGAAATCTGGACTTTTTCGAGAGGCGATGTCGAGAGTCTAACCTGCAGCGCCATTCGGAAAGCGCCGGCTCACCGCGTGCGTGACTATATGGACCTCGCAACCAAGGTAGCCGAGCTTCAATTTCGAAATCGTGATTTTGTCCTGATGTTCCGCGGCCAATCAGGCGATTATAAGAACCGCCTCAGATACACTTCCCTTAAGCCGACATTGCTCAGGGGCTCGCAGTCGAACGTGGTTCCGACTCACACCGTGATCGACAAACGCTTTGCAAAGCTGATTGTTGCCGAGCAAGCGCTGATCGAGGAATATGAAGAGCGACAGTTGCTTGGCCGCGAGCGCCTCGCGCGCCAACGTATCCTTCGTTGGGCCATATTGCAGCACTATGAAATCTGCAAGACGCCGCTCCTGGATGTGACGCAGTCGTTGCGCATTGCTGCATCCTTTGCCTCGCTCGATGCCGAAGGCGAAGCTTATGTTTTCGTCCTCGGCATCCCGAGCATCAGCGGTGCGATCACTGCGAGTGCTGAGGCAGGTCTACAGATCGTTCGGCTCGCGAGCGTCTGCCCGCCGTCGGCGGTGCGTCCGCATATCCAGGAAGGATATCTCCTCGGTGAATATCCGGAGTGCGCGAGCGCCGAGCAGAAGCTTCTCTACTCACACGCGGAAATGGATTTCGGGCGGCGCCTCATTGCTAAGTTCAGCTTCGATCCTGTTCGTTTTTGGCAGAAGAGCGGCCGCTTTCCTCAGGTCGTCCGAAGCGCGCTTTACCCGTCAGCGTCGCATGATCCAATGTGCGCGCTCGCCGAGGCGGTTAAGAAAGCGATCAGAAGCTGACAGCAGCTATTTCGAAACAAGAGACCACCTTGACGGTATGGCCATCCCGATATTGAGCCGACCGCTACTGACGCGCGCAAGACGCCCTTGGCGACCCAAATGACCTTGAAGACGGACGCTCGTTGAGCAAGTCGATCGGAAGCGAGGTCTAGCCTGCGGACCAGCGTTCGCTTTGGGGCCGGCTGCGGACCGGCAACTTTCAGCAGCTAAGGCGGGCTACTGTTTTCGTGTGAGTCAGGCTAAATGCTACACTAAGCTGTGGTTTGAGGGGCTGAGATGCATATTGCTCATCTTGAAATCGCGAATTTTCGAAAATTGCTTTCGGTACGGATCGACCTGGCCGACAAGACCACGCTTCTTGTTGGCGCAAACAACAGCGGAAAGACCTCGGCCATGCTTGCGCTCCGCCGCTTTCTTACCAAACGCGGCAGGACTTTCGAGAAGTACGACCTGACACTTTGCCACTGGGCCGGCATCGACGCCCTTGGACAAACTTGGATCGACGCCGAGGGAGCGGAGCCTCCGGACCTTGAGATGGACGCCTGGGTACCGTTCCTGCCTGTCCTCGACATCTGGTTCAACGTCGCCCCCAACGAACTGCACTTCGTAAGCAAGCTGGTACCCAAGCTCGACTGGACCGGCGGCAGACTCGGCGTGCGGTTGCGGCTCGAGCCGAAGGATATTCCGGCGCTCCATAAGGAATTCATGGAATCGTTCGCGAACGCGCAGAAGATGAAGGCCGCGATCCCAGCCCCGAGCGCCGAGCCCAGCGCGGCTCCCGCACGTGCCCCGAAGCTGACCCTGTGGCCGAGGTCGCTGATGGATTTCTTGGAGCGACGCCTCAACGCGCATTTCGAGGTACGAGCTTACACGCTCGATCCGGATAAACTTGTCGAGCCCATTAACTCCTTGGCTCAACCCCAGCAGCTCATTGCCGGCATCCCGCCACATGAAGGCGACCCGCTTGCCGGCCTCATCCGGGTCGATGAGATCAGCGCGCAGCGGGGAATTGGCGAAGCCCATCGCGGCGACGACGAAGAGGGCGTATCATCGCCCGGAGGCCAAAGGCTTTCCGATCAGGTACGTGCCTACTACAGGCGGCACCTCGATCCATCGGAGCACCCCGATCCGGCCGATATCGGCGCGCTGCAGGCGATCGAAGAAGCGCAGGACGCGTTCGACCTGAAGCTTACGGAGAGTTTCAAGGATGCCTTCACCGAAGTTGAAACGATGGGCTATCCAGGGATCACCGATCCCAAGCCGCATGTCTCAACCCGGCTGAAACCCGTCGATGGCCTCAACCACCAGGCCGCCATTTCTTTCCAGGTGGACGTAGTGAAGGGGGATGGCGCGGTCGTGCCGGTGCTGCGATTGCCCGAGGGAAACAACGGCCTGGGGTACCAAAACCTCATCTCGATGATCTTCCGGCTGATGAGCTTCCGGGCCGCCTGGATGCGGGTGGGGAAAGCTGCCAAGGCACCGGATGCGGGCCAGTTGGAGCCCCTGCACCTCGTTCTGGTCGAGGAGCCGGAGGCACATCTGCACGCCCAGGTCCAGCAAGTCTTCATCAAGAAGGCCTACGAGGTTCTGCGAGCGCATGTAGACTTGGGAGACAACCCAGCGCTGTGTACGCAACTAGTCGTCAGCACGCATTCGAGCCATGTCGCCCATGAGACCTCCTACGACTGCTTGCGCTACTTCCGGCGCCTGCCGGCGGGTGTGAACAAGGTGCAGATCCCGACCTCCGTGGTGATCAACCTGACCAATGCGTTCGGCGACGAGAGTGAAACCAAGCGCTTCGTCACGCGCTACCTTAGGGCGCAGCCTCCGATGTGTTCTTTGCCGACGCCGTGATACTGGTTGAAGGCTCCGCCGAGCGGATGTTCCTGCCCAATTTCATCGCGCGAGACTATGCCCGCGTGAACCAGGGCTATGTGAGCATGCTGGAGGTCGGCGGCAGCCACGCGCATCGGTTGAAGCCACTGATCGATCTTCTCGGTATTACCACCCTCATCATTACCGACCTCGACGCCCAGTTGGGCGAGGCCGTGCAGCCGAAGGTCGGCGAAGGCCAGGTCACCAACAACGATACGCTCAAATCGTGGTGGCCCAAGAAAACCGAGATCGACGAGTTACTCGCGCCTGGTATCGACAAGGTGCTAAAGCAGACTGCCCTGCATGAAGTGCGCGTGGCCTACCAGACGCCGATCGATGTCGTCTGGCCCGAAGGCGCACCAACCCAGACGGCTATGCCCTACACCTTCGAGGACGCGCTCGCGTTCACCAACATGAAGTTCTTCTCCGAGCTCGAGGGTATCGGCCTTGTCGCCAAGTTCAGAGAGGCAATATCCGGTTCGGCAAGTGTGGCCGAGACCGGGGCGAAGCTCTTCCAGGCGCTTCGCAAAGGCGTAAAGGCCGAGTTCGCGCTCAACGTACTGGGGGCAGAGGGCTTCGACAAGCTCGCTGTGCCTGCCTACATCGCCGACGGACTTGCGTGGCTGAACGGGCAACTCGAGAAAAAGCAGATCGAGGTGCTGTCCACTGACCTGGGAGGCGACAAATGATTGCCGATCAGCTGGACGACGGTCAGCGGGACAAGAGGGCGGATGAGCTTATCCGGGGATGCCTAAACCTGGACACGCCGCAAAGCTTCTTCCTTTTCGCAGGCGCGGGTTCGGGCAAGACGCGGTCGCTCGTCGATGCGGTCAATCATGTCCTGTCGACCCCGAGCGGCAAGCGCTTAGCACTGGCGAGGCAGAAGGTTGGCGTTATCACCTATACGAATGCTGCATGCGACGAGATTGCCAGCCGTCTCAAATATGACGCGCGGGTGGACATCTCGACCATCCACGCCTTCGCATGGTCGATGATTAGCGGATACAACGATGACATCCGGATGTGGGTCAAGGCCAATCTCGAAACCCGGATTGCTGAGCTTGAACAACAGATTGCCGGCACGAAAAATCAAGCCACAAAGACGCACCAGGACCGCGTCCGCTCCCTCGCGAGCAAGCGCCGGAGGCTAGCTGCCCTGTCGGGAGTGAAAAAGTTCATTTACAGCCCTACCGGTGACAACCAGACGCGCGACGCGCTCAATCACGCCGAGGTCATCTCGATTACTTCGGAGTTCCTGACGAATAAGCGGCTCCTGCAGTTGCTACTCATCTCGAGGTATCCGTTCCTCTTGGTCGATGAGAGCCAGGACACCAACCGGCACCTTATGAACGCCTTGCTCACGGTACAGGCCGCGCATACCCGGACATTCGCGCTGGGCCTGCTTGGTGACACCATGCAGCGTATCTATGCGGACGGTAAGGTCGATCTGGGCAAGAACCTGCCGGGCTGGGTATTTCCCCAGAAGGTTATGAACCATCGCTGTCCACACCGGGTCATCAGGCTCATCAATCGAATTCGTGCCGATGCGGATGGCCTCGTGCAGGAAGGGCGGCGCGAAAAGCCCGAAGGGTTTGTCAGGCTATTCGCTCTTCCCGCATCCGTTCCGGACAAGATGATGGCGGAACGGCTGATCGCCCAGAAGATGTCGGAAGTGACTGGCGACCCGGCCTGGGCCTCAGCGGAGCGTGACTTCAAGACACTCACACTCGAACACCACATGGCGGCCGTCCGCTTCGGCTTTGCCCGGATGTTCGAGCCGATCTATGCCGAGGACAGGCTGCAGACGTCGCTGCTCGAGGGAACATCGGCACTCTTCGCTTCTTCAGCAAGGAGGTCTTGCCGCTCGTCAAGGCGCTCCGTGCCGAGGATGACTTCGCCGTGGCAGCGGTGGTGCGGAAGTTTTCGCCACTGCTCGATCCCGCCGCGCTCAAGGCAACCCAGGAAAAGCAGATGGAGCAGCTAAAGCGCGCCAACGAGGCGGCCCGTAGCCTGAAAGCCATCGTAGACAGCGCGCAGAACCCAACGTTCCGAGACGTACTCCAGGAAGTTGCTCGAACCGGTCTCTTCACCGTTCCGGACGCGTTGCTTCCCTTTGCGCAGCCCGACGATCCCGGAGTTGTGGATCAAGAGCCGAGCGATGGTGGGCCGCCCGAGGTCTTTGATACCTCCGAGACAGCCGCGTGGCGGAGCATGCTGGCTTCGCCGTTCGACCAGATAGAGGCTTATGACCAGTACGTGAGCGGGCGATCGCCATTCGGCACGCATCAAGGGGTCAAGGGGCTGGAGTTTCCTCGGGTCATGGTCGTCATCAGTGACGATGAAGCACGAGGGTTCCTGTTCAAGTACGATAAGCTTTTCGGCCTCGAGCAAAAAAGCGCTACCGATCTGAAGCGAGAAGCAAGCGGCGAGGAAACAAGTATCGATCGGACCCGGCGGCTCTTCTACGTCACCTGCAGCCGTGCCGAAGAGAGCCTTGCCATTGTGTGCTACACCTCGAATCCGCAGGGGCTGGTGAACACCGTCATTTCGCGCGGGTGGTTCGACGGTACCGAAGCGTCGGTGTTTGCCCTGTAAATTGTTTGGTCGCCAACCGACATGCGATCGCATCTACTAAAATACGTCGGTCTCGCTTCCGAGTAGGGATAGTTTGGTCGGCAAAGCCGTCTGGGTCACAGGCGTCCGCTTGTGGCGCAAACGTGCAGGATCCGCAGTGTGTGTGCACGTCCGCTTGTCCGCTTCTGGGTTGCGGTTGTGCTCCGATCAGTGTCTGACTTCGGGCGCGAAGCGGTCGTTACCGTCTTGATCGGCGGATCTTTGTCTCACGCTCGGCGTGCGAGCCGCACGCCTGGCCCTCCGCCATTCTCTGGAATGAACTCGACACCAGCCGCCTGGAGAGAAAGCACAAGGGCCTGGACGATCGATGCGGATACCGATCCTGCATCCCGCTCTGCCTGCACAATAGTCCGCAAACTTACCTTCGATAGATCCGCCAATTCTTGCTGAGAAATATCGAGAAGTGCACGGGCAGCGCGAATTTGAGCGGGGGTCACTTTCATTGTCCACGTGATCTCGTTTGCACAAAAAGCGCAAATCTGCCTATAATGCGAAAAGGCTGCTGAAGGTGTTCTGACCACCGCCAGCAGCTTAACCACAACCAAGCTTCAAGGAGCTCGGATCATGGCTGATTCCGACAATACCACGAGTTTGTCTTTCGTCACCCGCAGGCGAGTGCTTGCTGGATCGGTTATCGCGGCCGGTACATGGGCGTCTCCGGGCAATGCACTTGCCCACTTCTCCGCGGTGGAGCAGGAGCTTTTGGACCCGGCGCTTGCGCTTTGGCGCGAATGGGAGATCGCGCACAGGCTCGCGGAGCGGCTTTGCCGCAAGCAACAGCGTCTGGAAACGAAGCTGGCGAGGAGCATCGGTTTTCCGCGGGTTATCGTCTCCCTGCCTGACGGTGAGCGCGTCACCGTCCATTCTGTCGATGAGCTCGATGAGCTGTTTGACCAGAATCCTGGTTTCTACGCGATCCGTGCGAAGGCAGAAGCGGAATTCGCGGCTCACCAGGCTCGATGGGACGCCGCCGACGCGGAGGTTGGCTATTCCGCTGCCCTCCGCGCCGAGCGGGAAGCTGGAGAGCAGGCGGCGGAGCTGCTGGAGGCGTTGGCAGTAACACCCGCAACATCGCTCGCGGGCATTGCCGGCAAGCTGGATGCCGTGCTGCGCTCGGGAGAGGCGTGGGAGGATTGTTCCGAATTTCCCTGGCCACAAATCAGATCCGCGCTCAACGACTTGGTTCGCGTGGGCGAACATTTGGCGCCGGGCCAATTCTTTCCCAGTGCGCGGAGGCGGCGTGCGCGGCAATGTTCCGAAGGATAGGCTGGGGCTCCTTCGGGGATGAGCGCTGTCTGCTTCCCGTCAGCAGGCCGGACCGGAACCAGCCCGTCAAGGCCGCAGCCGCTTCGCGGTGGCGCGTGCCGCGCCAGCCTTGACCGGCTGGTTCCGGCCCGGCAAAGGCTGGGGAAGCAGACAAGGCTCCCCTCCGAGCGGCATCGCTCTCGACCTCGGCGCTCTGCGACTGCTGTGGTCACTGCGGTCCCGCAATGGCAGCACGCTCTCTGTGGCTTCGTGCAGGTTGTCCGTTGCGCACGCCGGAGCACCCGCGCTCCACGATGGCGGCGCGGAGCCACTTCCCTGGCCTTCTGCCATCATCATGCTCGGCGCCATGCAGTCGGCGTCAGGCAAAAACGATCCTCGTTCGACGGACAGCACTGCGGCACCCGCCGCGCTGCCCGCGTTGGACAAAGACATGCTTGCGTTCGTTGAAGCTCTTGCAGTCGCCGACGCCAGACGCGATCATCTTGCATCGATCCGCCATCCTGCGCCGCGCGATCCCGCTTCCGAAAGCGCCGGCCAAACAAGCGAGATGATCGACAAATGACACGTGCTGCCATTTATGCCCGGTTCTCGACCGAACTGCAGAATGAAAAGTCCACCGAGGACCAGATCGCCCTGTGCCGAGCCCACGCGCGGCGCGGCGGCTTGGATGTGGTTGCCGTCTATGAGGACAAGGCGCGCTCCGGTGCGTCCGTCTTTGGCCGCGACGGGCTGATGAGCCTCATGGAGGCGGCGCGCCAGCGTGCCTTCGAGGTCGTGGTGGTGGAAGCACTCGATCGCCTGTCGCGCGACATGGAGGATTTGGCCGGCATTCACAAACGGCTGTCGTTCCTCGGTATCGAGATCCAGGCCGTGCACGATGGGACTGCCGATGCGATCTTGGTCGGGCTTCGCGGCCTTGTCGGCCAGTTGCAGCGCGAGGACGGCGCCAAGAAGGTGCGCCGCGGTATGGCGGGCGTCGTGCGCAGCGGGCGACATGCCGGCGGCAGGGCCTACGGCTACCGGCCTGTTCCGGGCCGCCCGGGCGAACTGGAGATTGTTGAAGAGGAGGCGCGCGTCGTCAGGCGCATTTTTTCCGCCTATGCCGCCGGCCAGGCACCCCGCGACATCGCCGGGGCGCTCAATCGTGAAGGGATCGCGCCGCCGCGTGGGGCGCGCTGGAACGCCTCGACGATCAACGGTAATGCGCAGCGCGGCGCCGGGCTGATCTTCAACGAGCTTTATGCCGGGCGCATCGTCTGGAACAAGGTGCGGATGGTGAAGAACCCCGACACCGGCAAGCGCCTTTCCAGGCCGAACCCGAAAGATCAGTGGCAGGTAATCGAGGTGCCGCAGCTTCGCATCGTCGATGACGAGACCTGGCGGTGCGCGCAGGAGATCAAGGCCGAGAAAGCACGTCTGGGTTCTCACATGAAGCGCCGGCCACCGCACCTCCTCTCGGGGCTGCTGCGTTGCGGCTGCTGCGGATCGGGCATGTCGGTGCACGATCGCGACAAGACCGGCAAGACACGGGTTCGCTGCTCGGCCGTCCGCGAGAGCGGCACTTGCTCGAATCGCAGGATCATCTATCTCCCGGAAATCGAAAAGGCGGTCCTCGACGGCATGCGGGAGCAGCTCAAGGACCCCCGCCTGATTGAAGCCTACGCGCGCAAATACAACGAGGAACGCCGACGACTCGCGGGCGAAGCCGCCGACAGGCGTTCACGGCTGGAGACGAAGCGGACACGCGTCGAAGGCGAGCGGCAGCGCACGGTCGATCTCGTCATCCGGGGTGTCATCGGCGACGACGATGCCAGAATGCGCATCGCAGAACTCAAGCAGCAGCGAGAAGAGATCGACGCGGAGCTCGCCCAAGTCGATGCAGAGCCTCCGGTGATCACGCTGCATCCCGCGACCCTGGAGCGATACATCGAGACTGTCGATGCGCTTGCCGGGGCATTGGCCGATCACGCGGCAGCCTCAGAGGAGCGCGGGCCTCTCGTCCAGAGCTTTCGGGCATTGGTTAATAGTGTGACTGTACATCCAAAAGGCGCCCGGGAAGGCTTTGAAATCGAAGTCAAAGGCAAGCTAGCCGCCTTGATTGGAGGCAAGGCGTTTCCCCAGGCGCGCTATAGTGGGGGACGCGTGGTAGCGGAGGAGGGCTACCGCCAATACAGTCCTGCCACTGAGTTTGTGTGCTGAGGCAACGGCTGCAGGCTTCACGCTCATAACCTGAAGGTCACAGGTTGAAATCCTGCCCCCGCAACCATTGATCCCGACACTCCCGAACGTTTTGTTCTGGGAATGTTCTTGTTTCCAGGTTTTTCAACGCCTTCAGCCCCAAGCCAGGCCAGGATCGCGCCAAGCTCGCCGTGCAGCGTGATCTCCATCTCGCCCCGCTTTGCGCCAGGAATGAGCGTCACGCGTTCGATGAGGGCGCGGATCGCCTCGGCCGCTTCCAGCTGATCTTCCGGGTGCTGCAGAGCCGCCGCGAGGCGCTCGACCTTGCGCCGGTATATTTGCCCAACGTTTGGATGAATTTCAGGAAGTGGATTGCTGGCGCCTGCCATTTCATCGCGCAGCGCGTCCTGCTTTACCTCAAGGTCCCGTAAACGATCCATCAGAAGGCGCGTATACCCGCCGCCCTCGATGATATCCAAGATTTCCTTGATTGCCCGATCGACCTTCGCCAGCTCCGCGCGGGCACGTTCCAGCCTGGCGCGGCGCTCGCGGTTAAGTTGGTTGGTCTCTTCGGCATAGGCGCGCAGGGCTGCTTCGGCAGCATCGGGCGCCATGATGCGGTCTCTGAGGCCGGTGAGCACGCGCTCTTCCAGGGCTTGGCGAGCGATCGTATGGCCGTTGCCGCAGGACCTGTTCGTGATATGCGCCGAGCAGGCGAAGCGGGCTTGGCCACGCAACGAGCATGGCCCGCCGCAGACACCACAATGGACCAGACCGGACAGAAGGCTTTTCGGCCGCTGCATGCTGCCGAGCGGGTTCCTCCTGTGATGCTCGCGTACCGCGGCGATGACCTTGGCGTGCTTCTCGGCGATCTCGTTCTGTTTCGCCTTCACCGCTTGCCAGAGCGCGTCATCGACGACGCGCAGCGCTGGCACTTCGGTAACGATCCACTTCTCCGGAGGATTGAGGCGCGAGACGCGCTTCCCTGTCGCCGGATCCTTCACATATCGCTGCCGGTTCCAGACCAGCCGGCCGATATAGAGCTCGTTGTTGATTAAGCCGGTTCCGCGCTTGGCATGACCTCGGATTGTTGTGTCATTCCATAGGTTTCCGTCAGGGCCGGCGATGCCTTGTTCGTTGAGTTCGCGCGCGATGCCGCGGGGTGACATACCAGCCGCGAACTTGCGGAAGACGCGGCGGACGATTTCGGCCTCTTCCGGCACGATCTCGCGATCGCCGCGAATGAGTTCGCCGTTGGCGTCGTGCTTATGGATCGCCCGATAGCCGTAACACAGGCCTCCGCCGGACTTGCCCTTCTCGACCCGGCCTCGCAGCCCGCGATGCGTCTTCATCGCGAGGTCCTTGAGAAACAGCGCGTTCATCGTGCCCTTGAGGCCGACGTGCAGCTCGGTAATCTCACCTTCCGCCAGCGTGACGATGGTCACGCCGGCGAACTTCAGGTGTTTGAAGAGCGTGGCGACGTCTGCCTGATCGCGCGAAATGCGGTCGAGCGCTTCGGCCAGCACGACCTGGAACTGCCCGCACTGCGCGTCGCGGACCAGCTTCTGAATGCCGGGGCGAAGAATTGTGCTCGCCCCGGAGATCGCCGCATCCTGATAGGTGCCCGCAACCTGCCAGCCCTCGCGCGCCGCGTGCTCGCGACATAGCCGCAGTTGATCCTCGATGGAGGCTTCCCGCTGGTTGTCCGAGGAGTAGCGGGCGTAAAGGGCTGCGCCGGGCATCTCGTTCCGTCCTTTGCGTCTGGCTAGCTTGTATTGTGCGTGTTGCTCTCGTTGGTTCCTGGCGGGCGCCCCTCCGGCGGCTGCGTTGGCCGGTTGTCGTTTGCGGCGACAAGCTTCTCGAACTCCTCGCGCGCGATCCGGCGACCGATCAGCCGGGCAAGGGCGAGCACGGCATTCCTGATTTTCTCTCCGGGTGTTGATGCAGTATTGTCGGAATGATCGTTCCTGTCATCACTGGACTGCAACTGTTCTTCCATCGCGACCTCACTTCCGTTTGCGGTGGAACGGGAATGAAGCCGCGAAAGCGGCTGGCCGGGAAGTCTCAGAAACAACGCGTCGTACCGCGGCGTGCAAATACCTGCGCAATTCGCTCGCCAACAGGCGAGGAGGCACCGCTCGCCGAAGATGGAGCGACATCGCTCGCGCCGGTACCTTCTGCTTCCAAAGCATACGCCGGACGGGAGGCAGCCGGTCAAGGCTGGCGCGGAACGCGCCACCGCGAAGCGGCTGCGGCCTTGACGGGCTGGCTCTCGTCCGGCCTCCTGAGGCAAGCAGAGGCTGCCACGCCGGGAGATCCACCACTTATGTTGCGGTGCGTCTGCGCCGGGAGCTCGGGAAGGAATTTGCGGACGCAGTCTTCTCACCGATCTGCAGCAGGTCATCGAGTGCGGAACGGATGAGCGGCCATGGGAATTCGTCGCACTCTTCCCACGCTTCGCCGGTTCGCAGCACGGCGTCGAGCTTGCCCGCCACCCCCATGAGTGACCGAGCCTCCGTCGCAGCCAGCTCTTCCAGCAGATGCTGCGCCCTTTTGCCGGCCCGCAGCTCCGCTTGCAGTGCAGCGGAATAACCGATCTCATGGTCGGCGGCATCCCAGCGCGCCTGATGTGCCGCAAACTCCGCCTCCGCCTTGTTGCGGATGTCTTCGGCTTCCAGCCTATCACCCAGCACCCAGTTGAGCGCCTCGAGCGAGTGCACCGTAACGTCGTCTTCGCCGGGAATGCGGACAACGGCACAAGGAAAGCCAATTGTTCTTGCAAGCCTGGTCTCAAGCCGTTGCTGCTTGCGGCAAAGCCGCTCGGTCCGTTTTTGGGCTGCATCCCACCGCCGCCACAGCGCCACAGCGGGATCGGCTGATTCCGCCACGGCATTGGCGTTCGCGCCATGAGAGGGCGCCAGAACGATTGGCACAATTGCCGTCCCAGCAAGCACTCGCCTGCGGGTGACGAAAGGCAAAGTCGTGGTATTGTCGGAATCAGCCATTGATCCGAGCTCCTTATAGCTTGGGTTGTGGTCAGGCTGCTGAAGGTGGTCGCAACACCGTCAGCAGCCGCGCACAAATCGTATCATAGATACGGTAATCCGAGTGGACGGCTAGATCAACAGAAATCGTATCACTGCTACGAAATGAATGCGATCCAATGTAAAATGGCACGTGTGGCACTTGGGTGGGGGACGCGAGATCTAGCTCGATTTGCTGATGTTTCGCCCGACACTATTGCGCGGCTTGAACGCGGTGAGCGCCTGAAGGAGAGCACAGTCTCAGCTATTCGCTTGGCTTTCGAGAATGCTGGAATTGAATTCATTCCAGAAAACGGCGGTGGGCCAGGCGTAAGGCTGAAGAGGCCAGTCTGATCGACAATGTGGTCGTTGGACGGGGAGCAACAAATCACTGCTAGGCCGCCAGCCACACTTCGTTCAGGATTTTGGCCGCGAGCGCAGCTTTGTCCTGCGGGAGGAAGCGCCCATAATGTTCCGCGACCGTCTCGGGCGTGTCCTGGATCGCGTAGCTGGCCTGCTCGTACGAGCCCGTCTTCTTGAGGATGTGCGTTGCGAGGACATCGCGCACGTTGTGTGGCCCATGAGGAAGCAGACCCTTGATAGCGCCTCTTTCGGTATAGGGATTGTAGATGCCGTAGCGCTGGATGATCAGCCGCCAGGCTTCATAGAACGTGTTCTGGTCGTACTCAGCCGTCGCGCTGCTCGTCTTGACGGTCTTCACGAAGAAGGTCCCCGGGTCCGCCGCGCCGGCCAGAAGACGCGCGCGATGGCGATCAACATAGGCTTCCAGGTGGCAGTAGAGATCGCCGATATCCGGCAAGACCAGCCGGAACGGCTTGTTGCCGAAAATAGGATGAATTGGCGTTCTTGAAGGCGATTGCCGGGATGAGCACCTCCCAGCCGCTCTCCCGCTCGCTCCAGCGAATTTCTCCTCGCTTCATGTCCATAAGCTGGCGTTCCGTTCTTGGCGTGCCGCCTCTCGGGCATAGCAGCAGCTGCCGGAGGTTTTTCTGGCGCACGCCGAGATGCAGGCCCAGGCGGATCATGAGGAAGGAGCGGATTGCTTCTGCCGCGCTGCGCGGATAGCGCCGCTCGTCGGGCATCAATCGCATAATCTCGTCCGCGATCTTTCGGTACTCGCCCACCGGGCTCTCCGCCTCAAGCACCGCCAGAATCGGCTCGAACGGATCGCGGTGCACCTTGGCGACGCGCTGAACCTCTTTGATGCGGCCGGCGCAATGCTTGTGGCAGACGTCGCATGCCGCATTCCAGTCACGCCGGGCGGCCGTGATTTCCTCGCGCGAGATCAGCCCTGCAATCGGAACGAGATGATCGGCGAGATGGGGACTCTGCCGCAACCAGCCGGTCTCAGTCCGCGTCAGCGCCATGGCGATCCGCAGCATGTCGACCTCCCAAGCAGTGAAGAAGCCGCGCCGCTGCTCCCGCCACTGCAGATACCAATCCCATACGGCCGGGAATACCAGGAGGCCGAAGGTGAGCGATTGCAATGGCACGCCACGCCCGCGAACGGCGCTACCTGGAGATGCCGTCAGGGCACCAAAGAGCAAGCCGAGATGCTCGACCTTCTGCGAGGCCGTCTCCTGGCCCCAGACGCCCAGCCGCTGATACCCGAATGCCGCGAGCGTTGCCGTCTTGAAGCTCAACAGCTCCGCCATCTCGCTGCGAAGCCGTGCAGGCGCGTCGACCGTCCTTGTCATGACCGACGCGTCGGTTTCCCCATCGTTGTCAAGGTCGAGCAGAGCGCTCCTGCCTCCGCGCGAGCCCCTGTCCGTCCTGCAACAAACCCGGGAAGCGCACCGCGAAACGGTGCTTCATGGCCGCTGCCTCGAAGCGGCGGTAGTCGGTCGAACCCGAGATGATCACCTAGCGAACCAGTTCAGGATTTCTTCCTGCTCCGCGGAAGATCGCTTCTCGAAATCGTCTGGCAGGTGCCACGCCAGCCGCCGCCGCTCAGCGCTGGAGATTCCGGCGGGCTGGTGGCCGGATGCGGAGTGCTGCTTGTTCGGCAGCTTGTTCTTGAAATAGCCGGGTGGCAGCCGGTATCGCCGTTCGATCCGGCCGAGCACCTCCAAGCTCTCAACGCTCCGCGGCGCCCGAGTTCCCCTTATCCACGTCAGCAGCGTCTTCCTGTCGAACAATTCCCCGGGGCGCACCACGGCCCGGTACAAATACCAGCAGTTGTCGCCATGCCGTTCCATGTGTAGCCGCAGGGCTTCAGGAAACGTTTCCGGGTCTTGCCAACTCGTCCACTTCGGCTCTGGGAATTCAACAATGGGTTTCGGCTTCGCGCCTCTGCGCGCGCCGCCGGGGCGGCGGGCAGGCGGATCAGCTCGCACGTTCTCCGGCTTTGCCTCGGGCCGCGCTTCTACCGGGGCGCTAGCTCGCCCCCTCTTCGTGTGCCGCGCTGGCGCTGCTCTGGTTCTCCCGCTGCTCGGGCGCCGCCCGAGGTAACGCGTGATGGCATCGAAGCTTGGCTGCAGGACCCGGGATGCGGCGAGAAGCACGTTCGGCTCGATCTCGCATTCATCGCCGACAAGGGCCCAGTCGACCGCCTGCCCGCGCCTCGGCGGCAACAGCTCCTCTTCGATGAGCCTTAGCAGGTAGAGACGTAGATTCTCCAGCTCGCGCGGCGGCAGAACCATGGCCGCCCGGGACCGCACGAAGTCGGAGATCATCCGAGAGAAGGTCGAATGGTTGGAAACTGTCATCGGGTTGAAGAACGACTGGCGGGAAGCGCGAACAGCTTGGCTTCAGATCAGCCTGCTGGGCTCGCGCGGGCGACGCTGAAATAGCGGGATGCCGCCAGAGACTGAAGGCTTAACGAATCGATTTCCACAACCGAGTCGAATGCCGGTCATCTCGCGCGATGTGCAGCTTTCCTTGGAAGAATTGAGAAAATCACGCGCGTGCACCTCGCACTATTTTGGTGCACCTCGCAGTGCCGCCTTGTTCTCCCGCCCTCCGACCGAGCCACACCTCGCGGCCCTTTATCCTGCAGTCCTAATCGGCTGTGCTTTCGCAGTTCTGTTCGGCATCGTCGCTTCCTTCTCTTTCTACTAAATTGTACTTCGCAGCATCCCGCAGCGCGAGTGTCCGTGTGCGGCGTCAGGTCCGGTGCGCCGTGCAGTCCTCCGCGCTCAGCGACGGGGTGTTTCGGCTGCTCGTTGGCAGCGCCGTTGCCGCCGCGGCGCATCTCTCCATCGGACCCACGGGGCAGCATCACAGGCACTCCGGCGTGGTCCGGTGACGCCGTCCGGCGTCCGGCCACAGGCAAGATAGCGTACGTCCCGTCGTCCTTGGTCTGCACCGGTCCTCGTCCGCCGCAGCGGAGCTCCTTGTTCAGATCGCGCCGGTCACCACGATTGCGCGCGCCCTTCAGGCGTCGTTCCCATGCTCACCGATATGCCCCCAGAAGCTTGCTGTCCTTACGCGGGGCGCGTCTTTGCAGCACCGCGAGCGCAGTCAGCAGTGTCAACAATCCCCAACGAAGTGACGGGAGTTCGTTGATATGAGTTAGGGCGATGGGTAAGTTGCCACACATAGACGAACGGCGGGTGGATCTCTTGTCCTTTCTGACGCGCCGCGGTTTGGGCAGGGATTTGGATGTGTGAGGGGGATGAGGACTCATAAGTTCGTAGATTTGTTCGCTGGCTGCGGCGGCCTATCGCTGGGACTCTCCCTAGCCGGCTTGCGAGGCCTTTTTGCCATTGAACGGGACGCGATGGCATTTGAAACCTTTGCAGCAAATTTCAGGTCTGAGTGTCCGCTGGCCGATCTCGAATTCGAATGGCCATCTTGGCTGGAGCAGCGGGCCTGGGGGATTGAGGAGTTGCTTGAGGAGCATCTGTCCCAGCTTAAGCAATTACGCGGCATCGTTGATGTCTTGGCAGGTGGTCCTCCGTGCCAAGGATTCAGTTTCGCTGGGCGGCGAGTGGCGGATGATCCAAGAAATCTCCTTTTCCAGAAGTATGTGGAAGCCGTTGATGCGATCCGGCCCAATGTGCTGATTCTTGAAAACGTACCCGGTATGCGGGTCGTCCATCGACCATCTAATGTGGTGGAACTTCCGTTGGGGCCGGCGCCAACGAAACGTTCCTTCTACGACAAACTCGTGGAAAGCTTGGACCTGATCGAATATGACGTTCAGGCCGTACTGCTTGATGCGTCGCGCTTCGGCGTGCCCCAGAAGCGGTCGCGACTCATCGCTATCGGCGTGCGGAGAGATCTGCTCCAGTGGCTCGATGGTGGTATTGATCGCGTCTTCACGCTCTTGGAGCAGGCCCGCGAGATGCAGCTTATCGAGCTTGGGCTAGCCGAGACGATTTCCGCCTCCGAGGCCATTTCAGATCTGGAGACCACCGGCGCGTCGCTCCACGCTTGCGAAGATCCCGAATCGCCGCGCGGGTTTCTGGAAGTGCGCCGCGGTGAGGCAACGACAGGGTACCAGCGACTGATGCGCGGCGGCGCCAACCAGTTGCCCAACAGCATGCGCCTTGCTAGACACCGAGACGATGTGCGCGATCGCTTTGCCCGCATCCTTGCGGAATGCCGGCGAGGTGTTCGCATGGATGACGAGTCGCGTCGCGGTTACGGTTTGAAGAAGCACCGCATATATCCGCTTTCAGCGACTAGCCCCGCGCCAACCATCACGACGCTACCAGACGACGTGCTACACTACTCCGAGCCACGCATCCTTACAGTTCGCGAAAGCGCACGGCTCCAATCGTTTCCCGACTGGTTTCAATTCAAAGGCAAGTTTACGACGGGCGGCGATCGGCGGACAAAGGAATGTCCACGATACACTCAGGTTGGTAATGCTGTGCCGCCGTATCTAGCCCGCGCGATCGGAGCTGCACTTCGCAGGGCGCTCGAGGAGATTGAGGTTGCGAGGGAGGCGTTCGGCCAAGAGGGCCAACACCATCCCATAGCTGCATGCAGGTAGCACGTTGGCCGCCTGGGGTACGAAGCCCTTTTCCAGCGGAACTACTAGGGTAGACTAGCGGCCGCCGGCTTTCCCTCAAAAACAGTCAAGGTGGCCCGCAGGCAGACTGTTCGCGTCGAGGATTGTTCGTCCGCAATGCACCTGAGGGATTTCTACGGTCCTACCCTCAAGCCTAACTCTTCGCGTAAGGCAATACAACGGAACCCGCCATGCCGGACAGTGTTGAACCCCTATGGCTGATACTCTCACACCCCAGCAACGCTCCAGACGGATGTCGTTGATCCGCTCATCAAATACGAACCCGGAAATAGCCATACGCAAAGCACTCCACCGGCTTGGTCTCCGTTATAAGCTCGGCAATAAGGACCTCCCCGGAAAGCCCGACCTAGTCTTCCCGCGCCACAAGGTCGCTCTGTTCGTACATGGCTGCTTCTGGCATCGGCATGAAAGGTGCAAGGTTGCCAACATGCCGAAGTCCAACACCGCATTCTGGGAGGCAAAGTTCGAGCGGAACGTTGCGCGTGACCTCGCTGTAAAAAAGGCCCTCGAAAACCTAGGTTGGCGCGTCAAGATCGTTTGGGAATGCGAGCTTGCACCGAAGTATTTGGAAGATACGGCACGTCGTATTTATGAATCCTTCAGGTCACTCTAGCTCGGCGCGATCAACTCAAGGTTTCACCTAGACATTTCGTGCTATTTGGCCGAGGCTTGCCCGTGAGGAACGGGGGCAAGGCGCTATGGATGCGCTTCATCCATACTACCACGTGAACGCACGGCTGAACGCCATATTCTTTGACGGCCGTTTCGGCGGGCAACCAGTCTATCTATCGCTCGACAACGAGATGCGGAGCGACCTTGCTCGCGAGCTTAACTGCGTGCTGGAGGCCGTTGAGGAGAAGATTTGTGCCTGTGTCAAATCCTATCTCAGGCCTGGCAACGATCCGTATTCCCGGCTGATCTCGGACATGCGTGCTTGGAAGCGCGCGGGCATGGAAACGCCGCCGCCTTGCACGGCGATGCTCTTCTGCCTCTCGCATGCCGCGGCGATCATGGCGGCCGACGGGGAATTCGCCTCTAACAATTACTACCGGCGTCTTTCGCAGCTGACGGGCCTTCCGCCCGGCGTGCTCTCTGGCAGCAGGGTCGCTACTGACATGTTCTGGGACGGCCTTGCGGATTGGCTGCTACTGAACAACCACGCGCTGGGCAAGCCCACGGCACGGGCAACGAATGCATGGCGCTATGTCGGCAAGGCGATGTCGCAAGCAATCGTGCGCGCATCCGACCGTCCGTATTTCCACGACCTCTTCGAAAGATTCGGGTTCTCGGGGAGCGAGGCAATCACACCCCGGGACATGGAGCACTACCTCGCGCATTGGATGGAGACATCAGGGCCATCGGCGCGGCTCAAGCGCGTCTGGCGCGATCCAACACTGCGCGAGCGCGTCGCAGAGGCCGCCATCGCTGAACTCCACGACTGGAGCGTGCGTGAAGGCAGACCCAGCGATGGAGCGAGCGCCCGCCCGATACGCCTATCCTTGGTCGCCAACCTAGTACCAAGTTTTCCACGTCATTCGCTTGAACTCCACTTGGGACGGCTTGGGGAGCCTGGGGAGCGCGGCCCTTTCTCGCTGCACGGGACGTCGAGCAGGTTTTTCCTAGCCAATGACCTGTTTGGCAACGTCGCGACGCTCTCGCCGAATCCATTCGGCGAGAGCAACAGGCAGCTAGCAAGTGCCCTGCAGCTCAAAGCCAACGCAGGCAGCAATGAGCCGGGAATCGCATGGGAACCACGACTCATCATACCGCTCGCCATGAACCCGCAGGCGAATGCCTGGATGGAAGTTGCACGCGTAGCATTCGCAGTTCGCCACCTGCTCTTGGTCCGGGACGCCAACAACCTGCCCCAGCAAGTGGATCGCTATCTTGCATCTGCATGCGCCACGCTGCCAACGAAGGCATCGAGCGGCCTGGACGGACTGCCGCCGGGCTGGGTCCTCTATCAAGACGTTCAGGTTCGACAACTCGTCGAGCCGCCAAGGAAGGAGCTCGAATGCCTCGTACCCCTCGGCGACGAAGGGGTGCTTTCGATTAGGGGCGGACTGCAACTCCTGCCCGGCTTCTTCCATACTAGGATGCCCCCCATAGCAACGTTCATCGCGGGGACTGGCCCCACCTACGTGGAGGCGATCGCGGTAGGCAATGAAGATCGCGTCCTTGGCAGCGCGGGGAGCGAGCAGTCCGAGTGCGCGTTGGACTTGCGAGGAATGGCCGATGCGAGCGGCGGCGTCGTCGTCCGTGGATGGCGGGGAAGCGAAAACCCAGTGGCGAGGGACCTGTTTTTCCGTAACGCAGACCAACCGCATCCGCCCAGGCAAGATGGCCGAGGCCGGCTTGCATATTTTTCATTGCTTTCCGCAAGCCAATTAATTCCAGGAACAGCAACCTGCGTTGAGGGTTGCACGACGAAAGGCAAGCTCCAGCCCGCCGCGCTGCACGACCTCCCCATGCCGGGTAGCAGGGTCCTCGAAGGCGCCTTGGAGGATGGCCAGGTGGCAACGCTCGCAGCGCCACTTGCAGCGCATGCTTCCAGCAAGACGTGCATTGAAAGAGGTTACCACGTCACGGTCTTCCCGATGGTCCCCCCGAAGACGCCTGCCGGTAAGCCCTTCGAGGGCACTTGCTCCGATTGTCAACGGAGGGAAGTGATTATCTATCGCGCTAAGTGCAAAGATGCGAGCGACAAGGCTGCAGTGCTTCCGCGCGTGCAACTTTCACCGTTTTCGCCGCCAGCAAGCGGTGCGACTCGCCCGGTCGATGTCGACATCCTGCTTGATGCGCTGTGCTTCATTGGCCACGGCTCGTGGGGGAGATTCCAATCCCTCTTGGAATCATGGGGCGAGGGCGAAAAGCATCCACGTCAGGTGGCGCACGAGCTATTCTTGCTGGGCTACCTTGACTTAGAGCTCCGCCCCGGAAGCAATTCGGTAAAGGCATGGTGCGTGCCTCCGCCAAGCTTGAACTTCACGACGAGGGGAAGGGCGTTCCTTTCTGGCTTTCGCTCGCCTTCCCTCTTGTTAGCAATCAGAGGTGCCGTGGAACCCCTCGCGAAGTTTTGTACCGAGGCGGTGCCCGGCCAGCCCGCGCGTATTTGGATTGAAGGCCTCGACCCTGAAGCAACGGCAAAAGCCGTGAATGAAGTGCGCGATCCGCTCGGGCGGCCAATCACGGTAAACGCCTGCGCAAGTAAGGAGCTTGCCCTTGCATTCGGGCTCCTCGAAGGCATGGGCCAATTCGTCCAGCCGATTTCCGTGGGGCGCGTGCGCAACCTGCAGCGCTTTGACTTCGCATCCGTGCGTTGGAAAGATGTGCAAGTCGCCTTGGGCGAAGGCGCATACCGCTGGAATGACGGCCTGCAAGTCTATGCCTACATTGACTTGGCGGGGCACGCCGTGGCGGCTCCCTACCAAGTCACGAAGCTGCTTGCCGCACGGACCGCCGGCGTGCAGCTCCACCACTACGACCAGAGTACGCATGAATTCCTCTCGACCCTCGGATGCGAGCCACCGGGGCTGCTCGAGCGCGCTCTTGTCGCTTGCTCCGGTGAGCTTCCGGCTCGCGGGCGCGGCACGGCTATCTACAAGGACGTGCCTCGCGAGGTCGCCGCATCGGTCTTGAAAATTCTTTATCCCGAGGAACGCCTGGAGAATGAAAAACGCAAATCCTATCAGCGTCATTGAGTATGTTCGCGAGGGCTACCGTCGCTACTACAACACCGCCTTCTGGATTCGCGACCCCGCCGTCATGGCGGAGCGTGAGGAGATCCTTCTCATGGACGGGGTCATGGCGCGCGAACCGCTCATCGAGGCGGTCCCGCAATATCCCTCGATCGAACCGATGGCCGAGGTGTGCAAGCGCGCTGGCCTCGACGATGAGGTTGGGCGGTACCTTGGCGATGTTGTTTTTGGTGGACAGGGAATTAAGCTGCGCAAGCATCAGGCGCAATCGCTCGAAACGGCGACGAAGGGCGACGAGCTTGGGAACCGTAACGTTGTCGTGACGTCGGGCACCGGCTCCGGAAAGACGGAAAGCTTTTTGTTGCCGCTCATTGCTGGAATAATGCAAGAGCGCATTGGCCACCCACCGCGGCGGGAGGTGAACCGCTGGTGGCGGGCCGATATCGGGAATAGCCAGAGGAGCTGGAGCCACTCGCGCGAAGGGATCGGCGACGTCACGCCGGCTGTCCGTGCTCTCGTACTCTATCCAACGAACGCGCTCGTCGAAGATCAGGTCTCGCGCCTTCGCCAAGCCGCGGCGCGCGCGTGCTATGGCCCAGGCAGGCCTCTCTTCTACTTTGGGCGATACACGGGAGCCACCCTCGGTGGCACATACATGCCTCCGCCGACCCTCATGGCCAGGGACCGCACGCGTATAAATGAAACCGGGCATGAAGTGCTTGGGATAGAACGCGAAGTCGCGAAGGTACGGGAGCAGCTGGAACGGTCTGGCGCAAGCGCCAGCCAAATCCTCGAAACATGCAGTCAGTTCCAAGATCCAGCCATTGGCGAAATGCTAACGCGCTGGGACATGATTGCGGCTCCGCCGGACATCCTCATCACCAACACGAGCATGATGAACATCATGCTCATGCGCGACGTTGAGTCGCCCATCTTTGACCAGACCCGTGCATGGCTCCGATCGAACGAGAGGAACACCTTCACGCTCGTGGTCGACGAGTTGCACTCCTATCGCGGCACGCAGGGCACCGAAGTCGCGCTCGTGGTCCGCAACCTCCTCGACCGTCTTGGCCTTTCGCCATCCTCCAAGCAATTGCGGTGCATCGCGACCAGTGCATCGCTCGATGGCGAAGCCGGCAAGGAGTATCTTGAGCAATTCTTTGGCGTCCCGCGTAGCACGTTCCATATCTTCAAGGGCGAGCCGCGCGAGTACTCCGTGCCGTTGCCCATAGACCCCGCGCTGGTGGAGCCGGGCAAGGATGCCCTGCTCGACGGCGATGAAGCCTCTGCGAGGCAAGCATTCGATGCCCTCCGGAAATCGTTCTCGCCGCGCGAGGCGATCGCCACCGCATGCAAAGTCGCGGGAAAATCCCTGGCACGCGACCCAATAAGTGGAGAGGACGTCGAAGTCATCCGGCCCGCGCGCCTCTCAAGCATAGCGCAGGCCTTGTTCGGCAGCTCGGGTAGGGAAGACCTACTGGAAGTCCTCTTTGCTGCGGCAAAGCTAGAGGAAGGCAGCTGGGAAGCGCCTGTCCCGACTTTCCGCTCGCATATGTTCCTGCGCCAAGTGCAAGGCATATGGGCTTGCTCGAACCCCGCATGCACCGAGGTCCAGGAACAATACAAGTCACCACGCCGCAAGTTCGGGCGCCTCTTCAAGGCGCCTGCAATGAAGTGTAGTTGCGGCGGGCAAGTGCTTGAGCTGCTCTACTGCTACGATTGTGGGGAACCCTTTCTTGGCGGCTACATCGTTCCTGTCACCGACGACAGGCTCTCCGCCGTTACCTTCCTGGAAGCCACGCGGACAGGCGAGGGGAGCGACAAGGCCAGCCAAGTCAACGAGCGTACGATCGACGAGTATCGTTGGTATTGGCCTGGCGGCACCCTTACGCCAGGCAACTCGGCAACGTGGCAGCATACATCCCCTTCTGGCAGGGCGGTGACGATGGGGTTCCAGAGAGGAACATTCGATCCGTTTACCGGTCAAATTGGCGGAGCAACCACGAACTCTACTGGGATCATCTTCCAGAAACCGCCCACCGGCCTCGCGGCCAGCGAGACAATAGCGGCATTGCCCGAAGGCTGTCCTTGCTGCTTTAGCCATCGCCGCGACCAGAATAGCCGGGCGGAGAACAGGCGGGCCTTTTTTAGCGGCTCCGTGCAAAGTCCCATACGTGGGCTCAGGACCGGTCTCAACATAACGACCCAGCTCGTGGCCGATCGCGCGATCTACTCAACAGGCAATGGCGACGAACCAGAACGGATGATCGCGTTCACGGACAGTCGTGACGACGCAGCGGATCTTGCAGCCGGGCTTGAGCTCAATCACTTCCGCGACCTTGTGCGGCAACTCGTCTATGCGGGCATCAGGCCGCGTGCGATTCCATCAAGTGCAGAGCTCGCAAGCCACGTGCTCGGCGACCCTGATACTGATTCTGGCTTAGCCCTGCTGCGCGATGCCGCCGAGGCGCGGACCCCTGGAATCTTCATGGCAGTCAAGCTGGCCAAGTTGAATGCCGCCGGAAAGGCGGAGAGGGATCTCATAGAATGGCACGACAAGGGCATAGCTGACACGCGTACGACCTGGCCCACGTTGCTTGCCGGCATGCGCAGTTCGCTTGTCGCGCTTGGACAAAACCCAGCAGGCCCCGCCGCAAGCCTTGCAACGTATGACGGGTCGCCTTGGTGGCGCTTCTTCGATCCCCCCTCGCCGGATGAATGGGAGCCATTGCCGGCGGCAGTCGCAAGCGATGGCCGCACGCGGCTCATGCAAGAGTTTTCCTTGCAACTCGCCTATTCGCTCTTCGACCGGGCGGGGCGCGACTTGGAATCCATGGGTGTTGCCAGCATAGAGGTCGAGGGTCCCCACGCGCACGCCCTCGGCCTCGACGAGGTCGTGGCGAATGGCATTATCGCGAATGTCGTGCGCATACTTGGCCATTCGCGCAACATGGTTGGGCAAAAAACACGGCAAGCAACTTCCATTCCCGCCAAGGCTAGGTCCTACATTGAAAAAGCTGCGGCCCTCGTGGGACGTGATGCCACGGAACTTGGGGCCGACATTTCGACCCACCTCCAAGATCGTGGCGTGATCAATGCCAACTGGCTTCTACAGGTGAACAACCATTCGAGCCTCAAGCTCGTAATCGTTCCTCGGGGTGAGCGACCGCTATTCCGTTGCGATTCTTGCTCAAGGCGCACCATGGTTTTGCCGGTAATGGCCTGCACCACCCCGCATTGCGATTGCAGGACATTTAGCAGGGTCGAGAATCCGGGCGAGGACTACTACGCTTGGGTATCGCGCGAGCCTGCACACCGGCTGTCCGCAGCGGAGTTGACCGGGCAGACAAAGCCCATGTCGGAGCAACGAAACCGGCAGAGGCTCTTCAAGGGCACGGCCTTCCTGGATGGTGAATCGCCGATCGTGAATGGGCTTGATGCTTTGTCCGTTACGACCACGATGGAAGTCGGCGTCGACATCGGTTCCTTGAAGCTGGTCATGATGGCGAACATGCCGCCACAACGATTCAACTACCAACAGCGCGTAGGCCGGGCGGGACGTGCAGGACAAGCATTCTCCTACGCCGCCACCATCTCGCGCGGGGCTGCGCATGACGAATACTATTTCAACAACCCCGAGCGCATGACGGGGGACCTTCCCCCGCAACCAAAGCTCGATCTTTCAAGGCCAGAGATCGTGCGCAGGGTCGTCGCTGCCGAATGCTTGCGGCGCGCATTCGCGCAGCACCCGCAAGCCCCGGCCCGCACCGAGGAAAGCATCCATGGCATATTTGGCCGCAAGGACTCCTGGGCAGGCACGTACCGGGATGAAATCGCGACCTGGCTTGCCTCTTCGCCGGAAGTGCTGAGCGTCGTCGCGCGCCTCGTGGCGCATACGCCACTCGACGGCAATGTCGACACGCTTGTTGCCTACGCGAGGAACGAGCTTGTCCCCGCGATCGACGCCGCCGTCGCAAGCACACAGTTCATCCAAGAAGAGCTGAGCCACAGGCTGGCCGTAGCGGGCATACTCCCGATGTTTGGATTCCCAACCCAGGTGCGAACCCTATTCCATGATCGCCCCAAGCCGAATCGGCTCGAAGACGTGGTCATTAGCGACCGGCCGCTCGACCATGCCGTCTGGGCGTTTTCACCGGGCGCCGAAATCCCAAAGGACAAGCAGCTTAATACCGCTTGCGGCTTCGTTTTCCGCAAGGACGGGCCAAACGGGGTCGAGAATGAGCCACAGCCGCTCGGCACGGCGCTTATCTATACACGCTGCACGGATGCGTCATGCGGGACGATCGCGGCAAGCAATTCGGATACGTGTGCTACCTGCGGGCAACCCTCCAATCCCTTTCCACTCTACCAACCCAAGGGCTTCTTGGCGGCCATTCGTCGAAAAGACTACGATGGCCAAAGGCAGCGCGGCCCAGCCTTGCCGTCCCCCGTGCGCGCTTTCGAGCAGGTGTTCGGCAACGAAGGCTGCGGGCCGATGAAGATCGCGCTTGGCGAAGGGCCCGTCGCGGTGGTCAACGACAATCGTGGCCAGCTCTTCGAATTTTTCCAGGAGCCCTACGAACGCGTGTCGGTTCGCGATCCGCACCTCTACCGCGAGGAAGTTCCATGGAATGACGTTTCTGGCGCAACGCCATTTACGCGTGGTGCCATCGGGGCAATCTTCTCCACTGACGTCCTGAGCTACTACATTGAAGGAGCTCCCAGCGTCGGCAAGCGAGGGATGCTTGACGTTCGCAACCAGCCATCAGCGCGCGGCGCCATCGCTTCGTTTGCCGAGTTCACGAAACTCGCACTTGCCACCGCCCTTGACGTGGATCCAGGAGAATTCCGTATCGGGCGCCAACCTTTCCGCAAGGATGATTGTGAAACCGAGCAGGTGTTTGTCGCAGATGCACTTGAGAACGGCGCAGGATACTCAAGGTGGGCGGCAAATCCTGCGAACCTACGAGAAGCCCTGCTTGCCTACCACGCAGTCGTCTCGACTAACTGGCAAGCCGACCATCACGCAAGTGATTGCGACCGGTCTTGTCCCGACTGCCTTCGAAACTACGCAAACCGTTTTAGCCACGGCATACTTGATTGGCGTCTTGCCCTCGACATGGCCGATCTCGTCCTAGAGAACCCGCTGCCCATGGAACGGTGGCTTGGAAGCAGCGCCGAGGATTCGGCCATCAAGGCTTTCATCAAGCTTTGTGCCGATGCAGGCACGCCTGTCACCGAAGATTATGCGAACGGCCTTGCCTTCCTCTCGAATGGGCGCAAGGCGCTCGTCCTTGGACATCCACTTTGGCACACGATGGAAGGTTACCTACAACCCCAGCAATCGGCAGCACGGGACGAGCTGCTGTCGAAGGGAGTCCAACCCGAGTTCGTCGACATGCGTGATTTTGCCTCGCGGATGGCGGCGTATTACCTAAGGCTACAATCATGATCGAGGTTATTGGCGAACCCGGGAGCCCCGAGCATGAAGCAGCACTCCTTATCCGCGACGCGCTCATGCGCACGTGGCCAGGCATAGAGGCCACGCCAGCCAGCGAAGACCATGTGAAGATTGCCTCCAGTGTAAAGCTCTCTGGCCAGAAGGTCAGCGACGTCGACGTGGTCGTCGTGGGCTTCCTGGCGGGCCGCCGCTATATCATCCCTAAAGCCGCAATAAAGGACGCGGACGGCAATAGCCTACTTGGCGCAAAGGTCCGCGTGAAATCCTTCGTTGCGGCGATCGAGGTGAAGGACCATTCCGCAAGCTCGATGCAGATCGTCGCCGGCGGCGTTAGCGTCAAGTACAAGGAAGGCTGGAAGAGCGCCACCGACCAAAACGACGCCCAGCTCTATTCCTTGCGCCAATACCTTCGGGAGACGACCGGGACCAATCCCTATGTCTACAGATGCCTTGTCCTCCGAGGCATTGACGAACTTCCGCGGCATCGGGGTATCCAGCACCCCCAGGCAGGCGCTGTTCCTGCCAAATTTGATGCATCGGCCTTGCTGATGGCGATGGCCACCGTCGGCGAGCTGCGAAAGCATGGCGGCGAATACGTGATCTCGTCTGGTGACGACGAGACGTTGCAGCGCGTTCTTTCCAGTTCGCTGCTAACGCCGCTCGTTCCTTCCAACCTTGACCGCAGGCGCATGGACCGCATCGCCGCGCGACCCTTGGAGGCACGCGAAATTGCAGAGCTCCTCGGAAGCGAGCGCGTGCATATCCGTGGCAACGGCGGGACCGGCAAGACGATACTCATGCTGCAAGCTGCCTACGAGGCCTTTCAAACACGGGGAATCCGCTCCCTTGTCCTCACCTACAACACGGCGCTTGCCGCTGACATCCAAAGGACGCTCGCTCTAATGGGCATCCCAGGCGATGGTGAAGCTGGGGGCATCCGCGTGCGTACCGTCATGTCCTTCATGCATTCCTGGCTATTTCGGCTGGGAATCGTTGAGGCCGGTGAACCGGACTTCGGTGAATATGAAGAAAAGTGCGCAGAGGCACTTCGGTACTTCGAGAAAGGAGCGCTCCAGCCAGATGAAGTCGCGCGCGCGATTTCCGCCGACCCTCTTGACCTCGCCTTCGACGCCATCCTTGTCGATGAGGCGCAGGATTGGCCGCAACCGGAGGCAGACTTGCTCGCAAGGCTCTATGGCCCAGGAAAGATCGCTCTGGTGGACGGCGTATCTCAACTGATCCGCGGCAGGCCGACAAACTGGCAGGGACAACTCGCCGTCGAGTCTTCACAAGCTAAGGCCAAGAGCCTTCGCGAAGGCCTACGTATGAAGGCAAGCCTCTGCCGCTTTCTCAACGCAGTTGCAGAGGAGGCAGGCTTCCAGTGGCATGTCACGCCAAATAAGCAAGCGCCCGGTGGCAGGGTCATCGTTGCAAATGGCGACTATGCTCGGCTCCACGACGTGCAACATGAAATACTACGTGAAGCCATCAGAGCCGGCAACATGCCCTTGGATCTTCTCCATTGTGTCCCGCCTGACGCAATCTCCATCGATGGCGGGGTCCGTCTGAGCCAACTCGCCCGTGCGTTCGCAGCCAACTCGTGGGAAACATGGGATGCCGTGGACGAAGCCACGCGTCGCTCATTCCCGCGATCTACTGCCAGCCTTCGCATCGTCCAGTATGAATCGTGCCGTGGATTAGAAGGGTGGGCAACCATTCTGGACGGCCTTGATGAGTTTTGGTCACTCAAGCATGCATCTGCGCGTTCGGATCCGACAGCTTCGTCAGGTTCTCTCATGGACCTGGACGCCCATGCGAAGGCCGTTGCTTGGCGCTGGTGCATGATTCCGCTTACTCGGCCAATCGACACGTTGGTAATTACCCTTCGCAATAAGAGCAGCGATTTGGCACGTGTTGTCCGAACCGTCTCATCGAGTATGTGCGAGGTTGTTGAGTTTAACGAATAGATCCAAAGCCAAGGCAGAACATCGTATTGTAGCGCACTGCATCCCGCGTGGGATTTGAAAACATACGCCGAAGTAATCGGCTGGCGCTTGGCTACTTCATAATCAATGTCGGCTTTTGGGACGTCTCAAGGTCTGTCGAACGGCGGAATCGGGGCGAAAAGCGGTCATTCGGATCACGTGCGGCGAAGTTCCGATCATTGGTGGGTGACCGCTGGCTGTTACTGAAACCGGATCACAATCAGACGGCGGTCTGGAGCATATGTCGCTCCCGGCCGTTGCGAGCCTACGCAGCATACAAGAGGAATGACTCACGGATTTTGGCCGCTAGCCGACCGTTAACGAGCGGCTTCCAGGACGTCCTGGCTGAGGCCGACGCCAGAACGACATCTTTTAGATCAGCCGAGTGGTCGTGGACGTCCAAGCCGAAGGCGCTAAGCCGATTCAAGGGCATTTGGCGGAAGCAGGCCACCGTCGTGTGCCGCTGCCACCGTTTCCGCTGCCTTCTCGAGCAGCTGATGGGCCGGCACGGAACCGCTTAAGGGCCTGATGGAATAGATCTGCAGGGGAAGGGGCTTCGGATCCGAACGCAGCCGCTTGAGACGGCCGGATGCTAAGTCCCCGCTATAAAGCTGATCGGGTAGGTAGGCGAGCCCAAGCCCGGCCACTGCCAAGTCGGCCGCCGTGCGGAACGTATTGCAGATCGTCAGGTTGCGGAAGTGGACGTCGTTGGTCGTCAGCCAGGTCAGGGTCGACCCACGGAATTGCCACTCGCGCGAGGTGGCGATGACCGGCAACTCACTCAGGCTCCCTGGCGTCAAGATTTCGGGGATTTCGGAAAGCGCGGGGCTGCACATCCAGCAGAAATCCACCGTCTCGATGGGAAACGAGGCGAAGCGCGAGTGTGGCATCTCACAGGCCGCAAAGGCCATGTCCAGCGCGCCGGCATCGAGCTTCTCCTCGATCACGTGCGAAAGGGCTACTTCGATTTCGAGCTGCAGGCGCGGGTAGTTCTGGCGGACCAGGCCGATGAGTTTCGGGAGCCAGGTCAGTGCTACGATTTCCGCCACGCCGAGGCGGATGTAGGCGACGACCTCCTCCTTAGCGGAGGCGGCTTGCAGAAACTTGTCCGCTGCAAGGATGATCTCCTCGGCATAGGGCATCAGAAGCGCGCCCTGCCGCGTCAGCCGCGCCGTCCGCTGCGAGCGGTCGAACAACGGTATGCCGATGCGCGCTTCCAGCTCCTGGATGCGCATGGAGATCGCCGACTGCGTGGCGTTCAGGCGATGGGCGGCTTGCGCGAAGCTGCCCAGCCGCGCGGCCCAGTAGAAGGTTTCGATGTGTCGGTGGTTCACGTCCCGACCTCCAAGCTCGAGCAATTATACTTCAGGATTTCTGATGTGTCGTCTCCCGAATAATTCGATTTTCCTGGCATTTGGCCTGTGGAAACGTAATCGCGGGCAGCCTCAGGCCGGCTGCCACCGGACGCAAGAGAAAATCAGTGAGGAATCGTGCCCAATCCCGCCAAATTCATCGAGATCGACTCGGCTTTCGTCGAAAAAACCATCCTTGAGCTCGCATCTTTCGGTGCGGTCGGTGAGACAGGAGTCTCTCGCACGGTCTATTCGCCGGAATGGATAGGAGCGACGGACTACTATGCCAAGGCATGCGCGGCGGCGGGGTTGGATGTGCGGCGCGACGCCGTGGGAAACGTCTGGGGCAGGCTCAAGGGATCGACGAGCGAAAAGGCGGTCGTATCCGGCTCGCATATCGACTCGCAGACGCCGGGCGGCCGCTACGACGGAGCATTGGGCGCTGTCGCGGCCCTGCTCGCTGTCAAGGCGCTGAAGGAGCAGTTCGGCACGCCCAGGCGGACGGTCGAGGCGGTCGCGCTCTGCGAGGAGGAGTCGAGCCGCTTCCCGAACGCGAACTACTGGGGCTCGCGCGCCGTGACGGGCCGCATCGCGCCCGGTGATCCGGAACGTGTGATCGCGTTTTCCGGAGAGACGATCGCGGAAGCGATGCGCGCGGTGGGGCTGGATCCAGCGCGCATTCCCGAAGCGCGCCGCGACGATATCGACAGCTTCGTCGAGTTGCACATCGAGCAGGGGCCGATCCTGGAACAGGCCGGGCTTCCGGTGGCGGTTGTCGACGCCATCACCGGAATCCGCCACTATCGCGCCGAGATCAGCGGCGTGCAAAATCACGCCGGCGCCTTCCCGATGGATATCCGCAACGATCCGCTGGCAGGTTTCGCCGAGATTGCCTCGGGCCTGATCAACACCGCGCACCGGATGGGTCGGCCGGCGGTGACCACGGTGGGCCGCGTCCTCGTCGAGCCGAATTTCCCGGGGATTATTCCGGCGAAGGTGGAGTTCACGATCGATGCGCGCCATCCAGACGCGCAGGCGCGGCGCAGGCTTTACGATATGCACGAAGGGCTGATGCGCGAAGTCGCCGCGCGCAGGGGTTTGGAGATCGAATGGCAGGTCATGCTCGACCATGAGCCGTCTCCGTCCGATCCGGGCATCGTGTCGACGCTGCAGCGTGTGGCCGGCGAGCAGGGCGTGCCGTTCATGACCATGGCGAGCGGCGCCGGCCACGATTCCCAGCAGATGGCCTCGATCGCCAAGGTCGCGATGATCTTCGTCCGCTCCAAGGACGGCCGCAGCCATACGCCCGACGAATTCTCGTCCGTCGAAGACATCGTTGCCGGAATCCGCGTGCTGGCCGCCGGCCTGCACGCTCTTGCCTACTGACGAGGAGAGAGGAGTTCGCTGATGGCTTACCCGCGCGATCTGAAAGGTTACGGACGCAATCCGCCCGATCCCAAGTGGCCGGGCGGCAAGAAGCTCGCCGTGCAGTTCGTCATCAACTATGAGGAAGGCGGCGAGAACTCGGTCCTGCATGGAGACCGGCAGAGCGAGGCGTTTCTCACCGAGGAGCCGACCCCCGCCTTCCAGAACATCCGCAACATCAACGTCGAGTCGCAGTATGAATACGGCAGCCGTGTCGGCTGGTGGCGGCTCTACCGCATGTTCAACGAGCGCAAGCTGCCGGTGACGATCTTCGGCATTGCGGCGGCGCTGCAGAAGAGTCCGGAAGCCGTGGCGGCGATGAAGGAAGCGGATTTCGAGATCGCCTCGCACGGGCTGCGCTGGATCCAGTACGCGGAAATGCCAGAAGAGCAGGAGAGGGCGCAGATCGCGGAAGCCATCCGCATTCACACCGAAGTCACCGGCTCACGGCCGACGGGCTGGTACACGGGGCGGATGAGCATCAACACGCGCCGGCTCCTCGTGGAGGCCGGCGGCTTCGTTTATGACGCCGATTCCTTCGCCGACGACCTTCCTTATTGGGTCGAAGTGAACGGGCAGGATCACCTTGTCGTGCCCTACACGCTCGACAACAATGACGGGCGCTACGTGAACACCTATGGCTATCAGTCGCCGAGCTTTTCCGCCTATCTTATCAGGGCGTTCGATTTCCTGAGGCGGGAAGCGCAGGTCTCGCCGCGGATGATGAGCATCGGGCTCCACACGCGCATCGTTGGGCGGCCGGGCCGTGCGGCGGATCTGGAGCGGTTCCTAGACCACGTGGCCGCGGCGGACGATGTCTGGGTCGCAAGGCGCATCGACATCGCCGAACACTGGCGCAAGATGCATCCGCCGCGGTCATGAACGGCGCGATCCTGGTAACGGGTGCTGCGGGGCTGGTCGGTGCGGCGGTGGCCTCCGCCCTGAGGAACGCGGGCGCCAGGGTTCTCGGCGTGGACCTCAATGCCGACCCTGACAAGGGCACTGTCGCCTGCGATCTGCTTGATGCGGACAAGCTTCAGGCAGTTGCCGCGCCGTGGACGTTGGGGGCAATCGTCCATTGCGGGGCGGTTTCGGGGCCGTCGCTTTATCGGGACGATCCCGGCTACGTGGCGCGAACGAACGTCGAGAGCACGCTAAATCTTCTGGAGCTCGCCCGCGCCCGCGGCATACCCCGCTTCGTCTTCGCCTCCTCGGCCAGCGTCTATGGCCGCACCCCGCCAGGCGAGGAGGTGCGGGAGGAGCGGCCGCTCCGCCCCACATCCGTCTATGCCGCCACTAAGGTGGCCGGCGAGGCGCTGGTGGAGGCGTATTCCAGACAATGCGGCATCTCGGGCGTAAGCTTGCGCATTGCCGCCGTTTACGGGCCCGGCCGCAGGACCCCGTGCTCCATCCGGAACATGATCCTCGCCGGCTTCGAAGGGAAGGCGCTCGAGCTGCCCTTCGGCCGCGACCAGCGCTATCACTACATCCACGTCGAGGATGTCGCCGCGGCGATTCTCGCGGCGGTGCGCGCTAGGTCGTTCCCGCGGTCTGCTTATACCATTGCCGCCGATCGTGGCATAACGCTCGGCCGGCTGGCGGAGCTGCTCCGCGAGATCGTCCCCGGTCCGCCGGTGGTGGTGGCAGCAAGCGACGATCCCCTTTCCGATCCGCAGGGTCCCTACGCCCTCGGGGCGGCGCGAGAAGATCTCGGCTGGCAGGCTGCGGTCGACCTGTCGGCTGGCATCAGATCCTACGCTGGATTCCTCGCTTCAGAAAAGCTGAAGAGTCCGCTTCAAATCAATTCGATTGCGTGAAATGTCCGTCGTTACGATCCTAGTCCGGCGGGAACGTGGGGCGGCTGGTGGTCCCGTTGGGCGGGCCCTTCGCCGCGAGCAGAAAAATCCGCGCAACAGCGGAATATCCAGAGAGGAATGCACATGAAGACCAAGTACCTCGCCGGCCTGGCCGGGTTTGCAATTGTGTTCTCCATGGCCGCTCCGGCTGCGGCACTCGATATGGAAGCCATCAAGGCAAGTATCGCCGAACACCAGAAGCTGCCCACTTTCACGCCCCCTGGCGAGCCTTTCGACGCCAAGAGCTGCATGGCCGGCAAGAAGGCGATGGTGGTGCCGTTCTCCAGCGCCGTCGAGTTCACCGGCGGCGTGGCCACGCGGATGACGGAGATTGCCAAGGAGATCGGCTTCCAATACGACCATTATCAGACGCAGGGTCAGCCCTCGCAGTGGATCCAGGGCATCAACCAAGCGATCACCCAGCGCTACGACCTGGTCGATGTGCTGATGTCAGACCCGCGGGTCCTCGCTCCACAGGCCATGCAGGCCGATCAGGCGGGGCTGAAGATTGTCGCGGCACATGCTTCCGGCTTCGATACGCCTGCGCCTGCGCCGTTCCAGAACGTCCATATCGACTACACCCAGGCCGGACGCCTGATGGCGCAATGGGCGATCCTCAAGACCGAGGGCAGGGCTAACGTGCTGGCGATCGTCGCCGAGGACTCCTTCTCCGCCAATTCGCTCCAGAACGGCATCAAGGAGGTGATGGCGGAGTGCGAGGAATGCAAGGTGCAGTATCTTAACGTGCCGGTGACGGACTGGGCGACGCGCATGCAGTCGACTGTCCAGTCGGCGCTACTGCGCGATCCCTCGATCAACTACATCCTGCCGATCTATGACGGGATGGCGCAGTTCGTGGTTCCTGCGGTCGAGCTCACCCAATCGGCGGACCGGGTGAAGATTGCCACCTTCAACGGCAGCCCGTACGTGCTTCAGCTCGTACAGCAGGGCGAGGTCGAGATGGATATCGGCGAGAGCATCGACTGGGTCGCCCATGCCATCGTCGATGCCGAGATGCGCATGCTCTGCGGCCTGCCGCCGGTCAAGGACCCGAAGGTGCCGCTTTACATCTTCGATGCCTCGAACGCGCACACGGCCGGAACGCCGCCGCAGATCTCCACCGGCTACGGCGACGCCTATCTCTCCGGGTACCGCAAGCTCTGGGGCCTGCAGTAATGTCGGGTTCGGCGGCTGAAAACTCCGCCGCCAATCTGGTCGTCGAAGGGCTGACGAAGTCCTTCGGCGGGACAAAGGTGGTCGATAGCGTCTCGCTGACGGTGAACTATGGAGAGATCCATGGATTGCTCGGCCACAACGGCTCCGGCAAGTCGACGCTGATCAAGATGCTGTCCGGCGTCTACGCGCCGGATGGCGGCCGTGTAACGCTGGGCGGCCGCGAGCTGCCCCTTCCGCTGCCCGCCGGCGAATTCAACCGGTACGGCATCGCTGTGGTCCATCAAGCGCTTGGGCTGGTGCCGTCGCTATCGGTCACCGAAAACCTGCTGGCGCGCCGGCTGGTCCGGCAGGCCAATCCGATGATCCGTTGGGGCCGGGCGCACCGCGAGGCGAGGGCGGCGCTTTCCGAATATGGCCTCGCCATCGATCCGCAGGCGGCGGTGGCGGACCTCGCCCCAGTCGAGCGGGCGCTCGTCGCCATCGTCCGCGCCTTCAGGGAGATCGCGGAGACGACGAGCGGGAAGGGCGGTCTGCTCATCCTCGACGAGCCGACGCCGTTCCTGTCGCGCGTGGATGTGGAGCGCCTGTTCGCGCTGGTGCGGGCCCTCGCGGGGCAGGGGACTAGCGTCATCTTCGTCTCGCACGATGTTGACGAGGTGAAGGAGCTGACGCACCGGGCGACCGTGCTGCGCAATGGCCTGATCGCCGCCAGTCTCACCACAGCGAGCGCGAGCAAGGCTGATTTCATCGCCGCGATCGTCGGGCGTCATCTGGGGTCAGAGCGCTCCGCGGCCTCTCCGCGGCGCGGCGGCACGGCAATCGCCGTCTCGGGCCTTGCCACCGCCGGTCTGGCGCCGCTCGACCTGGAGGTCGAGGCGGGCGAGGTGCTCGGCCTCACCGGTCTCGTCGGCTCCGGCTATGACCGTGTCCCCTATTCTCTTTATGGCGCCGAGGTGGCGACCGACGGCATTCTGACCATTGCGGGAAAAAGGATGCCGCTCCCCGGCATGTCGCCGGCCCGCGCCATCGCCTGCGGCATGGTTCTGGTTCCCGCCGATCGCCAGGGCGCCGGAATCGCGGAAGGTCTCACGGTCGGCGAAAACATCGTGCTGCCGGCGCTCGGCCGTTCATTGCCGCGCTTCTTCGTTCGCGCAGCCCGGGTCGCCCGACACGCCGCCGGCCTGGTGCAGGATTTCGACGTCCGCCCGTGTGATCCCGGCCGCCTCATGCGCGAACTGTCGGGGGGCAACCAGCAGAAGGTAGTGCTCGCCAAATGGCTGCAGACAGAGCCCGGCGTAATCCTCCTCGACGAGCCGACGCAGGGGGTCGACGTCGGCGCGCGCCACCAGGTCTACGGCTTCATCCGCGATGCGGCGGCGCGCGGCGCGGCGGTGATCTGCGCCAGTTCCGATCACGAGCAGCTGGAGATGATCTGTGACCGGGTCCTCGTCTTCAGCCATGGCCGCGTCGTGGCGAGCCTCACCGGCTCCGACGTGAACAAATCGACAATCACCGAGCGCTGCCTCGACAGCCTGGCGGGCACACTGTCAGGCACGCCGGTCCTTCTGGAAGAGAAACTGCAATGAGCGAAGCAGTCACAGCAAGCCCATCTTCAGCCGGCGAGAATCCGCGGCACGGCCGCCGGCGATTCCTCTTGCAGCTCGAGCGATTTGCCCTGCTTATCGCCTGGCTTCTGATCATCGCTGTCTTCGGCTTCATCGCCCCCGAGACTTTCCTCACCTGGCCGAATTTCTCCACCATCTTCGGCTCGCAGGCGGTGCTGGTGATCCTGACGCTTGGCCTCATCATTCCTCTGACAGCCGGCGACATCGACCTTTCGATCGCGCAGGTGCTGACGCTCTCCTCCATGGTGATCGCCGTCCTCAATGTCGGTCACGGGTGGCCGATCGGCGCCGCAATTGCGGCGGCAATTGCCGTGGGCTTGCTCACCGGGCTCTTGAACGCCTTCTTCACCCTCTACTTCCGCATTCACTCCCTGATCGTGACGCTCGGAACGGGCACGTTCCTGCACGGCGTGACGCTCTGGATCAGCAGTTCGCGCACCATCGGCGGTATCGACTGGGGCCTCGTCAACGCCACGATCCTGACCCGCTTCCTGGGCATTCCGCTCGCCTTCTACTACGCGCTCGCGCTCGCGCTTCTCCTGCTCTACGTGTTCGAGTTCACGTCGCTTGGCCGCAAGGCGCTGTTCGTAGGGCGAGGGCGGGAGGTGGCGCGGCTTTCAGGTATCCCCGTCACGCGTATGCGCCTAATCTGCTTTCTCGCCTCGGGCGTCTTTGCTTCGATCGCCGGCGTTCTTTACGCCGGAACGTCCGGGTCGGCCGATCCCAATTCGGGAACCCAGCTCATGCTGCCCGCCTTCGCGGCCGCCTATCTCGGCGCGACGACGATCTCTCCGGGGCGCTTCAATCCGCTGGGCTCGATGATCGCTGTCTATCTCCTCGTCACCGGTATCACGGGTCTTTCCATCCTCGGCATCGATACTTTCGTGCAGGACCTTTTCTACGGGGGAGCGCTGGTGATAGCGGTCGCGCTCTCGCAACTCGTACGAGGGCGTGAGGAGTCCCTCACATAGCCCGTTCACCCGCAAGGTTTTTAGTTCATCACAGGAGCAAATGGATGACCATCGAACGCAGCCACACGAACCAGCGCATGAGCCAGATCGTGAAGCATGGCGGGCTCGTCTACCTTGCGGGCCAAGTCGCGAGCGGCGCGCCGGGCGCATCCGTGGCGGAGCAGACGCGCGATATTCTCGAGCGCATCGACGCGCTTCTCAAGGAAGCGGGAACGGACAAGAGCAGGATTCTCACCGCCACCGTCTGGCTCACCGACATCGGCACGTTCGACGAGATGAACGGCGTCTGGGATGCGTGGGTACCGGAAGGCCACGCCCCCGCGCGAGCCTGTGTGGAGGCGCGGCTGGCGGCGCCGCAATACACAGTGGAGATCATGGTCACCGCCGTCGCCTGAGGAAAAGTGAGCGTGGCTGCGACGGGACGTCTTGCCGGGCGAATTGCCCTCGTGATCGGCGGGGCGACTGGCATCGGCCGCGCCGTCGCGCTGGCCTTCGGCCGCGAAGGTGCGCGTGTCGTCGTCGCCGACCGCGGGCTTGAGGCGGAGCGCGAGGAGGTCGTCGCAGCGATCGCGGCCGCCGGTTCCGAAGCGATGTCCGTTTACTGCGATGTCACGGTTGAGGCGGACGTGGCATCCGCTGTCGGGAGCACAATCGTGCGATACGGGCGCATCGACATCCTCGTCAACAATGCCGGCATCGGCCAGCCTCCCGGCGATTTCGTGGAGCTCGATTGGGCAGACTGGCAAAGGCTGATCGATGTCAACCTACGCCGAGTCGCCTTTGGGATGCGCCACGCCCTGCCGCCGATGCTGGCGCAGGGCTACGGTCGCGTCATCAACACGGCCTCACAGCTGGCGCACAAGCCGGCCGCCGGTGCAGCGGTCTACAGTGCCACCAAGGCTGCCGTGGTGGCGCTGACGACTGCGGTTGCGCAGGAGGTTGCCGCGCGCGGCGTGCTGATCAACTGCGTCTGTCCCGGGCCTACAGACACGGCGACGTGGCGTGCTAGCGACCCCGATTGGCGGCAGTGGAAATCGGATCAGCTGCCGATCCGCCGCATCGCGCGTCCCGACGAGATCGCGCCCGCCTATGTCTATCTCGCCTCCGACGAGGCGAGCTTCATGGTAGGCCAATCGATCTCGCCCAACGGCGGCGACGTGAGCTGGTAGCCAGGCAGCGGGCGGCGGGGGTCCGGCCTGACAACTTGCGGATCGCTGCAGGGCCTCGCGACGGTGGTGATGGAGCTTTCGGTCCGGATGTCTTGGCAGGCCCGGTCAATTGCCTCCAGCGCGCGTTGGCGTAGATCACTGCCACGGGATTGAAGGGGTGGAAGCACACAGACCGATTCCGACCGGGGGGCGTGGATCGAAACGGCCTCTGTGCCGCCGCCTTGGCCAGCACTGCGTGTCGCTCCTCACGCAGGGGGGTGGATCGAAACGTCCATATGCCGGGGGATATCCCCCAACCAAGCCCTCAACCATGCCGCTAGCGCCATGCGCGCGGCCGCGAGCATTGCCGTAGCTGCCGTAGGCGCCATTCCGCACCTGGCTTTGTGCATAAGGATTCCGGGCAATGCTTCGTGCTCGATATTGCCGAATCGGCATGACGTGAGCTCGGACATGGCCTTTGGCGCTGCCGCGCAGGATCTGAAGTCTGACGAATCCGTGAACGCCTCACACGCCGGCGTGTCGCACAGCTGTTCCCCCAGCGCGAGGTCATCCCGTCCATGATCGACGGGATCAAGAGTCTCATAGGCCCTGAAAGGGAGACCTGATGATGCCCATGGTGATGGTCATCACTTGCCATGTGAAACCCCGCTATCGCGGCTTTCTGGGCTCGGCCATGCTGGAGCTTGCGCGAGGCGTCTATGCGCATCCGCGCATGAGCCCAAGGGCAGGAACGCAAATCTGGGAAGTACTCAGCGACTGGTACGGTCAATTGTATCGCGGCAGTATCGTGATGACATTGGGCCGACAGCACCGCCCGTGACGCGATGCTCTTCGTGGTTACAAATTAAAGTGTTGGAGGCTAGGGGTCCCCCCGCGCATGCGGGGATAGGCTTCAGCCGCCGCTCCACGGCACCGCGATCGGGGAGGGCAGCGCCAGTGTGTCAAGCCAAGGCCGAAAGCCGTTCTGCCGTCTCAGGCATTCGTTTCAAGCTTGCGTTGATCCGTTGACGCCAGCGAGGTCCGCGCGATAGCGCGTCTTCATAGGCTTCCGCGAGCTCATCTGGACGGTCTTCCGAAAGAATGGCTATGAGGAACTCGGCCTGGGCTCGGTCTTTTCGGGCTTTCAGCTGATCGGGCCCGCCATGGCGCCGATCGGCCACGATGAGCTTGTGAATGGCGAAACGCTCGGGTCGCGGTATCTGGACCAGAACGCCGGCGCGGTAGAGAGCAACCGCGTGGATCGGGTCCGCGATCAGAAAGTTCAGGTAGTTCAGGGCTTGTGCACTCACCCCCAGAGCAGGCAGCGGCTTGACCTTTTCGTCACCGAAGGCCGGCGTCAGAAATTCGACCATTGCTTCTGAGTGGCTCTGCCGCCATCTCCAAATCTGGCGATCGTTTGCTTCGGGAACAGGATCGAACTTGAGCAACTTGAGGATCTCTGCAGGGCTCTCTTCGACCTTG
>NZ_JAPSLH010000048.1 GCF_031180965.1 Chelativorans sp.
CCCAACCCCCCCCGCCCCCCGCCCCCCCGCGCGGGGGGGCAGGGCGGCGCCCCGGCGCCCCCCCCCCGGCCGGGGCGGTCTCCCCGGCCTTCCGCGCGCCGACATTCCGGCACGCACACAAGCGGGTGCCGCCGCTTGTGCAGCCCGGGCGATCCCCCTCCGCCCCGGCCGTCCTTGCCCTTGCTACCCCGGTCTCGCCGACGGGCAGGGCCGCAGCGCAGCGCTGCGCTGCAGCCCTGACCAAAAGGAGAAGATCATGAATGCGATTGTGAGAACCGAAACGGCGAGCGAGAGCGGAACGGAAATTTTCGTGCCGCTGAACAAGCTCAAGAAATCGCCGCGCAATGCGCGGAAGACGCCGCACAGCGCGGCGACGATCGAAGCGCTGGCGGCGAGCATCGAGGCCAAGGGAATGCTGCAAAATCTGGTGGTGGAGCCGGAGCTTGACGCGAGCGGCTGCGCGACCGGGTTCTATTTTGTCACGGTGGGCGAAGGCCGGCGGCTGGCGCAGCTGCTGCGCGCCAAGGGAAAGCAGATCAGGAAGACCGAGCCGGTTCGCTGCGTTCTCGACACGCACAACGATCCGCACGAGATCAGCCTCGACGAGAACGTCACGCGCGAGGCGATGCACCCCGCCGACCAGTTCGAGGCCTTCCGCAGGCTGCACGAGGAGCGCGGCTGGGGCCTGAGGAAATCGCCGCCCGCTTCGGCGTCACGCCGCACGTGGTGCGGCAGCGCCTTCGCCTCGGCGCGGTCTCGCCCCGCCTGATGCAGGTCTATCGCGAGGATGGCTTGACGCTGGACCAGCTGATGGCCTTCGCCATCACCGACGACCACGCCCGGCAGGAGCAGGTTTACGAAAACCTCTCCTACAACCGCGATCCCTGGGTCATCCGCCGCGAACTCACCCGCACGCACGTGCCGGCGAGTGACCGCCGCGCCATCTTCATCGGCCCGGAGGCTTATACGGAGGCGGGCGGCGTGATCATCCGCGACCTGTTCAGCGAAGATCGCGGTGGCTACTTCGAGGATGCCGCCCTGCTCGACCGGCTGGTGATCGAGAAGCTGCAGCGGATCGCCGATGATGTGCGCGAGAGCGAAGGCTGGAAATGGGCGGACGTGCACATCGACTATCCGCACGCCCATGGCCTGCGCCGCACCTATCCGAAACCGGTGGACCTGTCGCCGGAAGACGAAGCGGCCTGCATGGCAGCGCGCGAGGAATACGACCGGCTGGCCGAGGAATGGGACGGCGCGGACGCGCTTCCGCAGGATGTCGAGGAACGGTTGGGCGAGATCGAGGCCGAAATCAAGCGTCTCGATGCAAAACGCTATGCCTTCGATGCCGATGAGATCGCCCGGGGCGGCATCTATGTCGTGCTGTCCTATGAAGGCGCGCCACGGATCGAACGCGGCTTCATTCGCGCCGAGGACGAGCCGCCCGCAACGGCGGGTGGCGAGGATTGCGACGATGCGTCAAGCGATGGCGAGGTCGCCGGGACCGATCTCGATCCGGACTCCGACAGCGAAGACGAAGCGGAATTGGAGGAAAGGCCGCTTTCCGACCTGCTCGTGCGCGATCTGACGGCGCACCGCACGCTTGGCCTCCGCCTCGCCGTCGGTCAACAGCCGGACGTGGCGCTGATCGCCGTCACGCACGCGCTCGCCGCGCAGACCTTCTATCATGGCGCAGAAGCCCATTGCCTCGAAATCCGCCCGAACAGCGCCCCTCTGGCGAACCATGCCGACGGCATCGCCGACACGGCGGCGGCGAAGGCGCTGGCGGACCGTCACGCGGGATGGGCGGCGGACATGCCGCGCGACGTGGCGAGCCTATGGGATTTCGTCGCCTCTCTCGACCAGACCAGCCTTCTGGCGCTCTTCGCCCACTGCGCCGCTCTGACGGTCAATGCCGTGAAGCTGCCATGGGAGCGCAAGCCGCAAGCACGGGAGACGGCGGACAGGCTGGCGGCGCGGCTTCGCCTCGACGTGTCCGAGCATTGGGCGGCAACCGCGCGCAACTATTTTGGTCGCGTCACCAAGGCGCACATTCTGGCCACTGTGCGGGAAGCCGTCGGCGATGAAGCGGCGGCACGGCTTGCCGGATTGAAGAAGCAGCCGATGGCGGAGGCAGCCGAGACCCTTCTTGCAGGGACGGGCTGGCTTCCTCCCCTCCTGCGGACACCGGACCTCGATCAGGTGGCCTCGGAAGCCGCAGCAGAGACCAAAGACCTCGATCCCGCACCTTGCCTTGAGGAAAGCCAGTCTGCGGAAGGCGGGGCTTTCGACGTCGCGGCTGAGTAAGCCGCCGCCGGAGCCGCAGGCGGCTCCGGCAACCCTTCGATCAGAAAATTTTCGGCCGCGCGTCAGACGCGCGGCCGGTTTTGTATTTCACGAAGGGGCGCAACGTCCCAATTCATGTTGAAGGGCAGCGGGCATTTCGCCGGAAGCCGCCCCGTCGCGGGCGAGCTTCATCATCCGCCGTGTCCACCGGGCGGATGAAGGCCAGGAAGCGAGCAGCCCTCGTCCTCGCCTGCATCACGCTTGCCACTGGTGTCAGCTGAAAAGTCCGGTTCGCCTCACTTGGCAAAGTGATGCGGCGCGTTCCAGGGCTTAGCCACTTCGATCCGGCGGCAAGACTGGTGGCGAGGAGCGAAGGCGCAACCGCCCTCACCCTTTGCGGTCTCTCCGGGCCGGCAGCCAAAGCCCACGCGCATCGTGCCAGCTGACAGGTCATGCCCAACCCGGCTGCAGACTCCTGGAGCCCGGAAACCGGTGCAGCAGCCATCGTCGTGTCTCCTTCTGCCTGACGATCCGGCAGCACCCGACGCGGCCTCGAATGGGTCGGGTCTGACCGGAGAACGGCTCCGCCTCGATCGCCTTCCTGCAACGCCCGCCGCCGGCTTTTTTCCGCCGCGCGTTCCGCGCTTTGCATCGCGAGAACAAAAAAGACCGTTGGCGGCCGTCGGGCGCTCGCGCTTCGCCCTGCGGGTGCAGGGCCGATCGTCTCCGGTCGAAAGACCCCCATCGAGGCCGCGATGGGCGCGGCCCGATCAGCAGAAGGAGACACGACAATGGCAACCATCGGCACTTTCCTGCGCACCCCCAAGGGCTTCCGCGGCTCGGTCAAGACCCTCAACCTCAACGTCAAGGCGGTCGAGTTCCTGCCGGCCGAAAGCGAGAACGAGAAAGGCCCGGACTACCGCATCTTCGCCGGCGCCACCGAGTTCGGCGCCGCCTGGAAGAAGACCTCGCGCGAGGGCCGCGACTACCACGCCGTCAAGCTCGACGATCCGAGCTTCGCCGCCCCGATCTACGCCAGCCTGGTGGAGACCGAGAACGAAGGCGAGTTCGCGCTGATCTGGTCCCGCCGCGCCGCCGAGTAGCATCGCTTGAAGACGAAGCCCCGTCGCCCGCGACGGGGCTTTTTCACGCTCATGCCCGCCTTCTACCAAGGCCATCGGCCACCGAAAAGACAGGAACAGCCACCAAGGTGGCACTGCCTTGCTTGGGGCTCCGCCCCCGGCGCGGCGCAAGGCCCGCTGCCGCTCGGCCGAAGCGGCCTCCCCAGTCTTCCTCGCCCCTATCCCGAGATCCAAACGTCATCAGCTCGTCCAGACCCGCGCCTGCCGCTCGGCCCTCCGGGTGGGTGATCCCCCTCCGCTCCGGCCGTCCTTGCCCCTTGCACCCCCGGTCTCGCCGACGGGCAGGGCTGCAGCGCAGCGCTGCGCTTGCAGCCCAGTCATGAAAGGAGAAGACCAATGAACATGATGACGAACACCCCTGAAACGGCCGGTTACCGCGTCGATGTCTCGCGCGGGACGCGGATCAGCCGCGTTGCCTCGGAATGGTTTTCGCGGTCGGACGATGAGCGCTTTCTTTCGCTTTCCGATCTTTACGACGCGGTGAAGCAGCGGGCGGACCGCGCCAATGTGCGCACCGTGGAGAGCCGCGCCGTTCGCGTGGAGGCCAGCCGGGAAAATCCGGAGCGGCTGTCCTTGCAGGTTCCCGGACAGGATCAACCCCTTGCGCCAACCCATTGGAGTTTCGGCCAATTGTGCAGCCTTGTTGGCGCGCCCGCGGCCTATATGCGGCAGCTCCCCGCGGCGCTGGCCGGCATAAACCTGCAACACGGCCTGCTTTCCCATCGCGCCGAGCTCATGAAGACGCTGGAGGCGGAGGATGGACGCGTTGAGCTTCGCGCCGTCACAGGCCCGGATTATGGCCGCATCTGGGACCACGAGCTTGTCGCCGCCGTGATGAAGATCGCCGGCAACGGCACCGGTGACACGATGTGGAAGGTGCCCGGCATGCTCGACTGGCAGACCATGCGCCACAATCCTTTTGTGGACATCACGAAGGACACCACCACGCTTTATGCGAGCGACCGCGATGTGTTCTTGTTCCTGGTGGACGACACGCACCCGATCGAGGCGGGACGCCTGCCGGATGGCGAGCCGGACCTTTATTTCCGCGGCTTCTATTGCTGGAATTCGGAGGTGGGTTCGAAGACGCTCGGCATTGCCAGCTTCTACCTGCGCGCCGTCTGCATGAACCGCAACCTCTGGGGCGTGGAAGGCTTCGAGGAGATCACAATCCGGCACTCAAAATTCGCCGCCCAGCGCTTCGCCCATGAGGCGGCCCCTGCCTTGGCGCGCTTCGCCACATCCTCACCGGCGCCTTTCGTGGCCGGCATCAAGGCGGCGCGCGAGCGGATCGTCGCCCGCAACGACGAGGACCGGGAAAACTTCCTGCGCAAGCGCGGCTTTTCCAAGAGCGATACGGGCAGGATCATCGAAACGGTTTTGCATGAGGAAGGACGCCCACCCGAAAGCATCTTTGATTTCGTGCAGGGCATCACCGCCTGTGCCCGCAGCCGGACGCATCAGGACAGCCGGCTTGAACTTGAGGGAAAGGCAAAGGCCTTGCTGGAGCGCGCCGCTTGAGCAGCAAAGCCGCGCGGCGGATCACCGGCCGCGCGGCGTACCTTTTGGAGAAGATTCACACGGGCTAACGCGGCGGCCACAAAGGGCGCTCGCCGCTGTGCGCGGCTCGCGGAAGGCAATTTCACTCATAGGAACCACTTTTCCAAACGAAGATTAGAAGGGATTGGCTACCGCTTTTGCGGCGTAATAAGAACGCAGGGGTCAATCTGGAGCGCTTCGGCGATCCGCCCGAGGACAGTGACGCTCGCCGAAACCCGCGCGCGTTCGATCGAGCCGACATAGCGCATGCTCAATCCGGCACGAGCGGCCAATTCCTCCTGCGTCAGTTCTAGGTCATTGCGAATCCGACGCATGTTGATCGCCATGACCTCCTTAAGGTCCATGGCGCGATGGAGATCAGAATGGGAATGATCGTTCTAGGAACGATAGTTCCTATTCGCTATAAGGGTTGGCGTGACGCAAGTGAAATGCGCCCACGCGCAATGCAAAAAACGGACGAGCCCTGGCATGCGTGCGCCTTTACTCGACCCCAATGTGGCGGATGTCGCACCCGACGCGCCGATCCTGACCGGCTACGATGAAGAGCGGCTGCTCACCTATCTCCGGCTGCTCGATGCCGCCGAGGAGGATGCAGACTGGCGCGAGGTGGCGAAGATCGTCCTGCACATCGATCCCGGGAAGGAGCCGGAACGGGCATACCGGGCCTGGGAAAGCCACCTCGCCCGCGCCCGCTGGATGGTGACCCACGGCTACAAGTACCTGCTGGCGGGTGGCGCCCCCCATTGAGGCCTGCGCGTTGTGCCGATTCAACAAACCGGTTTGCCGAGATTCCAGCTCCTCAACAGGCGGCGGGTCTGCAACCTGATACGCGCAAGGCAAGCGGGCACGAGGGCGGACGCCATGCCGGCTGGTGACTGGACCGATCCGGCAAACTACGAGCATATGCGCGGGTACGAGGCCGCGGAGTTCGCCGCCGAATACCTGCTGCGCAATCGAGCCTTCCTTGCCGAGTGCCACGCTCTTTCGGCTGACCCGGAGGCCGTCACGGGCGAATTGATCGCCGCGCCTGCTTTCGTCGCAAAATGGGGGCTGCGATTTCCGCGCGGGCCGTAGGGGGGCCCCCTCACCTTCAGACATCGTCTGGACCGAAGAGGCCCTCCCGCGTGTCCTGAGGGCGACAAGGCTGCCCAACCGCTCCAGTGGGCTTCCGCCTATCCCGGTGAACGAACTTCCTGGCGTCCGAATCCATTCCCATGGTGACGAGAGCCATATCGTGTGGCCGGCGGCTGACGGGCCGCACCGCCTACTTGCAGATCGAGATGTCGATGCTGCGGTCAACGCGATCGTTCTTCCGCTCGACGAGACCTTCGAGGCGAGGCTCGACGCCGCCCGCAGGTTCTGGCGGGCGCTGAAGGGCCGGCGGACAGGCCCACCATACGGAGCGCTGCCGCAGCAGACAAAACACAGACATATGCTCAATTTGCGCACGCTCGACGCCCGGCAGAGCGGCGCCACGCACCGTCAGATCGCCGAAACACTCCTGTCGCGGGACCCCATCGATCCGCGCGACTGGCGCGACCATCACCTGCGCCACAAGGTGCGGGCGATCCTGCGCCGGGCCGACCGCCTCGTCGCCGGCGGCTATCGCGACCTCCTCACCTACCCACATAGCCGCCGTCGCATCGACCGCTCCTGAGGGAGCAAAAACACACCCCTCCATCTTTGCCCTCCTCCGCATTCGCCTCCCTCACGCATCGTCCTTGCCGCGCGTCCCGGCAGGCCAGGACGGCATCAAAAACCGGTAAGGAGTGCGAAAATGTCGAAGGGTCCCGCGGACGCGCACCCAAAATATCTCACGACAAAGGAGGCAGCCCGCGTCGTCGGCCTCTGCCCGCGCACGCTGGAGAAGCACCGCACCTACGGCACCGGCCCGCGCTACTCCAAGGTCGGCGGCCGCGTGCTCTACAGCATCGACGATCTGAAAGCCTGGATTGAGATGGGCGCCCGCTCATCGACCAGCGATGCCAATGCGGCCACCTTGCCGCCCGCCAAGCCGCACGCTGCCCGCGCGCCGGCATACAGCGGTGGCCGCCCGCGGCAATCTTGAGACGGGTTGAGGCGATGCAGCACATTGCTATCGATCAGGAGCCGCTCATGCCGTTCCGCGCCCGCACGGGCGAAATCGCGCCGCGCGATTCCCAAGATCTCATGGCATGGCCGTTCTTCTCGCTCGCCAAATCGCGGCGCACCACACCAATCGACTTCCGCATGGGCGAGATTTCCATCCGCGTCGAAGCCACCGCCGAATTTGGCATGGCGACGATCTGGGATGCCGATATCCTCATCTGGGCGGCCAGCCAAATCGTCGATGCGCGCGACAAGGGCTTGCGCACCTCCCGCCTGATGACCGCCACCCCGTACGAAATTCTCACCTTTCTCGGCCGCGGCGATTCCGCGCTCGCCTATGGCAGGCTGAAAGCAGCGCTTGATCGCTTGCAGTCCACCACCGTCGCAACCTCAATCCGCCAGCCGGCAGAGCGGCGGCGGCACCGCTTCTCCTGGATCAACGAATGGAAGGAACGCCTGGACCGAGGCGGGCGGCCGCTGGGGATCGAGCTCATTGTGCCGGACTGGTTCTATGCCGGCGTTCTCGACGACACGCTCATTCTCACCATCGACCGGGCCTATTTCAGGCTGACGGGCGGCCTCGAGCGCTGGCTCTACCGGCTCGTGCGCAAGCACGGCGGCCACCAGGCGCATGGGTGGAGCTTCGATCTCCGCCACCTGCATCTCAAGTCCGGTAGCCTCTCGCCCTTCAAACGGTTCACCTTGAGCTGCGCGACATCGTTCGCCGGCAACCGCTGCCCGGTTACAGCCTGGCGCTCGCCAGCGATCCGGACGGGAGCCGCCGGCTCTCCTTCCAACCCGCTGCGGCCGACACAGCATCCACAAGGAAACGGCGGCGCGGCCGGAGCAGCCACGGATTATCTCCGAGGGAAGAGCTGTGAGTACACCCGTACGATCGGGAACCGCCGCTCCCGTACGATCAGGAACCCGATTCCCGTACCATCGGGAACCGGGACAGCCCCTAAGCTGCTTTAATGACGGTATAATTTGCCGCTCTTCTAACATTACTAACCTGGAATCCTTCGGATTCCTTCTAACGCACCGGACACTTTCGGCCCCATGTGGACAGGGTTGCCGAGCAGCAGCGCTGGTAACACCTCGAAGCCGGCTCGATCTCCCCTGCGTCCCGCTGTCCGGTCTCCCGTTTCCCGGCATCGGAGCAGCACCATGAAACAGCAGGACCAAGGTCGCCACGGCAGACCGACGGCTTCGGAACGCGACGACCTCACGCATGTGGAGCTGGTCTGGCTGAAGAAGCGGATCGAAAACTATATCCGCTTCGGAAAGGCCGCCGAAAAGCGGATCATCGACCGCAGCCGGCGCGTCTTTTCCTTCGCGCCAGGCAGCGTCTTCGCCTTCGTTCGCTGGGCGGCCAACGACTACGGCACCATTGCCTCGCGCCTTGATATCCTGCGTGCCGCCTCGCCAGGAAAGCGATGCTCCACCGTCGCCTATTTGCGGCCCGGCGCCGAAATTCTGCTGACGGCAAAAGGCTGGCCGAATGTCGAACGAGTGCTGAAGGTCATCGATCAAATCGAGGCGCTCGACATCGATCCCGCCGACGTCTCGCCTGACTACTGGCGGCATGTCCACAGCCGCCTTGCTGCCCGTGAGACGCCGCGTCCCTATACCCGCCAGCGCCATGAAGCCTGGCTCCTGCGCCGTCGGATTGCACCATGAGCAGGCGGCAACTGGTCATGGCCGGGATGCTTGGCAGCATAGCGTTGATGAGCGTCCTGGCGTGGATCGAACACCGGCCAAGGCTGATCTGGAACGCATCGGCGAGCCTTCCAATCGGCCTCTATCGCGCGGAGCCTGCCAGCGAGATCGCCGTCGGCGAGATCGTTCTCATCACGCCGCCCGAAGCACTTGCACGGTTTCTCACGGGGCGCGGCCACCTTCCCCCGGGCGTCCCGCTCCTGAAGCGCGTCCTCGCTTTTCCAGGCGCCACCGTCTGCCGCGTCGGCGACCATATCACCGTCGACGGCGTCGCCCATGGACAGGCACAACAACGCGATCGTCATGGCCGTAAGCTGCCGTTTTGGCAGGGCTGCCGCGTGCTCGCTGACGGCGAGGTGTTCGTCATGAACCGGGATGCGGCCGACAGCTTGGACGGGCGATATTTCGGGCCGCTTCCGGCCGCCTCGATCGTTGCTCGTGCCGTCCCTGTCTGGACCTTCGGCGACACGACCGCCGCACGCGCCCACCGGCTTTCCAGCGAGCGGGCGGCCGAGCAGTCCCCCTTCCCTTCAACCATCCCCAATCAGCAGAAGGAATGAATGCCATGCCACAGATCGGCACGTTCAAGCGCACGCCCGACGGCTTCTTCGGCAACATGCGCACGCTCACCCTGGGCGCGAAGCTCGCCATCCTCCCAGCCGAAACTTCCGGCGCCGAGAATGCGCCCGATCATCGTGTGTTCTGCGACGGCATCGAGATCGGCGCCGCATGGGAACGCACAGGCGAGAAGGCCGGCACGTATCTTTCCGTTGCCATCGACGATCCGTCCTTCGGCCACCCAATCCGCGCCAGTCTGTTCCGCTCCGGTTCCGACGAGGACGTCTGGACGCTGCATTGGAGCCGGCCATCGCGGCGCGACGAGCGGACATAATCCGATGCGGTCGTTGCTTCCTTGCGTCCACTTCCATGCAAACCCTCTGATCGATCGAGCGCCGATCAAACCCTCCGACCCGATCGCCTTCCCAGCCGCCGCCAAGCGCAGCGAAGGTCAAGGGCGGCCGGACGGTTCCCATCCTTGCAACGAGAGCGTTGCTGAGCATGCCTGCGGGAACCCGTCCAGCCGGCGCAGCCTTGCCCTTGAAGGGAGTGAGCACGGCCGCACGCTGGCGGTGCATCGGGATGGCGGTCAGCGGACTATAGGCCGTTCGGGCGTGGGGCTGGCGGCGTGCCTAGTCGTCAGCTTTCTGGCCGCTTTCGCGCATGCCAGTGACAAGCATCCAAGTAAGCCAGCAACAGCTCAGGCGACAACGTTCTGGTCGGAGTTCGTCGCCGAAGCTGCCGCCCGCTTTGCGATCCCCGAACACTGGATAGAGGCCGTCATCCGCGTCGAGAGCGGCGGCAATGCGCGCGCGGTCTCGCCGAAAGGCGCCATGGGGTTGATGCAGATCATGCCGGCCACCTGGCACAAGCTGCGCATGCGCCACGCCCTCGGCGACGATCCGTTCCTGCCGCGCGACAACATCCTCGCTGGCGCAGCCTACGTGCGAGAAATGCTCGACCGCTTCGGGCGGGAAGGCTTCCTTGCGGCCTATAATGCCGGTCCGGCGCGATATCAGCAGCACCGCGCAACGGGCCGTCCTCTTCCCGCCGAGACGATGGCATACGTGGAGAAGCTGAGCCCACTTGTCGACGCTGCGGCGCATTTTCTGTCGGTGGCAGAGCAGCCAATGAACCGAGCAGACGCGCTTCGATCGCCGATGTTTCCGCAGCACCGCGGCAGCGATAAGGATGGTCGTTCGCAGGAGATGAGCACGCGCAAAACACGTCCTCAGTCGCTCTTTGCATCAGTCCGGTCGCTCGCGGCAACACCGACCTATACCGCCCCGGTCAGCGACGTGACTGCGTTCACGCCAGCGATGAACATGCTGCCGCATCGCTCTGGCACTGCCGAGAATTCGGCATTCAGCGGCCTGTTCGTGCAGCGATCCTCCGATCCTTCGCAATGACACCCTTCGCCTCGGTCAATCGCACTCCGGCCTGCTCCGTCGCGTTATCTGCGGCGAACCGGCTGGCCGGCGCGGGCACCGGCGCACTATGGCAGGATAAAGGGGCGCGAGGTGCGCTGCGGTTGGAGGGCGGGACAACAAGGGCGCTCCGCGATGTGCCCACAGGAAGCATAATGTGCGCCGCCGCGAGAAAATCCGCTCATGCAAGGAAAGCATGCACCTCGCGGAAACGGCATCGATGACCAAGGATGATGACATCAACGTCCGTCTCGGCCGCATCCGCTCGCGAGCCGGCCAACGCGCCAGACCCTTCGTCGCCCAGGCACTCGCCGCCGCCCAGCGGGCCGGCGGCAACATCTCGCGCCGGGGCCGCATCGTCTCGCCGCGCGCCTCGACCTTCGGCCGCGGCCGCGCCGCGAGCCTGCGCGCCAACCGTCTGCTCACCAGCCGCTCGCGCGGGGTCGTGGTCAAGGCCCGTGTCGTGCGCCAGGCCAAGGGAACCGCCCCGCTCGCTGCTCACCTCAAATACCTGCGCCGTGAAGGAGTCACCCGCGACAGCGAGAAGGCGCAGATGTTCGGAGCCGACACGAACGAAGCCGACCACGAGGCATTCGCGGACCGCTGCAAGGACGACCGGCATCATTTCCGCTTCATCGTCTCGCCGGACGATGCGCAGGAACTCGGCGACCTGAAAGATTTCGCCCGCGAACTGATGCGCGATATGGAGCGCGATCTGGGCACGCGCCTCGATTGGATTGCCGTCGATCACTGGAACACGGAACACCCGCATGTGCACATACTGGTGCGCGGCGTGGCGGAAGATGGCGAAAACCTCGTTATCGCGCGCCACTATATCCGCCAGGGCATGCGCGACAGGGCAAGCGAGATCCTCACACAGACGCTCGGGCCGCGCACCGACCATGAGATCCGCCGCAGCATCGAACGGCAGATCGGCGCCGAGCGATGGACCCAGCTCGACCGCCAGCTTGTACGCGATGCCGATCGGTACGGTTTCATCGATGCCGCCCCATCCCCGGATCGGCCACCGGACGAATTCCTGACGCTGAAGGTGGGGCGCCTGCGCAGGTTGGCGAGCCTCGGGCTTGCGTCCGAGATTGCGCCCGGACGGTGGGTTATGGCTGACGAGGCCGAGACGACGCTCCGGTCGCTCGGCGAGCGCGGCGACATCATCAAGCGGATGCACCGCGCCCTGAAAGATCACAGCATCGACCGAGGAACATCTGGCTATGTTCTCGCCGCCGAAGAGATCGACGCTCCGGTTATCGGGCGGCTCCTCGAGCGCGGCCTCGACGACGAGCTGCGCGGAACGGCCTATGCGGTGGTCGATGGCGTCGATGGGCGTGTCCACCACCTCCGTTTTCCTGACCTGGAGGCGACAGGTGACTCCGCGCCGGGCTCGATCGTCGAGCTCCGCCACTACGAAGATGCCCGAGACAAAAGCCGCGCAGCACTCGCCGTTCGCTCCGACCTCGCAATCGGAGATCAGATACACGCTAGCGGCTCGACTTGGCTTGACCGGCAGCTTGCCGCCCGTGACCCGGTCGAGCTTGGCGAGGGTGGCTTTGGCCGGGAGGTCCGCCAAGCGCTCGACGCGCGCGCAGAACACCTGATTGCGGAGGGCCTCGCACGGCGCGAGGAACAGCGCCTCATCCTCACCCGCAACCTGCTTGCCACTTTGCGCGACCGGGAGATCGAGGCATTATCCGAGCGCCTCGCCAAGGAGACCGGCATCCCGTTCACGAGATCGGTGGAAGGCGAACACATCGGCGGCGTCTACCGCCAGCGCTTCCGACTCGCCTCCGGGCGCTTTGCCATGATTGATGACGGTCTCGGCTTCCGCCTTGTCCCATGGTCGCCCTCGCTGGAGAAGCACCTCGGGCGAGAGGTTAACGGCATCGCGCGACCCGACGGCGGTATCGATTGGACCTTCAGCCGCAAGCGCGGGCTCAGTCTCTGACTTAGGATGAGCAAAGTCGGTTTCATGGGCGGTCTGATTTACGAAGACGACATTGTCCGGAAGCCACACTTGCTGAGCGGGATGGTCGCCTTTGGGGCCGTAACCGGACTGTCGGCTCTTGGGCGGGCCACGCGCATAGCGGACGTTCGGGACCCGACCCTTTTTCGGTCGTTCCGGCCCAAGCCGAAAGGCCCTCAAAGCAGTTGATCACTGAGCTATCACGGCCTATCGGCGACCTTCAAATGGACGCGTTCAACCATCCAGCCAAGCGGCGAGACCATCCAGCGTCTGCAGCCCGTATTCCACGGCACCGAAGTCAATGACTGCCTTCCGCCGCTCGCGGCTGGGATGAAGCTGGCGCATGGTCAGCACGGTCTTGCCGTCC
>NZ_JAPSLH010000025.1 GCF_031180965.1 Chelativorans sp.
GTGGGGCTCGGCCCCACCATCTGCTCGACGGAACTGATTAAGCGCCGCGGGCTCGCCCGAGAAGACATCGAGCTCTGGGAGATCAATGAAGCCTTCGCGGCGCAGATCCTCGCCTGCCTCGCGGCCTGGGAAGACGAGGAATATTGCCGCGAGATACTCGGGCTCGAAGCGCCCTTCGGCGCGCTTGACCACGAGCGGCTCAATGTGGACGGCGGCGCGATCAGCCTCGGTCATCCCGTCGGCTCCAGCGGAAATCGCATCGTCCTTCATCTCGCAAACGCTCTGCGCCGGCTGGGCCTGAAGCGCGGCATCGCCACCGAATGCATCGGCGGCGGGCAGGGCGGCGCCATGCTCCTGGAGGCGGTGTGATGGCCATCTCGCGGCAAGTCTGGAAGCTCCTGGAGCGGCGCAACGCGGAGCTCGGACCGCGGGGCGAGCCGACGCGTGCGCTCACGCACTGGCGCTACACCCGCGACGAGGAAGGCATTGTCTGGCTGATCTTTGACCGGGCGGGTGAGAGCGCCAACACCCTCTCCGAAGCGGTGATTGCCGAGCTCTACATGGTGCTGGAGGACCTGCGCGGGCTCAACGCGAAGGCCCTGGTGATCCGCTCCGCCAAGAAGGGCGGTTTTGCCGCCGGCGCCGATATCCGCGACTTCCGCGGCATTCGTGATCCCGCGGAGGTGCAGAAGCGCATTCAACGCGCGCACGAGATCATCGATCGGCTGGCGGCCCTCGCCATGCCAACCATCGCCGTCATCCACGGCCATTGCCTCGGCGGCGGGCTGGAACTGGCGCTCGCCTGCAAGTACCGCATCGCGGTCAGCGGCGCGAGCTTCGGCTTCCCCGAAGTGCTTCTTGGCCTGCATCCGGGCCTCGGCGGCACCTTCCGGCTCACCTCGCTCATCGATCCGGTCGAAGCCATGCGGATGATGCTTACAGGCCGGACCGTGCATACCAGAAAGGCCAAGGCGTTGGGGCTTGTCGACGAGATCGTCGAGGAGCGCCAGGTGAGGCAGGCGGTGCATGCGGCGGTCGCGGGCGGCCTGAAGCGCGGTACCGGCGGTTGGAAGGCGGGCGTGTTCGGCCTCGGGCCCGCGCGCCGCATGGCGGCCGGGCGCATGCGCGCCGAAGCCGAGAAGAATGCGCCGAAGAACCACTATCCGGCACCTTACCGGCTGATCGAGCTCTGGGAGGAGCATGGCGGCGATTCGCGGGCAATGCAGAGGGCGGAGATCCGCTCCTTTTCCGAGCTGTTGGTCGGCGAAACGGCCCAGAACCTGATCCGCGTCTTCTTCCTGCGCGAGCGGTTGAGGACGCTGGCGAAGGGCGAAAGCGGTATCCGGCGCGTGCATGTCGTCGGCGCTGGCACGATGGGCGGCGACATCGCCGCCTGGTGCGCTGCGCGCGGGCTTCGCGTGACGCTCACCGACCTTGATCCCAAAGCGATCGCGCGGGCGATCGGCCGCGCCTCGGAATTTTTCGACAAGAGGCTCTATTCTCGGGGAGAACGCCGCGACGCACTCGATCGGCTGATGCCGGATTTCGACGGGGCGGGTGTCGAAAAGGCCGATCTCGTCATTGAAGCTGTCGCCGAACGAGCCGAGGTGAAGCGCCGGGTCTACGAATCCATAGCCCCGCGCATGAAGCCGGACGCGATCCTTGCCACAAACACCTCCAGCATTCCGCTGGAGACGCTGCGCGAGGGCCTCCCCTTCGCCGAGCGTTTCGTCGGCCTTCATTTCTTTAATCCTGTCACGCGGATGGAGCTCATCGAGATCGTCGCCCATGACAGCGCAGGCGAGGAGACGCTGAGACGGGCGCGCGCTTTCTGCGGCGACATCTCCCGCCTACCGGCGCCGGTGAAGAGCGCGCCGGGTTTCCTCGTCAACCGCGCCCTTACGCCGTATCTCGTCGAGGCCTTCGTCATGTTCGACGAGGGCGTGCCGAAAGAGGTGATCGACCGGGCGGCGAGGGATTTCGGCATGCCAATGGGGCCGATCGAACTTGCCGACCGCGTCGGCCTCGACATCTGCCTGGAGGTCGCCCGCATGCTGAAGGAGCGGTTGGCTGAACCGATGCCCGAAATACCGGCCTGGCTGGTGCATAAGGTCGAGGCGGGCGAGACCGGCCGCAAGGCGGGTCGAGGATTTTACGTTTACGATGAGAAGGGAGAGCCGCGAAAGGAAAAGCCTGCTGATGCCGGAAAGGCCGAAACACCACACGCCGACACCGACATGGCAGACCGGCTGATCCTGCCGATGCTCAACACGCTGGTACGCTGCCTGCGCGAGGGCGTGGTGGCAGACGATGAGATCGCCGATGCCGCCATGATCTTCGGTACCGGCTTTGCGCCTTTTCGCGGCGGCCCCTTCTGCTACGCGCGCAGCCGCGGGCCGGACGAGATCGTCGCCAGGCTGCGGCAACTGGAGGAGAAGCACGGGCCCCGCTTTGCACCGGACGAGGGCTGGGAAAGGCTGACGGGATAGGCACTCCTCACTTGCAACTCGGCGCCTGGCCTTGGCCGAACCGAGACGTTCCGACGCAAGTGAGGGTGGTTTTCCTTGCGGCCAGCGCTCAGCCGCCCACCAGCGTGCCGCCATTCGGGTGCAGCGTCTGGCCGGTGATATAGGACGAATCCTCGCAGGCCAGGAACAGCATGCAGGTCGCCACCTCGTTCGGCTGACCGGGCCGGCCGAGCGGAACGTTTTTGCCGAACTTCGCCACGTTTTCGGCCGGGAAGGAGGCCGGGATGAGCGGCGTCCAGATGGGACCGGGTGCGACGGCGTTCACGCGGATGCCCTTGGAGGCGAGATTGCCCGAAAGCGCGCGCACGAAGGCCAGGATGGCGCCCTTCGTGGATGCATAATCCATCAGCACGTCCTGCCCCTTGAAGGCGGTGACGGAGGTCGTGCAGATGATGGACGATCCCTCCTGCATGTGCGGCAGCGCGGCCCGCGTGATCCGGAACATGCCGAAGATGTTGGTCTTGTAGGTGCGCTCCAGCTGCTCGTCGGAAATGTCCGTCAGTTCTTCCTGATAATGCTGCTCGGCGGCATTGTTGACCAGGACGTCGATCCTGCCGAAGCGCTGGACGACGGCCTCCACGAAGCGGTTGGCCACATCGGTCTCGCCCACATCGCCTGCCATGGAAAAAACGTCGGCGCCTTCGGCCTTGACCAGCCGTTCCGTCTCCTCGGCATCTTCCGTTTCATCCTTGTAGAGGAAGGCGACTTTCGCGCCCTCGCGGGCAAAAAGCACGGCCGTGGCGCGGCCGATGCCGGAATCGCCGCCGGTGATCACCGCCACCTTGCCCTTTAGGCGGTCGGAGCCGCGGTAGCGGGGGGAATAGTCCGGGCGCGGATGCATCAGGTGCTCGTCGCCTGGCTGATGATCCTGCTCCTGCTTGGGGAGTGTCTGCTCGTTCATGGCTCAGCCTCTTTGTTCTCTTTTGCGCCAGAACCCGGTGCTGCCCTCCATGTTCCCCGCCGGGCTGGAACTTTCCGGCAGGCGGGCGGATTTCTTCCCAATCAGAAGGAGGCAAAGATGCCAGCAAAATCGAAGGCGCAGCAGAAGGCCGCCGGCGCCGCCCTGTCGGCCAAGCGCGGCGACACGCCAAAATCCAAGCTTAAGGGCGCCTCGCGCAGCATGGTAAAATCCATGAGCGAGAACCAACTGGAAGAGCTTGCATCGACCAAGCGGAAGAAGCTGCCACAGAAGAAGTCTAAGGACTGAGTCTGCCTCAGTCCTCTTCCCGCCTGATCTCGCCCTTTTCCAGCGCCGCCATGAAGGAGTTCAGCCAGTTGGCTGCATCATGCTTGCGTATGCGGTCCATCAGGGCCCTTTGCCGGTCTTGCCTCTCGTCGAGCGGCATGGTCAGCGCGCGGCACAGATTGCGTGCCATGTCGTCTACGTCATAGGGATTGACGATCAGCGCCTCGTGCATCTCCTCGGCAGCGCCAGCGAATTTGGAGAGCACGAGCACGCCGGGATTGTCCATCGACTGGGCGGCGACATATTCCTTCGCCACCAGATTCATGCCGTCGCGCAACGGCGTCACAAAGCCCACCTGGCTGGCGCGATAAAGCGCGGCGAGGGCCTCGCGCGGCACAGTGCCGTGAATATATCGTACGGGCGTCCAGTTGAAATCAGCGAAGCGGCCGTTGATCTCGCCTGACAGCGCTTCGAGTTCCTTGCGGATATCGATATAGGCCTCAACCTCTTCCCGCGTAGGCGTGGCGATCTGCATCAGCGCCACGGATTTGCGCATCTCCGGATACATCTCCAGAAGACGCGCGAAGGCGCGCAGCCGGTCGGGCAAGCCCTTCGTATAGTCGAGCCGATCGACACCGATGATCTGGCGCCGTCCGAGGATCTCGCGCCGCTTGGTCTCGATCTGCACCTCGTCATTGGGTTGCTCGGCCATCGCGACGAAAGAATCCACGTCGATGCCGATCGGATAGCAGCCTGCTATCACCACCCGCTCACGGGTCTTTACCCTGCCGTCGGGAAGCAGTTCGCAGCCCAGATGATCCTCCACATAGCGCAGGAGGTTGTTGAGGTCCGTCTGCGTCTGGAAGCCGACAACGTCGAACTTCAGCAGGCACTCCACCAGCCAGCGGTGGCGCGGCACCGCAGCGAGAATTTCGGGCGGCGGGAATGGAATGTGCAAGAAGAAGCCGATGCGTTGCTTGCAGCCGCGCTGCCGCAGCTCTGCGGCGAGCGGAATGAGGTGATAATCGTGGATCCAGATCAGGTCGTCTGGCTGCAGCGTGGAGACAAGGGCGTTGGCGAATTTCGCGTTGACGCGCCGATAGCCTTCCAGGAACGCCGTCTTGTATTCGACCAAATCCAGCCGGTAGTGGAAGAGGGGCCATAGCACGCTGTTGGCGAAGCCGAGATAATATTCGGCATAGTCCTGCTCGGTGAGCGGAATAGTCGCCTGGATCACCTCGCCGATCTTGCGGATACGCGGCTCCGGCTCCTCCTCGTATTTCAGGGTCTGGCCGTCCCAACCCATCCACACGCCGCCGCGCTGGCGCAGCGAGTCGGCAAGGCCAACCGCCAGGCCTCCGGCCTGCGCCGTCTTCGTCAGGTCGGCAACGCGATTGGAGACGACGACCAGCCTTTTCACACGACACTCTCCCAGGGTTTCGACAGGCGGCGCGCACCATTGATGATGCCCACCATGGAATAGGTTTGCGGATAATTGCCCCACATCTCGCCGGTCACCGGATGGGTGTCCTCCGAGAGGATGCCGAGCGAGTTCCGCGCCTTAAGCATTGCCTCGAAGATCTCGCGAGCCTCCTCATAGCGGCCGATGCGGGCGAGCGCGTCGAGCCGCCAGAAGGCGCAGATGTTGAAGGCAACCTCCGGCTTGCCAAAATCGTCGGCCGCCTCGTAGCGCATCATATGCGGACCGATTGCGAGCGCTTTTTCAAGCTGGTCGACCGTGCTGACGAAGCGCGGGTCGCGCGCGTCGATGAAGCCAACTTCGGCCATCAGGAGCACGCTCGTGTCGAGTGTCTCGCCCCCGAAGCTTTCGACAAAAGCCTTACGCTTTTCCGACCAGGCTTGCGCCAGGATGCGCTCCTTGATCTCGTCCGCCCGCTGTCTCCAGTATCGAACACGCGCACCTTCTCCCATTTGTGCGGCGATATGGGCAAGCCTGTCGCAGGCGGCCCAGCACATGAGGCTTGAGGACGTGTGAACGCGCGAGCGTGAGCGGAGTTCCCACATGCCAGCGTCCGGCTCGTTGTGCAGCCGGTAGGCCTGTTCGCCGGCCTGCTCCAGAAGCCGGAAATGGGTGAGCGTCGGCTTCATTTCGATGCGTCGGTCGAAGAAGATCTGCGCCGCGCCGAGGATCACGTTCCCGTAGACGTCGTGCTGGTAGTGCTCATAAGCCTGGTTGCCGCAGCGCACCGGCCCCATGCCGCGATAGCCGGCAAAATTGTCCAGAACGCGCTCGACGAGCTGCCTTTCCCGTCCGACGCCGAAGACGGGCTGCAGGTGCCCGCCACCCGAATCCGCAACGATATCCATCAGGTATCGGAAATAGTTCTCCATCGTCTGGACGGTGCCAAGGCTGTTTATGGCCCGCACGACAAAGAAGGCATCGCGCAGCCAGCAGAAGCGGTAGTCCCAGTTGCGGCCGCTGTCGGGCGCCTCAGGGATGCTCGTGGTCATCGCCGCGACGATGGCGCCGGTCGATTCATAGGTGCACATCTTCAGCGTGATCGCGGCACGGATCACGGCGTCCTGCCACTCGAAGGGCAAAGCGAGATTGGCCACCCAGCCATGCCAATAGGCGATGGTGCGTTCCTCGAAATCGCGGGCCGTATGCGCCACCCCGCCCTCGACCGTCTCGTCCGGGCCGAAGATGAAGTCGATGGGCGCGGACAGGTTGAAGAAGGTCTCGTCCACGATGTAATCGAGCGGAGCCACCGTGGTCAGCCGCAGCGTCGTCTCCGGGCCGACATAGCGGATGTGGTTCGAGCCGCGTGTCCTTTGCGGGCGCACCGTGCCGTAGCCGAAGGTGGGCCGCACGCGGATCGCGATGCGCGGCGTGCCGGAGATGGGCCTGATGCGCCGCACCAGCGTCTGTGGGCGGAAGATGCGGTCACGCCAGAAGAAGCGCGGCGCGCAGTCCCTGATCTCGAGGGACCCCGTCTTGCCGTGCAGCCGGGTGGTCAGGACAGCGGTGTTCGGCTCGTAATGCTGCTCCGTTTCAGTCAGCCCCTCAATCTCTACCGAAAAGAGCCCCTCCGACGGCTCATCTCCCGCAATGAGCGCGTTGAAGACGGGGTCGCCGTCGAAACGGGGCAGGCAGCACCAAACGATCCTTCCCTTCGGGTCGATCAGCGCGGAAAAGCTGCAATTGCCGATGATGCCCAGATCGAGAGTCGTCATGGGAAACCTTGCTACGTCACTTTGCGGCGTCAAAACTGTCGGCCAGCGAGCCCAGCCAGTGGCGAAAACTCGCCGTCCCATCCGTTCGGAACAGGGCGGCCGTGGTGCCGCGGCCGACCTTGATCGAAATGCCGCTAAGGCGCGCAATCTCATGAAACGCGTCTTCGTCTGTCACGTCATCCCCGGCGAAAAAGGGAACGCGGCCGCGAAACGGCTCTTCTCGCATGAAGGCCGCAAGGGCATCCGCCTTGGTCGCCGTCCCGCCCTTCACCTCGATGACCATTTTGCCGTGCAGGACGTGAAACCCGTCAAGGCCGGTGAGGGCCGCACCCACGGCAGCCGCGCAGGCCTCCGCGAGATCAGGCCTCTGGCGGTAATGGAGCGCCATCGAGCCTTGCTTCACCTCCAGAAGCAGGCCGGGATTGGCATCGGCGAAGGACTGCAGCCTTTCGCGCAGCAGGCCGAATTTTTCCTGGTCGACAGGCGCTGCCATCCGCTCTCCGCCCGCCCGGCGCCGCTCCAGCCCGTGCACGCCTGCCACGGGGAGGACGAGCGGGGCGAGGAATTTGTCGATGTCGTCGATCGGGCGGCCGGTAATGATGGCCAGCGCACCATCAAGGCTCCGCTTGAGCCTTTGCAACGCGTGAAGTGTCTCGCCAGGAACGGAAACCTGGTCGGGGCGTTCAGCGAGATCGGCCAGCGTGCCGTCGAAGTCCAGGAAAACCGCCATGTCTTCGGGCCGCAGCCCGGTGTGGTCCAGTGAGGTCAGGGGTGCTGGAGTGGCGGCCATATCGTTGGGAGCTGCGGGACCTTGAGCTGGAGCGCTGGCGCTGTTGATGCCGGTTCGCCCGCGAAAGGCGAACCCGGCGCGGCGGCAAGGCCAGGCGGCCATGCTGCGAGGCAAATAAAGCGGTTTTGCCGTTTCGACAAGGGAAGGAACGAGTGATGCGAAGATCGAATGCTCAGTTGGCAGTTGCGATAGGCCTCGCCCTGGCGACGCTTACCAGCGTTTCAGCACTGGCACAGGGCCGCATCGACGCGCGCAGACTCTCCTGCGGGCAGGCGCGCGACATCGTCGGCCAGTATGGGGCGGTGGTCTTCACCACCGGCCGCCATACCTATGACCGCTATGTCGCCAGCGAGCGGTTCTGCCCCATCGGCCACATCATCCAGCGGGCGTGGGTGCCGACCAGCGACGCCCAGTCGTGCCCCGTCGGCTACCGGTGCGTGCTCGATCCCTGGGACGACGACGAAAGGTGGCTGCGGATACCCCGGTAAGCGCTACTCGGCTGCGCTGCGCTGCGCGGCCTGGGCGGCGATGTAGCGACGGATCCGCGCTGCCGCTTCGCGCAGGACCGGCTCCTCCTGGCACATGGAGACGCGCAGATGGCCTTCCGCAGAAGCGCCGAAACTGCCGCCGGGCATAACCGCAACCTTCTCCGCCTCAAGCAGGCCGAAGGCGAAGGCCTCGGCGTCGGGGTTTACCTGTGAGATGTCGAGCATGACATACATGCCCCCCTCCGAGCCGCGCACACCGACATTGTTCGTGCCATGCATGGCCTCCAGGAATACCTTCCGGCGGGCGGCGTAGCGCTCCGCGATCTCGGCGACGCCATAGCCGTTTTCCACGGCCGCAATGGCGGCGCGGGAGACGAAGTCCACCATGCCGTAGCTCGACACGATGTTGAGGCTGGTCAGATGGCGGATCACGTCGGCGGGGGCGGTGAGCCAGCCGACGCGCCAGCCGGTCATGCCGTGGCTTTTCGAGAGCGAATTGACGACGAGGGTGCGCTCCTTCATGCCTGGCAGGGAACGGGCCGAGACATGCTCGCGCTCGGCGCGCAAGGTCCAATAGACCTCGTCGGAGACGAGCCAGAGATCATGCCTGCGGCAGATCTCGGCGATCGCCTCCACTGTCCGGCGCGAATAGACCGCCCCCGTCGGATTGTTGGGCGAGTTGACGAGGATCATCTTCGTCTCCGGCCGCATGGCGGCCTCGATCGCCTCCGGCCGGGGCTCAAACCCGTCTTCCGGGCGCGTGTCGATCTCGGTGAAAGCAGCACCGGCGGCTCGCACCGTGCCCGGATAGGTGGCGTAGTAGGGCGACATGATGATGGCATGGCTGCCGGGGTCAAGCACCGCCTGGCAGGCAGCAAAAAGAGCGCCTTGGCCGCCCTGCGTGACGATCACCTCCTCCGGCGTGGTATCGGCGCCCGTACAGTCGGCGGACAGCCGCGCCAGCACTTCACGCAGCCGCGGCAGGCCGGGAAGCTGAACATAGTGATGATGCCCGCTCTGCACGGCTGCCACACAGGCGGCGACCGTCTCGGCGGGCGTATCGAAATCATGGTCGCCGACGGAAAGCATGAGGATGTCCTCGCCGGCCTGTTTGCGGGCGAGCGCGGCAAAGTGAACCTCCCATCCGTCCTTGCCGGAAGGCATGATGCCGGTAATACGTTTTGATGTGGTGGGCATGGTGGCTCTCGATCGGGAGGCGCGTGTCGAGGCGCAGTTTTGCGTCCTCTGGTTACAGCCGTTCGTCTCCGCGACGATAAATGTCAACCCCGTGGCCCAACGATCCGGCCACGGCTGTGTCAGCAGACCGGGGGAGAGACGATCCAGATGACAACGGCCGGCTCCTCCGCAGGGTTGCGCCAGCGGAACGCCTCGCCGCGCACGCAGAAGCTATCTCCAGGGGCGAGCCGATACCATTCGTCCGCCACTTCGATCTCCAGCGCGCCGGAAACAACATAGCCCGCCTCCTCCGCCCCGCGCTGCCGCGGCTGGGGCAGGGCCGTGCCGCCGGCGAACTCGCACCGGATCATCTTGAAGCGCCCGCCAAGATCGGGAGAAAGCAACTCCTCCAGCACGCCCATCTGGCCACCGGCAAGCCGCCGGCGCCGGTCGGCGCGGACGACGACCTGCCACTCCTTTTCATCCGGAGCCGCCGGGGTGAAGAAGAAGCTCACGGGCACCTTGAACTGGGTCGCGAGCGCCCGCAGGTCGTTCAGACTGGGTAGCGATATGCCGCGCTCCACCTGGCTCAGCCAGCCGACCGAGCGGCCGAGCTGGGCTGCAACTCCGGCGAGCGTCAGGCCGCGCGCCTTGCGCAGCCTGCGGATATCGGCAGCCAGAAGACGGAGCGCGCTGGCCTTCAGCTCGGTTTCCGCGCTTTCGGAAAGAGAAGTGGACATCGTGAAATTTCCCTCTGGAAATTCATCAAAGCGGCCTGTATGAAAAAATCAAGCGGGATTTCATATATCTACCGGCCGCTATATCGCCTCCCTGCGCCCGGTTCCCTCCACCCGAGGACGGCGAAAATGTTGGCACCGGACCAGAAATCAGTGGACGCGGAAGTTGTAGCCGCCGTCGACGAGGCTATCACCTCGCGGCGCTCGGTTCGCGCCTTCCTGCCCGTTCCGGTTGACGAGGATACGCTTCGGCAGATCCTGCAGGTTGCCTCCCGCGCCCCTTCGGGGACGAATATGCAGCCCTGGAAAGTCTACGTGACCACGGGCGAGACGAAGCAGCGAATCTCGGAAGCTATCCTCTCGTCCGGCATCCGCGCCGAAAAGGCGGATTGGGACGAGTACAAGTACTATCCCGACACATTCTTCGAGCCCTATCTGTCACGCCGCCGGGCGGTGGGCTATTCGCTTTATGCCCTGCTCGGTATAGGCCGGCGCGAGGTGGATCGGATGCGCGCCCAGCACGACCGCAACTTTGTCTTCTTCGACGCGCCCGTTGGCATGATCTTCACCATCGACCGGAGGCTGAACAAAGGTTCCTGGATCGACCACGGCATGTTTCTCCAGTCGATCATGATCGCTGCGCGGGCGAGGGGGCTGCACACCTGCCCGCAGGCCGCCTTTGCGCCCTATCACCGGCTCATCCGCCCGCTGCTTGGCATTCCGGATGAGGAAGTGGTGGTGTGCGGGATGGCGCTCGGCTACGAGGACCCCTCCAGGCCGGAAAACCGGCTCAGGACCGAGCGCACGCCGCTGGAAGACTTCGTCACCGTCCTCGGCTGAGCACACGGCGGACCCTGCAACTTTACCAAAATGTAATCCGCCCGAAAGCGCGCCGTAATGTTCGGCGTGACACAACTGCGTGTCCCAGCCGCCGTCGGGGCGGCGCAACACGAGGAGTGAACGTATGCTTCGCACGGTTCTTGTTTCCGCCATCGCCCTGTCCGTGGCCGCCGGCGCGGCAGCCCTGGCGCAGGACGCCCAACCGACTCAGCCGCCGGCCGCATCCGGGAACCAGAGCCCGGCCGCCTCGGGCAACCAGGCGCCCACCGCTACCGAAGGCGCCCAGCGCCGCACCGGCGGCGTCTTCGGTCGGCTGGACGCAGACGGCAACGGCACCATCGCCCGCGAAGAGCTCGGTGGCGACCGGCTGGAGATGCTGCGGGCGGCCGACGAAAACAATGATGGCACGCTGACGGAACAGGAACTCGTCACCTATCTGACGAACCGCGAGTTCCAGCGGCGCGCCGAGCGAACCGCGCGGCGGCTCGACATCGACGGGAACGGCACCGTGACCATCGCCGAGATCGAAGACCACCACAACAAGCGCTTCGCGCTCCTCGACCGCAACAATGACGGTCAGCTGAGCCAGGACGAGCTTCGCCGCGGCGGGATGGGCAAGCGGGTCATGCATATGCGCCGCGGCGACGGCCCGCGTTTTGCCATGGGGCGTGGCGATGGCCCGCGCCACGAGTTTAGGCACCGCCGGATGGAGTCTGCCGCGCCGGGAACCCCTTCCGACGACACGCCGGCGCAAGAATAGCTGGCGCACTGAAGCGGCAGTGCTCCGACTGGCCCGGCATTCCCTGCCGGGCCATTTTTTCGTCGGTCTCTAGCCGGCCGCTTCGTAACCCACTTCCTCGGCCGCATCGCAGAGCATGGTCCAGAAGGCGCGCGCGAAAGAACGGAAGACAAAGATGTCGAACTGGTCCGGACCGGTGCGTTGGATTTGCGCGAAAATCTCATGATGGGAGGTGGCGCGGGCTTCGGCCACCGGGAAAGCGGCCGGCGCGACGTCTACGGCGAAAAGCTTCGACAGCACCCATTCCGCGCGCGGGCCGGCGATGCGGAGCGCCGTGCGGCCATGCGACAGGTCGACCACCGTGCCCGTCTCGATAGTGATCGCAGCCGCCAGCCTTGCGGGCAGCTCGGCGCCGCCGCAGACAAGGAAGCGCTCCGGAGCGATGGAGAAGGCCGAGGCTTCGGCGCTCACGGCACCGGCATTCGGCCTGGCGGAGAGCGAGAGGCCGGTCACCGCAGAAATTGCTTCCGCCAGCGCGCCCTTCCGGCCGGGCCAGGCGGTGGCCTCCATGATCGAAGGTGGCGTGACCTCGCTCAGGCGCACGCCGGGTCCGGCACCCGGTCCGCCATGCATGCCCGGCCGGAAGGCGGCGCCCAGGGGAGAAAGGCGTTCAGCCATGCATCCTCCTTCCTTCAGGGTCGAAGAAGTGGTGGCTGACGATTTCCACGGGGCCGAAACGCCTGCGGAGCGGGTCCGACACGAAAGCGCGCGTGCCGTGGCGGGCCTTGCCGCCCTTCACCAGCGCCAGCCCGATATACTTCTGCAGAGCAGGGGAATAGCAGAACGCCGTCACGTGACCGATGCTTGCGCCGAGGTCATCCAGGCTGCCCTTCTCAACGATGTGCGCGCCACCGCCGAGCGGCTGGCCATCCAGCGAGATCAATCCCACGAGGCGGATGCGGTTCCTGTCGATCAGCCCCTCCCGGTCCATGAGAGCCGAGCCGACGAACGGCTTTTTCTTGGACAGCATCCAGTCGAGATAAAGGTCGCGCGCGGTGGTGCGGCCGTCCATCTCCGCGCCTGTCACATGGCCCTTCTCAATGCGTAGCGTCCCCAGCGCCTCCAGCCCGTAGGGCACGATCCCATAGGGTGCGCCCGCCTCGACGAGCGCCTCCCAAACATGCAGCCCATGGCCGGCGCCACAATAGACTTCATAGGCAAGCTCACCTGAGAAGGACAGGCGGCAGATCATCACCGGCACATCGTCGATGGCACCATGCACGATGCCCATGAAGGGCAGGGCGGCGTCGTCCAGGCCGGTACCGGTGATGCAGGCCTCCAGCACCTTCCGTGCATTCGGGCCGGCGACCGAGGCGCCTGCCCACTGGTCGGTGACCGAGGTCAGATGCACCCGCAACTCCGGCCAGACGATATCGAGAAGGTATTCGAGATGTTGCATCACCTTGCCGGCATTGGCCGTCGTGGTGGTCATGAGGAAGTCATGCTCACCGAGCCGCCACGTCGTGCCGTCGTCGAGAACGATCCCGTCCTCGCGCAGCATCAATCCATAGCGCGCCTTGCCGATCGGCAGCGTCGAGAACACATTGGTGTAGACGCGGTCGAGAAACTCCGCCGCGTCCGGGCCCTTCACGGCGATCTTGCCGAGGGTCGAGACATCGCAGATGCCGACGGAGCGGCGGACCGCAGCAGCCTCGCGGATATAGGCCTGCTCGACGGTTTCCCCGAGCTCGCCATAGATCATCGGCCGGTGCCAGAGCCCTGCCGGCATCATCCGCCCACCGCGTTCGACATGCCAGTCATGCATGGGCGTCAGCCGGTCCGGCTTCAAGTGCCGGTGCGTCTCGGCGGCTAGCGAGCCAATCGAGACCGGTGCGAATGGCGGGCGGAAACGCGTCGCGCCGACACGGTCGATGGGCAGGCCGCGTGCCTCTGCCATGATGGCAAGGCCGGGCACGTTGGACGTCTTGCCCTGGTCGGTCGCCATGCCGAGCGTCGTATAGCGCTTCAGATGCTCGACCGAGACAAAGCCCTCGCGATGAGCCAGCCGGATATCATCCGCCGTCACGTCGTGCTGCAGGTCCACAAAGGCCTTGCCTTTGGCCTTGATCTCGAAAACCGGCGCCGGAAAAGGATCGAGCGTGGGGGAAGCCGCCTCTGGCAGCGCTGAGGAAGGGGCCTCCGCGCCGACGGCCGCGCTGCCTGCCCGGCGGCCTGCAGAGAGCGCCTCGGCCGTCGTCGCGGCGCCGGTCAAGGCGCCTGCGCCCAGCCAATCCTGGGTCGGCTCGGGCGGCAGGAACGCGCTGAGTTTCTCGTCCCAAACGGGGCTGCCTCCCGCCTGGCTGGCGAGATGGATCGCCGGCGACCAGCCGCCGGATACGGCAAGGCAGTCGACCTCGATCGGACGCACATCGCCGGACAGGCGTCCGGTCGCGGCGTCGAAGCGCTGCGCCGAAATCTTCGCCAACCGCTTGCCTGCCGTTCCTACCACGGCGTGCCCCGTGAGCGGCGCCACGCCGGCCTCCTCGGCCAGCTTCCGCGCGGCGGCCGATATGTCCTGGCGGACATCGATGATCGCGACAATGGCGGCGCCGGCCTTTCTCAGCGCGGCGGCGGCACGATAGGCGCTGTCATTGTTGGTGAAGACAGCGATCCTTTCCCCCGGCAGGACGCCGAATTCGTTCGCGTAGCGCATTGCCGCGCCCGCAAGCATCACACCCGGCCGGTCGTTTCCGGGAAAGACGATCGGCCGCTCGAGCGCGCCTGTCGCCAGCACGACCTTTGCGGCGCGGATCGACCAGTGGCGGTGCCGGGGAAGGCCCCTAGGCGCGGTCGCCAGGTGATCTGCCACGCGCTCCAGGGCGGCAAGATTGTTGCCGTCATAGTAGCCCCAGACGGTGGTCCGCGCGAGCAGGCGCACATTGTCCATCGCGGCGAGCTTCTCCGCCATCGCTTCCGCCCAGTCCGCCGCCGACACTCCGCCGATGGTCTCGCCCGACCAGTTCGCCGTGCCGCCGAGGCGCGGCTCCTGTTCCGCCAGGATAACGCGCTTGCCGGCCAGAGCGGCCGCTTCCGCGGCCATCAGACCGGCCGGGCCCGACCCTATCACCAGCACGTCGCAAAAGGCGTTCATGCGCTCGTAGCGCGCCGGGTCCTTCTCGTAGCCGGCGCGTCCAAGCCCTGCCGCGCGGCGGATGAAATGCTCGCAGAACATCCAGAACCGCGTGCCCTTAAGCGGGCCCATCACCGGCCCCATGAAGGTCTTGTAGTAGAAGCCGGCGCTGAAGAGCGGGCCCCCGAGCTGGTTCACCGCGTTCAGATCGAAATCGAGCGAGGGGAAGCGGTTCTGGCTGTCCGCTTCCAGCCCGTCATGGATTTCAAGCAGCGTGGCCGGAATGTTGGGTTCGCGCACGCCGTCCTTCAGAACGGTCACGAGCGCGTTCGGCTCGTCCACGCCGGCCGTGTAGACGCCGCGAGGCCGGTGATATTTGAAGGAGCGGCCGAAAAGCGTCACCCCATTTGCGAGCAGCGCGGAAGCAAGCGTGTCGCCGGCGTGCCCGGTATAGGCTTTCCCATCGAAGGTGAAGGAAATGGCGCGGCCGCGGTCGATCAGCCCGCCGCTCCGGGCGCGGCGCGGGCTCACGGTCGACCTCCGACCGCTCTCAAGGCAGCGCGGGCGAATGTCACCTCGTGGATTTCATGCGTGAGGGTGTCGCGCGTCACGATCAGATGCGCGCGGCAGCCAGCCGTATGCTGCCAGTATTCCCGGTGCGGTCCGGCAGGGTTGGGGCGATTATAGACATAGTCGTGCCACGCCTTGATGTCGGTCGAGGCGGCATCGGGCCGCATGCGGGACGCATCGCCCTGATAGGAGAATTCCGACAGGTCGCGCGGGCCGCAATAGGGGCAGGAGATCAGCATTCTTCTTCCCTCAATGCAGCTTCGGCGTGGGCCCCTGGCCCTTTTCGTCGATGATGATGCCGCGTTCGAAGCGCGAGAGCGTGTAGGGTGCGTTGATGGGGTGAGGCTCGTCCTTGGCGATGGTCCAGGCAAAGGAGAAGCCGGAAGCGGGCGTGGCCTTGAAGCCGCCATAGCACCAGCCGCAATTCAGATACATGCCAGGCAGCGGGCCCTTGGCGATGATGGGCGAGCCATCCATCGACATGTCCATCACGCCGCCCCAGGAGCGCAGCAGCCGCAGCCGCGCCACCGCAGGGAACATGGCCACGAACTCGCTCATCACCTCCTCGACGAGGGGCAGGTTGCCCCGCTGGGCATAGGAATTGTAGCCGTCCAGATCGCCGCCGAAGACCAGACCACCCTTGTCCGACTGGGACATATAAAGGTGCCCGCCGCCGAAGGTCACTACGCAGTCCACATAAGGCTTGATCGATTCGGAGACGAAGGCCTGCAGCACATGACTCTCGATCGGAAATTGCTCGATCCCCGCCAGCTTCAGGAGGCGGCTGGTGCTGCCGGCCACCGCCACGCCCACTTTCCCGGCGCGGATCTCGCCGCGCGTGGTGGAAACGCCGATGATCCTGTCGCCCTCGCGCAGGAAGCCCACGACCTCGCAGTTCTCGATGATGTCGACGCCCCGGCGGTCGGCGGCGCGCGCATAACCCCAGGCGACGGCGTCGTGCCGGGCGGTGCCGGCGCGCGGCTGCAGCAGCCCGCCCACGACGGGAAAACGCGCAGAGCCGGAGACGTCTACGCCCGGCACTTTCCGCGCGATCTCGGCCGGCGTGAGCCACTCAGCGTCCCCGCCGCCGTGCAGCATGGCGTTGCCGCGGCGGATATAGTCATCGGCCTGGGCCGGCGAATGCGCGAGGTTGAGGATGCCGCGCTGAGAGAACATCACATTGTAGTTCAGCTCGTGCGACAGGTTCTCCCACATCTTCACTGAAAAATCATAGAAGCGGATGGATTCCGGCAGGAGGTAGTTGGAGCGCACGATGGTGGTGTTGCGGCCGATATTGCCTGAGCCCAGCCACCCCTTTTCCAGCACGGCCACATTGGTGATGCCGTGCTCCTTGGCGAGATAATAGGCCGTTGCCAGTCCATGCCCGCCGCCGATGATGATCACATCATAGGCAGGCTTCGGGTCCGGCTTGCGCCAGGCCGGCTTCCAGTCGCGATTGCCTGAAAATGCATTCCTGATGAGCGCGAGCGCCGAATATTCCGCCATGCTTTCTCGCCGCCGTTGTTCCCCCGAGCCGGAAGCTATAGGGCAGTCGCGCGCGGGAAGGCAAATAATCCGCCATCGGTTTTCACATGAGCGACCGCGTACTGGACGAGGCGGCGCTCTTCCGGCATTTTAATCGATCTAGTAAGCCGCCGTAAACCACGGGGCCCGAAAGCGGCGCAAAGCGGACCTTGTCGGTCTAGGATTTTAGAGTTCCGAAGCGGTTCGACGATAAGACGGCCCAGAAGGGGGCATGAACCCCCGCGGGGGCATTTAGCTGGGGTTTTTGCATGGATGCGCGGTCCGAACGCATCGCCGTACCGCTGGCCGTCGATCTGGACGGTACGCTGATCGCCACTGACCTTCTGTGGGAGAGCCTCTTCCTGCTCATCCGCAAGAATCCGCTCTGCCTGTTCCTGCTGCCTTTCTGGCTGATGAAGGGCAAGGCGCATCTCAAATGCGAGATCGCCGCACGCATCGAGCTTGATCCGTCGGCGTTGCCCTATCGCGAGGAGGTACTGGACCGGCTGCGCGAGGATCACACGGCCGGCCGGCGCATCGTGCTCGCGACCGCTGCGCCCCGCAGGCTGGCGGAAAAGATCGCCGCGCATCTGGGGGTGTTCGATCTCGTGATCTGTACCGACCCGACCTGCAATATGGCTTCAACCACCAAGCGGCAGGCGCTGACCGGGCTCTACGGCGACGGCGGTTTCGACTATGCCGGCAACGGCCGCGCGGACATTGCTGTTTTCGACGCGGCGCGGCGCGCGATCGTCGTGGCGCCCGACCGCAGCGCGGCGCGCTGGTACAGGAGCCACGGCGGCGAGCTCATCGAGGCGCCGAAGGTGACGGTCAAGACCATCGCCAGGATGCTGCGCGTGCATCAGTGGGTGAAGAACGCACTCATCTTCGTGCCGTTGGTGCTGGCGCACCAGTATTTCAATGTCGAGCTGATCCTCAAATGCGTTCTCGCCTTCGTTTCTTTCTCGACGGCCGCCTCGGCCATCTACATCCTCAATGACTTCTTCGATCTGGCGCTCGACCGCCGCCATCCGACCAAGCGGCACCGTCCTTTTGCGAGCGGCCTTTTGTCCATGCCCTTCGGGCTCGGCGCCATGGCGGTTCTCCTGCTGGCGAGCGCGGTGACCGCCTTCTTCCTGCCGCCGCTCTCCAGCGCGGTGCTTGTCCTCTATCTCATCGCGACGACCGCCTATTCCATTGCCGTGAAGCGCATGCTGCTGCTTGACGTCCTCATGCTGGCCGGCCTCTACACCGCCCGGATTCTCGCCGGCTGCGCGGCGACGGGGATCGAAGTGTCCTTCTGGCTGCTGGCCTTTTCCATCTTCTTCTTCCTCTCGCTTGCCCTGGTGAAGCGCTATGTGGAGCTGCGTTCCACGGCGCTCCCGGAAGGGGAGCGCATCGCCGGGCGCGGTTATCGCGCGGAAGACCAGGAGATCGTGGCGCAGGCCGGAATGGCTTCGGCCTTCGCCTCCGCAATGGTGCTGGCGCTCTATATCCAGAGCGGGGCGACCGAGAAGCTCTATCAGCATCCCTGGCTGATGTGGCCGCTTGGCCCCATCGTGCTCTACCTCACCATACGCATCTGGATTCTCGCCCGCCGCGATGAGCTGCATGACGACCCGATCGTCTTCATCATCACGGACTGGCGCAGCCAGCTCTTCATCGGCTTCGGCGCCTTCCTCCTCTTCTCGGCGGGGCTGTGATGGGCGGTCCGTATCAGAGCTTCGGCCGCGCCTCGCCGGCTACCAGGGACGCCTTGCGAGCCGGCGAAGTGGTCACCCTGCTCAAGGCCGGCCGCGCGGCGCCGGCCTCGCTCCTTGCCTACGGCAACGGCCGTTCCTATGGCGATACCTGCCAGAATAGGGAAGGGCGGCTGATCGACATGAGGGAGCGGAACCGCATCCACTCCTTCGACACGCGGACCGGCCTCCTCAAAGCCGAAGCCGGCACCATGCTCGCCGAGATCATCGACCTAGCGGCGCCCCAGGGTTGGTTTCCGGCGGTGGTGCCGGGCACGCGCTTCGTCACGCTAGGCGGCGCAATCGCCAACGACGTGCATGGGAAGAACCACCACCGCCGCGGTACATTCGGTTGCCATGTGGAGGCGCTGACGCTGCTGCGTTCCGACGGAACGCAGCACGAGTGCCGGGCCGACCGGGACGGCGATCTGTTCCGCGCGACGATAGGCGGCATGGGACTGACCGGCCTCATCCTCGACGCGACCATCCGTCTGATGAAAGTCGGCTCGGCCGATGTGGAGGAGCGCGTCACTCCCTTCTCCTCGCTCGACGAATATTTCGATCTTGCGGAGGAAGCCGATGCCGGCAATGAATATGCGGTTGCCTGGATCGATCAGCTCGCGGGCGGCTTGAAGGCGGGCAGGGGCCTTCTCATGACCGCCAACCATGCTTGCGGAGGCCAGTTCCGGCCGGCCGGCAAGGGACGGCTGTCCATTCCCGTCCAGCCGCCGCTGAATGTCCTGAACGGCCTCTCCATCCGCATCTTCAACCAGCTCTATCGTTCGGCCAAGGGGCGGAAGTCCGGTCCGCACCGCACCCACTATGCGAGCTACTTCTTCCCGCTCGACGGCATACGGGACTGGAACCGGCTCTACGGGCCGGGGGGACTTTTCCAGCACCAGAGCGTCGTGCCGGAGGCGGCGGCGCGGTTGGCCGTCCCCGCCCTCCTTGCGGCGGCGCGCGAAGCTGGCCAGGCTTCCTTCCTGACGGTGCTGAAGCGCTTCGGTGCTGTGCCTTCGCCGGGGCTCTTTTCCTTTCCGAGGGCCGGCTACACGCTCACGCTGGATTTTCCAAATCGCGGGAAGAAAACTTTGCAACTGCTGGCACGGCTTGATGAAATCGCTATTTCGGCAGGCGGCGCCGTGAACCCCTACAAGGACGCCAGGATGAGCGCTGCTGTTTTCGCCGCGTCCTTTCCCGGCTGGCAGGCGCTCGAGCATCTGCGCGATCCGGCCTTCATGTCGGATTTCTGGCGCAGGACGGCGATGACCTTGGGATCTGCCGGCGGTCTGGCCGCCGCCGCGGAATAGGGGAAGAAAAGCTTGCCGAAGCGTAACTGCAAAAAGGCCGATTCTAGCGATCGGCTTCACGCGATCTTCTCACCTATGCCCTACGCAAGGTTGCGGGGCCAGCGGGGCGCACTCTCATGAAATACATTCCCTTCATCCTGTTCACGGTGATGACCAACGCGGCGGCCCAGCTCATGCTGAAGCACGGCATGATGACGCTGGGGCCCCTGAGCTTCGAGGGGGTCAATCCGCTGCTGAAGGTGCTTCAAATCGTCTTCAGCCCGTGGGTATTCCTGGGACTTTGCGTCTTCGTCATTTCCATGGCCTCGCATCTTTACGTATTGTCCAAGGTGGAGCTCTCCTTCGCCTACCCGTTCCTGAGCCTTGCCTATGTGGCGGTGGCGGTCTTTGCCTATTTCGTCTTCCGCGAGGATCTTAATGCCTACCGCATCGCCGGCATTGCGCTCATCTGCGTCGGCACGGTGCTGATCGCGCAGAGCGGGCGCAACGCCGAGGAGGCCGTGGCGCAGAAGTCCTCGAAATCCGAAAGGTCGATGATCCGATGAAACACGTCATTTTCGGCGGCGACGGCTTTGTCGGCCGCCATCTCGCCGCAAAGCTCGTGGCCGATGGCGAGGAGGTGCTGGTCGCCGACATCGTCAAGAGCGACCTGCCGCATTACCGCCAGGCGCAGTTCGTCCACTGCGATGTCACCGATCCGGTCGCCGTGCAGGCAGTGGACATCAAGCCGGACGACATGGTCTACAACCTGTCGGCCAAGATGCTCTCGCCGATCCAGATCCGCTCCAAGCGGCACGACTTCTTCTATCCCGTGAACTATCACGGCACGGTGCATATCATCGAGGCGATGGACAAGGCGGGCGCCAGGAAGCTCGTCCATTTCACCACCGACATGATCTACGGCCACACGGTCACCTATCCGATGACGGAGGATCATCCCGTTTCCCCGCTCGGCGAATACGGGCAGTCCAAAGCGGATACGGAAGTGGTGGCCGCCCAGTGGCGCCAGCGCGGCATGAACATCTCTCTCTTCCGGCCGCGCCTGATCATCGGCCCGGGCCGCCTCGGCATCCTGGAAAAGCTCTTCAAGCTGGTGGACATGAACCTGCCGGTGCCGATGATCGGTTCGGGCAAGAACCCGTACCAGTTCATCTCCGTCTTCGACTGCGCCGAAGCGGCAAGGCTTGCCTGGAAGGCGGGCGTGCCGAACGAGGCCTACAATCTCGGATCGCTCAACCCGCCGCCCGTCCGGAAGCTGCTCGGCGACCTTGTCAAGCATGCGGGCTCCCGCTCGATCCTCGTGCCCACGCCCGCCTGGGCGGTCAAGCGCACGCTGGACCTCCTCGATCGCCTGAACATGCCAATCATGGACCCCGAGCAGTATCTCATCGCCGACGAGATGTGCGTGCTCGACGTCTCCAAGGGCGAGCGCCAGCTCGGCTGGGTGCCGAAATACCGCGACGAGGACATGCTGATCGCCGCATATGACGAATATCGCGCCAAGAAGGCCGGCCGGCCGGTCGGCGCCAGCCACGTGGCCGCCGAATAGGAGTTATGGGATGAGTGCTCTCGCAAACAACGACGCCAAGGAGACGACGACCTCCGCATCCTTGGCAAAGCCGCCGCTCCTGAGTGTGGAAGACGCCAAGGCGCTCGATGTCGGCCGCATGGCCGATCTCTTCAAGGAGCACATCAACCCCGGCCAGTTCCACTTCATGAAGCTGCTCGGCTTCCACAAGGTGAAGATCGAGCGCGCCGAGGGCATGTATTACACCGACCAGAACGGCCGGAAGATCCTCGATTTCTTCGGCGGCTTCGGCTCGCTCGCCTTCGGCCACAATCATCCCCGCATCCTGGAAGTACGCAGGAAGTTCCAGGAGGAGAAACGGCACGAGATCGGGATCGCCTTCATGTCGCAATATGCGACCGCGTTGGCAAAGAACCTCGCCGCCTGCTCGCCCGGCGATCTCGATATGGTGTTCTTCGGCTCCTCCGGCTCCGAGGCCATGGAGGCAGCCGTAAAGCTCGCCGAGCGCGCTGCGGGGCCGAAGAAGCCGAAGATCGTCTATGCGGAAAACTCCTTCCACGGAAAGACCAAGGGTGTGCTGGCCGTCACCGACGGCAAGCTCTACCGCGGCGAGTTTTTGCTCACCGGCAACACCCTGCGGGTGCCCTTCGGCGACATCGATGCGGTGGAGAACGCGTTCCGCTCGGACCCGCAGATAGGTGCGATCGTGCTTGAGACGGTGCAGGGGGGCGGCGGCATCATCGAGGCCGACCCGTCCTATTGGCCCAAGCTGCGCCGGCTCTGCGATCATTATGGCGTGCTCTGGGTGGCCGACGAGGTGCAGTGCGGCTATGGGCGTACCGGGCGGTTCTACGCTTTCGAGCACTATGGCGTGGTGCCCGACATCACGGCCCTCGCCAAGTCGCTCGGCGCGGGCAAGGCGGCGATCGGCGCCATGATCGCCAGGCGCGACGTTTATATGAAGGCCTATGGCACGCCGAAGACGGCGATGATCCATGCCATGGCCACGTTCGGCGGCATCGGCGAGGCCTGCGTCACGGCGATCGAGGGCCTCAACGTGCTCTATGACGAGCGGCTGATGGAGAATGCCGCCGACACCGGCGCCTACCTCCTGAAGCGCCTCGACGAGCTGAAGGAGAAATATCCGCGCATCATCAAGGAAGTGCGGGGACGCGGCTGCATGGTGGGCCTTGAGTTCCACGACTTCTCGCAAACCCTGCCGGCGGTGGTCCGGCCCATGGTGGCGATGCTCGACGAGAAGCTGAAGGGCTCGCTCTCCGGCTTCGTCGGCGCGCTGCTCCTGCGCGACCACAATGTGCTGGTGGCCTTCACCGAATACAACCGAAATGTCATCCGGCTGGAGCCGCCGCTGATCGTGCAGCGCGAGCATGTCGACGCCTTCATCACGGCGCTCGACACGCTGCTCTCGCGCGGCGTCGTGGCTATCGTGAAGGACTTCGTGAAAAGCCAGATGGGCTGAAGGGGTTGGGCGGGGCACAATGAGCAGCACGGAGCAGACCGTCATAGGCCGTACACTCGGCACACGGTCGGCGGAGGCGATAGTCCGTCGGCTCGCCGCCCGCTCCCTGCTCGACCGTGCGGGGGCGTTCTTCCTGCTGGTCGGCGTCCTCTTCGCCGCCGCCCATGGCTGGCTCAGGCCGGACTACAATTGGGATATGGTGGCCTATGTCGGCGCGGCACTGGAAAGCCGCTATCCCGACGCGGAGGCGCTGCACCGGGAAACCTGGTCGCGCATCGAACCGGGTGCCGACGACGCGCAGGAACAGCGCCTGAAATACGCCAATCCCTACAATCGGAGCCAGTGGGAGAACCCGGCGGACTTTCAGTCGCAGCTCGGCATGTACCGCGTGAAGCTCGCTTATGTCGGCCTGTTGCGGGTGCTCGAGCTGGTGATGGGGCTTGCCAACGGCGCAATCCTCCTCAGCGTTCTACCCTCGCTCGGTGTGGGGCTGCTCTGCCTTTGGTGGCTTTGGCGGGGGGAAGCGCTGCAGGGCGCCTTTTTCCTCACGCCGCTGCTGTTCATCGCCGACTATTCGCGCATGACCTCGGCGGTCGCACCCGACATGCTGCTTGCCCTTGTCTCGCTGGCGGCCCTCTACGCGTTGTGGCGCGGGCGTGAGTGGCTCGGCTGCCTGCTGCTTTTCGCCTCCGTCTTCGTGCGGCCGGACAATATCATCCTCGTCTTCGCGGTGCTGATCGCCGCCGTCCTTTTCAACCGGCGGAAGCTGCCCATCCTGCTCACCTTCCTCGCCGCCTTCGCCGCCTGCATGGCCATTTCTGATATGGGCGGGCATCCCGGCTGGTGGACGCATTTTTACTTCTCCTGCGTCCAGATCCAGAACAACATGGCCGGGTTCCATCCCGATTTCTCACTGCTCGCCATGGTGAAGGGCTATGCGAGAGGCGCGGTGAACTCGTTGCAGCAGAATGACTGGCCTGCCCTTCTCGCCGCCATGACCGCGGGCTGGGCGCTGCTCGCCAGATATGGCCGCATGGGTGACCCGCGCGCCAATGCGCTGGTCTTCGCGCTCGCCATCGGCACGCTGGGTAAATTCGCGAGCTTTCCGCTGCCGGACGACCGCTTTTACTTCGTCTTCATCGCCGGCATGGCGCTGGTGCTCGTCGCAGCCTGGAAGCCGAGGCTCGGTTCTGACGCCTGATCAGGCTTCCTCAGTCGATGGTGGCGGCGATGGCTGCCGAGGCGGCGGACATGGTGAGCGCGATCGGGAGCCATTTGCGCGGCGGCGCTGCATCTATGGTGAACAGGTTTAGCGGGAAGAGGTGCCGGTGGGGCGCGGCTGGCGCGTGTCGGCGTGGCGCTTCCATAAAGCATTCCTCGTCGAACCATGCCCAGTCGTCCGACCAGGTCCAGCATCCGTGCTTCCTGTAGACCTCGGTCACCTGGTCGGCAAAGGCCTTATCGGTCGGCAAGCATATATAGCCGCCCGGAGTCACGCTGAAATAGCGCATGGCGAGCGGCAGGGCCCGCTCGGTGCAGTAGTTGGACATCCACAGCTTGAAGCCGATCCTGTCGCGGAGCTGCTCCAGTGCGCGGAAGACCTGGAGGTGCTCCTCATGCCCGTATTCGCCCCAGGGATTGTGGGTGAAGACATTCATGCCGGGCTGCAGCCGCGCCTCCAGAGCCGCATGGATGGCACGATAATTCTCCTCGTAGGCGCGGCGCACGCTGGCGGCGGCCACGCGCTCCGCGTCGAAAGCGCGGATGGCGGAAAGCGACTTGCGGGCCAGCCGTGTCACCTCGCGGCGATTCGCCTCGAGCGTCAGCTCAACTCCGAACTCCGTGAGCTGGGGGTCGCTCCAATCGGCGCAGCCGATAGCGCCCGACTCCGGCACGCCCAGGCAGGTGACATTGCCGCGGGGATACTCGGCTATCGCTGCCGACCTGGCCCGACCTAGTTCCGGCTGCGCCCAGAAGTCGCGGTAGACGATGATGACCTCGTCCACGTCCTTGAGGATCGAGTTGAACCACAGCAGTTCGTCATCGGCATGTGCGCCAATGATGACCGAGTTTTCGAGAAACTCATGCCGTCTCGCCATGCCTGTCCTCCTCGCCTGACTTTTCCCCGATTCCCGAAGCCTTGCTCGGCCGGCGCAGCCGCTCCCGAAAGGCAAAGGCTGCCGCCGCGATCCTCCCGCGCCATGTTTGCCGCCGCGACAGCTCGTACATGGCCGTTGCCTCGGTCCCGAACTCCATCTTGAATGACTCATCGCCGATCGTGAAGTCGAAAAGGCTGCCGCCTTCACTGATCCAGTCCTCGATCATGAAATCATAGAGGATGAGGCCGGGAGAATGCCGCCCGTGACGCTCATAGTCACAGCCGATCAGGAGGTAGTTGAAGCACCCGGCATGGGCTATCCCGAAGGCGTAACCGATCGTCTCCCCGCCGACGGAGATGGCATAGGTGCGCGCAAACCCCGCCTGCTGCCCGCGCTCGGCAATGTCGGCATAAAAATCTTCGACATAGCCGTTCTGGATCATATCAGGATTGAAGCGGCCCGCACGCAGCCGGGCAATCCCCGAGATGGCAGAACGAATTTCCCCGGCTTCGGTCAGGAGGCGGACCGATGCCTCGGGTTGCTTGAGAAACCGCTTCTTCTTACGGTCGAGCCGCCTGCGGAAACCGGGAGAGAGCTTTTCGTCGCGCCATAGCGCGACGTCGCCTCCCAACGGTGCCGCGTGCGCCGAAAAGTCGAGGCGTGACGCATCGCCGCCCAAGCAGGCCTGCCAGGCGGGAAGGTGCTCGGCGCGTATGGGACGGATGCGCAGGAGGTCATGGCTGGGCAGGGTGGAGCGGATCGCCATTTGCAACTCCGGACCCAACATCAGCCCTGGGGCGGCGACCGGCGCCGCATAGTCGCTCACGCCGAGGTCGCTGGCTTCCAGGAGCACGATGCCCCGTTTGCGCCGCCGGACCAAAGGCAGAACCAGAATCAAGCGGTTCGACGCGGGATCGCGGGCGGTCACCACGATTTTCTCTGCCCCCCGTTCAGGCGCAAGCTTCTCGAAAAGCGATTGCAGCCAAAGCGGGTGCTGGAAGGCAGTGGCGGAAGAACTGGCGAAAAGCTCCAGATACTCCCGCGATCCGAAATCAAATCGGTCCTCCAAAGCAACCGCCGCCATATCCGGCTGCGCTTCCTCTTCGTTGCTCGCCCTGATGATCCGTGATCGCGACACTGGCGTTACCTCTGCCCCGCCATGCTAATATGGTCGTCTTCCAATAGCGTTAACCGGCAAGGCGCGTCGGAGGCGGTCGCCGGGCAATTCGCCGATGTCGCAAACAGGCTGGAATCGCCTTTCTCCTCCTGCATACTCTCGCGTGCCGGATTTGCCGGCCGAAGTAGGAGCACGGTTATGAAGAACGAGGCGCGCGCGGTCGTGATCGGAGGAGGAGTGGTCGGCGTCTCCACCCTCTATCACTTAGCCAGGAAGGGCTGGTCGGACGTCGTGCTCGTCGAGCGAAGGGAACTCACCTCGGGCTCCACCTGGCATGCCGCCGGCCTGCTGCCGCTCTTCAACCTCAGCTATTCGGTCGGCCAGATCCACAAATATTCGGTGAAGTTCTATCAGGAGCTGCAGCGCGAGACCGGCATGAATGTCGGCTTCACCAACTGCACCAATATTCGGCTCGCGCGCACAAAGGACCGTTGGGACGAGTACATGTACTACGCCGGAATCGCCGAGACGATCGGCGTGCCGGTGAACATTCTCACGCCGCAGCAGCTCAAGGAGGTCTGGCCGCTCTGCGAGACCGACGGCATTCTGGGCGCGATCCAGCATCCGGACGACGGCTATATCCAGCCGGCGGATCTCACCCAGGCGCTGGCGAAGGGCGCGCGCGACCGCGGCGCCACCATCTATCGCAACACCACCGTGACCGGCATCGAGCAGGCGCCGGACGGGCGCTGGCTAGTCCGGACGGACAAGGGCGACATTCTCGCCGACCATGTCGTTTCCGCCACCGGGAATTTCGCCCGCAAGACTGGGCAAATGGTCGGGCTCGACGTGCCGGTGATCCCTGTCGAGCACCAGTATATCGTCACCGAGCCGCACCCGGCCATCCTCGAACGCAAGCGCCAGGGGCTGCCGGAGATGGGCGTGCTGCGCGAAAGCGATTCCTCCTGGTACATGCGCGAGGAGAATGGCGGGCTTCTGCTTGGCCCCTACGAGAAGGGCGCTCCCTGCTGCTATGTCGACGGCCCGTCCGAGGACAGCGAATACGAGCTGTTCCAGGAGGATCTGGAACGCCTGATGCCGCATATCGAGACGGCGATCGCCCGTGTGCCGGCCTTTGGCGAGGTCGGCATCAAGAAGGTCTATAACGGCGCCATCGCCTATACGCCGGATGGCTCGCCCATCATCGGCCCGGCGCCGGGCCTGAAAAATTTCTGGCTGAACGAAGGCCATTCCTTCGGCATCACGGCGGCTGGCGGCGCGGGCTGGCAGCTTGCCGAATGGATCGTCGACGGCGAGCCCACGATCGACATGATGGGCGTCGATCCGCGCCGTTTCGGCCCCTACGCCACCGAAGGCTATCTCAAGGTGAAGAACGAGGAGGCTTACGCCAACGTCTTTACCACCCACTACCCCGATGAGGAGCGCGCCGCGGCGCGACCCTTGAAAACCACGCCCTGTTACGGCCGCATGAAGGAACTCGGGGCGGTCTTCGGCTCCGTCTACGGTTGGGAGCGGCCCAACTGGTTCGCCCCGAAGGGCTACGAAGTCCCCAAGGAGGAACTCGGCGTCGGCGCCGATGTGCTTTTGAAGCACAACCACGCCCCGCCGCTGGAAGACGGCCGCATCGTCGAAAAATGGTCGTTCCGCCGCTCCAACTATTTCGAGCATGTCGGCAATGAGGTGAGGAACGTCCACGAGAATGTGGGCCTGCAGGTCATGTCGGCCTTCGCCAAATGCTGGGTGAGCGGCCCGGGCGCGGAGGCCTGGCTCAACCGCATCTTCGCGAACCGCGTCCCCACAAGGGTCGGCCGGATCGCGCTCTGCCACCTCGTCACCAGGGACGGCGGCGTGCGCTCGGAATTCACCGTCTACCGGCAGCCTACGGGTTTTTATCTCGTCTCCGCCGGCGCCTACGAGGCGCACGACCATGACACGCTGAACAGGCTTCTGCCGACGGACGGCAGCGTTCGCATGTTCCCCATCACCACGAACTGGGGTGTGCTGGTGCTCGCCGGGCCAAGAAGCCGGGACGTGCTCAAAAAGCTCACGCGCGCGGACCTCTCCAACGCCGCCTTCCCGTGGCTCTCCGGCAAGCGCATCAATGTCGGCCATGCTACCGCGCACGCGCTGCGCGTCAATTTCGTCGGCGAGCTCGGCTGGGAGCTGCACCACCCGATCGAGATGCAGAACGCGATCTTCGACATGTTGATGCAGGCGGGGGAGGAATTCGGCATAAAGCCGTTCGGCATCCGCGCCATGAGCGCCATGGCGATCGAAAAAAGCTACCGCCTGATCCCGCGCGAGCTCTCCATCGAATATTCGGCTTGGGAGAGCGGGCTCGACCGCTTCGTCAATCTCGAGAAGGGCAATTTTCTGGGCCGCGAGGCGTTGGTCCGGCAGCGCCAACACGGGCTCAACTGGAATTTCGTCACGCTCGAGGTCCATGACGTCACCGACGCGGACGCGCGCGGCTCGGAAGCCATCTACCGGGGCGGCAGGCTTGTTGGCCGCGCCACCAGCGGCGGCTATGGTTGGCGCGTGGGAAAAAGCCTGGCGCTCGCCATGGTGCGGCCGGACTGCGCGGGGGAGGGCACGCGGCTGGAAATAAAGATCCTCGGCAAGCTCCATCCGGCCACGGTGATCGCCGAAAGCCCCTTCGATCCCGACAACAGGGCGCTGCGCGCCGACGGCTGAGGCGGCGGGCGCATGCGCCTTTCGGACATCGCGGAAATGTGAACGGGGCGCGGGAAATTTTCGCGCTCCGCCAATTGCCGGCGTCCGCGCCTGACGTAGATTCATGCGCATGTCCGCGGACCGACAATGGCCTTGGCTGCTTTTCGGCGCTCTTGCCGCGCTGCCGATCATGTTGGAGTATTCTCCGGCACGAGCGCAGGAGGAGGTCGATGTCGAACTGGCGCTTGCCGTCGACGTATCCCTCTCCATGTCTCCCGGCGAGTTGGACATCCAACGCCAGGGTTACGCCTCGGCTCTTACCCATGAGAGCGTGGTGGACGCCATTCAAAGCGGTGTGCACGGCCGCATCGCGCTCACCTATTACGAATGGGCCGGCGATTTCTCGCAGCGCGTGCTGGTCCCTTGGACCATCATTGCCACGGCCGAGGATGCGGCGCGGGTGGCGGAAATGCTGACGGCCAGCCCGTCGCAGAGCGCCAGGCGCACATCCATATCCGGCGCCATCGATTTTGCTGCCGACCTCTTCGCCGAAAGCGGTTATCGGGGGCTGCGCCGGGTGCTCGACATTTCCGGCGACGGCCCGAACAATCAGGGCAGGCCGGTGACGGAAGCGCGCGATGCGCTGGTTGCGGCCGGCATCACCATCAACGGGCTGCCGCTTGTGACAAATGACGGCTTTACCACCTCCTATGACGTCTCTGATCTCGACATCTACTACACCAATTGCGTGATCGGCGGCCCCGGCGCCTTCATGATCCCGGTCAATGACTGGGACCAGTTCGCGGAAGCCGTGCGGCGCAAGCTGGTGATCGAGCTGGCGGACCGCCGGCCGGATCAGGACCGTCCAGCGGTCATGCTGGCGCAGGCCGCCCCCGCCTATGACTGCCTCGTAGGCGAGAAGATGTGGCGCAACCGCTCCTGGATGTGGCAGGAAAGATAGGCGGCTCAGGCCGCCATCAGCTGCTTGCGGTCGTGCCGCTCCTGCTGCGGGGAGCGGGCATAGACCTCGCGATAGCATTTGGAGAAATGCGAGGCCGAGACGAAGCCGCAGGCAACCGCCACCTCCACGACCGGCATGGTGGACTGGATCAGCAGGTGCCGCGCACGATCGAGGCGGATCTCAAGATAGTACCGCGCCGGGGAGCGGCCCATCTCCTGCCGGAAGAGCCGCTCGATCTGCCGGCGTGAAAGCCCTACTCTTGCGGCAATCTCCACCAGCGAAAGCGGCTCGGACAGGTTCGCCTCCATTAGCTCGATGATCGTGAGCACCTTCGAGTTCTGCACGCCGAGACGCGCGCGCAGCGGCAGCCGCTGCCGGTCCGAGGGGCTCCTCACCCGGTCTGTCAGCATCTGCTCGCAGACGCGGTTGACGAGGTTTTCGTCGAAATCCTCGCCGATCAGGCGGAACATCATGTCCATCGCCGCGGTGCCGCCGGCGCAGGTATAGATATTGGTATCGATCTCGAAGAGATCGGCGAAGACATTGGCCTTGGGGAAAGTCTCGGCGAAACCCGGCAGATTCTCCCAATGGATCGCGCAGCGTTTGTTGGCGAGCAGCCCCGCGGCGGCCAGGATATGCGCGCCGGTGCACAGGCCGCCCAGCGCCACGCCGCGGTGATATTCCTCGCGCAGCCAGGCGAAGACGGTCTTGTTGCTGTAGGATTCGACATTCAACCCGCTGCAGACGATCAGCATTGTCGGGCGGTCGCTGCCGATCATCTTCTGCCGTTCCTCTGCGAGCGAGGAGTCGACGGCGAGCTCGACACCGTTCGAAGCGCGCACCGGCCTGCCGTCGACGCTCGCCAGCCGCCAACGATAGGCTTCGTAGCCCAGCATCCGGTTGGCCGAGCGCAGCGGCTCCAGCGCCGTCGCGAAGGCTACCATGGTGAAATCGGGGACGAGGAAGAAAACCAGTGACCGCTTGAGCTGCCCTTCGCTCTTCATGCCCGCCTCTCGCGGGTTCGTGCCCGCCGAATAGATGTCGCTAACGGACAAGCCCTCGCGCGAAAAGCCTTGCCTGTCAACGGGGAGCGGCGGCGCAGACAGAAAATTTTCCGCAGGGTCGAAGGGAGGCCGCGTTGCTGCGCCGGTCAGCGCACGAGCACGCCGACGCGCAGGGCGGCAAGGGCTCCGGTCTCTCCGGGCATGGCCCGATGCAAGCGTTCCCGTTCGCGGGTCCGCTGCCCACGGGCCGTGTGCACGGTGCGGAAGAATTGGAGGAATTTCATCTTACACCTGCGGGTGATGGCGGCGCCGCGGATCCTTCGCGGTCGCAGGCCCGGCGCTTCTAGCTCAGCCGCCTGGCCGCGGCAGCCGCAAATCCGAAGCGCCCCTTAGGAAAAGCGACATGGCGGAGCGCTTGCACGCCCGACTGCCGCGATGCCGCCTCGGATTTCCGCCGACGCGGCTCGCGCGCATCTGACAGTAGGCCATCCCGGCGCCTTCAGCGTGGCTGCCAGGTCGGCTCCAGCTCCGGCGTGATAACGCGCGGTGCGCTGCGCGAGGATGTCCGGTTGCCGCTTGGCCACCCGATATCCTTCTGGATTTCCGGCGGCAGGCTGGAGATGTAGCGCTCGGTGCGGCGGCGCCTCCAAGCGGCGGCGCGACGTTGCAGATAGTCGGTCAGGGAATGGTGAATGAACATGGTTACCTCCTGGTTACCTCCTGGTTCTGCCGGCTTCACCGGCCTCTCACCATTGACTATGGGTCCGACTTGGTGTTCAATCAAACGCAATGATCTGATCCTTTTCTTCAGATAAATTGAAGGCTCGTCATGAACGCACCTCTGAACCACCCGCTGCCGCTGCTCGAGCTGGATGTGCTGCGCACCTTCGTCGCGATCGCCGAGACGGGCAGCTTTACCGCCGCCTCAAACTCGGTGTTCCGCACGCCCTCGGCGGTCTCTATGCAGATCAAGAAGCTGGAGGACCAGCTCGGCCGGCCCGTCTTCGTGCGCGACGCCCGTTCGGTCACGCTCACCTCGGACGGGGAGATGCTTCTGACCTATGCGCGGCGGCTGCTGGCGCTTAACCGCGAAGCGGTTTCCAAATTCGTCATGCCCGATATCAGCGGCGTGGTGCGGCTCGGCTCGCCGGACGATTTCGGCGAGCGCGTGCTGCCAAGTGTCCTGAAGCGCTTCGCACAGACACATCCGGCCATCGCGGTCGACGTCGTCATTGACCAGAGCGCCAATCTGAGGAAGCGCATGGCTGCGCGGCAGCTCGACATCACGCTGATGACCTGCACGGAGGACCTCACCCATCCGGGGGTGGAAATCCTCCTCACCGAGCCCATTGTCTGGGCGGGGGCCAAGGGCGGATGTGCCTATATGCGCGAGCCGCTCCCCGTCTCCCTGTGGGAGGAGGGCTGCGCATGGCGCGCGGCGGCGGTGAAGGCGCTCGGCAGTCTGGGACGCGGATACCGCATCGCCTATATGAGCGCGCATACGGCGGGGCAGCGGGCGGCAATCCTCGCCGACCTTGCCATCGCGCCGCTGCCCAAATCCTTCATTGCCGACGACCTGGTGGAACTCGGGGCGAAGGACGGTCTGCCGGAGCTCGGCAATTACCGCATCGGCATGGCCGTGGCGACGGACGCGTCCGCGCCTGTGAAGGCGGCTGCCGACCATATCCGGGCGGCTTTCGATATGTTCAACGAAACCGGCCGGTTCTAGCCCGCAGGAACCATCCCGCCGCGGCGCGAATTATCAGGGCGGCCCTGGGCCGTCCCTGTGGTTTGCACGTCAGGCGGTCCAGAATGAATGGCCGGGTTTCCGCGCCTGAGGGAGGGGCGGCCATGCAGCGTGCACATCGCCATACGATTGCCGGCATTTCCCTTTCCAATCCGGACAAGGTTCTGTTCGATGCGCAGGGCCTGACGAAGGCGGACATCGCCCGGCACTATCTGCGTGTAGCCGACCGCATGTTGCCTGCCGTGAAGAAGCGCCTGGTCAGCCTCGTGCGGTGCCCGGACGGCCGCAGCAAGGAATGCTTTTTCCAGAAGCACGCGGGAAGGGGATTTCCCACTGCGGTGAAGCGGCAGGAGATCACCGAGAAGGACGGCGACAAGGCCGAATATCTCTATATCAGCGACCTCAAGGGAATCGTCGCCGGCGTGCAGATGAACACGCTCGAGTTCCATATTTGGGGCTCGCGCATCGATTCGCTGGAAAAGCCCGACCGCCTTGTCTTCGATCTCGACCCAGACGAGGGACTGAATTTCACGGATGTGAAGCGGGCATGCCTTGACCTGCGCGACCGCCTGGAAAAGCTCGGTCTAAAGACCCTGCCGATGGTGACGGGCGGGAAGGGTGTGCATGTGATCGCGCCGCTCTCCCGCCGCGCCGAGTGGCCGGACGTTAACGCTTTTGCGCGCGCGATCGCGCGCCGGCTCGGCGAGGAGGAGCCGGAGCGCTTCCTCGCGCAGGCCTCCAAGGCCAAGCGCAAGGACCGCATCTTCATCGACTGGCTGCGCAACGAACGCGGGGCGACGGCGATCGCTCCTTATTCGACGCGGGCGCGGCAGGGGGCTCCCATCGCGACGCCCGTCTCCTGGGAGGAATTGGAGCGGCTCGATGCGGCCAACACCTTTCGCATCGGCGACATGGAGGCCAGGATGCAGCAGCCCGATCCCTGGGCGCAGGCGGCCACCTGGCGGCAGGCGATCACCACGTCCATGCTGAAATCCGTCGGAGCCGATCCCTCCGATGGCTGATTCTCGGCCGCAAGCGGGCCGGGAGCCCTCCTTCTTCGAGGATTTCGCCCTCGAATTCCTCGATCTGCCGGAGGCGCGGGTGCGGGTTCGGCACTACGGTTCCGGCCCGCCCGTGCTGCTTCTGCACGGCCATCCGCGCACGCACACGACTTGGTGGCGCGTGGCCCCGAAGTTGGCGCGCACTCATACGGTCGTCTGCCCCGACCTGCGCGGCTTCGGCCAGTCCTCCAAGCCGGCCGATACGCCCGATCACCGTCACTCCTCCAAGCGCGCCAAGGCGGGTGATTGCGTCGCGCTGATGAAGCATCTCGGCTTTGAGCGCTTTGCCATCGTCGGCCATGACCGCGGCTCCTACACGGCCTTCCGCGCGGCAATGGATTTCCCCGACGAGGTCTCGAAGCTCGTCATCCTCGACGGAGTGCCGATCCTCGAAGCGCTGGAGCGCTGCGACGCGCGCTTCGCCACGGAATGGTGGCACTGGTTCTTCTTCGGCCAGCCGGAAAAGCCCGAACGCGCCATCCTTGCTGATCCAGACCGCTGGTATAGCGGCTCCCCGGAGAAGATGGGGGAGCGGAACTATGCCGACTTCTGCGCCGCGATCCACGATCCGGAAACAGTACACGGCATGATCGAGGATTATCGCGCGGGGCTCGGCATCGATCGCGCCCATGACGAGGCGGACCGCGCCGCCGGCCGAACGGTCCAATGCCCGACCATGGTCCTGTGGTCATTGCGCGATGATCTCGAGCAGCTCTATGGCGACGTGCTCGCCGTCTGGCGCCCCTGGGCGCCGAACCTGACCGGCCACGGCATCGACAGCGGACACCATGTGGCGGAAGAGGCGCCCGACACGCTCGCGGAGGTACTGCTGCGCTTCCTCGGCTCCACACCGTAGTCAGGCGAAACTCCGGTGGCCCGCCGCGGGCCGGCCTATCGAGTTTTCCGGAACGCCGCGCGCGCCTCCTCCACCCGGCTCCGGTTGCGGACGGCCCAAGCCCCTAAAGCTTCCAGCGGCTCCAGCAAGTCCAAGCCGAGTTCCGTCAGCTCGTAGTCGACCCGGGGCGGCAGGGTAGGGGTAACCACCCGCCGCACGAAGCCATCCTCCTCCAGGCTGCGCAATGTCGTCGTCAGCATCTTCTGGCTGACATCCCCGATCTCGCGCTTCAGGTCGGAAAAGCGCATTGGCCCTTTGCTCAGCCGAGTGACGATCATGACCGACCATTTGCTGGCAATGCGGGCCAGAAGCTCCTTCACCGGGCCGCAATCCACTCCTCTGTGCGTGATCGGCAGTTCCATGAATGTGCCTCCGGTATGAAAAAAGTGCCTTCTTGCGTGCCGTACGGGTACGTCTATCTTATGTTGGTCTCTAATGGAAACCAAGGTCTCGGATGGATACTGAAGTGAACCCGGTCCGCGCGCCGGCAAGCATTTTCGCCCTGCATGGCAAGAGTGTCGCGATAGCCGGTGCCACTGGAAATGTCGGCGAAGGCGTTGTGCGGACGTTGCTGCGCGCCGGCGCCAAAGTTTTTGCCCTGACACGCAGCGAGGACAGGTTCGAGCGGCTTGCCCGTCTGCTCGAGGGCGAAAGAACCGAGAATCTGACAGGCATTGCCGGCGACACGAGCACGTTGAGCGGCATGAGTTCGCTTGCCGCAAAGATTGCGGCGGAGCACGGCCCGATCGACCATGCGGTGGTGGCGCTCGGGCAGTGGTGGCAGGGAAAGCGGGTATGGGAGGTCCCGGAGGAGGATTTCCAGCGCTACTTCCTCGACACGATGGTCCTTCATTTCGCGGCCGCGCGGGCTCTCGCGCCTCTCGTCGAGGAAGGCGGAAGCTATACGGTCCTTGCCGGCCTTTCCGCCGTGACGCCGCTCCCGGGCGCTTCGCTGGTCGGCATGCAAGGTGCGGCGCATCTCATGCTTGCCAGGGAACTCCAGGCGGACGCGGGCGAACGCCTGCGGGTCAACAGCCTCGTCCTCGGTTTCGTCCGCAGCCGTGGGCGGACGAGCGGGAAGCCGTCCTGGCTTACAGCCGACGATGTCGGACATCTGGTTCTACGGCTCGCCGCCTCGCGGGTGGCAGGGCGGCAGATCAGGGCGGACGTCAAGGAGGTGGCGGAGCGCTCGCTCAAGGAGCTTGGGCTATGACCTTCACGATCGATCTCCTGGACGACCGCACTCGCCCTAAGGCGCCGAAGGTCGAAGGCGTCACTCCTGCGCAGCGCGCGCATGGAAAACGCCTCGCCATGATCCACAATCTCCACCTGCAGCAAATGGCGGAGGTCCGGCGAGTCATGGAGAGGATTGCCGCCGGTGAGGAAAGCGTCGCCTCCCTCGGAGACGCGGTTTCCTCCCTGCAGATGGCGCACAACTACCGGCAGTTCGGCGCGCTCTGCGGCAGGGAGTGCGTGGCGCTGACCTTCCATCACACGAGCGAGGACCAGCTGGTGTTCCCGGCGCTGGAGAGGGGGAGCGAGGGGCTGAGGAAGGTGGTCGAGCGGCTGCGCGCCGAGCACGACATCATCCACCAGATCCTCGTGCAGTACGAAGCGGCCGCCTTGGAAGCGATGGAGGCTCCCGGCCCTGAGACATTCGCCGCCTTGCGCGAGCTCTTCGAGACGCTCGATCGCGTCGTCAAATCCCACTTCGGCTACGAACAGGAGGAGTTGGAAGAGGCACTCGGCTATATGAACGTGCCGCTGTAGCGCAGCCTCGCTCAGCGCCTGCGCCGAGCGTCGCGTTCTTCGCGCGAGCGGCGGCGCGGACCTTCCACCTCGCCCTCGGCCAACACCTTGCGCGGGGGTAGTTCCACCTGCTGCCCCAGCTTGGGGAAGGGGTCCACCTTGTTGGGCAGCGCCATCGCGTAGACGAAATGTTCCTGGAATTTGGGCTCCAGCGCCGTCTCGATCTTCTCGATGCGCCGCACCGTCTCCTCGATCTCCCGGCGGTGATCGCGGTTGAGAAGCGCCATGCGCGCGCCGGTTCCGGCGGCGTTGCCGACGGCCGAGACGTTCTCCAGCTCGCAATCGGGGATGAGGCCCAGAACCATCGCAAAGGTCGGGTCGATGAAGGAGCCGAAGGCACCGGCGAAGCGGATTACGTCCACCGTGTCCACGCCCTGCTTTTCCATCAGCAGCTTGGTGCCGGCATAGAGCGCGGCCTTGGCGAGCTGGATGGCGCGCACATCGTTCTGCGTCACCGCGATGCGCGGCTCACCCTCGGTGAGCACATAGGAGAAGGTGCGGCCCTGTTCGACGATGCGGGGACTTCTGGCCGCCAATGTGCCATCGATCACGCCGTCCTCGGAGATGATGCCCGAAAGATACATCTCCGCGATGACCTCGATGATGCCGGAGCCGCAGATGCCGGTAACGCCCGTCGCGCCGACGGCTTCGGCGAAGCCCGGTTCGTCGGACCAGTGATCGCTGCCGATGACGCGGAAGCGGGGCTCCAGCGTCTGCCGGTCGATGCGCACGCGCTCGATGGCGCCGGGCGCGGCGCGTTGGCCCGACGAGATTTCCGCGCCTTCGAAGGCAGGGCCGGTAGGCGAGGACGCGGCGACCACACGATCGCTGTTGCCAAGCACGATCTCGGCGTTCGTGCCGACATCGACGATGAGCATCATCCGGTCCTGCCGGTGCGGGCCTTCCGACAGTGTGACGGCGGCGGCGTCCGCGCCCACATGGCCGGCGATGCAGGGCAGCATGTAGAGCCGGGCGCCCGGATTGAGCTTCAGGCCCAGGTCGTCGGCCCGCGCCTTCACCGCGCCGGACACGGCCAGTGCGAAGGGCGCGCCGCCGAGCTCGGTCGGGTCGATCCCCAGGAAAAGATGATGCATGACCGGATTGCCGACGAAAACGGCATCGAGGATATCGGCGCGCTCTATGCCGCCTTCCGCCGTCACCTTGTCGATCAGCTTTGAGACCTCCTGCCGCACGGCGCGAGTCATGGCCTGCCGCCCGTCCGGGTTCATCATCACATAGGAGACGCGGCTCATCAGGTCTTCGCCGAAGCGGATCTGCGGGTTCGATGCGCCGGCCGAAGCCACCACGCGCCCGGAAAGCAGCGAGACCAGATGCATGGCGATGGTGGTGGAGCCGATGTCGCAGGCAAGGCCATAGGCCTCGTTTTTCAGTCCCGGCCAGAGGGCAATGATGCGGGCGGCTTCCTCCTCCTCGTCCTGGTGGACGGCAGCAGTCACCGCCCATTTGCCCTGCCGCAGGGTCTTCTGCACCTCACCCAGCAGGTGAAAATCCACCTCCAGACGTCGGTATCCCCAATCCTTCTGGATTTGCGACTTCAGCCGGTCCAGATCGCCCAGCGGGTGATGCATGTCGGGCTCTTCCACCTCGACATACCGCAGGTTCACCGCCGGGTGACGCTCGATCACGCGGTTGTCGGCGTCCTTGCGCACCACCTGCGCATTGATCACCGCATCCTGGGGCACGTCGATGACGAGATCGCCCTCGATCGTGGCCGAGCAGGACAGGCGCCGGCCGGCTGGAAGCTCGCGCTTTTCCGCATAGCGCGCCTCCTTCGGGCCGAAGGGCGAGATATGCTCCTTGGAGGACGAGATCTTGTGCTTAGCGAAGTGGCCCTCCTGCACCTCGACCTGGCAGCGCCCGCAGGTGGCGCGCCCGCCGCAGACGCTCTCCACATACACGCCGAGCTGCCGCGCGGCATCGAGCACGCTTGTGCCCTTGGGAAACCGCCCGCGCTTGCCCGAGGGCATGAAGAGGACCAGCGGATGGTCCTTGATGTCGGGTGGTGCGTTCATAGGAGAGGCTCCCGGTTATTGCCGATCGCCTTCACCCCCGCCCTATCCTGGCCATGCGCGCCTCGCGGCCGCCGCGGCGGCGGCCGGCGGCAGCCGATTGGCCGCCATTTGCCGCCTCGGCAGCGCCGGAATTGCCCGAGCTTGCCGGCTGGTGGTCGCGGTAGGTCATGATCCAGGTCTGGCAATTGGGGTCCGTACCGTTCAGTACGTTCGCGGCGCGTACCATCTCCATCTCCTGCGGCCGGCAGGGATTCATGATGGCGCTGGTCATGCCGGCCCCGATCACCATGGGGATGAAGCCGGCATTGATGCCGTGGCGGTGCGGCAGGCCAAAGGAAATGTTGGAGAGGCCGCAGGTCGTGTTCACCTTCAGCTCCTCGCGCAGCCGGCGCAAAAGCGCGAAGACCTGCTTGCCCGCCGTGCCCATCGCGCCAATCGGCATGACCAGCGGGTCGACCACGATGTCATGCGCGGGAATGCCGTAGTCGGCGGCGCGCTGCACGATCTTCCTGGCCACCTCGAAGCGGACATCAGGGTCCTCGGAGATGCCGGTCTCGTCGTTAGAGATGGCCACCACCGGCACGTCGTATTTCTTGATGAGCGGCAGGATGGTCTCGAGCTTCTCTTCCTCGCCAGTGACGGAGTTCACCAGCGGCCGTCCCTTGGCGACCTTGAGCGCGGCCTCGATGGCGGCGGAAACGGAGGAATCGATCGACAGCGGCACGTCGACCAGGTCCTGCACGATCTGCAGGGTCTGAACGAGCAGGGCCGGCTCCGTGGCGTTCGGGTCCACCGCCGTCACGCCTGCATTCACGTCCAGCATCGTCGCGCCGGCGGCGACCTGCTCCAGCGCGTCCTTCTTCACCGTCTCGAAATTGCCGGCCACCATCTCCGCCGCCAGCTTCTTGCGGCCTGTGGGATTGATACGCTCGCCGATGACGCAAAAAGGCTGGTCGAAGCCTATGACGACTTCTCTTGTCGCCGAGGCGACGATGGTGCGGGTCATGCGCAGTCCTCCGAAAGGATATAAAGACTTCCTTATATCGTTATCTGTTGTCTTTCAACCTTCAGGGCGACTCCCGTGGATCATTCCCCGGCGGCCGGCTCGCCGCCGGTGAGGAAGCCGCCGGCCTTGACCAGCGCCTTCAGCCTTTCCGGCGTGAACTCCCGCTCGATCGCCTGCGTTGCCTTGTCGGCCTCCGCTTCCAGATCATCGCTCACCGGCTGCGGGGCGCCGCGCCGCCACTCGGCCAGGTAAGCGTCCGTGTCGCGCGCGCCGACCCGCATGGCGCACATGTCTATCGCTTCGGTGAAGCGCAGCGGCAGCTCGCGCTTGGCGGTCGCCCGCCCCTTCCGAACGATGACCTGCGCGGGGATGTCGCGCCAGTAGACGACGATCAGATCGGCCATGGGAGCCTCTTTTCCTTCGGGTGGAGAATTGCCGGCGGCGGCCGCCGCCGCTTGTTGCCGGGCGACGCGCGCGCCTTCAAAAACGACGCATGTGCCGCGTCAGAACAAGAAGAAGCTGGCAAGCGCTCCGGCCGTGCCGATGAAGGCGGCGATGATGCCGAGGGAGAAGAGGCCGATTGCGACAGCGATCGCCAGCAGCGTACCGTCACGCTCGGACAGTGCCAGCCCGAGAAGGGCGCAGGCCAGCGCAGGGAACCAGTTGCCGAACGGGATTGGCAGTGTGACCGCAGTCGCAAGGATGAGCGCGCAGAAGCCGACAAGGCGCTCGCCGCGCTTCTCGGAAAAGGGCCAGTAGCGCGGGCGCACCAGGCGCTCCAGCCACCTGATCTTGGGGATCAGTCGCTCGCCCATATGGCGGAACTGCGCCGCGCCCACGGATTTCGTCAGGATTGCGCGCGGCAGCCACACGGTGGGCCGGCCAAGCACCATCTGGAAGGAGACGAGCAGCAGGGGCACGCCGAGCACCAGGGTGCTGCCCGGCGGCAGGGGCAGCATGTTCAGAAGCGCGAAGAAGACGAGCATGGTGGCGAAGCTGCGGTCGCCAAGCGCCTCGCGCAGCTGTTCCACCGTGACGGTCTCTTCCGCCTCGCGCGCAAGATCCTCGAAGATGTCCGACAGGCGGCGCTGGCGGGGCACGGAAACGCGCACCCCCGAAACCGCCTCCATTGCGCCTCCTTCGGCTCTCACGCTCTTCCGTTCCTTTTCGGGCGACACCATCGCCCAGCTTTAATCCCGCTGCGGTTAAGGGCGGGTGACATATATGGGTATCTATCGTGAGCGGCGGAACTCGATGATGTCCAGCTTGGATTCACGTGCGGGTGCGGGAAACTCGATGCGCCATGCATCCTCCCCGCTGCGGAACACATAGCCCGCCTGATCCGTCTCCGGCCCGGAGCCGTAGGGTGGCGGCGTCTCGCCCGCCACATAGAAGGAGCCGAGATAGATAAGCCGCTTGTCGCCATCGTCGAAGAAGCGGCCCTTGGTGCGCTGCGAGCCCGAAAGCTTTTCGAGCACCCAGCCCGCGCCTTCGTCGATGACGCGGCAGCGGAACCAGTCATAGATGACGAGGGAAGCAAGTCCGCCGGCCTTGATCGTGCGGCACTGCCAGTCGCCCATCATGTCGAAGCCCTGAAACGACAGGTGCGGCCGCGAGACGATCTCCTCGAATGTTGCGACATCCTGCGGCGAGCCGCCGGCCTTGGCTTCGGCGATCGCCGCCTTGCGCGTCGCCTCGAAGTTGTCCAGGCGGGCGGTGTCGGACTTGGTGATGATCTTCAGGATCTCGCCGTCGGCCTGGGCAGGCAGGCTTGAAAGTGAGAGGAGTAGAAGGACTGCGAGGGTGCGGGAAAACATGGGAATCCTCCGGAGGCCGCCATCCATAAGCGGAAATCCGGCGCTTTGGTGGCTTGCGAGTGATGGAACCGCTCAAGCGGACGGAAAGGCTGCCGTCTGCAGGGCGTCGCCAAGGTCGCCATAGCCCGTGAAGCGGCGCTCGTAGGCAAGGCCCAGAAGGCGCGCGGCGTTCCTGGCGACCTCTTCGAGAGCCGGATCCTCCGTCTGCGCGAGATAGACGACCTTCTCGTAGTTTCCAAAGAAATCCTTGATCAGTTCGGGGTGACGGTCGAGCCCGAGCGGTTTCATGAAGAAGGCGTCGAACTGGCGGCACAGGAAATCCGTCATGTAGAAGGACGTCATGTCGGCGTCCTCGTTCGCCGCAAAGACCTCTAGCCCCTGGTAGAAGGCAAAGCAGTGCGGGCCGGCGATGCGGGACACATCGTGCTTCTCGCAGATTGCGTCGAGACGTCCGCCTGTGCCGCAATCAGCATAGCCAACAAAGATGTGACGGTAGCCTTGCTCCTTGGCCCGCGTGATAGCGGCTTCGAGGGCAGGGGCGATGCGGTCGGGATAGTAGTGATACTCGGCCGGAAGGCAGGTAAGCTCGAGGTGCTCCAGCCGCAGTTGCTCACGGACCGCCAGCACCTCGCGGGCGATCATCCCGCAGGCGATGACCAGAACTTTTTCCGGTTCCGGGAGTTTTACGGCGGCTTTGGTCATCTTCGTTCCCGCGCAAGCTGCGCGCGATGAAAAATGGGAGAACGGTTCATGTCCGGCAAGCTCTTTTCGCGCATCGCCATTCTTATTGCCGTAGCGGGCCTCGCCGCCGGCTGCGCCAACACCATCCGCGGCGCAGGCCAGGACACGGCGAACGCCGTTGATGCGACGGGAAACGCCGTACAACGGGTCGGCAACGCCGCCCGCTGACCGTTGCCGCGGGACGGCTCAAACCGTCCTTAAGCGGCGATGTTGTGCTTGCGCTTCATCAGCTCCTTGGCCGTCTCGACGGCCACCGCGGCATCGCGGCAATAGGCATCGGCGCCGACCGCCCGGCCGAATTCCTCGTTCAACGGGGCTCCGCCGACAAGCACGATCAGATCGTCGCGGATGCCCTTTTCCTTCAGCGTGTCGATCACGACCTTCATATAGGGCATGGTTGTGGTGAGCAGCGCCGACATGCCGATGATATCCGGCTGGTGCTTCTCGATCGCCTCCAGATAGTTCTCGACCGGGTTGTTGATGCCGAGATCGATCACCTCGAAGCCGGCGCCCTCCATCATCATGCCGACAAGGTTCTTGCCGATGTCGTGAATGTCGCCCTTGACCGTGCCGATCACCATCTTGCCCTGCTTGGGCGCTCCGGTCTCGACCAGAAGCGGGCGCAGGATCGCCATGCCGGCCTTCATCGCATTGGCCGAGAGCAGCACTTCCGGCACGAAGAGGATGCCGTCGCGGAAATCCTCGCCGACGATGCGCATACCCTCGACCAGGGCCTGGGTCAGCACGTCATAGGGCGTCCAGCCGCGCCCCAGAAGGATGCGCGTGCCTTCCTCGATCTCCTCCTTCAGCCCGTCATAGAGATCGTCGTGCATCTGCTGCACGAGTTCTTCGTCGGGAAGCTCGGAAAGGATGATTTCGTCGTCGGACATTTATAGGCTCCTGCCTTGTCGCCGCCCGGCTTTTGCAATCGGCTCTAGATAAGCTGCCCGAGGCCGCTTTCCATAGCCGATTTGCGACGCGATGCAAAAGGAAAGCGACTGGAATGTCTGCGCTTTTCTGGCGCCCGCTCTCAATGCGACACGGGTTGGCGCTTGCGGAATGGCCGGCCCCGCCCGGCCGAATAGGATGTGCGCCGGCAAGGATCCACCCTTCGGCGAGACCGGCGGACGGCAGGGACGAGAATGATGGAAGACAATGCGGCGATGAACGAGGAGGCGGCGGGCGCGGCCCGACGCGGCCGAACGGGCCGGGCAGAGCGCGGCGGCGCCGCGGCCAGGCGTGCGGCGCGCAGCACCGGCGGACCGGGGCAGCAGCTCACCTATATCCGCCGCAAGCTCCCCAACTACGAGGTTCTGGACGAGGAGGGCCTTTCGCTCATCGAGGCGAATGCGGACACGGTGCTGGAGGAGATCGGCATCGAATTCCGCGGCGATGCGGAGGCGTTGAAGCTCTGGAGGGACGCCGGCGCGGATGTAGAGGGCGAGCGCGTGCGTTTCCCCAAAGGTCTGTGCCGCGCGCTGCTCAAGACCGCCCCGCCGGTCTTCGCCCAGCACGCGCGCAACCCGGCGCGCTCCGTCCAGATCGGCGGCGACGCGACGGTTTTCGCGCCCGTCTACGGTCCGCCTTTCGTTCGCGACCTCGACGGCAACCGCCGCTATGCGACGGTCGAGGATTTCCAAAATTTCGTGAAGCTCGCCTATATGGCCCCGTCCATCCACCATTCGGGCGGCACGGTCTGCGAGCCCGTCGACGTGCCGGTCAACAAGCGCCATCTCGACATGGTCTATGCGCATATGCGCTTTTCCGACAAGCCCTTCATGGGCTCGGTGACCGCGCCCGAGCGCGCGGAAGATACGGTCGCCATGGCGAAGATCCTGTTCGGCGAGGATTTCGTCGAACAGAACACCGTGATCATCAGCCTCATCAACGCAAACTCGCCCATGGTCTTCGACGAGACCATGCTCGGCGCGGCAAAGGTCTATGCCCGGCACAACCAGGCGACGATCATCACGCCCTTCATCCTGGCGGGCGCCATGAGCCCGGTGACGGTCGCCGGCACGCTGACGCAGGTTCTGGCGGAAGTGCTGGCCGGGGCCGCCTTCACGCAGCTCGTGCGCCCGGGCGCGCCCGTCGTATTCGGCACCTTCGCCTCCTCGATCTCCATGCAGTCGGGCGCGCCGACCTTCGGGACGCCGGAGCCCTCGCTCGTCTCCTATGGCGCGGCGCAGCTTGCGCGAAGGCTGGGGCTGCCCTTCCGCACCGGCGGCTCGCTCACCGCGTCGAAGGTCTCCGACGCGCAGGCAGCTTACGAAAGCGCCAACACGCTCAACTCCACCATGCTCGCCGGCACCAATTTCGTGCTGCACGCCGCCGGCTGGCTCGAAGGAGGCCTTGTCTCCTCCTACGAGAAATTCATGATGGACATCGACCAGCTCGGCATGCAGCAAAGCTTCTCCGCGGGGGTGGACCTTTCGGACAACGGCCAGGCGATGGACGCCATCCGCGAGGTCGGGCCCGGCAGTCACTATCTCGGCTGCGCGCACACCCAGGCCAATTTCCAGACCGCCTTCTACCGCTCCTCCATCGCCGACAACAATTCCTTCGAGCAATGGCTCGCCGAAGGGGAGAAGACGGCCCATCAGCGCGCCAACCAGCTTGCCCGCAGCTGGCTCGACAGCTACGAGGCGCCTCCCATCGACGAGGGCGCGGACGAGGCGCTCAAGGATTTCATAGCCCGGCGCAAGGGCTCCATGCCCGACGCTTTCGCCTGAGCGGGCGCAAGTGGCCTCGCCGCATCGCCCAGGGCGGGCGGTCCAGCCGGCCTGGCGACGCCCGCTCTGCCCGTTGCAAGGCAGCCGGCGCAGTGCTCTATATGCCGGCAGCCAGGCGACACGAGGAGCGCGCATATGGAGCCGACCGTTCTGTTGATCAGCGTCTTTGCCATCTTCATTCCGGCCCTGATCCTGCCCGGGCCGGACTTCGTCGCGGTCGTCCGGTCGTCGATGAGCCGGGGCACGGCGGCGGGCCTTCTGACCACCGCCGGCGTGTCGCTGGGCCTCGGCTTCTATGCCGCGCTCAGCCTGCTCGGCCTTTCGGCGATCCTCGTCCAGTATCAGTGGCTCGCCTGGGCGATCCGCCTCGCCGGCGGCCTCTATCTGATCTATCTCGGCATCCGCCTCATCCTTGCCAGGCCGGAGCGTCTGGAGGTGAGCGAAGGCGATCATAGGTCGCGCACCAACGCGTTCTTCTTCGGCTTTGCCGTCACGCTTACCAATCCCAAGGCGATTGTCCTCTTCGCCAGCGTCTTCGCCACCGCCGTGACCGCCGATACGCCTGGCTGGCTCATGGCACTCATGGTCGGGCTGGTGATGCTGAGCTCACTCTCCTGGTACTCCTTCGTGAGCCTGTGCATGTCGTCGGCCCCGGTGATCCGCTCCTTCGGCCATGCGCGTCACTGGATCGAGCGCGTCGCCGGCGTCTGCTTCGTGGGGATCGGAGGCCGCATCCTTGCCGACAGCCGCAATCCGCTCTCGACCTGAAAGGGGTTCTACCCACGCGCCCGGCGGCGCTCGCGGCGGCCGGCGCTGTCGGCTCCGCTTTGCGACGCCGCCTTGTTGCGCATCGGGCCGACGCGCGCCTCGATGATCTCGACCGTGGGGCGCTCCGCCCTGTGGTGCGAGTCCAGCGCCTTGCGCATGGCCGCCAGATGCTCAAAGGAGGTGCCGCAGCACCCGCCGATGATCCTTGCGCCGCCGTCCACTGCCAGCCGCACATAGTCCGCCATGAGTTCCGGCGTTCCGGAATAGTGGATCTCCGTCCCGCGGAATTCGGGGATGCCGCAATTGCCCTTGACGATGATGGTGGCCTCGGGCTTGGCCTCGGAGATGTCGAGCAGGGCGGCAAGGATGTCGGGCGCGCCGACCCCGCAATTGGCCCCGACCGCGACCGGCTTCTCCGGAAGGTCGTCGGCTACCTCGTGGATGTGCTTCGGGGCCAGCCCCATCATCGTGCGTCCGGCGGTGTCGAAGGAGCCGGTATAGGTGTAGGGCAGGCCGACGCGGATCGCGGCCGCCGCCGCGGCGTGGATTTCCTGCGGCGCCGACATGGTTTCGATCCAGGCGACGTCTGCGCCGCCCGCCTTCAATCCCTCGATCTGCTCGGCGAAGCTGTCGACCGCCTCATCATAGGTGAGCGCGCCGAGCGGCTGCAGAAGCTCGCCGGTCGGACCGACCGATCCGGCGACGATGACACGCCGGCCGGCCCTGTCCGCTACGCGGCGGGCGATCTCCGCCGCCTTCTTGTTGAGCTCGAAAACGCGGTCCTGCGCATGATGCAGCTTCAGCCGCTGACGCGTGCCGCCGAAGGAGTTGGTGAGGATGATGTCGGCGCCGGCATCCACGAAGCCCTGGTGCAGGGCCTCGATCTTCTCGGGTTCCGACTCGTTCCAGAGCTCCGGCGCCTCGCCGGACTCCAGCCCCATGGCAAAGAGGTTCGTGCCTGTCGCTCCGTCCGCCAGCAGCACGCCTTTTTCCGCAAGAAGCGCGTCGATCGGGTTCTGCATGGGACACCTCAGGGGAATGCGTGATCAATGGATAAGGATATAAAGAAGTCTTTATATCCCGTCAATCCAATCCCGACGGGAGTGCTGCCCTGCCGCTAGAGGGCGCTGCGGATATCCGTCTTGGCAAAACCCTGGTCCTTGTGAAGGATCGGCAGTCCGCGCGATCCGGCACTGGCGTAGTGGAAGCAGTCGGCCAGGTTCAGAGCCAGGTTGCGCTGGTTCTGGGGGTAGGCGTGCCGGCCATAGCGGTCGAAGGCCTGCAGGGCCAATGTCAGCTCATCCGGCCCGATCCCGACGAGTTCGATACCGGAGACATTCAGAAGTCGGCGGACACGCTCTTCCGCCTCGGCGGTCGTGTAGCGCTTGATGCGGGAAAGACCGCTTGCTGCCTCCCATGCTGCCAGCACCGAAGTGATCAGAGTGCCGGCTTTTGCATTGTCAATGACGTCGGCAAAGGGTTCCCAACCTGGCTCCTGCGCCAGGACGGCGACCATTGCAGAGGCGTCGACGAACATCAGTAGTCGCCGCTGAGCTCGTCGAAAAACGCTTTGTCGGCCTTCAGCCCCGTATCGGGACGGGCTGCGATCTCATCCAATAGCGGCTTCAGCCGCTCGCGAAGCGGGACCTTCTTGTCCTGGCGCTGAAGCTCGTTTTCCAGCGCGCGCTTCACCGCCTCGGTCTTGGTGACATGCAGGCGCTCTGCCAGCGCTTCCGCCAGCTGGTTCACTTCTTCGCTGCGTATGTTGAGCGGCATTGCCGAGGCTCCCGTGTAGACACAACATAGGCGTGTCTACACGCTCCGGCAAGGAGAGCGGCTAGCCCAGCGGCAGCCCCTTCACGAAGGCCGCCGCCTCATGGGCGTTGACCTCCGCAGCGCGGATCAGCCCGTCGAAATGCCGGGTCAGCGTGGCGATGGGCTGGGTGGCATTCAGCACCAGGTACAGGCCGCCGAGATAAAGCGCCGCGCGATAGGGGCCGAACACCGTGTAGGGTGCCGAAAAGCGCCGGCGGCCGTCATAGAGAAACAGCCGGAAGGTGGGATAAAGGTCGTCGAGCAGTTCCGCCATATGTGCTATCTGCTCGGCCCGCGCTTCGCGCGGGAGCTGCCGCCATATGCCTTCTCCCTTCGCGAAAACCTCCAGTGTCTGGCGCGGCATGCAGACCTCCATGTCCGTCTCCGGCCGGCGATTATAGTTCACGCGAAAATGGGCTTCATCGATCTGCGCTTCCCGACTGTGCTGGGCGGCCTCCGCATCGTAGAGGATCACCTTTTCGGTCCTGAGCAGATCAGGAATGCGCGCGGGCACATAGCGGATCTTCGTGCCGACCGCCTCGGCATGCCATTTTGCCAGGAGCGTCTCGCCGAAGCCGCCTTCGGCCTCGGCGATCTCCATGTTTTCGCGAAGCTCGGCAGTGAGGACCTCGTCCTGGCTCAAGCCCAGCAGCCAGTCCATCGAGACCTGGGAATGGGCGGCGATGTTCATCAGGGTTTCGGCGCGGGGGAGGCGCGTGGAACTGCCGGCAAGCAGCTGGGACAGCGCCGAGCGGTCTATCCCCACTGCCGAAGCAAAGGCAGACTGGTTCAGGCCAGAACGACCCATGAGAGTCTTCAAGCGTTCGCGGAACACCCCTGAAAGATCTCGCTTGTCGACGGTACCTTTCATCGGCCGGCTCCTCTCACATGGGCGAAAGTGCCGCAAGTGTTCACGTTTGTAAACGTTTGGGGCAAAGCGGGTGCATTGGCAGCATTTCGTGCGCATTCTCGCGTTGCCCTCCTGCCGAGCTCCTGACAATTCTGCGTCAGTAGCGGCGCCGCGATTCAGCCTGGCGCCACAGCACCGGGGAAATGGACCATGGAAACTGCCAAGAGCCGCGGCGGCCGCCCGGCTGTTGAGTGGCCGACTCTTGTCTTGATCTTCGCATGCTACGGCGTGTGGCTGGCGACGGGACTTTTCCTTTGGCCCCACTGGCCACTTGCGTCGCTGCTCATCCTCGCGCTGACCGTGGCCCTGCAGTCCTCCCTCATGCACGAGTGCCTGCACGGACATCCCACCAGAAAGGCGCTTGTGAACGAAGCGCTGATCGGGCTCCCCATCGGGCTCGTCTATCCCTACCGGCGCTTCAAGGCGCTGCATCTTACCCACCATGCCGACGAGCGGCTGACCGACCCGTTCGAGGATCCGGAGAGCTACTACAAGGCTCTCTGGCAGTACCGCGAGCTGCCGCGCGCCGTGCAACTTCTTCTCAACGTCAACAACACCATGGTGGGCCGCTTCGTCCTCGGGCCGTTGATCATGAATGCGGCCTTCTTCGCTTCAGAATCCAAGCTGATCGCGGCGGGCGACCGTGCCGTGCGGAAGGCATGGGTGCTGCATGCGGCAGGGCTCGCCGTCGTGCTGCCGGTAATCGCCTTCGGATTCGGAATGCCGCTGTGGCTCTACGCCCTCGTGCCGGCCTGGCTCGGGCAGTCGCTGATTTCCGTGCGTACATTTGCCGAGCACCAATGGTCGGAGCGGCCGGACGGGCGCACCATCATCGTCGAGCGCACGCCGCTTTCCTTTCTCTTCCTCAACAACAACCTGCACTTCGTGCATCACAAGATGCCCACCGTGCCCTGGTACAGGCTTCCGGCGCTCTATCGCGAGCGGCGCACGGAGTGGCTGGCGATGAATGGCGGCTATGCCTATCCCAGCTATTTCGCCCTCTTCAGGGCCTTCGCCTTGCGCGCCAAGGAGCCCGTGCCGCATCCGGCGCTCCACCGTGAGCCGCATCCCGCCGGCGCTTTTCGTCCGCGCGCGAGAGGCCGCTCGCTCGGCCGCGCAGGTATGGTGCCGGTGCCGGCCGCCCCCGCCAAGGAATAGCGCCCGCCCTTGCGCCGAAGGTCCGGAGCGGACGATAAGGGCCTATGAGCGCCCTTGTCGCCGCCCTGCCCATGTATGACTGGCCCGAGGTCCGGGCCGAGACGGATGCGCATTGGGCGCGTCTTCGGGTATGCTTGGCCGAGCGGGGCATCGATGCGCCTGTTCATCTCGTCCGCCGCAACGCTGATCTTCCTGCGGTACTCGGCGGCATTCGCGGCCCGGATGGCCAGCTTCTGGCGCCCGATCCCGCCACTCTGCCGCCGGACGAACTGGACCTGCGCGCCCTGTGGCTGCATCCGTCGCTGCTTTTCGCCCAGTGCTGCTGGGGTCCGCTGGAGCTCGGGCTGGCGGAGCATGTGCAAGTGGTCGGGCAGCCGAGCTATGACGGCTTCGAAGGCGGGGAGGGGACGCTCTATTCCAGCGCCATCCTCATGCGGGAGGCAGAGGGGAGCGTGAAGGCACCGGCCGGCGGCATCGCGTTCATTTCGGTAGATCTCCTGCGCGGGAGGCGCCTCGCCTATAACGAACCGCATTCCCTCTCCGGCCTGCTTGCGCTGCAGCGCGATCTCGAAGCCATGGGCGAGGGCCTTTCCATCTTCGCGGAAAGGATCGAGACGGGCTCGCACCGCGCTTCCCTGGCCGCCGTCGCCGAAGGGAGGGCCGATGTCTGCGCCGTCGACTGCCGCGCGTGGGCGCTGGCGCGCCGTTTCGAGCCTGCCGCGGCGAGGCTCACGGTCGTCGGCTGGACGCGCAGGCGCCTCGGCCTGCCCTATATCACGGCCAAAAACACCGCGCCGGAGCGCTTCTTACTTCTCCAGCGCGCGCTTTGCGTCGCGCTGCAGTCCTGATCAGGCGCGCATCCGCTCGCCCTCGGGGTCGAAGGGCGGCAGGAGATTGATGCGCGCGGGGCGGCGCCGGCCAAGGATCTCGATCTCGAAAAGGCCGGCGTTTTCATCTTCCGCAAGCGCCGCCGGCACATAGCCCTGCCCCATGGATCTCTCCACATAGTGGGCATAGCCGCCGGAGGTGACCCAGCCGACCACGCGCCAGTCACCGTCGATGATGCCGCGGACTGCGGACGCATCCTCGCCGTTTCTGCCGAGGGCAGGGGTGTCACGCAGCGCAGGAGCGGAAGGGTTACCCTCTGAACCAAAGCGGGGCGCGCCGAAACCGTGCGGCACTTCCACCGTGCCGAAATCCCTGTCCCCGACTTTCGCCCAGATCGGCTCGTCCCCCATCACATCGGCGTCGAGCGCGTCGACGATGAAGGAGACCCGGCGCAGCTTCGGTCCCTCTGCCTTCTCCCGCGCGGCGGCCTCGCGGCCGATAAAGTCGTTCTTGTCGAGGCGCATGAAGCGGTCCATCGCGCCTTCTAAAGGCCCATAGATCGGCCGCAGCTCGCGATACCAGGTCGGAAAATTCTTCTCCAGCCGCATGGAGAGCAGCGCGCGCATGCCAAAATCCACGATGCCGAATTCCGCGCCCGCTTGCTTGACCCCTTCGTAGACGCGCCGCTCATAGGCAGGCTGCATCCAGATCTCGTAGCCGAGATCGCCCGTATAGGTGAGCCGGTTCACCATGCAGGGCGCGCCGGCGACATCCATCTCGCGGAAATCCATGAAGCGGAACGCATCGTTCGAGACGTCCGTATCGGTCAGCTTCTCCAGCACCGCACGCGATCTCGGGCCGGCGATGGAAAGGCCAACCAGCGTCTGGTCGAAGCGGTGCAGCCGGACGGAGCCGTCCTTCGGCAGGTGCTTCTCGAACCAGCGCATGTGATATTTCTGCGCCGCCGAGGAGCCCCAGATCAGAAACCGCTCCTCGCCCGCACGGGCGATGGTGAAGTCGCCGATCAGCTTTCCGAACTCGTTCAGCATCGGCGAAAGTACGATGCGGCCGGGCCTTGGCATGCGGTTGGTCATCAGGCGGTCGAGGAAGGCCCCGGCGCCGGGGCCGGAAACCTCGTATTTCGCGAAGTTGGCGATCTCGGTCACGCCGACGCCGTTGCGGACCGCCCGCACCTCGTTGCCCACATGCTCAAAGTCGTTGGAGCGGCGGAAGGAGACGATGTCCTTCGGCTCCGTCCCCTCGGGCGCAAACCAGAGCGGCGTCTCCAGGCCCCAGGAGTCGCCCATTACCGCATTGTTGTCGCGCACCATCACGTCATAGAGCGGCGTCGTCTGCGCCGGGCGGGCGGCGGGCAACTCCTCGTTGGGGAAGCGGATCGAGAAGCGCCGCGAATAGTTCTCGCGCACCTTGGCGTTGGTGTAGCGCAGCGTCGCCCATTCGCCGAAGCGGGCGACATCCATGCCCCAGACGTCGAAGCCGGGGTCGCCATTGACCATCCAGTTGGACAGCGCCAGGCCCACGCCGCCGCCCTGGCTGAATCCGGCCATCACCGCGCAGGCGCACCAGAAGTTCGTAAGCCCCTGCACCGGCCCGACCAGCGGGTTGCCGTCAGGCGCGAAGGTGAACGGGCCGTTGATGACCTGCTTGATGCCGGCCTTTTCCAGCGCCGGGAAATGGCGGAAGCCGAGCTCAAGCGAGGGGGCGATGCGGTCGATGTCGGGCTGGAGCAGCTCATGGCCGAAATCCCAGGGCGTCTCCACCGGCGACCAGGGTTTTGCCGCCTTCTCGTAGGTGCCGAGCAGAATGCCGTTCCTCTCCTGCCGCGTATAGATCTCGCCCTTGAAGTCGATGACGCCGATCATCTCCCGGCCCGTCGACCGGTTGAACTCTTCCACCTCCGGCATCGGCTCGGTGAGGAGATACATGTGCTCCATGGCGAGCAGCGGCAACTCGAGGCCCACCATGCGGCCCACCTCGCGCGCCCAGAGGCCCCCGCAATTGACCACATGCTCGGCTTTCACCGTGCCCTTCTCGGTCACCACATTCCAGGTGCCGTCCGGCTCCTGCGTCAGTTCCACCACCCGGTTGCGCAGCTCGATCTCCGCGCCCAGCTTGCGCGCCGCCTTGGCATAGGCATGGGTCGTGCCGGAGGGGTCGAGATGGCCCTCCACCGGATCCCACATGGCGCCGACGAACTGCGTCTCGTCCATGATGGGGAACATGGCCTTGGCTTCGGACGGGGTGATCAGCTCCGTCTCCATGCTGAGATACCGGCCCTTGGCATGCACAAGACGCAGGAAATCCATGCGCTCGGGTGTATCTGCCATCATCACGCCGCCGGTCAGGTGCAAGCCGCAAGACTGGCCGGAAAGCTCCTCGATCTCCTTGTAGAGCTGCACGGTATAAGCCTGCAGCTTGGCGACGTTCGGGTCGCCGTTCAGCGTGTGGAAGCCGCCCGCCGCATGCCAGGACGAACCCGAGGTCAGCTCCGAGCGCTCGATCAGGAGCACATCCGTCCAGCCGGCGCGGGCAAGGTGATAGAGCACCGAACAGCCCACCACCCCGCCGCCGATGACAACCGCTTTCGCATGGGATTTCATGATGTTTGGTCCGCGTGTGAAGAAAATGATTCAGGAGCGTAGACAAAGCGCAGGTCGGCGGCGCTGACATTTTCCGCCAGCCGGCCTTGCAGAGCCGCAAGGATCGTCTCGCAGACATGCGTTCGATGCTTCAGGACATCGACATTCCAGAAACGGATGATGGAGAACCCGCGCGAGCGCATGAATTCGTCGCGACGCCGGTCATACGCGCTCTCCGCGTGCTGGCTGCCGTCGATCTCGACGACGAGGCGTCGTTCTCTGCAGGCAAAATCCGCGAAATATGGACCTATGGGAAACTGGCGTGTGAACTTGAAACCGCCCAGCTTGCGGTGCTTCAGCTCAAGCCAGAGCAGGGCTTCCGCTTCATTGCCTGCCTGGCGAAGCTGCTTGGCGCGTTTTGTTGTGCCTGCCTTTCGGCGACTCCGCGTGTCCGTAGGGCCTTCCCCCACTCCGGCCCTTTGGGCCACCTCTCCCCCCGCCGGGGGGAGAGGAAGGGCGTCAGATGTTGCGGGCGGCGCTTCCTCTCCCCCGTCGAGCGGGGGAGAGGTGGTCCGCCCAGCGGACCGGAGTGGGGGTCGATTAGAAAGCTCAGGATCGCCCATGCCGCATCGCCCCTCAAAAATCCGTCGGGGCGCCGCCCTCGCGGATTCGCCGCTCGACGAAGTCGTCGAGCTCCTCGCGGATCGCCTCGTCCATGGGCGGCTCCTCAAACTGCGCCAGGCGCTCCTTCCACAGCCGATTGGCGCGCTCGATGGCGGTGGGAGAGCCCGCCTGCGCCCAGGTCTCATAATTGCGCCAGTCGGAGATGATCGGGGAGTAGAAGGCGTTTCTGTAACGCGCCTGCGTGTGCGGCGAGCCGAAAAAGTGCCCGCCGGGGCCGACCTCGCGGATCGCCTCCACGGCGAGCGCATCCTCCGACAGGTCAAGCGGTGCCAGAAACTCCGCCACCATCTGCAGAAGATCAATGTCGAGCATCATCTTCTCGTAGGAGCAGCGCAGCCCTCCCTCGAGCCATCCTGCGGCGTGCTTCACCATGTTGGTGCCGCTCTGGATGCAGCCCCACAGCGAGAACACGCTCTCATAGGCCGCCTGCGCGTCCACCGTGTTGGCGGCGCAGGTGTTCGAGCTGCGATAGGGGATCCGGTAGCGGCGCGCGAGCTGGCCGCCGAGGAGCTGCGCCTTCATATATTCCGGCGTGCCGAAGGCCGGCGCACCCGAGCGCATGTCGACATTGGAGGTAAAGCCGCCATAGGCGACCGGCGCGCCCTTGCGCACCATCTGCGAAAATGCGAGCGCGGCGAGCGCCTCCGCATTCTGCAGCACCACCGCGCCGGCGACGGTCACCGGCGCCATCGCGCCTGCCAGGGTGAAGGGCGTGACGACCACGACCTGCCCATGGGCGGACATCTGCAGGATGCCCTCCATCATCGGCACGTCGAGCTTCAGCGGCGAATTGGTGTTGATGATGGTGAAGCAGGACGGCTCCTCCAGGAGCTGCTCGCGGCTGACGCCGCGCACGATGCGCGCGATCTCGATCCCGTCCAGATTGCGCTCGCGCCCCAGCGAATAGACGTGGAAGGCCTTGTCGGTGAGCGTTGTGATGTCGCGCAGGCACTGCAGATGCCGCACCGACGGATGGATGTCGATCGGCTCCACTGGATAGCCGCCGGCGCAGTGGATGATGTTGTGCATCTGCGCGAGCTTGATGAAGTTGCGGAAATCGGTCTGGTTGCCCGGCCGCCTTCCCGTATCCGTGTCGGAAGAGTTGGGCGCCGATCCCATCTGCGCAAAGATGAGCCTGTTGCCGCCCATATGCAGGTTGTGCAGGGGGTTGCGCGCATGCACGGTGAATTCCGGCGGGCAGTGGGCGATCAGCTCCAGCACCATGTCCGCATCGAAGCGCACCCGCTCCGAGCCTTCCCGTATATCGGCGCCATGGCGGCGCATGATGGCGCGCGCCTCGTCATGCAGGACTTCGACGCCGATCTCCTTGAGCACGCGCAGCGAGGCGAGATGGATGGATTCCAGCTCGTCCGCCGAGACGATCTCGGTCGGCGGAAAAGGATTCGCCGGCTGCCCGAAGGCGGGCTGTTCGAACGCCGCGGTCGCGCCGCCGCGCTTTCCCGCCCGACCGCCGCGCCGCAAGCGGCCGGCCTCGGGTCTGGCTTCGGCTGGAAGGTCGGGAGCCGTCATGGGAGGCCTCGCTGCCCTTTGTAAGGAGCAGCATCATGGCCCTTGCGCCGCCCGGCCAATGCGCGCATGGCGACGGAAAGCGTAGGAGAAACGACATGGGATGTCGCGCATGGGGAAGGGCGGGAAGGCCGCCGGAGCGCCCGTTTTCCTGAAAACGGAAAACCGCGTCCTCCGGGCGGGAGAAACGCGGTATCGGTACGCTCTACACCATCGCCCCCGCGCTACACTACGCTCGCAAGGGGCAGCCGCTCCGGTACGCGAGACCTTTTCCGGAGCCGGGGAGGCTTTGATGTCCGCCTCGGTGTTCCTTTTAGCCGGACATCCTTACCGTCAGGTTAGCAAGTGCTTGCGCAAACCTTAATGCGGGATTTTTGTGCAGGGCTATGGTTGCCCTCGGCCCCGCCGCGCAGGAAATTGATGATGGCGGAGAAATCCTTTCCCCCGTTCCCCATGGCCTCGAACAGCGCGTAGAGCTGCGCGGCTTCGGCACCCAGCGGGATCGCGGCGCCGGCCGCCTGGGCCGCCTCCTGGGCGAGCCGCAGGTCCTTCAGCATCAGGCTTGCGGCGAAGCCCGGCCGGTAGTCGCGGTTGGCGGGGGAGGCGGGGACCGGCCCCGGCACAGGACAATAGGAGGTGAGCGACCAGCACTGGCCGGACGAGGTGGACGCCACCTCGAACAGCGCCTGGTGCGAAAGCCCAAGCTTCTCCGCCAGCACGAAAGCCTCGCCGACGGCGATCATCGATACGCCGAGAATCATGTTGTTGCAGATCTTGGCGGCCTGGCCCGCTCCAGCCGCGCCGCAATGGACGATGCGGCCGGCCATCGGCTTCAGGATGGGTTCGGCCCTCGCGAATGCCTCGTCCGACCCTCCGGCCATGAAAGTGAGCGTTCCCGCCTCGGCGCCGCCGACGCCGCCGGAGACCGGCGCGTCGATGGAGAGATGTCCATGCTCGGCGGCCATCGCATGGGCGCGCCTTGCCGAATCCACGTCGATCGTCGAGGAATCGATGAAGGGGGTGCCTTTGGCTGCCTTGGGCGCGAGATTTTCGTAGACCGTAAGCACATGCTTGCCGGCCGGCAGCATGGTGATGACTGCTTCCGCGCCCTCGACCGCCCCCTCGGCACTGTCGGCCCGCAGGACGCCATTCGCCTCGGCCTTCGCCAGGTTTTCGGGGAGGAGATCGAATCCGCGCACCTCATATCCCGCTTTCACGAGATTGGCCGCCATGGGATTGCCCATGTTGCCGAGGCCGATAAAGGCGATGGTGGTCATGTGATCCTCCAAAGTGGATTGGGGGGAGCAGGGAGTGCTGCCTTAGTCGTCGCGCTGCCTCTCACCGCTTCCCCACCAGATGCCTCGCGATGATCACGCGCATGATCTCGTTCGTGCCTTCCAGGATCTGGTGGACGCGAAGGTCGCGCACCAGCTTCTCCAGGCCGTAGTCATGCAGATAGCCGTAGCCGCCGTGAAGCTGCAGCGCCTCGTTCGCCACCTCGAAACAGGCGTCGGTCACGAACCGCTTCGCCATGGCCGACCATTTCGACGCGTCCGGCGCCTTGCGGTCGAGCATCGAGGCGGCGGTGTAGAGCAACAGGCGCGAGGCGGCCAGGTTCGTTTCCATGTCCGCCAGCTTGAACTGCAGCGCCTGGAACCGGTTGACGGGCTGCCCGAAGGCCTGGCGCTCGCCCGTATAGGCGAGCGCCTTGTCGAATGCCGCCTGGGCGCCGCCGAGCGAACAGGCGGCGATGTTGAGCCGGCCACCGTCTAGGCCGGCCATGGCGATGCGGAAACCGTCGCCCTCGCGGCCGAGCAGGTTTTCCGCCGGCACCCTGCAGTTGTCGAAGATCACCTGGCGCGTGGGCTGCATGTGCCAGCCCATCTTCTTCTCCAGCGGACCGAAGGAGAGCCCCGGCGCATCCTTCGGTACGGCGAGCGCCGATATCCCGCGCGGGCCGTCCTCGCCCGTCCGAGCCATCACGACATAGAGGTCGGAGACACCGGCGCCGGAGATGAACTGCTTCGTGCCGTTCAGCACATAATTCTCGCCGGATCGATCGGCCCTCGTCTTCAGCGCGGCCGCATCGGAGCCGGAGCCGGGCTCGGTCAGGCAATAGCTTGCCAGCCATTCCATGGAGGTGAGCTTGGGCAGCAGGCGCGCGCGCTGCTCGCTGCTTGCGAAGGTGTCGATCATCCACGCGGCCATGTTGTGGATGGAGATGTAGGAGGAAAAGCCGGGGCAGGCGGCCGCCAGCGCCTCGAAGATCAGCACAGCGTCCAGCCGCTTGAGGCCTGATCCGCCGAACTCCTCCGAGCAATAGATGCCGCCGAAGCCGAGCGGTCCGGTGGCGCGGATCACCTCGACCGGAAAATGGCGCTCCCGGTCCCATTCGAGCGCAAAGGGCGCGACCTGCTCGGCCGCAAAGCTCTGCGCCATCTCCCGGATCGCGCGCTGGTCCGCGTTGAGCTCGAACTGCCCGTAAACGCTTTCGGCGACGGCGTCCATGACATCCTCCCAGACATGCCGCTTTCTAACCCGGCAAGTTTAGTGCATTGGAGGGCGCGTGCAATGCGGGCTTCCGCACGGCTCATCAGCGGACGGGGGAGAGAAATGGCGCGCGCCGTCATGCTCCAGGGAACAGGCTCCGACGTCGGCAAGTCGGTGCTCGTCGCGGGCCTTTGCCGCGCGGCGCGCCGGCGCGGGCTCAAGGTGCGCCCGTTCAAGCCGCAGAACATGTCCAACAATGCCGCCGTCGCCGTCATTCCCGGCGAGGGGCGGGAAGGGGAGATCGGACGCGCGCAATGGCTGCAGGCGCTTGCTTGCGGCGTCGAGCCCACCGTGCACATGAATCCCGTGCTCCTGAAGCCGCAGAGCGATGTCGGCGCGCAGGTTGTCGTGCAGGGGCGCATCTTTGCCGAAGCGCATGCGAGCGACTATGGCAGGCTCAAGGACCGCCTGCTTGCCGCCGTCATGGACTCCTGGGCCAGGGTGGGCGAGAGCGCCGACCTCGTCATCGTGGAAGGGGCTGGCTCGCCGACGGAGATCAACCTGCGCGACCGGGACATCGCCAATATGGGCTTTGCCGTGCGGGCGGACGTGCCGGTGATCCTGGTCGGCGACATAGACCGCGGCGGCGTGATCGCCGCGCTTGCCGGAACGCATCTCATCCTGTCCGAACAGGACCGGGCGATGATCGCCGGTTTCGTCATCAACAAGTTCCGCGGCGATCTCTCCCTCTTCGATGCCGGGCTCGCGGCAATCACCCGTTTTACCGGCTGGCGCTCCTTCGGGGTCGTGCCCTGGCTCGCCGAGGCGGCGCGGCTGCCGGCTGAAGATTCGGTGGTGCTGGAGCGGCCGGCGGGCGCTGGGCATTCCGGCCTGAAGATCGCCGTGCCGATGCTCTCCCGCATCGCCAATTTCGACGATCTCGACCCGCTGCGCGCCGAGCCGGGCGTGACCGTGGTGTTCGTGCCCCCGGGCCGGCCGCTGCCGGAGGATGCCGCGCTGGTCGTGCTTCCCGGCACCAAATCCACCATTGCGGACCTCGAATTCCTGCGCGCCAATGGCTGGGATCGCGACCTTGAAGCGCATCGGGCGAAAGCCGGGGCGATCGTCGGCCTGTGCGGCGGGTACCAGATGCTCGGCAGGCGCGTGACGGACCCGCAGGGCATCGAAGGCTCCCGGCGCGAGGCCGAAGGGCTCGGCCTTCTCGATGTGGAGACGGTGATGGCGCCCGAAAAGACAGTGCGCAACGTCTCGGCGCTATCGGCGAAATATTCCGTCCCGCTCACGGGCTACGAAATCCATCTGGGCGAAACGAGCGGTCCGGACTGCGCGCGCCCGGTGGCCTTGGTGGAGGGCCGGCCCGAAGGGGCGGCATCCGTCGACGGAAAGGTCTTCGGGACCTATCTGCACGGCCTTTTCGGCGCGGATGCCTTCCGCCGGGCCTTCCTGGCCGAGTTCGGCATCGCCGCTGGCACTGCCGGCTATCACGAGCAGGTGCAGGACGCGCTCGATGCGGTCGCCGGTCATCTGGAGCACCACCTCGACTGCGACGCCATCTTCGCCGCGGCGCGCTAGAAGGCCTCAGAACCCCATCAGGGCGGCGAGCGGATTGCCGTCTTCCAGAAGAAGCTTCGTCGCGAGCGCGATGCAGACAGTGACCAGAAGGGGCTTGATGATCACCGCGCCCTTGCGCATCGCAAGCCCTGCGCCGATCCTTGCGCCCACGAACTGCGCCGCGCCCATGAGCAGCCCGATCTTCCAGGACACCACGCCGACGGCGGCGAAAGCGGCAAAGCCGCCGACATTCGAGGCAAAGTTCAGAAGCTTGGTGTGCGCCGTCGCCTTCAGCACGCCGAAACCCGCCAGCGCCACGAAGGCCAGCATGAAGAAGGAGCCGGTGCCCGGGCCGAACGCGCCGTCGTAAAAGCCGACCAGCGGCACCACGGTCAGCCCGAAGACGAAGGGCGAGAGGCGGCGCGCACGGTCGATGTCGTCGACGCGCGGCTTGAAGGCGAAATAGACCGCGATCGTGATCAGCAGTACCGGCAGCACCGTCTCGAGCACCTCGCCGGGAAGGATGGTGGCGAGCAGCGCGCCGCCGATGGAGGCCAGCAGGGACATCGCCGCGGCGGGAAGCTGCGATTTCAGATCCACATGGCCCTTGGCGGCGAAGGCGATCGCCGAGGAGCCGGAGCCGAACAGGCTCTGGAGCTTGTTGGTGCCCAGCGCTTCCACGGGCCCGAGCCCGGCGATCAGCAGCGCCGGCACGGTGATCAGCCCGCCGCCGCCTGCGATCGCGTCCATGAAACCGGCGAAGAAGGCGGCAAGACCGAGCAGAAAAACCGTTTCCGCGGCCATTTCGAACATGAAAGGAGAACCTGTGAGGACGTGGCGCGCCTATGCACCACAAAGGCGGATGCGCCGCAAGCCGCAATCGGGGCGCTCCGGCAGGATCTAGCCGGCCGAGCGCACCAGCCGCCTTTCCAGCGCACGCTGCAGGTCGGGCGCGGCGGCCACCAGCGCCTTCGCCGGCTCCGTCTGCGGATTGCCAAGGACCGTCTCGGTCGGCCCCGCCTCGACGATCCTTCCCTCATGCATCACCATCACCGTCTCGGTGATGGCACGTGCGACGGTAAGGTCGTGCGTGATGAAGAGATAGGCCACGCCCAGCCGGTCGCGAAGATCGGCGAAGAGGTCGAGGATCTGCGCGCGGATGGACACGTCGAGCGCCGAGACCGGCTCGTCGGCCACGATCAGCTTCGGCCGGGTGATGATGGCGCGGGCGATGGCGAGGCGCTGGCGCTGGCCGCCGGAAAATTCGTGCGGATATTTTTCCATGTCGGATGGGGCGAGGCCGACCTGCTCCAGCGCCTCCGCGACCAGCTCGCGCCGGCGCGCGCCATCAGGCTTTCCGTCCAGAAGGTGCAGTGGTTCGGCGACCAATCGCTCCACCTTCTGGCGCGGGTCGAAGGAGCCATAGGGATCCTGGAAGACCGGCTGCATGTTGCGTCGGGCCACACGCAGCTCGTCGGCGCTGCGTGCGCCGATCTCCTCGCCGAGGAAGCGGATCGAGCCGGAGGTCGGGCGGTCGAGCGCCAGGACCATGCGCGCAAGGGTGGATTTCCCGCAGCCCGAGCGGCCCACCAGCGCCATCGACTGACCCCCGCCCAATGCGAAGGAAACGCCGTCGACGGCGCGGAACGTCCTTGCCGGCGAGAAGAGGGAGGCGCGGCGGACGGGATAGTCCCGCGTCAGCCCCTCCACCTTCAGCAGCGGCTCTGCGCCTGCTGCCCGCCCGGGCGCCCTGGCTCGCGCCGGCACATGCGTGGAAGCTTCCGCAAGCTGCCTCGTATAGGGGTGTTCCTGCCTCGACAGGACGCGTGCCGTCTCGCCCGCCTCCATCACCGTGCCCTGACGGATGATCGTGACGCGGTCCGTCATCTCCGCGACGACGGCAAGATCATGCGAGATGAGCAAAAGGCTCATCCGGTTTTCGTCCACCAGCTCGCGTAAAAGGTCGAGGATCTGCGCCTGCAGCACCACGTCCAGCGCCGTCGTCGGCTCGTCCGCGATCAGCAGCTTGGGTTTCAGCGCGCAGGCGATGGCGATGACCACGCGCTGGCGCTGGCCGCCAGAAAGCTCGTGCGGATAGCGGGTCAAGGGAAATTGCCGCTCCGGCAGTCCGACGCGCTCGAGCATCGCGCGCGCGCGCGCCTCGGCATCGGCGCGGTTCGCTCCCGTGTGCCAGCGGATACCTTCCGCCACCTGCTCGCCGATGGTTTTCACCGGGTTGAGCGCCGTCATGGGCTCCTGGAAAACCATGCCGATATCGTCGCCGCGCAGCCGGCACATGGCCGCTTCCGGTGCGGCAAGGATGTCGATGCCGTCGAAGGTGACGCGGCCGTCCGCCCGCGCGTCATGGGGCAGAAGCCGCATGACGGCGAGCGCCGTCATGGATTTTCCGGAGCCTGATTCGCCGACTAGTCCCATCACCTCGCCGGGCGCGATGGAAAGGTCGATGTTCTTCAGGATCGGCGTGTCGCCGATCTCAAGCGACAGGTTCTCGATTTCAAGCAGGCTCATCGCTGCCGCCTCAGGCGCGGGTCGAGCACGTCGCGCAGGCCGTCGCCAAGCAGATTGAGGCCGAGCACGGTGATCACGATCGCAAGGCCGGGAAAGAGGGCAAGGTGCGGCGCCACCGCGATGCGGGTCTGCGCGTCGAACAGCATCCGCCCCCAGGAGGGCATGGGCGGCTGCGTGCCAAGGCCGAGATAGGACAGGCCCGCTTCGGCCAGGATCGCCAGCGCGAACTGGATCGTTCCCTGAACCAGAAGCACGCTGGCGATGTTGGGCAGGATGTGCTCGACGGTGATCAGCGCCTTGCCCTTGCCCGCCGCACGGGCGGCCAGGATGAACTCGCGGGGCCAGAGCGACAGCGCCCCGGCGCGGGCCACGCGCGCGAAGACCGGCACGTTAAAGATGCCGATGGCGATGATGGCGTTCACCGCGCCGGGCCCGAAGACGGCCGTGATCATCACGGCGGAGAGCAGGGCAGGGAAGGCGAAGACCACGTCGTTCACGCGCATCAGCACCTCGTCCGTCCAGCCGCCGCGCGCCGCCGCCCAGGCGCCGAGCGGCACGCCGATGCCCATGCCGATGCCGACGGCCACAATGGCTACGGCGATCGAGTTGCGCGCGCCGATCATGATCATGGAAAGGATGTCGCGGCCCATATGGTCGGTGCCGAACGGGTGTTCGGCGCTGAGGCTGAGCATCCTGTTCGCCACCGAAAGGCGCGTGATGTCGTAGGGTGTCCAGACGAAGGAGACGAGCGCCGTCACCGCGACAAGGGCGGTGATCACGAGGCCGACGAGGAAGGACCGGTTCTCTAGCGCCTTGCGCAGGACATGGCGCTCCGGGGCCGGCATGAACACCGGGTCGAGGCTCATCGGCCGGTCCTCAGGCGCGGATCCACCGCCGCATAGCAGATGTCGACCAGGAGATTGATGAGGATGACGCTTGCCACCAGCAGCATCACCACGCCCTCGACCACGATCAGGTCGCGCTGGCTGATGGCCTGGAAGATGAGCCGGCCGAGCCCCGGCAGATAGAAGACGTTCTCGATGATGATCGTGCCGGCAAGGAGGAAGGCGAATTGCAGGCCCATGATGGTTAGCACGGGGATGAGCGCATTGCGCAGCGCATGGCGCCATAGCACCACGCGGCGCGGCAGGCCCTTGGCGCGGGCCGTGCGGATATAGTCCTCACCCATCACCTCGACCATTGCCGAGCGCGTGACGCGGGCAAGGATGGCGGCCTGCGGAAGGGCGAGGGAGACCGCCGGCAGGACGAGCGCCTTCAGCGCCTCAAAATGGCTCGCCCATGTCTCGCCCCAGCCCGGAAAGCCGCCGGCCGGCACCAGCCGGAGGCCGACGGCGAAGACATAGACCAGGAGCAGCGCGAACCAGAAATTCGGCACGGCGACGCCCACCTGCGCCGCGCCCATGGAGAGAGTGTCGGCGGCATGGCCGCGCCGCGAGGCGGCGAAGACGCCGACGGGAATGGCGATGGCGGTGGACAGCGCCAGGGCGATCGCCGCGAGCGGAAGCGAGACGGCGAGGCGCTCCAGCACCAGGTCCGTGACGGAAGACGAATAGGTGAGGGAGCGGCCGAAATCGCCCGTCGCCATCCCGCCGAGCCACGAGAGGTAGCGTGCGACGACGGGCCGGTCGAGCCCCATCTCGGTGCGCAGCGCTTCGAGCGTATCGGCGCTCGCATTCATGCCCAGCATGATGCGAGCGGGGTCCCCGGGGAGGATCTCGAGGATGGAAAAGACGACCAGCGAGGCCACCAGCAGGGTGGCGATTGCAATCGTCAGACGCCGGAGGAGATAGGCGGTCATACGTGGTGTTTCCTGACAGCCGCAGCTGCCGGCAACGCAGCGGGCAAGCTCACGCCGTTTTCCCGGCTATTCCGCCCAATGCACCTTCGTCAGGTCCGTCGCCTGGATCGGCGCATTCTCCCACATCCCTTCCAGCTTGGCGTCCCACACGCCGACCTTCGGCAGCTGGAAGAGGAAGCCGTTCACCGCATCCTCGGCGATGATGCGCTGGGCTTGTCCGAAGAGCTCGTTGCGCTTGGCCGTGTCCGTGGTGGTCTCGAGTTCTGCCATCACCGCGTCGAGCTTGGGGTTGTCGTAGCCGAAATAGTAGTCGTCGCGCGCATAGATGTTGATGTCGTTGGGCTCGGTATGGGAGACGATCGTCAGGTCGTAGTCCTTGTTGGTGAAGACCTGCTCCAGCCACTGCGCCCACTCCATCGGGACGATCTCCGCCTCTATGCCGATCTCGCGCAGCTGGGAGGCGATGATCTCGCCGCCAAGGCGCGCATAGGGCGGAGGCGGCAGCTTCAGCGTGGCGGAAAACCCGTCCGGATGTCCGGCTTCGGCGAGCAGCGCCTTGGCCCTTTCCACGTCGTAGGGGTAAGTGCCGGTGAGGTCGACATAGGCAGGGCTGGCCGGCGAGAAATGCGAGCCGATGGGTGCGCCGTTGCCAGAGGTGGCGCCGAGGATGATCTCGTCGCGATTGAGCGCGTGGGAGATCGCCTGGCGGACCTTGATGTTGCTGAAGGGCTCCTTGCTGTTGTTCATGGCAAGGACGGTTTCCCCCTCCGTCGCGCCGATGACGACCTCGAAGCGCGGGTCGGCCTGGATCTGCGGCAGGGCGTCGCCTGCTTGGAAATTCGGGAAGGCCTGCACGTCGCCCGAGAGCAGCGCCGTGACGGAAGCGGCGGCGTCGGGGATGAAGCGGAACTCCGCCTTCTCCAGCGCGACCGGCTCGCCCCAGTAATCCGGATTCCTGGCGATGGTGACCGAAGAACCCTTCGCCCAGTTCTCGAATCTGAAAGGCCCGGTTCCGACCGGCTTCTCCTTGTTGCCCTCGGCCGATTCGGGCGCGACGATGACGGCGTCCCCCCAGCCCATCTTCCACAGGAATGAGCCCTGCGGGTGTTTCAGCGTCACCTTCACACTCGCCGGATCGACCACCTCCACCGTGTCGATCGCCGAGAAGAGCACCTTCTGCGCATTGGTGGAATCCTCGGCCCTGGCGCGGTCGAGGGTGAATTTCACGTCCTCCGCGTCGAAGCTCGTGCCGTCGTGGAATTTGGCGCCCTCGCGCAGCTTGAACGTATAAGTCTTGCCGTCCTCGGAGATCTCCCAGCTCTCGGCGAGGGCCGGCTGCACCTCGCCGTCCGGGCCGATCCGCGTGAGCCCCTCGAAGATATTGGCGTAGACGATCTCGTCGATGGCCGCTGCCGCGCCGGCGGTCGGGTCGAGATGCGGAGGCTCGAGCACCACGCCCAGCACCAGGTCCGTGCGCGCGCTGAGTGCCGTGGTGCCCGAGGCAAGCAGGATGGCGGCCGCGCCAAGAAACCGTGCAATCGTCTTCATTCCGTCACTCCCCACGTCCGGCACCGCTTAGCGGGTGCATGTTGTCGCGCCGATTGAAGCGCGAATCCGGGGGCGAGTAAATCACCTTCTCCGGTTTCACATTCGAGGGGAGGAGGCGTGCGGCCGCCTCACTCAACTCCGCCGCGCAGCAGCGCGTCGAGGCTCATCGCCATCACCGTTGCCGACTGCACCATATCGTCGATGCCCACCCATTCGTCTGGCCGATGCGCGAGGTCGAGGATGCCCGGCCCATAGGCCACGCAGTCATGCAGGTGGCCGAGGCGGGCAATATGCTTCTGGTCGTAGGTGCCGGGCGAGATCACATAATCCGGGTCCCTGCCGAACACCTCGCGGATCGCTGCCGCAAGCGCGCGCGGCACCGGTGCGTCCCGCTCCGTCATCGTGGGCAGCACTTCCATCAGGTCGCGCAGGCGGTAGCTGAAGCGCGGCCGCTCGCGCTTCAGCCGCTCCAGGATCGCGACCACCTCGCCCTTCACCTCGTCGAGGCTTTCCTCGATGAGGAAGCGGCGATCGATCACCAGCCGGCAGGAATCGGCCACGTTGGGCGAGGGCAGGCCGGGGAAGAAGTCCTCCGTCTGGCCGCCATGGATGGAGTTGATGTTCATGGTCGAGCGGCGCGCGCCTTCCGGCACCACCGGCATGTCCGTCCGCTTCCTGTCGAGCGCGGGAAAAAGCTCCTCCTCGAATGCGGCGAGCACGGCCGCCATGTGGCGGATGGCCGAATCGCCAAGAAAGGGCATGGAGCCGTGCGCGATCGCGCCGCCCGTCTCGATCTCCGCCCACCACACGCCGCGATGGCCGAGGCAGATGCGGTCCTTGTTGAGCGGCTCGGGGATGATCACGTGGTCGACGCGGGGCCTGGAGAAGTAGCCGAGCTTCGCCAGATGCGCCACGCCGCCGAAGCCGCCCGACTCCTCGTCCACCGTGCCGGAAATCTCGATGGCGCCGGGATAGCCGGGGTAGGTGGCCATGAAGGCGTCGGCGGCGATGATGGAGGCGGCAAGGCCCCCCTTCATGTCGCAGGCGCCGCGCCCGTACACCCTGCCGCCCTGCACCACGCCGGCAAAGGGGTCTACGGTCCAGCCATCCCCCGCCTCGACCACGTCGATATGGGAATTGAAATGAACGGTTGGGCCGGCGGCGCGGCCCTCGCGCCGGGCGATCACATTGGTGCGGGGATAGCGGTCAGTGTCGCCCGGCGCGCCTTCCCCCCGGATGAGCCTCGTGTCGAAGCCGCGTGCCGCCAGCTTGCCGGCCAGGTACTCCGCGCAGGGCGTATAGGCCTCGCCCGGCGGGTTCACCGTCGGGAAGCGGATGAGGTCGACGGTGAGGGCGACGAGCTCTTCCGTGCGCGCCGCGACGGCCTTGGCCAGCATCTCGTTCATGGCCGGCATGAAGCCGGGATTTTGCCCGCTTGGCAAGGCGGGGCTTCACATTCATGTGAAGATGGCGGCGCGGGAGAAAGCCTTAACCTTGGGTTGCATATACTGGCCGGGCAGGCTCAGCGAGGGTGAGGGAATCATGAAGGGGTTCGTGAGCGTCGTAGCCGCCGTTCTGATGACGGCCTGCTTCGCCGGCGAGGCTTTTGCTGCAAAGCTCGAGGCGAAGGTGAGCGTGTCCAGGCAGGTGATGACGGTCAGCCAGGGCGGCCGCGTGCTCTACCGCTGGCCGGTCTCCACGGCGCGCAAGGGCTATGTCACGCCGCGCGGCCGCTGGAAGCCAACGCGTATGCACCGCATGTGGCGCTCGCGCAAATACGACATGTCGCCGATGCCCTATTCGATCTTCTACTACAAGGGCTACGCCATCCACGGCACCAACTATGTGAAGGCGCTCGGGCGGCCGGCATCGCATGGCTGCGTGCGGCTGCATACCTCCAACGCGGCGAAGCTCTATTCGCTCGTAAAGCGCGTCGGTCCGGGAAATACGCGCATCGTCGTAACGGACTGAGCCGCCCTAGCGGATCTGCCAGCGTTTGTGGAACCACATCCACTGGCCGGGGTCCTCGCGCACCCATGCCTCGACCACGTCGTTCAGGAGCTGGGCGGTGCGCTCGACATGCACCGCGCCGGTCTCGTCGCGCGGCAGGTCGAGCCTTTCGCTGATCTCCAGGCGGAAGCGCCCGCCCGGCAGGCGCACGCAGCGCGCCGGATAGACATCGCACTCGTAATGCCGGGCAAGCTTGGGCACCAGCGGGCTGGTGTTGCACTCGCGGCCGAAGAAGCGCGTGCGCACGCCGCCCATGAATTTTTGGTCGACCAGCGCGCCGATATTGCCGCCTTCCTCCAGAACGCGCGCAAGCTGCAGCGCCGCCCCGGCGCGCGAGGGCAGGAGCCCGCCCATGGCGGAGCGGCGCGTCTTGTGGATGTAGTCGGCGATATAGGGGTTGTTCGGCGGGCGGAAGAGCGAGGTGACCTCAAGCCCGAACGTGGCGGCGGCGATGGGCAGGAACTCGAAATTTCCCAGATGCGCGGTGAAGAAGATATGCGGCCGCTTCTCCTCGCGCAGACGCCTGAACAGCTCGGCGCCGGAGACCTCCACCCGGCCAGGCGCCGGCGCATCCGGATCATAGTCGAACAGCTTGTCGAGGAAGACATATTCGACCGCCAGCCGCGCCATGTTCGCCCACATGTCGGAGGCGATCGCCTCGAGCTCGGCCGGCGACTTTTCCGGATAGGCGCGGCGCAGATTGTCGATCGCCACCCGGTGCCGGCTGACCTTCGGGCCGATCTTCCGCGCCACGCGCTCGGCAACGTCGAGCGCCTTGTCCGGCGGCAGAAGGCGCAGGAGCCGGAGCGTGGCGAGCGAGAGCTGCCCCGTCAGCCAATGGTCGACACCCCTCAGCCGGCGGCCGATCTTGCGGAGAAAGCGCTTCATGGGCCGGGCGGTCTCAATCCACCCGCAAGATGATCTTGCCGAAGACGTCGCGGCCCTCCATGCGCTGCAGCGCCCGATCGATGTCCTCGAACCCGACCTCCGTGTCGATCACCGGGGCGACGAGGCCCGCGGCCATCTTCTGCATGGCATCCGCCATGTTTTCCATGCGGCAGCCGAAGGAGCCGAGAATCTTCAGCTGCTGCTGGAAGAGCTGCATCAGGTTCATGGTCGTGGAGACGCCCGAAGTCGACCCGCAGGTGACGAGCCGGCCGCCGCGCTTCAGGCTAAGCATGGAGCCCGCCCAGGTGTCCGCCCCCACATGCTCGAACACCACGTCCACGCCGCGCTTCTTGGTGATCTTCCGCACCGCGCCCTCGAACCGGTCCTCGCGATAGTTGATCACGTGGTCGGCGCCGAGGGCCTTCGCCCGCTCAATCTTCTCGTCCGACCCCACGGTGGTGATCACCGTGCACCCCCAGCGCTTGGCGAGCTGGATCGCCGCCGAGCCGATGCCGGAGCCGCCGGCATGCACCAGGATGGTCTCGCCCGGCTCGAGCCTGGCATTGTCGAACAGCATGTGCTCGACCGTGCCGAAGGTGACGGGGGCCACGGCCGCGCCGATCTCGTCAACGCCCGGCGGCGCGGGCACGAGCAGGCGGGCGGGCAGGTTGATCTTCTCCTGCGCGAAGCCGTCGAGGTGGAAGCCGTGCACCCCGCCCACATGCTCGCACAGATTGTCGCGGCCCTCCCGGCAGGGACGGCAGAGGCCGCAGGTGCGCGCGCCATAGATCGAGACGAGCTGTCCCGGCAGGAGGCCGCTCACGCCGGGGCCCACCGCATCGACCCGGCCGGAGGCCTCGGCGCCAACCGTGAGGGGCAGCTTGCGCTTGGCAAATGCCATGCCGCGCCAGCCCCAGACATCGATATGGTTGAGCGCGACGGCGGCGATCCGCACCGTCACCTCGCCATGCCCGGGCGGAGGGGGCGGGGAGACGTCGGCGATTTCAAGCTTGCGGTCGGCGACGAGCTGGAGTGCGCGCATGGGCGAGGGTCTCGGCTGAAAGCGAACAGGACGTAGCGAATAGCCAATAGGGGAGGGTCGAGAAAGTGGCAACCGGCCGCGCCGCCCTATTCGCCGCTCCCTATTTCGCTCCTCGGATACCCGTCACCCGGCCTCGCGCGCCATCACCAGGCAGGTGTTCTGGCCGCCGAAGCCGAAGGAATTGGAAATCACCGTCGCCACATCGGCCTCGCGCTTCCGGTTCGGCACGACGTCGAGATCGATGGCCGGATCGGGGTTCTCATAGTTGATCGTGGGCGGGATCACGCCCTCGCGCATGGTCATGAGCGAGAAGACGGCCTCCACCGCGCCGGCCGCCGAAAGCGTGTGGCCGATCATCGACTTGTTGGAGGAGATGGGAATCTCCCGCATGCGCTCGCCGAACACCGTCGAAAGCGACAGATGCTCCATCTTGTCGTTTTCCGGCGTCGAGGTGCCGTGCGCGTTCACATAGTCGATCTCTTCTTCCGACATGCCGGCGTCCTTCAGCGCCGCATAGACGGCGGAGATGGCCGGCGAGCCGTCGGGCTTGGAGCGGGTCCGGTGGAAATCGTCCGCCTTTTCGCCGCAGCCGCGCACGATGCCGAGGACCTCGGCACCGCGCGCAAGCGCGCTTTCAAGCGATTCCAGCACCAGCGCGCCGGACCCTTCCGCCAGGACGAAGCCGTCGCGATCCTTGGAGAAGGGTTTTGAAGCCTTTTCCGGCCGCTCGTTCTGCGTCGAGAGGGCGGACAGGAGCGAGAAGCGGATCAGCGCCTCGGCGGTGGCCGAGCCGTCCGCGCCGATGGCCAGCGCCCGGTCGCATTCGCCGCGGCGGATCGCCTCCGTGCCGAGCTGGATCGCGGTGGCGCCGGAGGCGCAGGCGGTGGAAAGCGTGATCGGCAGCCCGCGCGTGCCGTATTTCTCCGCCAGCCGGTCGGCGATGGCCGCGAACTGGGCTTCGTCGAAAAGCGCTTCTTCCCTGGCTTTGCGGGCGGCCTCGATCAGGCTGCGCCAGCCATTGGAGCGGTCCGATTGCGCGTAAAGGCGCAGCCGGTTGTGCCAGTCGAGCTCGACGGGCGGCGCGGCGAGGAACAGCGGCCCGCCGAAATCGCCCCGCGAAACGCCGGCCTCCGCGACCGCTTCCTCAGCGGCGAGATCCGCCAGCGCGAAAGTAAGCGCGCTCGCGCCTTGACTGCTCTCGGGCAGGAAATCCACCGTGCCGGCGATGGTCGTCGCCAGATGATCGGTCGGAAAGCGGGTGATCGGATGGATGCCGGACCGTCCGCTGGTCAGCGCGGTCCAATTCTCCCTCTTGCCCTGGCCCAGCGAGGTGACCACGCCCATGCCGGTGACTGCGACGAGCGGGCGTCCGAAACTGTCGGTGGTTCTCATTGCGTGTTCCTCAGGCTTCGGTGACGAGCCCCATGCCTTCGAAGCAGTTGTAGCCGACCGCGGTCGCGAGCACAGCCTTCGGCGCGCCGTCGATGGAGCTTTCATTCTCCGCGTCGAAGGCGGCGTAGGGCTGCCCGTTGCGGATGGCGAGGGCTGCGAGCGCGACGGCGAAGGGGAACTGCGCTTCCTTCAGATGCCCGGTCAGGGAGGAAAAGCCGCGCGCGGCCGCCCCGCGGGAATCGAGTGCCGCCTTCTCCGCCTGCGTCGCCATATGCGCTCCGGAGGCTCCGGAGACGGCCATGAGCGGTTCCCTGCCGGCCGCGACGGAGTTCATCATTTCGGCAAGTTCCGTCTGCAGGGCGCTGCCGCTGCGCCGCGCGCGTCCGGAGACGACGGGGCCGATGGCCGCATAGGCCGCGTGGCCGCGTCTTTCCGCATGTTCGCGCGATTCCAGCACCAGGAAGGCGGCGCCCGAGCCGGTGATCACGCCGCCGCCGAGCTCCTCGCTGCGCCGCCAGACGGACGACCACTCCTCGCGCTGCAGATAGCCCGCCAGCTCATAGGCGAGCAGCATGTCCGGATGCTCCGTCTGGAACGCCGCTCCGACGAGCACATGCGTCGACTGGCCGGAGCGGATGCGCGCGGCCGCCGTCTCGATGGCCGAAACGCCCGCGCCCTCCTCGCCCATGAAGGTGCGCGAGGAGCCGGTGACCTTATGCACGATGGAGATATTGCCCGCCAGGAGATTGGAAAGCTGCGCGAGAAACAAGGTCGGGCGGAGTTCCGTCGTCAGCTTCTCGTTCAGCAGCACGTCATGATCGTTGCGCGCCAGCGAGGCGTCGAGGATCGCCTGGTCGACGGCCACGTCGCGCTCGCCGCCGCCCGCGGCCACGACCATGTCCATGGAGGTGCAGAGGGCCTCGTCGGTCTTCAGTCCCGCATCGTCCAGCGCCAGTCCCGCCGTATAAGTGCCGAGCCGCTGCCAGGTCTCCATCTGGCGCTGGTCGCCGCGCTTCGGGATCTGCGTGCTCCAGTCGATCTCCGGCAGGGGATGGACGATGTAAGGGGAGAACCGCTCCCGGTCGAGAACGGGCGCGGGTTCGGGCTTGCTCAGCGCCTGCCAGTGCGCCTCGGCGCCGAGGCCGAGCGAGGAGACGATACCGATTCCGGTGATGACCACGTCGGTCGGGCTCATGCGCTCCTCTTCGGGATGGCGGGAAAGGGTCTAGCTGGCGGCCTTGGCCGCGACCAGCTCGTCGATCTTGGCGCACAGGTTCTTCATGACGAAATATTCCTCGCCCGCCACTTTCCCGTCATTGACTTCCTGCGTCCACTTCTCGAGCGGCACCTTGATCCCGAACTCCTTGTCTATGGCGAAGACGATGTCGAGGAAGTCCAGGCTGTCTATGCCCAGGTCGTCGATCGTGTGGCTTTCGGGCGTAATCTTGTCGCGATCGATCTCGCTCGTCTCGGCAATGATGTCTGCAACCTTGTCGAATGTCGTCGTCACTGGCTTCCCTCGGAACGGGATTGAGTTCTCTTTGCGGTCTGCGGCTCTCTAATCGCTTTTTGGCGGCAGGAAAAGGGCAGAGGCGGAAGGGCGGCAGTCTCTTAGCCGAATATGATGCGCGCTGCCACGGCAATCCCTTCCGCAGAGCGGGTCACGATCACCGCCTCCCCGTCGCGCGGGCGCGCGCCGGTCAGCGCTTCGATGTTCTCCGGATGCGTGATCATGACAAGATTGCCGGCACCGCTATAGGCCATGATGCGCTCGCGCAGCGCCTGGGTCTGCGTCTCGGCAGCTTGCGACCCCGGCTCCACATAATCGAGCGCGGCGAAGATCTCCGCCTCGCGGAATGCCAGGTCGGCCGTCTCCTGCGCGCGGCAGTAGCGGCTGGTCAGCACCTGTTCGATGGGCGCGGCGCGGGCAAGGAACAGCGCGCCTATGCGGCGGGCCTGCTGTCGCCCGCGGTCGGACAGATTGCGCTGCGTGGCGCAGTTCTCCACGTCGAAATTCCCGGGATCGCCCTGGCCCGGGGCATTGGCGTGGCTGATCAGCACGACCTGGCCGCCCTCGCGCAAAAGGGCCCAGCCAGCCTCGGTCGCCGCCGCGGGGAGGCAGAGCAGGAGAAACAGGGTGGTCGCAAAGCGGATCATCAAAACTCCTCGTCGGTGCCCCTCATATAGAGGCACGCCGCCGCTCAAGACAGATGGAGGGCGGTGATCCCGGCACCTCTCAACCTGTCCACGTCAAGGGGCGCGCCTCAGGTGTGGATCGAATCGGCCCCGCCGCCCGGATTCGCAAAAATAATCTGCAGCAAAAACAATCGCCTGCGCGATTTCCGCATTTTTTCGCCGGAAAATTTATCCCCACCGCCGGCAGCCCTCTTACAATCCCTCCCATCGCTCTTGCGGGAACCGGATGCGCACCGGGTGTTCGGGAGAGCGGCGGCAACCTCCCCCTCCAGGGATCGGTACCTGGAGGCATGCTGAGGGCCCGCGACAGGCCGGCGGTGCCGGGGTGC
>NZ_JAPSLH010000049.1 GCF_031180965.1 Chelativorans sp.
GACCCAACCCGCTACTGCTACGGCCATGCCTTCGTGCTCCTGGCTGCCGCTGCGGCAGCCAAAACAGGCCTGCCGCAGGCGCAGGCCCTGGTGTCCGAAACATACGATCTGCTGGAAACGCGCTTCTGGGAGGCGGACGCCGAACTCTATGTGGACGAGATCGGCGCTGGCGACTGGTCGGCTGTCCCCGCCTATCGAGGGCAGAACAGCAACATGCATATGTGCGAGGCGATGCTTGCCGCTTTCGAAGCGACAGGCGAGGCGCGCTATCTCGATCGCGCCGCCACCTTGGCGCGGCGCATCTGCAGTGAACTCACGGCCCAATCAGGAGGCCTGATCTGGGAGCACTACCACAGTGATTGGAGCCTGGACTGGGAATACAACAAGGAGGATCCGAGGCATCTGTTCAAGCCCTTCGGCTATCTCCCCGGCCACTTCGTCGAATGGGCCAAGCTGCTCTTGATCCTCCATCGCTATCGGCCCGAAGGCTGGCATGTCGAGTCGGCGGAGCGGCTGTTCAACACGGCCATGGAGAAGGCTTGGGATAGAGAGGCCCAGGGCATGCACTACAGCTTTGCTCCCGACGGCGGCATCCTGGATACGGACCGCTACTATTGGGTCATATCCGAAATGATAGCTGCCGCCGCCCTGCTCGCGCTGCAGACGGGGCGGCGGCAATATTGGGATTGGTACGAGCGCGGCTGGGAATATGCCGACCGGCATTTCATCGACCACGAACATGGCGGCTGGTTTCGCATTCTCGACCGATTCGGGCGGAAGTATAGCAATGAGAAGAGCCCTCCGGCCAAGACCGATTATCATCCGGTGTCGGCCTGCCATGAGGTCATAGTGGCCTTGAGGGGTGGCGGTGACGTCAGCTGGTAGTCGGGCAGCGGGCGGCGGTATTCCGGCGACCGCCGGCCAAAGGGAAGTTCAAGAGCTACCCATCGGCTACTTCCACTTCGACTCTGCCAAGTGCGCACCGAAGAGGGCGAGCTGCCCATGTTCGCGCCATCCAACGGACGGCGAGCCTGGAACTGCACGAGAAGGCTACGGCCGTGTGGAGAGCGGATCAAGACAATCCGAGGGGACGCGGTCACGCTGGCGCGGCTGCAGCCGGGTGTGGGTGCCGGAAGTGACCCACGAGGCTGTCCGCGATCTGGTCCGGGCCCGGGAGGCCGCAGCCGACGACCTGCGCCGCAAATGCTTAGTTCCGGGGGAGCGCTCGACTGGCGATACCGTTCGCCGGTCGGGCCTGACGCTCGCCGGCAAACGACGCGCGCGCCGCGCCTTGGTTGAAGCGGCCTGGACCTACCGCTACCCAGCCAGGGTCAGCGAGACCCTGAGGGTCCGGCTCTGCGCCCGCTATCGTCGCCTCAGCACCGCCGGAAAGGAGCCGCGTTGATCGTGGCCGCGATCGCGCGCGAGATGGCCGCCTTCCTGTGGCCATCGGCCAGGAGGTCGCACCGTAGTAGCGATCTCGACGCAACCCGCTGCACAGTGCCGTGGATGGGGCCACGGTGGGGAACTCCTGTCGCTAGTTATGTGGCCGAGCCAATCCGCTCGACGCCCGCCCTCTAGACCGAGGACAGCCCCGAGACGGAAACACGGAAGGCGGTATCCAACCCGCGGATGGGAGAGTGATCAACCGTCGTCTCTCAGCCCGGCCCCGCTTTGTGCAGCTTCACACAATCCGACTGCTTCGAAACTCTGCTAGGCAGCCGATCCCGTTCGCCTTCACCCTTGGCCGGGAACATGAGAGACTACGTCCTCCCGGGCGCAGCGCGTCTATCCTTACCGAGGCCGACGGCCAGGAAAACGAGATCGAGCATTGCAAGACTCCTCTCAGGATCACCCTTAAGAGGATATGTCCGTCTGCGGTCAGGTTTCGATTGTGAATGCGGGAGCGGGACGTAAGGAAATGATAAAGACGCCCATAGGGGTTAGCGTGCTCAACGCGTCCCCTGCGGCAATTTTGGAAAGACCGGATCATCAAGCGTTGCCCGGTCGCTGCGTCGTGCTCCGCAGACCTTCGGGTACGGAAGCTGAGGGTCGCTTTTCGCACTGCCTTCCAAAAGCTGACCGACCGCTTACGGCCCCGTTGCCGAAGTCGATCTCCGCTTTACGTTAGCAATGCCAAGGCGCTGGCACGGGCCGAATCTTGAGGTTCACCCCATCCTGAACCGTCGCGTCAAGCGTTGACGAAGAGCTTTGCCGACATCGACCCGCTCAGAGATTTTGATCCCTTCTAGAAGCCAAGGGCGAGCTTCTTAACGAGCTCGTCAGGGATTGGCTGGCTCGGCGAGAAGGTGACGCCGGTGAAGCTCACCGCTTCGATGGCCTTAAAAGAGGCAGCCTCGACCGAGGCTGCCTCTGGTTTGAATGCAGGGACGCCAGTGCCGTTCCTAGTCGTCTGAAACCGCGAAGTCGTCGGAGGCATCGTAGCCTCGATATACCCGGTCGGCGTTGCCAAGCTGGGCGCGGGCAGGATAACCGGCCGCCACCCGCCCGGTGCCGGAGGTGATGTGCCCGGCATCGGAAACAGCGGACTGCCCTTTGAGACCCGCTGGCAGATCGTTCTGCGAGCTGGGACCGAATTCGTCCGAAGCATTGTAGCCGGTGTGACCCTGCGCATTTGCATCGCCAAGGCCGAGCCCGATGATGGCAAGGGTAAAAGTGAAGAGAATGAATTTACGCATTGTATGTGCCTTTTCATGCGAGGTTGAGAGTGTTTGAGGTCCCGATCGCCATGCCTGGCCGGGATCGGTACAGATTCCCCCCTATGCTTCGACGTTTCACGCCGAGCACCTTGCCGCTCAGTGAGTGCTGAGCGCCCCGACCGCTTGATCAAAGCGGCCATCTCGTTCCGCCCAGCGCAGGAACCCCACCCGTTCGACCAGGATCTCCCTGGGCGTCGGCTCCTGCCTGAACAACGCCATCGCCTCGTCCATGAAGGCATCGAGGGGCATGTACCCCTCGCGGGTCGATTGGCCGGGTGTGAGCTCGGTTTGAACCGCGGGTGGCGCAAGCTCGATCACTTCGACCTTGCCTTGGAGTTGCTGGCGCAATGAGACCGTGTAGGAATGGATTGCCGCCTTGGTGGCGTTGTAGGTCGGGGTGGCGCTGAGCGGAACGAAGGCGAGACCCGATGAGACATTGACGATCGCGGCGTCTGGCCGGCTCGCGAGGTGGTCGGCCAGGGCGTTCGTGAGCCGGATCGGCCCCAGCAGGTTGGTGACGATCGTCTCCTCCGCGTCCCTGAGATCGCGCGCCTTGGTCAGATCCTCGCGGCGCATGATGCCGGCGTTGTTCATCAGTACGTTAAGCGCCTGATGCTCCGCGGTGACGCGCTTCGCAAACGCCGTTATCGCTTCCGGATCCTCGACATCGAGGGTCATCGCATGCATCCGGTCCCGGCCGGCAATCGTCTCCTCAAGCGCCTCCCTGCGGCGGCCGGTGATGATCACGGTGTTTCCAAGCGCATTGAAGCGCCTGGCCAGTTCCCGGCCGATCCCAGATCCGCCGCCGGTGATGAGGATGGTATTCCCTGTTGTTTTCATCGTTGAAAATTCCTTCTATCAATAGCTCGGGTCAGACAATTCCGCCGTTCGCGAATACCGTTTGGCCGTTGATCCAGGCACCATCGCCGCTGCAAAGCGCTGCAATCGTGTCGGCGATGTCCTCAGGTTCCCCGAGGCGCTTGTGCGGCGTGCGCGCGGCGAAACCAGCGATCTGTTCCGGCGTCTTTCCGTCGGTGAAGAGAGTGGTGTTCACGACGCCCGGGGCCATCGCATTCACCGAGATCATGCGCCCCTCGAGCTCCTTGGCGAGAACGTTTGCAAAGAGTTCCTGAGCCGCCTTGGTCGCCGCATAGGGCCCATAGGTCGGGCTGCGCAGTTGTGTGATGCTCGACGAGAGCGCGAGGATGCGACCGCCATCGCGCACTCGCCGTGCCGCCTCGCGCAGCACAAAGAAGCTGCCCTTCTGGTTGACGTCGACCATGCGGCTGACGTCGGCATCGGCCATGTCGCGGAAGGGCGCAAGCCGCATGATGCCGGCGTTGCTCACCACCACGTCGACCCCGCCGAAGGCGCGCTCGTTCTCGTCGAACAGCCGCCTTACGGCATCGGGGTCACTGACGTCGGCCTGCACCCAGATGGCGCGGCCCCCTGCAGCCTCGATCTCCCTGACGACGCCCGCCGCAAGATCGCGGTTCTTCTCGCAGTTGACGGTGATGGCATATCCGTCGCGGGCGAGGCGCTTGGCGGTTGCGGCGCCGATGCCTCGGGAGGAGCCAGTAACGATTGCGACCTTGCCGTTCGATGCCGGCGCGTGACCGGCTGTTTGAGCGTGGGCGGCGCCCATCGCGAGTGCCGCGGAACTCCACGCAGCACCTGCCAGCACGGTGCGCCTCTGCACCTTGTTCTGTCCAGGCATCATAGTCTCCTTTCTTCGAGCGAGTTGGTTTCTGTCCGGACGTTGCATACCGCGTGCGGGCGCGCCGGGGCTTGCCAAAGCATGCGCAAAATTTGCCGAATCCTGCAGGTCGGGTGATATCCGCTCGCGGGCGTGCTAGGCTCCCCGCACTACAGGAGAGATCCCATCCCATGGACGCGCTCAAGGATGCTATTCGCAAGTACGCCGCACACCACGCGAACCGCGAGGGACTGGCGACTACGCCAGTGCCGGGGCTGCGCATGATGTGTATCGGATCACCGCCCGGCGATCTGCATTCGGTCTATCGCCCGCTAGTTTGCCTCGTTCTGCAGGGTGCCAAACGCATGACGGTTGGGCGGGAGCAGCGTGTCTTCTCTGCCGGACAGTCGGTGATCGTGAGCGCGGACATGCCAGTTGTGGGCCGGATCGTGCAGGCGAGCCCGGACGAGCCCTATATCGCAGTCGCCGTCGAACTCGAGATGGCGACCCTGCGTGAGCTCGCAGCGCATCTGGGCGAAATGCGCGCGCAGCCTCCGTCGGAGATACGCACCCTGTTCGCCGAAGTCACGAATGCGGCGGTTCTGGATTGTGCAACGCGGCTGATGCGCTTGGTCGACATTCCTGACGCGACGCCGCTGCTGCGCCCTGGGATCATGAGAGAGTTGCATTACTGGCTTCTCTCCGGGCAGCACGGCAAAGCCTTGCGGGCCCTTGCGGCCCCCGACGGCCATGAGGGCCGTTTGGCGGCAGCGATCGCCATCCTCAGGGAGGAGTATCGATCGCGCGTGCCTGTCGAGCGTCTGGCCGCGGCAGCAGCGATGAGCCTCACCGCCTTTCACAAGCATTTCAGGTACATGACTTCGCTGACACCTGGACAGTATCAGAAGCGGCTTCGCCTGATCGAGGCGCGCCGCCTCATGCTGGATGAGGGCTTCTCTGCAAGCAGCGCGGCATTCGAGGTGGGCTATGAAAGCGTCTCGCAGTTCACCCGCGAGTATGGCCGTCTTTTCAAGGCCCCGCCGAAGCGCTCCGTCCTTCGCATTCGACAAGCATCAGGGAACGCCACGGAGCGACCCCTTCAGGTCGAACAGGCGAACGCTGCATAGGGTCGCTTACCGGTCCTTCCGGTAATACGACACAATCGCCTGCGCGGTGCCGGTCGCGCTGGCGGGAGGCCCCCTCGACTGGCCGGACGCAACCCTCGGAAGCGGCGACGCCGTCGCCCGGCTCAAGGAGGAGTTCAATGTGCTGTTACGCTCGCACGCCAGCTTAACGATGAACCAGGCGCTGATGGCCGCCGGTCTGGTCGATCGCGTCCAGGTGACGCTCTTTCACGTGATCACCGGCTAGACCGGAACGGAACCAATTTTTCGGGGGCGCGGCCGACTTCACCTGGGCCAGAGAGAGAGAGAGAGAGAGAGAGAGAGAGAGAGAGAGAGAGAGAGCCGGACACTCGATGGCCTATCCAGGAACTCATCTATCGGCCCACCCTGCACGTCTGAGTCCGTCTTGTATAGCATCGGCGCAATCACGCGCCTTCCTCTCGTCGGAATGAGGAATTCAACTGAAGCTTTCCATGAAGCCCACCATTGCCGCCTTTGAAACGTCACCCCACTGAGGCCAGGGACTTGCGCACGACATGCGCGTACGCCGGGCGCTGGAAGAAGTGGGCCGGCCTCACGAGGTTCAGCTTGTTTCGTTCGAGGCGATGAAGGAGCCCGCTCGCGCGCCAGGCGACAGGTTCACGAGTGGCCCATGGTTCCCGTCATCGTTGCACCGGGAAGACCAGGTGGATCACGCGGTCCCCCTGCACGCATACGGTCGGCTTGCCGAGCAGGATGTCGTTTGAGGAGAGTTGACCGAAGAAGGGGCGGTTGCCTTCACCCATCACCACTGGCACCAGGTTGACGGCCACTTCGTCCAGCAACCCCAGCTCCAGGCACTGCTTGGCGATGGTCCCTCCGGTGACGGAGACGACGCGGTCGCCAGCAATCTCCTGGGCAAGTGCGATCGCGGCTTGCACTCCGTCCGTCACAAAGGAGAATGGCGCGTCGGGGTGAGCTTCGACCCAGTCCGAGGGGACGTGGTGCGTGACCACGACGACGGGCCTATCCAGGCTGTGCCGACCGTGCCAACCATTGGTCACATCGAACAAGGTGCGGCCACAGACCAATACCCCCAGCGAGGAAACCCACTGCCGCCAGTACTCTGCGCTCGGCGGGCTGAGGTGGACTTCGAAGTCTCCGGCCGGGGTCGGCAGGGCGACCTCGCCGTTCTGGAGCCAGTCGAACAACCGGCCGATCGTGTTGTCCTGCTTGGCGATGTAGCCATCCAGAGACATGATCGCTTGCGCCTGCACCGTACCCATCGAAACAGCCTCCTCGGCCTGATTGTCGAGCCTCTATGTCCCAAGGACGAAAGACCGTAGCTTCTCACGACATCCAGGAAGAACTTCTTGTGCAGTTGCTGAATGGGCCTGGTCCCGCCGGCGAACAAGCGGCGCTGCTCACATTCCTGTGACGCTCGCATAGCGGATCGCCATCGATAGGCCGAACACCCGACGATGGGCGCCGTATCTCCGGGATGGCCAGTCGCCCCAAGCAATACAAATCGCGCGTCGTCATCTTGGCACCCGCGATCGTCGAGTCATCGTTCCCGCGCGATCGCAGATGTTGGCAGCCCGCTATGGCTAGGCATCAGTGCTGTCGATTTGCCGCCAGAATCTGGTAAGCCACAGTCTCACGCATTACGCTGCCCGCCTCATCGTGAAACTTATGCCTGCTTTGGCGTTTCGCGACTCGACCCGCCTTGCTGTTGCTGCAGCATCGCGTCGAGCGACAGCGTTATCAGTGGCGTGTGCGGACAACGCGCCGACATCGCTGCACGCGAGCGGCGGATTTGCGGACGCAGAATGGCCGCCACCGCCAGCACTGCCAACAAGAACGCCGCGGAGAGAAAAAGCCCTCCCGGTCCGGCGACGTTCATCACCAGGCCGCCGACGAGCGGTCCTGCGGCTGTGCCGAGCCCATTGAGCAGGAGCAGGCCACGCGCGGTGCCGAGCAGCCGGCCCGGCGACAGGTCATCATTGGCCAAGGCGACGCACAAGGAATAGATCGGTATGCCGAAGCCGCCGAAGAGGGCGCCGACAGCCAGCAGCACCGGAAGGGGGGCTTCCGCCGCCAAAGAGATACCGATAGCGGCGAGGGCTGCTCCCAGCGCCGCGGCAGCGATAATAAGGTTGCGTGGCAGTCGGTCAGAAATCCATCCGAGAGGCCACTGCAGGACGAGTGTCCCCCCAAGCACAGCGGCCATGAAAGCCGAGATACCACCGACGTCAAGACCGACCCGCTGGGCGAAATTCGGCCCCATGCCCCAGAACCCGCCGATTGCGAGACCGGCCAGGAATACACCGCTCGTCGCTAACGGGGAGATGGAGAGAAGGTCACGGAAAGGAACCGGCTCCTGCTCTACCTCCACCGGTGCACGGCTCGGCAGCAGAGTGATCGGCACGACGGCCGCCGATATCAGCAGCGACACGATGAGGAACAGCGCCACTCCCTCGGGTGCGGCCACGTTGAGGAGTGCCTGGCCCAAAGCCCACGCGGCCATCGATACGACGCCGAAGATCGACAGCAGTTGTCCGCGCGTAGACGGGACGGCATGTGCGTTGAGCCAGCTTTCGGTTGCAAGGATCATGCCAGCATAGGCAAGGCCGGTCAGAATGCGCAGCAGCACCCATGCAAAGGGTTCGACCGATGCGACGTGAAGCAGCGCCGTCATTGACGCAATGGCGGCAAAGCCTGCAAAGGTCCTTACATGACCGACCGAGACAATCACGCGCGGCAGGAACAGCGCGCCGACAGCATAACCGACGAAGTAAGCGGACATCATCGCGCCGATGATTTCGCTGGAAATGCCTTCCTGCCCTGCGCGGACGACTAGCAGGGTTCCCAGCAAGCCAATACCCAACAAAAGAAGCGCCATGCTGAGCAGCAGTGCTGCTACGGGCGCAAGCACGAGGCCGCGCGTGCAGACTATCTTGACCGATTCGATCGCTGACATCGGCCGCATCCTCCTTGTCTTCCTCAATGTTCCTGGCCGCCGCGTGCAATCTTCGCCTTTGCCTCGGTCTCGCACCGGCTGTGCGACGGAGGAAGCAGTTGCAATGAAACACCGCAGCAGCTTCGCGGTCGGGTTGAAGAGCCAAGCGCGAATAGGCTGGAGCAGGTCACGCGTTTCTCGCAACCGGTCCGAGATCATACAAAACTCTCGAGCCGAGATCACACCGATGCTTATGAAAACACACAGCAGAAGGTTTTTTTGCCGAGCCGACGAGGGAGGCGAGGATGGCTCCGCGAGCCTCCCCAGTTTGCATTACTGCCCGTGATATCTCCTTAATTGCGAAAATGATGCGCTATTGATCCCGCGACGCAGCTGATCAATTCCGTCGGCGCCGGAACCCAACGCAGCGAACAGGTCCTGATCATGCTCTATGGCTGTGCGCGGAATGGATCAGCTCAGACGTGCCTAGCCTTGAAGCAGCTCGCAGATTGCATTGGCATCAGTGCAAATGGCAGCTTGTCTGGTTTGTGGCCTGCAACCGGACAGGCAGCTTCCGGCCCCGGAGCTGTGATGCTGGCGATCCCGTTTTTCCCTTGGCCAATCTTGGCCAAGGAGAACTCACATGGGCCACTCTCAATTCGATGATGCTATCCGCGAGCGCGCTGCTTGGAACGCGGGAAAGAAGGTGGGGACAAAGCGTCCGCTCACGCAGAAACAGATCTGGGCCGTTCGCTTCTTCCTCGACCGCGAGAGCCGCATTCGTGACCGCGCCCTGTTCGACCTTGCGATCGACAGCAAGCTTCGTGGATGCGACCTGGTGAAGATCAGAATTCGCGATGTGGTCGCCGGACCGGAAATCAGGACTCGCGCGATCGTGATACAGCAGAAGACCGGTCGACCAGTCCAGTTCGAAATCACCGGCGACGTAAGAGCAAGCCTGCGGGGCTGGCTCGAACGGCGCGGCGGCACGATTGAGGACTATGCTTTCCCGAGCCGGATCGATCACACGCACCACATGAGCACGAGGCAGTACGCGCGCCTGGTCGACGAATGGGTGACGGCGATCGGTCTGCGTCCAGAGGAATACGGCACGCACTCACTCCGTCGCACGAAGGCTTCGATGATCTACAAGGCGACGGGCAATATCCGCGCCATACAGATCCTGCTTGGCCACACCAAGATTGAGAACACAGTCCGATATCTTGGTGTCGACGTGGAGGACGCATTGCTCCTGGCCGAGCGAACCGAAATCTGATGTTGAGCGGCCATCCGAAACATCAGGATGGCCGCTTTGACGCGCGGGCTATGTTGCTTGCCTGTCAATCTTGGAGTGGAAAGCTTCCCGTCCGCTTCGGGATTGGTATTAGATAAAGCCGCCTTTGACGGAGTTCCGCGAACTTTCCGGCAACGATCGAGTTTCGAGAAGCGACGCCGACGTTTGGCCAAGCCGTTACACGGCCCTGCTTTCTCGAAGCGCCTCCTTGAACAGTTCGAAGGCCGTCGTCCCCCTCCGATCGGGGTAATAGAGGTGGTAGCCGGCGAACGGCTCGCACCACGACTCCAGAAGGCGGACGAGACGGCCATCGGCGATCGGCGCCGCCACCAGATCCTCCAGGATGTAGAGAATGCCGAAACCCTCAAGGGCGGCGGCCACCAGAAGGCCCCCGTCGTTGAACACCGGCCCGCAGCCTGGCCTGACCGTTACCGCATGGCCCTCGCGCTCGAACGACCACGGAGATAGGCCGCTATGCGTGTCGCCATAGGCGATACAGCGATGGCCTGTGAGGTCGGCCGGCTCCACCGGAGCTGGGTGGTCATTCAGATAGCCGGGAGTGGCAACCACCGCGACCCGAAGCGGGGGCCCCACCGCCAGCGCGATCATGTCCTTCTCCAATCGCTCGCCGAGCCGGATGCCCGCATCGTAGCGGCCCGCCACGACGTCCGTCATCCCGTCCTCCACGCACACCTCCACCTCAATGCCGGGGTGGCGGCGCATGAAGGATGGCAGAATCGGCCACAGTACTGTGTCCGCAGCGTGTTTGCCCGTCGTGATACGGACGGTACCAATCGCTGCCCTGCGTGTATGGGACAGCGCCTCGATCTCGTCGTCCAATCCGGCCAGTGCCGGCGACAAGGTGGCGAGCAGGCGCTCGCCGGCAGCGGTCGGAGCGACGCTTCGCGTTGTGCGGGAGAGCAGGCGAAAACCGAGCTGGCCCTCCAGTCGCTTCATGGTCTGGCTCAATGCCGACTGCGTGACGCCCAACCGCTTTGCGGCACGCGTGAAGCTGCGGTCGGAAGCAATCGCCGCAAAAACGGCGAGGTCGCCGAGTTGATCCGGGCGCATTGATAAATCCTGCTACTGGAGCTTGTTACTTATTAGCCCATTATCTCGACCAATTAGCACACCTACCTAGTTTGTGACAGCAAAAGAAACGAGGAGCAGATGATGAGCAATATTTGGCTGGTAACGGGCGCAAGCCGGGGACTTGGACGCGAGATCACGCGCGCCGCGCTCGATGCGGGCGAAACGGTGGTGGCAACGGCGCGGTCCATTGATGCAGTGCGCGATGCCTTCGGGGGCGAACACGATCGTCTGCAGGCCCTCGCGCTTGATATCACGGACGCTGAAGCCGCGAACGCGGTCGCCGTCGAGACCATCGAGCGGTTCGGTGCGATCGACGTGCTGGTCAACAATGCCGGCTATGCCGAACTGGGCTTCTTCGAGACCTTCACCGATGCCGCGGTGCGGCGCCAGTTCGAGGTCAACCTGTTCGGCACGATGAACGTCGCGCGCGCGGTCGCCCCCCATATGCGTGAGCGTCGCTCAGGCCTCATCGTCACCATCTCGTCGGTCAGCGGGCTGGTCTCGAACGCAGGGGGGGCGGTTTACTCGGCGTCGAAGTTCGCGGTCGAGGGATGGATGGAGGGCTTCGCGCAGGAGTTGGCACCGTTGGGCGTCCGCTCGCTCCTGATCGAGCCGGGGATGCTGCGTACCGACTTCATGGACCGGAAGTCGGCGCGCTTCGGCAGCATCGACATTCCAGACTATGCCGAGGCGATTGCGCAGTATAGATCATTCGTGGACGAGGCCAGCGGCAACCAACCGGGCGATCCGAAGCTGCTCGCCGCGCAGATCGTAGCGCTTGCTTCGCAGGGCGAGGCACCATCGCGGCTCGTGTTCGGCGACGACGCCCGGCAGTGGGCGGGCGCGAAGGTCGACCAGTTAAGGCAGGAAATCGCCCAGTCCGCCGATCGCGGCTGACACGTCAGACCAAGGCCCGGCAAGGGAGGTAATTGCTCACCCCAGCAGTGACTCTCGGGCGCTTCCCAAAAAAAGAACCTCCAACGGGATGGTCGAGGTCAGACCGAAATAAACCACGGAAGCGGCGCAGGCTTTCCGAAAATCTGTTCCGGATTGCCCTTTCCAAAATGGCTGATCGGAGATGGAGAACGGGAATATTTCTGCTGTTCGAATGGCCGCTTCGGGGGAGACGCCGGAGGCCTCAGAACGACGTATATGGGGTCGTTGGCCGAACGTCGGCTTTCTGAGTATTTCAGCCAGAACCGGACAGGCCGTAGTCGGCCCCACCCTTGCCGTTCAACACACATCAGGTCGCGGGATGACTGACATGGCCATCACAGGCCGAGCGCGCGCTTCCTGCCGAAGCGCCACTCGAGCCCACCCCCGTCGCGCATGACACCCGTGATATGCTGGCCGATGCGGTTGTCCAGCACAGGCTGCCAAGGCACGAGCTGGAACCCCAGGCCGTTGTCGAGCATGGCAAAACGGCCCGAGGCGAGGTTGGCAACGCCGGCGAGCCGGCCGCTCACATACTCGCCCGGTTTGGCTTCAATGAAGGTGAGGCCACGCTCGGCCGCCAGCGCACGGCCCACGCGCGCGATCTCGGACCGTTCCAGGCGCTCAAGAATGTCGCGCGGTGCACGCAGGGAACCGTTGGGCAGCCGGGTCGCGTAGCCCATGTCTTCGAGGCTCTGCCGGCGCCGGTCGATCGCCTCCCTCACCTCACGGCCGAATCCCACCTCGGCCAGCGATGTTCTTGTGGGTGAAGCCAGTTCCCGATCGAGCCAAGTCGCCCCATCGCTGGTGATCTGCCGG
>NZ_JAPSLH010000063.1 GCF_031180965.1 Chelativorans sp.
CGCGAGGCGATGGCGTGGCTTGCGTCGCTCGCCAAGGAGCGGCGGCTCTCGGCGAAGACCGTCGAGGCCTATGGGCGGGATCTGCGCCAATTCCTCGCGTTCCTGACGAACCATCTCGGCGAGCCGCCGAACGTGAAGGGCATCCTGGGCCTGAAGCCGATGGATATCCGGGCCTTCCTGGCCGCCCGGCGGATGGATTCGGTCGGCAGCCGCTCGCTCATGCGCCAGCTCGCGGCCCTGCGCTCCTTCGCCCGGCACCTGGAGCGCGAAGGCCATGGCACGGCCTCGGCCTTCGCGGCGATTCGCACCCCGAAGGTGGACAAGAACCTGCCGCGCCCCCTTTCCGCCTCCTCGGCGGTTGCGGTGACGGATGCCGAGACGCGGGCATCCGAGAACCGCAAGCCCTGGATCCTGGCGCGGGACGCGGCCGTGCTCTCCCTGCTCTATGGCGCGGGCCTGCGCATCTCGGAGGCCCTGGGGCTGCAGCGCCGCGATGCGCCGGTCAACGGGATCGATACGGTCACGGTCATGGGCAAGGGCGGCAAGATGCGCAGCGTGCCGGTGATTGCGCCGATCCAGCGCGCCGTCGAGGAATATCTGCAGCTCTGCCCCTATGCGATCCCGCCGGAAGGGCCGCTCTTCGTCGGCGCCCGCGGCGGGCCGCTCTCGCCGCGCATCATCCAGCTCGCGGTCGAGGAGCTGCGCGGTGCGCTCGGCCTGCCGGACAGCGCCACGCCTCATGCCCTGCGCCACTCCTTCGCCACCCATCTCCTCGCCAAGGGCGGCGACCTGCGCGGCATCCAGGAGCTTCTGGGCCACGCCTCGCTCTCGACCACGCAGCTCTACACGAAGGTGGATGCGGCCCGCCTGATGGACGCCTTCAATGCGGCCCATCCGCGGGCGCGGGTGAAGCAGGACGTTTGACGACGCCATCAGGCCTGGTGGGCTCCTGCCGCTGGGAACGACGGCGCCGCTTCCTCGCCCCGGGTTTGATTCGGTGATCCCGATGCTGTGAAGCGCTGAGCCCTTCCGATCGGGATGGTCGGGAGGAGCCCTGCCACGACGGGAAGGTTTGTCGACTACTCCGCCGCGACCGGCTGAGCCAGCAATTGCCGGGCGGCGGGGCCGATATCCCCAGCTGTCCAATGAGGCCGGCAGACGGAGACGTAGCGGCCCTCGCCGCCGATCTCGACCACCTCGCCCGAGCGCACGGCCTCGCCGTTGCGGTCGTATTTGAGGATCATCGTGGCCTTGCGGCCGCAATGGCAGAGCTGCTTGATCTCCTGGAAGTCGTCGGCAAGCGCCATCAGGGCGACGATCGCGTCGCTGAACAGCGTCCCGTAGACGTTGTTCTTCAGCCCATAGGCCATGACGGGAATCTTCAGCTCGTCGACGATCCAGGCCAGCTGGCGGATCTGGTCCGCGGTCATGAACTGGACCTCGTCGATGAGCACCGCCGTCACCGGGCGCTTCGCGTGCTCCGCCGCCACGATGGCGTCGATGGCGTCTTCCATCCGCAAGGGCCTCGCCGCAGCCAAGCAGCCG
>NZ_JAPSLH010000064.1 GCF_031180965.1 Chelativorans sp.
GCCAGGCCCGGTCTCCCAGCCGAGATCGGGCAGCGCGATGATGCGAAGGCCCCGCGGGTCGTTGCGCGTGACGACGATGTTGCGGCTTTCCATATAGGCGATGAGGCGCCGCGCCCTACCCGGCGAGCGGCTGCCGCAGGCCCGGGCGATCTCGCCGTCCGGGGGACAGGGCGAGCCTTCCATGGCCGCGCGGGCGATGAGCAGGTAGATGCCCTGGATGTCCTCCGCGAGATCCGCCGCGAAGGCGACGGCGCGGTCCCATTCGGAGCCTTCGGCGGTGGCCGTGTCGACCCCCGCGCGGGCGACCGCCAGACGGCGGCGGAAGGCGTTGAGGTTCAACGGCTCGCCGGAGATGCGGCGGATGCGGCAGCGGACCAGGAAGTCCTGATACAGGACGGCGACCGAGCGGAAGGCGGCCTCCGGATCGTCCAGAATCTCCCGCAGGATCGCATCGAGGGCGGCCTCGCGCTCGGCCTTGGACTGCTCCGTCTCCTCGGGCGGCGCGTCCGCTGCGGCGGCAGGCCGGGTGCGGGCGAGCTGGGCCAGGAGATCGTTGGTGGAGGGGGCCGGAGGCGGCGGGGGCGCCCGGCGGGGCATGATCGGACGAGCGGCCAGTTCATCCTCGCCGGCCTTGAAGATGAGATCACGGGCCTCTTCCTTGGGCTGCTCGGGCAATGGCATGAGCTTGAAGGTGCCGCTGCGGGTCGAGGTTTCGACCGCGCCGATGCGGATCGGCAGCGGCCGGCGCGAAAGGGCGGGGCCGAGGGCCACGAAATGGCCGCGCTCCAGGTCGCGGAACATCTCGGCCTGGCGGCGCTCCATGCCGAGCAGGTCGGCCGCGCGCGCCATGTCGATGTCGAGGAAGGTCCGGCCCATGAGGAAATTGGAGGCTTCCGCCGCCACGTTCTTGGCGAGCTTGGCGAGGCGCTGCGTGGCGATGATGCCCGCGAGCCCGCGCTTGCGGCCGCGGCACATGAGGTTGGTCATGGCCCCCAGCGAGACTTTTCTGGCCTCGTCCGACACGTCGCCGGCGGCAGCAGGGGCGAAGAGCTGCGCCTCGTCCACCACTACGAGCATCGGATACCAGTAGTCGCGCTCCGCATCGAAGAGACCGCCGAGGAAGGCCGCCGCGCAGCGCATCTGCGCCTCCGCGTCGAGGCCCTCCAGGCTCAGCACCACGGAGACCCGATGCTGGCGAACGCGGGCGGCAATGCGCTGAAGGTCGCCCTCGCTGCGGGAGGCATCCACGACCACGTGGCCGAACTTGTCGGCGAGCGTGACGAAATCGCCCTCCGGATCGATGATGGCCTGCTGCACCAGCGCGGCGCTCTGCTCGAGAAGTCGGCGCAGGAGATGCGACTTGCCGGAGCCGGAATTGCCCTGGACGAGCAGACGCGTCGCCAGAAGCTCTTCCAGATCGAGCAGTGCCGATTGTCCTCCCGGGGCGGAGGATGCCACTCCCATGTCGATTCCGACCTTCATCAGCCTCCCTCTTGCGCTCCTCAAAATCTTCCGGCTCGGTCCTAACACG